>DATLZK010000024.1:0-83736 GCA_035574015.1 Anaerolineales bacterium
CCGACTGCTACACCCGCCACCGCCTTCATCGGCGTTCCCACCTTGACTCCCTCACAGACGCCACGTCCTACCCTCCTGCCCACACAGACCCCCACCTTCACCGTCACCCCCGAACCCACCCCTATTCTTGCTGTTATTCGCGCAGGCGAAGCAGGTGGAGCATTCATCCGCCAGACCCCCGGCGGACAAGGGATTACAATTCTCCCCAATGGCTGGACAGTTACCATTGTCCCGAACGATTTTCAGGAGGTCAACGGTGTCATCTGGGTACATGTTGTCGCCACCATCAACGACAAACGCGTTGAAGGCTGGATGATCCAATCCCTTTTAGCCACGGCAACGCCAGTTCCAAACTGGCTGCCCTCCCCCACCTCTTCTCCTACCTCAACACCATAATGGATCTATCAAACAGAAATGCTTCGATATTGCTTTGTTGCAAAAATCATGAACGCACTTTACCACACCCTTCCCCTCCTGCTAGGAGAGAGGACAAGGATGATGGTGCTACCAGTCCTAGCAATTCATCTTTGCATTCCAAGCAATTTGATGCCTAAAATTGCTCTGTTGCGAAGATAATAGACCTGGGCATTCATCTCCGCTTCCCCTCACCCCAACCCATCTCCCACTGGAAGAGAGGCAGGGGTGAGGGTGACAAGCAATGCCGACGACTATCCTTTGTCTATGTTTGCAACAAAGTAACCTAAAATAAATATCACAGATTGAAAAGGAATTCCTATGCCTATTCACTTCGGAACCGACGGCTGGAGAGCCGTCATCTCGGATACCTTTACGTTCGACAACCTGCGCATTGTCGCACAAGCCATTGCCGATGCAGTGGCTTCGGAACATTGGGACAAACAAAACCATACGGCGGACAAATCGAGAAGCGAGGGACAAGCGCCCGATCCCAAAAAAATCGTGGTGGGCTTTGACACGCGCTTCCTCTCGGATCGCTATGCGGGTGAGGTAGCGCGCGTCCTCGCTGCGAATGGATACACTGTCCTGCTGGCACAGTCCGACGCGCCCACTCCTGCCATCTCCTACGCGGTCAAACATCAGCGCGCCATCGCGGGCGTGATGATCACTGCCTCCCACAACGCGCCGCGCTATAACGGCGTCAAACTCAAGGGTCCCTTCGGCGGATCGGCGCTACCTGAGCAATGTCGTCGCGTAGAAATCTATATCAATGACAACGAACAACAGGGGCGCGGTCCCAATTTGATGGACTTCAAAAAAGCGCGCGAAGCGGGCCTCATTCAAAAGTTCAATCCTTTACCGGCATACTTCGATCATTTGCGCACCTTGATCAACACCGACATCATCGCAGACAACCCACAGCGCTTTGTGGTAGATGCCATGTACGGATCGGGACGAGGTGTCATCAAGTCATTTTTGCAAGGGACGGGTTGTGAGATCACGGAGATTCGCGGGGAGATGAACCCCGGCTTCGGCAGCGTACATCCTGAACCGATTGCGAAATATCTTGGCGCGCTGGCATCCGCGATCAGTTCGGGAATGGGTAACTTCGGTGTGGTGACCGATGGCGATGCCGACCGCATCGGCGCCATGGATGAACGCGGCACCTTCGTTGACCCGCACAAGATTATGGCATTGTCATTGCGATATCTTGTGGAAAAACGCGGTTGGACGGGTGCAGTCGTGCGGACGGTTTCCACCACGCGCATGGTGGATCGGCTGGCAAAGCGCTATGGCCTGAAACTGTATGAAACGCCGGTTGGCTTCAATCACATCGCCGATTACATGATGACGGAGGATGTATTGATCGGCGGTGAAGAATCGGGTGGAATTTCTTTCAAAGGGCATATTCCTGAGGGGGATGGTCCTATCATGGGCTTGCTTCTCGTGGAGATGATTGCCGAATCGGGAAAGACCCTGCATGGCTTGGTAGAGGATCTGCTTGCCGAAGTGGGCCCTGCTTTTTATGAGCGCGTAGATTTACGTTTAAGCCGCCCCGTTGCTAAGGCGGAGATGACCGAATTTCTCACGAAGCAAGCTCCGGCTGAGATCGGAGGCGAAAAGGTCATCGAGATCAATCAACGCGATGGCGTCAAATACATCCTGGCTGACGACTCCTGGCTGTTGATCCGTCCCTCGGGAACAGAGCCGGTTTTGCGTGTGTACGCCGAGGGCAGAACCCAGGGAATGGTCAAGGCATTGCTGGCTTATGGAGAGCAAGTTGCAAGGAGCGTAGTATAACGTAGTATAATGATGTTGCTCGCTATGGTAATGCAAATCAGATTCAATAGATTTGGAGTTTTACAATGAATAATATTGATGTGGATGTCGCCCTTCTTTTGGGGGAGGAAGCAAACCGTCAAGTGTTCAATCAGATTTTAAAGAACCGAAAGGTTCAACTTAGGGAATTGATTGAAACAGGCTACAGCCGGGAACGCATCAAGAAGGTACTTACTAATCTGAAAAAATACAACTTGATCGGCGAAAAAGCCTCGACGTTCGACGAGTTCAACACATATTACATCACGGCAGAGGGATTGCAGATCGGCAGAAAAATCAGTTTTTAGGAAACACATGGACATTCTCGTCGCGGTCCTTCTTGCTGTTGCCTTCAGTATCTTGATCAGTGTGATCCAGGTAAAGTCTAGCTGTGGATCGAAAGCCAGTTATCGAGCCTGTACTTTGACAGGCTCGTTTTTGTTGTACCTCCTGATTTTGATCATTGGCAATACGGCTACCACATTGCTTGCCAGCGCAACCATAACGTTCGCGGCAGCGGCGAAGTTCGCATGGTTCTGGTATGCATTTATCGGTGTATTCGGCTTCGAGATTCTCTTGAAAAATATGAATCTGACCTTTGCAGACCGAGATGTACTGTCCATCAATGATTGGATCACCAAAGCCAGAGATAATGCCGTTCAATCTGCACTGGAGGCGCAAATCAATCTGGACGAACAAGTATCGCAAAAACTAGCCAACGATCTTCTGAAGTTACCCGAAAAAGAACTCGATACCTATATCGCAAATATGCTTGGACACGATGTGCTGCATCGTCTACAGCGCAACGCCAAAAAGCAAAATGTAGATTTCAAGTTAATCAAGGCTCTCTTTCTTGCCAAACAGGAGCCCCTCAAAGCCGTTGCGATTACCAGAGCACGACGCCGCTGACCTCTCCTCTACACCCAAGACTCGTGTTTTATTGCGAACTTCGCAATTGCTCAAAATCAAAAGAAGAAGGGACAGCAAACCATCTGCTGTCCCTTTCTTTTCCAAAACTACCCCACCTTAACGTCAGTTCAGGGTAAGGACTTTTTCACTGCCGAGTTGCAAAGAATGCCGAGACATCAAAAATCTTTGCGAACTCAGCACCTCGACAGGCTCAATACACGACATCTCCGCAGTAAATTTTGGGTTTGAGCCGTCTATCCTGAATTGAGATTGCATTATCTCAACGGCGCGGCTCTCAACCTTCTCACCAGAAAGATGAGCGCCACAAGCGCCAGCGCCGAAAGGGCAAGCCCCGGTATACCAACTTCATCGGCAAAGCCTGTGGCTGGTAGAGCCGTGGAAGTCGGAATCACCGTTTGCGTGGAAACAGCAATTTGTGTGAACGCCGCGCCGACTGTGGCGGTCGCGGGATTCGGCGTTTCCGTAAAGGTCGCAGTGGGTTGAGCAATGACCGGCGTGTTCGTAGGAGGAAGCGTGGGAGTGGCTTGCGCGGTTTGCGTCAGATTCACTGCCAGCGCAGTCTGAGTCAGTCCCACCTGAATCGTGGCAGCTTGTTGTGTGGCTAATAGTTGCGCGGTTGCTTCGCTTGCCTGCCCGGCACCGAAGTTGAACAGCACGTATGCGCCCAAACACAGGAGGGCAACCAGAACGAGGAGACCCAATGCGCCCGCAACGATCAGAAACGTGCGGTTGCTCGATTCCTCTGGCGGTCCGGCTTCTTCGAAATTCGTTACGGTATCGTCATCGTACATACTCATGCTGCACTCTCCATCTTTGGGCGATAATTGCCTTTCAGCGCAACCATCGCCCGGTTTGATTGGGGATTATCCCACAACTTCAAGATTTACCAAAGGCACAAGCGCGGTCTCCCCGTTTTCAAGTTTCACTTCTGCCGCGGGAGCACGCAATCCACTGGGTAAAAGACTGAGTCCCTCCGGAAGATTTATGATCGTACCCAACATTCCCACATAAGGCAAACGCCTCATGCGTACTTGTTGGCCAACGGTAAACGGTTCATAATCCCTGGGCTCGGCGGGTTCGGTGGCAACCGGAAGATGAATGATTGCCTCGGGACGATTGCCTGTATAGCGATCGAAAAGTTCGGCGTTTACGGTAATATCGCGCTCGTTATTGGTTGTGAGCAACTTGAAGGCAGCGGAATTCATTGGAAGCGCGCCAAAACCATCCAACACCAACACAGGGAAACGAACCTGCATGGCGGCTTGAATCAGCGCAGACGACATGCTCGAGACAATCAAACCGCGCACGGGTACTTCCGCAGCAACACGCAAAGTATCGGCGTCGCGCACATGCCCGCCCAAAATGATCAAGCCACGCAGGCTGATATCCAGACGATCGGGAGTGAGTACATCATCGGGCTTTTCAATCAAACTGTGCAGTATGCCAAAATCAATGCGGCCATTGCCCCACGCGCCTTGAATCAAGGCGCCTGTCGTACGAATCACCACGCCACGTTCGGGTAAGATGCGCATGACCTCCCCTTGCAGGCCGGCGCGCAACTCGATGCGCGCATCCCCCACCTCCATCAGCACCTGTCCACTTCCCACAACCATCACCCGTCCGGGGCGCGGCGCGCGGATCGCACGCGGAATCAAACCGCCGCTCTCTGCAATGAGAGCACCTTGCGTGAGGCGGTCGCCCTCATTGACCTTGATCATCTTGTCAGCAACCGCGGGTGAAACGCGGAAGGTACGCGCTACATCCAACAGAACATGCTCGCGCGCAAAGGTCGCCTCTGCCACCACATCCGTCGGGTTGACGCGCTGCCCTACATGGGCAGTCACTTTACCGGCAACAGGTAAAACGCGCTCACGCACGATGGTCGCCAACGGGAGAATATGCAAAACGGGCGCAAGCATTCTCAACCTCCCACCGTGTAATGCCATTTTTTGATCAGTTCACGCCTCCGCACCGGATCGGATGGAAGATGGAGCGGACGCCCGCGCGCATCAATCACCACACCCAGGGCACCACCCGTCACCGGCACAACGCCGCTTCTTCCGGGACCCAAACCCGCATCCGCGCGCTGAAGCGGCTGCAGGCTAAGACGCGCTGTTTGCCCGCTCGGCAAAGGCAGAATCTCCAACCCTCCGAACTTCACATCCACTCGCGCGTCGGTCCCATCTTGATATGAGAGTCGAGCACGTAAGATAGGTTCACCATACGTTGCCGAAGCGCGTACCGAAACGACCGTTCCCAAACCGATGAACGCTCCCGAGTCAATGACCTGCACGGGTAGATAATAATTCCGTGCAGCTGCCGCCCCCAGCAATGGAAGGAGATTATTCTGATCAACCAGAATCGGCAGAATTCCTACAGGCTGGATGGCATCCAACAGCAACAGCAAACTCTGTCCAAGTGAAACGGTATCGCTCACCGCGCCACCACCGCCGATAATCAAATCGAGCGGGGGCATCACATCGCCCTGTGAACGCGCTGCATTGGGGAAGTTCTTGCGCGCGGCGCGCACGGCAAGGTATAACACCTGCCGCGCCACTGCCTGCGAGATCGCATGCTCATCTTTTGTGGCAGGAATGGAGGCGGGATATAAAGATTTTTGAAATAAATACTCGCGCAAGGTATTGGATGAAATATCCAAAGGCAGCCAACGCATGATCTCACTCAATTCGGTATATTGCAGCAAGCCTGCCAGATTCTCACCCAGCCCAAATTGTGGATATGTTCCTAACACCAAATCGCCGCTAAACCCTGCCGCTACCGAAGTTGCTGAGGCACCCACATTGACACTCAACAGCCCTCGCGTCGACTCGTATAATTTGCTGAGAAAACGAATCATGCGCCCTTGCGCATACGCCGTGGGCAGAATGTTCCCACCCGTCCACAAATGCAATTCATCTACTCCTTTCAATTGTCTTTGGCGGAGTTTGACCACCAGCGAAGCCAGTTCGTTGGCTGCAGGGGTGAGGTCTTCGATCTCCAGCGTGGGGCGGATATTGGGAGCAATCTGCAAGGCTCCCGCGTGTGCGCCCAATAACTCTTTCACATCGTGGGCAAGTTGACGGTTGCCCGCATAAAGCACCAGGGGGCGTTTTTCCATCGGCATGAGGTAGCATGCCAATCCAACTGCTTCGAGCATTTTGAGGATCGAGCGCGAAGCACCACCATCTGTGCCGCCTGTCAGGATCACCAAATCGGGTCGCGCACGCGCAATGCTATCCATTTGCTGGTCGGGTCTGCGGTGATCCGAAAGATCGAGCGTCTCCACAATGCGCGCATACGTAGTTTCTGCAAGATGCCTCGCGCTCTGCAAAGAGACATCGGGAAGCAAACCGGCAATCACTGTCCGCACAGGTGGTCCTGCAGAAATCGTCGCGACCACCGCGTCTACGCCCGAACCGTCCGGTTGAGCAGGCGCGATCAAATTGTCATCCTGACCAAGCAATTTCGTGCCGGTCACGTTTTGCAGGTTGAGGATCGCTTCACGCACGCCGATACCAATATTCTTGAACGGGGCTTCAGCGGTGGAGGGTGCCTGTCCTGAGGCAACGAAGCGATATTGCCCCTCTACCACGTCAAACAACACGGCACGCGTTGTCGCCGCGCCGACTTCAATCGCCAGAATGGATTCGTTTTGAACAAGCGACGCAGACATAAACGATCAACCTAATAATCCCTTCACAAAATTAATAAGGGAACTCAATCGTTCGATCATGGCTGTCAAGGCTGCCATATAAACCCCAGCAAACAGCACACCGAACGTAATAGCGATGAAAATCCGGCCAAGCCATGCCAGCCCTTCGAGAACGGAATTTCGTTTGATCGTGCCATCCGACGCGCGCTTCGCGCCATAATGAAAATAAGCCAGCGTCAACACGGTCCCAATGAGCATGATCGTGCCTTCCATCAGGGCAAACAACGCGTTCGCTCCGCCGCCAATGGCGCGAATGTTGAACGCATCCATTGCCGCGCGTGCCTGTGGAATCAACGTCCCAAGCATAGCCCCACCAACAGCAGTTGCCGCGCCCACACCGACAAGAACGGCCATGGCAAAATTTCCCATCCATGAAATACGCGGGGAAAATTTGGTCAGCAGGGAAAAGGAGAAAATCAACGGCACAATTAACAAGACCAGTTGATTTGGATCACCCAATGGCGTGAACAATTTCGGCATCAATACCCCATGCCACACCACTGCCGCCGCATAACCGGATGCCACACCGATGAAGAGATAAACAGCAATGCGAAACAGAGGGTTATCGCCGATAAGATAACTGAAAATCATGATTGTCAGAAAAAAACCAATGAGCCCAGAGATGACTTCGATGATCATTGTGCTTTATCCCTGTTCCTCTTCCGCGCCGCGCGCGCGGAAACCTGCAATGAGATTCCAAAAGCCACCCATGGTGATCAATACGATTGCCATCATTAAGCCAGCGCCAAATGCATCCCAATAGGCGCGCACAATCCCTGGACGACTGCTATTCACAAATTCATATCTCGCTGCGTCGGAGATTCCACTGATCATACCCTCCACCTGACCTGCCGAGACGTATGGTTGCATCAAAGGTCCTGCTTGCGCGCTGGCAACAACCAGCAAAGGCTGATTTGCAAGCGATGGACGATTCTGCTTCAACCATTCCAACTGCTCCACCCAAACCCGCCCGGATTCGGGATGATCGGTCAAGAGGACGACCGCTGCAAAGTTCGAAAAGTCTGCCACCTGAGCCCACGGCATAACGCCCCGCACATCCTCGAGAAAGCCCAAGACGCCAGCAGAACCGCCAGGCAAATATCCGATGTTGAAATAATTCGTTCCCAACTGATAGCCAAGTCCATCGGGGATCGGCTTGTTGATTCCTATGTTTCGCATCAACCGCTCCGCCAATGCTGTGCCATTTGGAGAGGTGGAAAGAAAAGTAAAGATTGGGTGCCGCGCCAGCGCCATCTGATCGAGCAAAGGTCCGGCTGCCGCCTCCATTTCACCTGCCAGCGAGGGTTCATAATCTATCACAACAAGAACAGGTGAATTTTCAGGAATACTGGCTACAACGTTCGATATTCCCGTGAGGTGAACAGGGAATAACGCCGATACCGGCAGGAGGCGCGAACCTACTCCAAGCACAGCACCTAACACGAGCAGGAATATTGCCGTCAATGCCAAACGTAACATTCTCTGAGAAGTGAGGAACGGAACAGCTTTGATGGCTTGGGGAACTGTTTCTCCTGCGATCAATCGTTCGAGCAGAGCCGCGCCGGCTTGTTGCTCCTCCGTTGCCTGTAATTTCAAGGAGATGGGTTTGGGTCTGCGTGAAGAGCCAATCGGTGCAAGAGGGATGACGTTACGAAACCCTGCAAGTGGACCTTCTTTTTCAACGATCTGCTCCGCTTCAGCTGCAAGGGATGATTCCAGTACAGTCTCCACCGGGCGCATGGCTTGCACCCAGGAGGGCAACTCCACAGGCGTGAGCACTTCAGCCGTTTGTGTGGATTCGGGTGTTTCTGCAACAGATTCGCCAGTCTGCGAAAGCCAATCCGGCAATTCGATGTTAAACAATGAGTCCACATCCGGCCCTGTGAAGGGAGGGGTTTTGCTTTCTGCCGAGAAAGCCTCCAACTTGGCAGAAGCAGGCTCACCCTGAGAAAGATCGAGGGATTCATCTACAGGACGACTGACTTGCACATCTTCCTGAGATTTTGTTTCCTCTTGTAAGTTGAGCCAATCCAATGAAGGCGCGCTCGGAGATGGCTTGGAGGTTTCTTCCAAAGCGCTCTTCAACCAGTCTGGCATGACATTGTCCTCGATGCCAGCAAGCGGACCCGTGCGCCGCGTAAACGGCGAAACAGGCGGCGAAGATTCGGTCGCGGATTCGACGGGTGGTTCCGGAACCGAGCCGAGTTTATCCAACCAACTCAAATCTTCTTCTGCCGAGGGCGGCGTGGCAGAGGTTTCCTGCTGAACACCAGAAGCTTCGGCGAGATTCTTCAACCAATCCAAATCTTCTTGCGGAGCAGATGGCTCTGCTACGGACGCTTCTGTGACAGGTTGCTCCACTTGTTTTGCAAAGGCTTCCAGTTCACGCAGCCAACTAAGGTCTTCGGCTTCGGAAGACGTTGGGGGCTCAGCTTCAAAGGGCGCGACAGCCGCGCCAAATTTCGCCTCTTCACCAGGTGCTTCCTGGAAGAGCGTCTCTGATTGGGGCAAGATTTGCGAAAACCAGTCCTCCTGAACAGGTTCTTGTGTCTCCTCCATTCCAGATGAGTCTTCTCTCTCGGCAGTTTCTTCTGGAGCAGGTTCCGAGGCTTTTTCGAATTGTGCAAAGAAATCTGCGGGGGATTCCTTTTTGGAAACAGGAGAAGACTCTCGTAAAGGACTGATCGCGGACAGCCAATCCGGAATCTCCTCTTCCTCCGACGTCTCCGCCTGAAAAAGCCCCGAAAGAAGATCAGGCGCTTCATCTTTCCGGACCTGTGGCTGGGTCGCGGCTTCAGCAGCCTCTTCCTCAGTCGTTTCTCTGTTCTGCTGACGCACTTCCTTCAACCATTGCGGAAGAATCGGTTCAAGTTCACTAGTTCTAATCTTCTTTGGGCTTTCCCCAATACGCAGGGACGATTCAGACTCGAGGGAGGTGCCACAAAATTGACAGGCATCTAAAAAATCCGGGTTATTCTTACCGCAATTGGGACAACGAATATCAGCCATAGTCAATTCCCCCCGTAAGGACGATCAATACCGAAAAGCACGCGCATACCAGTCAACAATGTTCCCAGTGCAATCCCCAGAAGGAGGCCGCGCGTGCCACCACGCGAGAACATGCCAACCAAATCCATCAAACCATCACCCAAAGCGGGAGAAAACGCTGTGAAGAGAACCGCACTAAGAAACAAAAGCGCAACGAGCAAAAAGAGCACCGACATCACATCTGCCCGGCGGCGTAGGAGGCGAATGCTGGCGTAGATCAGGGTAACCGTAAGCAAAGACATGAGCGAGGCTTCCACAGGGACAATAATCGCATCCACCGTCCATTGTATGAGCGGATCATCGGGTCCCAACAACAAGCCGAAGCCAAAGGTCACAATCAGCGCGAGGACAAGCAGCGCCCCATAAATGCCGCTCTTTTGGCCTGTGCGCACTTTCTCCATTTGAACTGCGACGAGATTGAGAATGCCAACCAGAACAGCCGTGCCAGCCAGGATGATTGCCCAATCAGTGAGGAGGGACCTCAATTGCATCAATGTTGGCACAGGCAGAAAATATCCTAGCAAGACAATGATGCCCGAGGCAATAGCAAATGCCGCAGTTAAGACACGCAGTACACTCATTTAGAATTCAAATCCCATGAATCGCAAGAATGCGCCGCCAAGAATGACAAGAATCAGAAGCCAGCGAAGGACATCTTGTACGTGCAAGCTTGCTTCGTGTGAACGGCCCGCGCCCACATACGCCCCTCCGACAAACAATTCTTCTCCGATCAGTGGCTCCTGCGAGGAAGCGTATAGAATGGCTTGAGCAGAAAGATTGTCGCTGGCCCCGATCAGGTCGGCATTTTCTCGATCCGAAGCTTCAGCCAGCAGCGCCACCTCTGCGCCGAGATCGCCGATCACCAGGTTCGCAGAAACGTTCTCTTCGCGCGTGAGGGGCATTGCGCCGGCAGCATAGGCAAAGGGAACGAAACCGGTCACACGCCCAGTGGTGAAGCGATATTGTTCCTCCGCGCCCGCAGCGCGATAGGCTGATTGCAAAGTATCTTGCGAAAGAATGGCAAGCGAAGCCTCTCCAGATGTGACCACAGGAGGACGATCGCTCACAGAGGTCCGTTCTGCCAATCGCCGTAGCATGGCAAGCCCAGCCAACGCGGAGGCACCGCGCGCAGTGAAAAGATTGCCACGCCCCAGCGAGACATGCAGGCGTGTGCCATTTTCTACAGCAAGTCCTACGGCGCGGTTGAGGCGTTCATAGGCACCAATACGCCGAAAGACGCCAGGCGACCTGCGCCGCACTATCGTAAAAACAAGCAAGAGAAACGCCGCGAGGAGAAAAACGCCAAGAGCCAGCATTAACTTTCCTCCCCGCGCAAGGTACGGACAAAGCCTTGTATCTCTTCCTCTTCTTCGAGCATGTGAGCGATAGAACCGATGGTTTTCCCCCCAATGAACGGCTGAACAATATACAGGGCGTTTGCGCTCAGCGGCGCAAGAGGAGAACCCGCCTCCAACAGCCAGGAAACAAGTCCGTCCAGTTTCAATCGGCGTAGCACTTCAGTCCATTGTGACCAGTCTTTGCGCGATTGCATAAGCAAAGTATAGCATATTTTACTCGCGAGCCGAGACGGCACAGCGTTGTTAAGCATTCAAATATCATTGTAGTTTGTCAGCAAAAGGCTTCGCTAGGGGCTCTCTATCGTCATAGTATAATCACCCTGGAATGCTTTGTTGCAAAGATGATAGACATGGCAACTCATCCCCGTTTTCCCTCCCCTCAACCCCTCTCCCACTGGGCAGGGGTGAGAGCGAAAATCAATGCTTGAAGACAATCCTTTGTCCATGTTTGCAACAGAGCATCTCTGGAATTTTATGCCATTCGATCGAACGGAGGAACGATGACCGAAAAGAAAATCCGTGTCCTGGTAGCCAAGCCCGGACTTGATGGTCATGACCGCGGGGCAAAGGTGGTAGCGCGTGCCCTGCGCGACGCGGGCATGGAGGTCATTTACACAGGTCTGCGGCAAACGCCCGAAATGATCGCCGAAGCCGCCCTGCAGGAGGATGTGGATGTGGTCGGTTTATCCATTCTTTCCGGCGCGCACATGGCTCTCACCCCACGCATCCTCGAA
Organism: Anaerolineales bacterium; assembly: GCA_035574015.1. Classification (GTDB taxonomy): domain Bacteria; phylum Chloroflexota; class Anaerolineae; order Anaerolineales; family Villigracilaceae; genus Defluviilinea. The sequence goes on from DATLZK010000024.1 coordinate 12,018, forward strand.
CTGCTCAGAGCCAATGGGCAAACGCACGTCAAAGTCTTCATCGGAGGTATCATTCCAGATGAAGACATTCCTCGCCTGAAGGAAATGGGCGTGGCGGGTGTTTACGGTCCCGGTGCTCTCACAGAGGACATTATCCGAGATATACGCAAAGCAGTAGAGGAGAACAACACATAATGGACATGCATACTGCAAAGGACAGAGCCGCTGAGCGAGCCAGGCGGGACAACGGTTGATGGTAGATACCATGGACACTTTGAGTCATTCTGTTCTCGCAGGCGACCGCCTCGCTCTGGCGCGGCTACTCAGTCACGTGGAAAACAATACACCCGAGGGACGCATTGCACTGACCCATCTTTTCACCCATACCGGCCGCGCACACATCATCGGTGTAACAGGCGCGCCCGGCACCGGCAAATCCTCCCTCGTTAATCAACTCACACTCCATTACCGCAGAGATCATTCTTCGCCCAAACGGGTTGCCATTATCGCCGTTGATCCTTCGAGTCCCTTCACGGGCGGTGCAGTGCTCGGTGATCGCGTCCGCATGCGGGACCTGGCAGGAGATGATGGCGTGTTCATCCGCTCGATGGCCACGCGCGGCTCCGTCGGCGGCTTGGCGCAAACCACTGCCGCGCTGGTACAAGTCTTTGATGCGGCAGGTTACGAAATCATCATCGTAGAAACGGTTGGTGCGGGACAAAACGAAGTGGAGATTGCTCGCCTCGCGCATACCACCCTCGTCGTGGAAGCACCAGGACTTGGCGATGACATTCAGGCGATCAAAGCCGGAATTTTGGAAATCGCGGACGTGCTCGTCATCAACAAAGCCGACCGCCCCGGCGTGGAGAATACCGAACGTGCGCTTCGCTCCACGCTCGAACTGGCTCATCCGACGAAACGCGTGATTCGCCATCACGACCGCATCTTGTCCATCGAAGCGCCCAAAAACCAAAGCGACAACCCGCTTTGGCTTCCTCCCATCATAAAAACCATTGCCACAGACGGCACAGGCATCCCTCAACTTGCGGAAGCCATTGCACAGCACGCCGCTTATCTACATCAAAGCGGAGATTGGGCCGCTCGTGACCGCGCCCGGCTCACGTCTGAGATGGAAGCGGTTTTGCAGGCGACTTTGATGGAACGTTTCCTCGACTCCATCGGTCAAAAAAAATATCAAGACGCCCTCGAACAAGTCTTGCGCCGCACTCTCTCACCTTATGAAGCAGTGAAATATCTGTTGAACGGAGATTCGAAGTGAGCATCATCTATGGCAGACGCATTCGCTTGCGCGCCATTGAACGCAGCGACGTGGAAAAATTTCATCAATGGGTCAATGACCCCGAAGTGACGGCAGGCCTGGCGCTGTATCTGCCGATGTCTTTTCGCGAGGAAGAAAAATGGTTCGAAGAAATTGCTAATCGCCCTAAAGAGGAAATGCCCTTTGCCATCGAAAGACGAGAAAAAAAAGATGACTGGAGATTGATCGGCAATTGTGGCATCTTTGGCATTGACTGGCGGGCGCGTAGCGGAGAAATTGGCATTATGATTGGCGAGAAGAGCGTTTGGGATCAGGGCTATGGCACAGAGAGCGTGCAAACGCTGGTGCGTCACGGCTTCGAAACCTTGAATTTGAATCGTCTCTTCCTGCGCGTGTACGGTGAAAACCGGCGTGCCCAACGCGCTTATGAAAAAGCCGGTTTTGTTTTGGAGGGCTGTTTGAGGCAGGCTGTTTATAAGCACGGACGATATGATGATGTGTTAATCATGAGCATTTTACGCTCGGAATGGAACATGGAGGGCAGGGCATAATGTTGGCACACACCCATCATGAACTCAAAATGTACGGCGAGATCAAATTGTATGCTGGTTCTGGCTCGCCCGAACTGGCGCAAAAGATCGCCGACTATCTTGGGCAGAAACTGAGCCCCAGAGAAATCATTCAATTTCCCAATGAAAACATCTTTGTTAAACTGAAGAGCAGCGCGCGGGGGCAGGATGTCTATGTCATCCAAACTACCTCCAGACCCGTTCATTACAATCTGATGGAACTCCTAATCATGATCCAGACCATCCGCCTGGACTCCGCAGCGCGCATTACGGCTGTGATTCCTTATCTTTGTTACGGCAGGTCGGATAAAAAGGATCAGCCGCGCGTACCTATCACTGCTCGCCTCGTTGCAGACATGATCGAGATCGCGGGCGCAGACCGCTACATGACCTTCGATCCACATGCCGGTCAGGTGCAAGGCTTCTTCTCCATCCCCGGCGATGTGCTGACCGCCTCGCGCATGATCAGTGAGCATATCAAAAAAAATCTGTACGCACAGATGAAGGATCCCGTCGTTGTCGCCACCGATCTGGGTTTCGCCAAAAAGGGGCGCAACTACGCCACCGACCTGAACACCCCCATCGCCTTCATTGAAAAACGGCGCGTGGGAAACGACTCCAAAGCCGAAGCCCTCACTCTCATTGGAGAGGTGGCAAAGCGAGATGTCATCATCGTGGACGATGAAGTGGATACCGGCGGCTCGATTGTGCAGGCGGTTAACGTCGTCAAAAAGAACGGCGCGCGCAATATCTACCTGGCTTTCGTGCATCCCATCTTCTCAGCCAATGCGGTGGAACGACTGGCAGCACTGCCCATCAAACAAATCATCACCACCGACACCGTTCCCATCCCACCCAAAAAGATGAAGATTCTGAAAGGGCGATTGACCATCCTCTCTATCGCTCCTATGTTAGGCGAGGTCATCCGCCGCGCCCATGAGGGACGAAGCGTGGGAGAAATGTTCAACGAATAGGAACATCGAACCCCTTTCCCGCGCTCAAGAGCGACGAGTAATGTTGCACATAGCAACCTTGTAATTGATATGCCCGAACTTCCCGAAGTCGAAACGATAGCGCGCAAACTGCGCAGCGACTTGATCGGCAGGACCATCACAGACGCTGTACTCCTCTGGCCGCGCACACTGGCTCTGCCATCACCGCGAAAATTCAGAGAACAGATCAAAGGTCAAACGATACAAGAAGTCACGCGCCGTGCCAAATATCTCATCCTTTCCCTTTCCACTTTTCACCTCTTGATTCACTTGCGCATGAGCGGCGATCTCTTCCTGCGCAGCAGCGCCATCCCGCCCGCAAAACATGACCGTCTTGTACTAAAATTATCTGACCACACATCGCTGGTCTTCAACGACACACGCAAGTTTGGGCGCGTCTGGCTGACGACAAATGCCGAAGAGGTGCTTGGTGGACTTGGTCCTGAACCCTTGAGCCGCGAATTTACACCGCAGTGGCTGTATACTGAACTACAAAAACGGCATCGCCAACTCAAACCACTGCTCCTCGATCAAACCTTTCTCGCCGGCCTCGGCAACATCTACACGGATGAAGCGTTGCATCTTGCGAAACTGCATCCGCTGAGTCGCTCGAACTCCCTCACGGCAAAACAGGCTGAAGCGTTGCACGAAGCGATTCGCAAAGTCCTGCGCGAGGGCATCCGCCGCAACGGCGCTTCGATTGACTGGGTCTATCGCGGTGGAGAATTTCAGAACTATTTCCGTGTATATGATCGTGCCGGCAAACCCTGCCCGGTTTGCGGAACGAAAATCGTGCGCATCACAGTCGGGCAGCGCGGTACATATTTTTGTCCGAAGTGTCAGGTCTTGAAACATGGAAGGACTTAATTTTGCGCCAATCCTTATCCCCCTCCTCGCGCTCTTCATTGGATGGGTGATCGGCTTTTTCGATTCCAACCTCCGCACCTCCAAAAAAATCAAAGAAGCAGAAGCAGCCGCACAAGCCGCTATCAAAGATGCGCAGGAGAAAATAGCAGAAGCCGAAGCCAGGCTGGCATCCATCCCCCAAGAACCAACCCGTGCGGATGATCCCGGCATCTTGCGCATCAAGAACGAAAATGGCACCCTGACCCTCGACCTCGACGGCACGCGTGTAAACGCGGCTTCTATCACTCCCGCTCAACGCAAACGCCTCATTGAAATTTTGACCTACCTTCGCCCATGGCTGGAGGGACGCCCCGCGCCGATCAACGCGCCCGCTGCTCCCTCAGCGTCTCTTTCTCCACCTCATCCTGTTCCCGTTTCCCCGACTCCTCCCACACCCACCTCTGCTCAAGCGCCTACCCCCAAAAAGGAAACTGAGCCCGAAGCAACACCCACCTCTCTGGTCGGGCAAATCAACGCCATTCTACAAAAACAAATCGCAAACACACCCCTTGCTTCAAAGGGAATTATCTTGATGGAGTCGCCGAGTGGCGGCGTCAACGTTTATGTTGGAATCAATAAGTATGAGGGAATAGATCAGGTCCCCAATGAAGAGATCAAAGCCGCCATTCGCGCGGCCATTGCAGAATGGGAAAAGAAATACACGCCTGGTTTGTAGTCAGCGCAATGAATTGCTCACCGGCATTGGTGTAGAAGCGCTCATCCCCTTTCCTACATATAGCGAAAAAACCAATCCTTGCTCTAGGACGGCTTGAAGCGCGCCGTCAACACCGGGCAATGCACCACCTCTGCCACCTCTGCCGTGACATTGGGCGTATATAACTGTCGCAGAGCAAGCGCACTATACGCCGATCCCATGCAGATCATGTCATACTCCCCTTCGCGAATCTCGGCGAGGATTTCCTCCACCACATTTCCCTGACGCGTGACAACCCTCGCATCCAAACCCGACTGCTGAGCGATCTCCAGCGCCTTCCTCAAACCGCGTCCTGGCAGTGTATCCGATTCGGCGAGATCGCTCAAATGCTTCAACACTTCGCGTCCGCCTGGGTAATCCAATTCTGTGGGAGAGACCACATGCAGAATCGTCACGTCGGCGCGCACGACTGTAGCAACTTGAAACGCAAGTATCTCCGCTGCCACTTCGTAGCCCAAGCCACCAATGCTGAGCAACATTTTCTTCAAGGGCAGGCGCACCTGAGGCACATACAAAATCGGCGATTCGATCCTCTCCATCAAGGTCCGAATGGAGCGTCCCGTTAGCCAACGCTTGAGGGGAGGGCGCCCTAAGGGACTGACGACAGTAATGTAATTGCCGCTATGTGCCTTTTCAGGAATGACCTGTTCTGCATCTCCGTTTCGGACCTCGAGGGTGTAGTTCACACCTTTTTGTCGAAATAACTCCACCGCGCGCTCGAAGATCTCCTCCAAAGGGTGGTGATCGTCTATCGCTGCCGGGCTCAGGCTCTCGGTCACGCCCAGAAGCGTGATGTTCATCTTCATGGCTTCGGCAAACCAGACGCCATATTCGATGGCAGACCAGGTTCCTTTGAATCCATTCGTGGCAATCAACACATCCATTTTCATCTTATCTCCGTCTGCCAAACAGAACGATGCCCAAAATTCCCGCGCCGAGCAAGACCAAAGGAGAGGGGATTTCAAACCAGAAAGCCACCGCGCTCAATATGCTAATCAGGATCACGCGGCGATCCAATTTCTTCGGCAAACTGGTGCGAAACAATTCCCAGGCAACGACGACGATCAGTGCCGCCACCGCCGGGCTCATGCCCGCCACAAAACCGGTCAACCAGTTCTCATGTTGAAAACGTTGAAGAAGCGCCGAGACGATGAGCATCAACACAGTCGGTGGAAGAATGGCTCCCAACAATGCAGTGAACACGCCAGGCACGCCGCCTGCCGCGTAGCCTACAAACATGGCCAGTTTCAAGGCTTCGCTTCCTGGCAGGAAATTGGAAAAGCCAACGGCTTCAATGAATCGCTCTTCGGTCATCACTTTGCCCACCGCCTCCTTGTATAAAAACCCAATGGAAGCGGGTCCTGAAGGCGAAAGGATATTCACCTTGAGGAACATCCACAACAATCGAAGCCAGACCGTAAACTGAGAACGCTTCATGACAAAAAGAGTATTCCAAGCAAACCCGCGATGACGACAACCACGCGTGCCGGCACGTTGAGGAACATGGCAATCAAACTGAGGATACCGATTGCCCAGCCCGTCCATCCCGTCGAACCGCCCTTTTGAAAGATTTTCCACGCGACGAAAACCATTAACACCGAAATGGCAGGCGTGAGCCCCTCGACGAAATGGGTCAGCCAGGCTTCACGCCGCAAGCGATGCAGGATCATCGTTACACCCAAGATGATAATGGTGGGCGGCAGGATGGAGGCGGTCAACGCGATAAATCCGCCCGGAATGCCAGCGACGGCATAACCGATATACATGGCAAGTTGAAGCGCATCGCTCCCCGGCAAAACAGAGGATAATCCCACGGCCTGCACGAATTGCCCTTCGGTTACGAGTTTTCCTACCGTTTCGTGATAAAGCAAACCAACCGAAGCCGGCCCGGAGGTGCTTAGCAAATTGACTTTGAGAAAGATCAGGAAGAGTTGAAGGAGTTGGTTCACGTGATGTCCTTTTTGTGTCAATCCAAAAATGACCGCCTTTGTGGCATTTCGACCGACATGGATAGCATGGCAACATTGAAGCACGACTCGTATGGATGTAATGGGTTTTATTCTAACAGAACGTGAATGCAGGAGATGAATTTTCTAGCAAGAAAATGGTGGGAAATACTTCACTTCGGCTCAAAACAAGAACTTTTTCCCTGCAAAAGCACAAGAAAACGCGGAGAAAGCAAAAAAACTCTGCGAACTCGGCGTCTCAGCAGTAGATTTTCGGACATAAGCGTTTACTCCAAATTGAGGTTACCTTGACAAGTCACATTCGCCAAGACTTCCTCACCCCCAGCCCCTCTCCCACAGGGAAAGAGAGTATGCGAAAATTTGACATTGTCGAACGACTTACATTTCCGCCGCGCTTTACCTGGAAACAAATCAGAAAAACCACCTCATGAAAATCATGTCATTCTGCACTACATCCCCGCCAGAGGAACGAAGTAAAATAACAAAAATTCACGTTGCAAAATCTACAGGAAATGATCGAAGATACCCGGAGACAACATGACAACAAATAATTTTCGCATCGAAAAGGATTCCCTCGGAGAACTGAAGGTTCCCGCTTCAGCACTTTACGGTGTGCAGACGCAACGCGCCGTGGAAAACTTTCCCATCAGCGGACTGCGCCCCTGGCGCGCGTTCATCTGGTCTATTGCCGCGGTCAAACGCGCCGCTGCGCTCGTGAACTATGAACTAGGCTTGTTCAACGACCGCGAGGTGGACGGTAAACATTTCACCGCAAAACAGTTGGCGGAGGCAGTGGCTCAAGCCGCCGCGGAAGTGATGGAGGGAAAATGGGACGACCAGTTCGTCGTGGACCCATTTCAGGCAGGCGCGGGGACCAGTCACAACATGAATGCAAATGAAGTCATTGCGAATCGCGCCACACAAATTCTGGGTGGCGAACTCGGTAAATATTATGTCCACCCAAACGATCACGTCAACATGGCACAATCTACGAACGATGTCATTCCCACCTCGATCCGCCTCGGTGCGCTATGGCGGCTGGATGAATTGCTTGCTTCGTTGAAAAATCTGCAAACTGCGCTCGAAGTCAAAGCGCGGGAATTCGATGACATCGTTAAATCGGGCCGTACTCACTTGCAGGACGCTGTGCCCGTGCGACTCGGTCAGGAATTCGGCGCGTATGCCAAAGCGGTCGAGCGCGCTGCAGCACGCATACACAGATCGGCTGAGGGGTTGAGAAGGTTGGGTATCGGCGGCACAGCCGTCGGGTCCGGTTTGAACGCCCACCCCGAATACCACACGCGCATGGTGAAGAAATTATCCGAACTCACCGGCCTCGAACTGTACACGTCCGATAATCTATTCGAATCCATGCAATCTATGGCTGATGCGGCAGACTTCTCTGCATCGCTGCGTACCCTCGCTTTGGAGTTGATCCGCATCGCCAACGATTTCCGCCTCCTTTCTTCGGGACCTTCAACCGGTCTCGATGAGATTCGCCTTCCCGCCGTTCAGCCGGGCTCCTCGATCATGCCGGGAAAGGTAAATCCCGTGCTGGCTGAAATGCTCGATCAAGCGATGTTCCATGTTATTGGCTGCGACACGACCATTGCGTTCGCCGCCCAAGCAGGACAATTGGAGTTGAATGTGATGATGCCTATCATCGCGCACAACTTATTCGAGATGATGCAGGTGATGATCGGATCGGTCAATGCGTTTACCGAGCGTGCCGTGAAAGGTGTGGTTGCCAATCGCGAAAAAGCCGAAGGTTGGCTGGCGAAGAACGCCATCATCGTCACCGCACTGAACCCACTGATTGGATATGCACAAGGCGCGGCACTGGTAAAAGAGGCACTGGCGCAAAATGCTTCAATCAAGGAACTCGCGCTCGAAAAAGCCCGCGCGGGCGCACTCAAACATCGTGACGAAGATCGTCCCGTAAAGCCGGAAGAGATCGAGTTCGCGCTGAGCGATTTGCGCAAATTGACCGAAGGTGGAATCGTGGGAGGCGTGAGCGGCGGAGGGTAAACATACGAAAGTCTGCGCAACAGCCCTCGCGCTCGATACACACCCGCCTCCTTATGCTTTCCCCATTTGGGCAAAGCGCGGAGCAAACCTATTCCCCTGCAGCCCGCAGCAGATCAATGATCGCGCGCGCAATGTCATCGCGCACTTTGCGAAAATCGTCCATGTTATCTGTCTTCGCAGGGTCAGGAAAACCGCAATGAACGCGCTTACCCTTCCCAAGCCAGAGGGGACATTCTTCCGCCGCCGAATCGCAGACCGTGACGACGAGATCGAAATCCACATCCCGGAATTCATCCACTCGCTTCGATCTCCCCTCGTGCTGGATTCCGATTTCCCGAAGCGCCTCCAACGCCTTAGGGTGAACGTAGCCCGCAGGCTTCGTCCCCGCGCTGAAAGCTTGCCACCTGTCACCCAGCCGCGCGTTGACAATCGCTTCTGCCATTTGTGAACGACAGGAATTTCCCGTGCAAAGGAACAGGACTTTTTTCATCACAACCTCTTTGGATTAGAGGGATTGTAGCCTATTTTGAGGATACAGATTTGTTATCATCTTGTTAACTAACTTTGCTCTGTTGCAAACATGGACAAAGGATTGTCTTCAGCATTGCTTTTCGCTCTCACTCCTGCCCTTCTCCCCGTGGAAGAGGGGTTGGGGTGAGGAAAGCGGGGATTTGAAACAATCGCATCAGACACTTTTTACGGAACAACTTTCGCGCGCCGATGAAACTGCGCCTTTTCAAGCCTACCAAAGAGGCGTATAAATACTTTGCGCGAGGGACGCACCGCATCGTTCCAAACGAATGATCGCCAGCGCGTTTCTCGATGAAGCGTATGTTCAGCAAAAGGATAAACTGATTGCTGTGCACATGTAAGCAAACTAAAGTCACGGCAAGAAGTCCAGCGACTTCGCGACCTTGCCTTAAAAAGGCTTTTTACAACGGAGTCAGAAAGATCATGGCCAATAAATCCACAAAACCCAGAACGAATTCCAAAAAACAGGAAGAACCCGAAGAGCCGGTTTGGACCTATCGCGGCTACAAACTGAAGACCAGCGAATTCGTCACGGCAATGGTACATTTCTTCCGCGCCGAAATCCAACGCGCCAACGTGTGGCGTCAACGCCTGGATACCACTACCAATTGGGCTGTCGTCTCCACCGGCGCCACGCTTTCCGTTGCCTTCAGCCAGCCGTCCATTCATCACAGCGTCCTCATCCTCAATACTTTGCTGGTACTGTGGTTTCTTTTCATAGAAGCGCGGCGCTATCGTTACTATGAATTATGGAGTTATCGCGTGCGCCTGATGGAAACGGATTTCTACGCCGCCATGCTCGTGCCACCGTTCCATCCCTCCCCCGAATGGGCAGAAAGCCTGGCAGAAAACCTGCTCACCCCTCACTTCCCCATCTCGATGTGGGAAGCCTTCGGACGCCGCCTGCGCAGAAATTACCTCTGGATTTTCCTCGTTCTCTATGCCTCATGGGTGGCAAAGATCTGGCTTTTTCCTGAGCCGGCCGTAACACTCAGCGAATTCATCCAGCGCAGTGCTGTTGGTCCCGTGCCGGGCGAAATCATGATCATTCTCGGAGTATTACTTTACACCTTCCTCGCGCTCATTGCCATCGGCACGATTACCATGACCCGCGCCACCGGTGAAGTGCTCCCGCGCTTTGGAGAGGAAAGCGAGAGTGGCAAACCCTCCGAACAACGTGAATTCAAAGGACTGCGCGCCTGGCTTGTGCCGCGCCGCAAACGACGCCAGTTCATTGCAATGGTCATCACCAACAAAGCGCAGGCAGTCGCCAACCGCATTCTCACTGACCTTCAGCGCGGTGTAACGGCTATACCGGGCAAAGGCATGTACACTGGCGCAGATCGCACCGTGCTTCTTTGCGCCCTCACCGTCACCGAAGTACACAACCTCAAAACTGTGGTGGCAAAGGAAGACCCGCAAGCCTTCGTCATCGTCTCGCCTGCACAGGAGATACTCGGGCGCGGCTTTCTCCCCCTCGAGGAGGAATAACATCGCATGGATCGTCTGTATGCTCTTTCGCCTTTGGATGGACGCTACGCGGACTCGAGCGCGCCCCTCGCAGACTACTTTTCTGAATTTGCCTATCTACGTGATCGCCTTCGCCTCGAACTGGACCTTTTGCCGGCTCTTTCCAAAACAGGCATTCTTCGCCCCCTGACCGATTCCGAATCCGCCCAAATCGAAGCGATCAAGATTGGCTTTTCCACCGCCGACGCGGAATCCATCCGTGCCTACGAAAGGCAAACGCGACATGACGTAAAAGCCATCGAATACTTCCTGCGCGAACGTCTACACGGCACCTCCTTGCAAGACCTTCTCCCCTGGTTGCATTTTGGGCTTACTTCTGAAGACGTGAACAATCTCGCGCTTGCTCTGGCACTGCGCAATTCACGTGACCTTGTTCTGCTGCCGGCATTGGACGAATTGCTGGAGGCAATACGCGCCTTTGCCAAAAAGACGCGCGCCCTGCCCATGCTGGCGCGTACACATGGTCAATTCGCCGTACCTACCACGCTTGGAAAAGAATTTGCCGTCTTCCTGGCGCGTTTGCAAAAGGTACGTCAGGAGATCGCCGCGCACCGCTTCGAGGCAAAACTCACGGGAGCGGTGGGAAACTTCAACGCGCTGCAAGCCGCCGCGCCACAGGTGGACTGGCTGGCATTCAGTAAATCTTTTGTTCAATCGCTTGGCTTTGAACCCAACCTCATCACTACACAAATTCTTCCATACGAGAACTGGATTCGTTATTTCGACATGTTGCGCATGATCAATACCATCCTCATTGATCTGGCACAGGATGTTTGGCGTTATGTCAGTGATGGTTACCTCAAGCAGGCGGTCCTGGAAAACGAAGTTGGCTCTTCGACCATGCCGCAGAAGGTGAACCCGATTGATTTCGAGAACGCAGAGGGTAATCTTGGGATAGCCAATGCGATGTTTGCGCATTACGCGCAAAAACTGCCGGTTTCGCGCTTGCAGCGCGATCTCTCCGATTCAACGGTACGCCGCACGTTTGGCACGGCGCTCGGTCACACACTGGTTGCATGGAAGAGCCTGCGCAGCGGAATGAGCCGCCTCGCGCCGGATGAAGAAAAGATGAGGGCAGAGTTGAACGCGCATTGGGAGGTCATCGCCGAGGGAGCGCAAACGATTCTGCGCGCAGCAGGCAGAGAGGACGCGTACGAGTCGCTCCGGCTTCGGACGCGCGGACGCGTCTTAACGGAATCCGATTTCAGGTCCTGGCTCGAAGCGCTCGATGTGGATGAGGTGACGCGCGCACGTCTGCAAAGTCTCTCCCCAGAAACCTATCTTGGGCTTGCCGTCCAATTGACTGATGAAGTGACCGGTTAGCCCGTCCCCTCCACAAACGCTTGGAATTCCACGAGAAAGCGTTCTTTGTTGAAGCGTTGCGCGTTTTGCGTGAGATCAGCCGTTCGAAAGTGCGGCAGATATTTCTCGAATCGTTTTACCGCTTCGATCACACCGTCAGCGGACTGGTCATCGAAGAGCAGACCGGTTACACCATCCAAAACGGTTTCCGCTGCGCCTCCACGCCCATAGGCAAGGACCGGGCATCCCGCCGCCTGTGCTTCGACAATGGCAATGCCAAAATCCTCTTCCGCGGCGCAAACGAAACCGCGCGCCTTATTCATGAACTTCACGACCTCTTCATCCGATACATATCCCAAAAAGTGAACTGCCGAATTTGCCATGCGTTTTAGGCGCGGCAGTTCGGGTCCATCGCCAATCACAACGAGTGGAAGATTCAATTTTGAAAAAGCCTGGACGAGCAGATCAACCCTTTTGTGCGCTACTAGTCTGGTGACCGTCAGGTAGTACTCCTCGCGAGGGGAATGACTATGGAAGCGCTCCACTTCAACGGGAGGATAAATGATCGTGGCACTGCGCTGATAGGCTTGAGCGATGCGTTGTGAAATGGCTTGCGAGATAGCGGCAAACTGATGGACGCGCGAGGCGGCCCGACGATCCCATTTGCGAAAGTACTGCATGAAGCCATCGAGGAGAAAATTTTTGCGTCGGCGCGTTCCATCCAGATTAATGTCAGTCCACGCATAGCGCATGGGGGTGTAGGTGTAGGAAAGATGGCGCGCTCCGTTTTGATTCGTGACGCCGTGCGCCACAGCATAACTGAAGCAAACGACGAGATCGTAGGCACGCAAATCGAAACGCTCGATGGCTGAGGGCATGAGCGGCAGAAACAAGCGGTGATGGGTGTGGGCGAAGGGCAACTCATCGAGCCAGGACATGTGAACCTTGCGACGCGCCAGCGGTGTGTGGACAAAAGCCTTTTTGTTGTAGATGAGCGTGAAGACCTCCGCGCATGGATACGCCTCCAGTGCAGTGAAGAGTACCTTCTCTCCACCGCCCAACGCGGGAAGCGCATCAATGACAAAGGCAATACGTGGTTCAGATTTCAAGTCTGTGTCCTCCTGATCCATTTTGTCCAAGAACAAGGGATTTTTCGCCGCTCTGCCCTGCCCAGAGACCGAGAAGCAGTCCAAGCATGAGTCGTCCTGGAGCAAGTGTCCAAAGATAATGATCGAACAGGCTGATGATTCCAAGACCGGCAAGAGCCGCGCCTGTCAGAATGGCAGAGGGAGCCCTGCTTTCGCTCATGCTCCACGTGATGGAAAGATAAAGACCCAAAACGAGGAGTAAACCGCCGATGCCCAATTCAGTGCCTGCCAGCAAGAAAATGTTATGGACCGGTTCGACAATATAGCCCACACCGGCACGTCGTGAAAGTTCGATGATAAAGGAGCCAATGCCAACCCCTGTAAGTGGATATTCGCGCATGATTTGGATGGCTTCTTGGGTCAGCCAGGCGCGCCCAACGAACGAAAACTGTTCGGAGATGGTGACAATGTTTGTCGTGCGAGCCTGAAGCAGATGACGATAAGGGAGAATCGTAAGGGTCACACTCAAGATTGCCACAATCAGAAGGAGGTGGAGATGTAGGCGATTTAAATATTTTGATTTCAAAATCAGAATAAACAAAAAAACAATCATTCCCAGCCAGGCAGAACGGGAGAACGTCAATATGAGCAGGGAGATGCCCAGGGCGAAGAGAATCAAAACGGGATGCGCGGCTCTTCTTCCCGCAAGAGAAAGCCCAACCGGACCCAATAGTGAGACGAACACAAGTCCACCGAGAAGGTTGGGATGCGGCAGAGTTCCATAGGCGCGCAAGACGCGCGTTCCATCCGCTAGGGAGACGACGACCGAACCACGCACAGATGGATCAAGCAGGCCGGGCCATTTCAACTCAAGCGGCGCGAGAAAATCCGTGGACTGCAACGCAAAACCGACAAAACCGGCAATGAGTTGGAGGCTCAGCGCCGCGCAGAAGCCGTATAAGGTGGGCTTCCATGCCTCGCTCCATTCACGGAGGGATAGGACAAAGAGAAAGACCAGCCAGAAGTGAAAGGAAATATAGGCAGAGGTGCGCCACTCTTTTGACCAGAGGAGACTGAGGGAGGAAAGCAGAAAGAGGAACAAGAGCGGAAAGAGAAACGAAGAAGGATGACGGGGAAATTTCTCAACCTTGGAACGGAGGCTCGCGAGGAAAGACGGAACAAGAAAAGATGAAAAAGAAAAGAAGGAGGAGAATTGGGTAATTTTCACCGACAGCCAAAGAATCACCGCAATCAAAACCAGGGCATCGGTGAGGAAGAAGAGGGCATGGGTATAGGTAAAGTAAACGCGTCCATGTGGAAACTCCGCAATGACGCGATAATACCAAAAGCACAAACTCAGTGGAATCAAACCAACAAGAAAAGCATGGGCGCCGCGCAGGATTCTCTCGCCTCGAAGAGGCGCAAGGCGCAGTGTTCCAAGCGAGAGGGTTGTAATCAACGAAAGCATGGGGAAGACACCCCACGCAAAAGAGGTTATCGGTTTTGTTCGCGGCGGTGTGGAGGGCTTGGGGGGCACTGCGTTGGGGTTCTCGTAAACGAGGACCCCGTTTTCGAGCGTTTTCAATTTGATCCAACCCTGTTTTTCCAAGACCGGAACAAAGGGGCTGCGGTGAATCTCCTTCCATTTCAAAGGAATGGCTTCGACAACATCAGGGTTCACAAAGCCCCAGCGCACGCCATATTCATCGGATGCTTGCAAGATCGGTTCGATGGCAGAAATTCCTTTGGTCGCCCAATATACAGTGTCAATTTGACCAATGCCGCTTTCGCGCAGTTCGGGAAGTTGACGTGCTGTGTGGTAACTGCCGTCAAGCGTAGTGGCTTTGGTGAGTAGATTCAAATAAGCAAATTGATCGCCAAAGCCGAATGTGAGGTACCGATAGTGGGCATGATCCGCTTCGTTCAAAAAATCAACGATGGGCTGCATATCAATCGGCTTGGGTTGGAGAGGGAGGAACAAAGGCGTGAGCCATACAGCAAAGGCGGTGATGGCAAAGAAGGAAAAGACCAGGGCGGGGATCAGGTTCCTTTGGCGCGCGGCAGGCTTCGGCTGAGTCACGAAGCGAAGTTTCATCCGCGTAAAAAGAATCCCGAAGAAGACGGTCAGGATCAGGCTTGCCCAAAAGGCAAAGCGTTCATAAGTCAGCCATTCCCAAGCCTTTCCAAAAAAGAGGCGCGGCAGTGGAGTCGTCCCGCCCAGGCCGAGCAAAAAAAGAAGAATGCACGAAACAAGTAGAGCGATGAAGCGCGCCGACCATTGGCGCATGAGAAATGGAATGACACCCAGAAGGGGACCATAGAGAGGAAAGAAAAATACGGCAAAGGCCAGCGGGCTTTCAAAGAAGTTGTGCCGTGAGAGATGATCAATGGGGGTCTGCATGGTTTGATCCATGCCCCATTGCCAAAAGGGAAAGACGACAAGGATGGAGACGAGCACAGCAAGAAAGCCGATCAGCACAAAACGCAGGAGGAATGATTGCCATTGAATAGTTCGAGGGGTTTGAAGGATAACATTCGAGACAACCGCGAAAAACAGAAAGGGATGAATCAATAATACAGCATGATGTGAGGCGGCTGTTGTGGCATAAAGCGAAATGGTGAGCAACAGATTGTGAAAGCCGCCCTCACGCAGAAAGCGATTCAGGCTTGCCGCGCTGAATAACGCCAGAAGCGTGCCTGCGAGAAACGGCAATTGTCCAAAAATGTAGGCAGTAACATAGACTGATACAAGAAGTGCCGAGGCAAGGCTGGCATAGGACGCGGAGGTTTTGCCTGTGAAAATTCGACTGAAGGCATAAATGGCAAACGGATAGAGGCTGGCAACGATCCACAAAACGAGGGCGAATGCTCGATCAAAGCCAAGGAGGGGAATCCACAACGCGATGAGTTGATGAATCAGCGGTGGGTAAGAAACGACAGAAAAGCCGGCATACCAGCGCGTCTCCCACAACGAAAACCAGTTCTCGGCATAGTGATTCGCAAAGAGCATGTGAGTATACGCGTCATAACTCAGACGATAACGCGCAGTGAGAATGAATAAGCCATGAAAGAGAAAGGCAAAAAATGCGGCAAACCAAACGCGACGGGGCAACATGATGTTCACTCTATGGATGGGAGGGGAATACGCTTGGTTTTTCCTCTCTTTTCGAGGACATAATTGAAAGCATGGAGGTATTTCAAACAGGTGACTTCGGGACGCATCCGCTGGATGGATTGAAAATTATATTCTGCCTGCTGTCGCCGTCTTTCGGGGGAATCGAGCAAGAGGCGAAGTGCCGTACATAAGCTTTCGACGTTTCCTTTCTGAAAAAATTCGACGCACAAGCCACTTTCGACAGCCACTTTGTAAATTTCTTTCAAATCGGAGGCTACAACAGCGCGCCCCCACATGGCGGCCTGGTACAGCACAGACGATGAACCTGTCGAAGCCAAATAGGGCAGAACTACAATCTGCGCACGACGAAACAACGACATCACGTTCTCCTCAGGAACCTGTCCAAGCCATTGCACGCGAGGCGTCCCATTGAAGCGCGCTTTCAAATCTCGCGCATAACCGGGAAAGCGCACATGCTCTGCGCCGGCAATCGTCAGGCCCAATTGAGGATACTCCTCACACAATCTGTAAAAGGCTTCGAGCAACAATTCCAGACCTTTGAAAGGCGTGAGCGTCGTAAAGAACAACAACTCTTGTGAATCCGATTCGGGTAAAAAGTTCGGCTCATGATAGGCACCAAGGGGAATATGAACGCAATCTATCTTGCGTTTGCTGAGCCAGTCGGCGTAATAGCGCATGGTCAAACAGAGTAGATCCGCCTGCGCCGCGACGAGGGTCAAAAGCCGCGCGCCCCATGATGCAAACGGTCCGCCCGGCGCGCGCAAGAGGCGTAAATCGGACAGTTCAACCAGCTCATGCAATGTGACAACGGTGGGAATGCCCATACGCTGTGTAAACATTGGAAGAAACCAGCCCAACACATTTACCCATGGCGAGCGACCAAAGACGGACGCACCCAAATTGAACCAAACAAGATCGGGCTGCAAACGCATCACGCGGGACAAAATGGCCTGCGGCGCGTTAAACTGATCGGGCACCCAGCAATATTCGACTTCCGTTAAACCGAGATGATTAGGCGTTGTTCCGTACGGACATCCCCCTGCCAGCACAGTCAGGCGCGTGAACACGTTCGCTTGCGCCAGCGCACGTGTAACATAATAACCATATTGTCCAATACCAGTGATCGTCGGAGGAAACGGGCTGACAATGGCAAGATGCATGAGGGGATTTGACAGAACCTCCCACAAGTTGTATAGTTTCATGAAATAGTACGCTTGACGTTAGTGGAACGGATTGGGCGCGCTCGATGATTCTTTGAACATGTTATCCCAGGCAATCTTACAAACGGTCATTTATTCGGATGTTTTCGATTATCCACTAACCGCGCTAGAAATTCATCGCTATCTTACAGGGGTCAAAGCATCTTACCCGGAAGTGCTCCAAGCACTGAAAGAACATCCGCTCATCCGGCAAAGCGGAGAATACTTCATCCTCCCTGGGCGTGAGGACCTCATTGCCACGCGCCAACAGCGCGAAGCGCGTTCGCACCAATTGCTACCATCTGCAATCCGCTACGGGCGCATCCTGGGCTCCCTGCCGTTTGTGCGCATGGTCGCCTTGACCGGTTCGCTTGCAGTGATGAACGTCTCCGCAGATGCCGATTTCGATTACCTGCTAGTCACGCAAGCCGGCCGATTGTGGACAGCGCGCGCCTTCGCTGTCACATTCGGGCGCCTCATGCGTCCATTTAGGCATCGAATCTGTGTGAACCTGCTTCTCGCCGAAAGCGCGCTACATTGGTCTCAGCATGACCTCTATTCAGCGCGCGAGTTATGTCAGATGATTCCTATCACAGGGCTAGATGTGTATCAAAGGTTGATGGAAGCCAACGAATGGGCGCAGGCATTTTTACCGAATGCGTTTCCACCCAAACCCATAGCGAAAGAGAAGCAGGCTCTGGCACTCCAGGCCCTTCTCGAACTTCCCCTGCGCGGCGAACTCGGCGACCGCCTCGAGCGATGGTTAATGACCTACCAACTACGTCGCATCGCGCGCCACTGGGGAACAGGTGAGGAGACTGCCTTTGGTGCCAATATCTGTCAATCCAATTTTCACAATCATCGCAGAGGAACGCAGGAAACATTCGAAAAGAAAATGAATGCCTTGCTCAGGCAGGCGAGGGTGAGAGAATGACTCAAATCCTCCTCGGTCAATCCTACTATTTGCGTTTCGACCCCAAACTCTGGCGGGCGATGATGCCCTATCCGCCACTGGGTACACTCTACGCCGCGAGTTGGCTGCGTCAGCATGGATATGAGGTCGCCATGTTCGATGCGATGCTGGCGGAATCAGAAGAGGAATGGGCAAAGGCTTTGGATGAACACAGGCCGCGCTACGCTGTTATCTATGAAGATAACTTCAACTATCTTTCCAAGATGTGTCTGCTTCGGATGCGCGAAGCCGCGTTCAAGATGATCCGCATGGCAAAGGAGCGTGGATGCACGGTCATTCTGTGCGGTGCAGATGTAAGCGACCACTACGATAAATATCTCAAACAAGGCGCGGATTACTGTCTCATCGGCGAAGGGGAGGAAACGTTGCTCGAATTGCTGGATCAACTTTCGGGTAAGAGAGAAGCGGGGCTTGACTCCATCCCTGGTCTCGCGTACCGATCTTCCCCGCACGCCTCCCATTCTTCAATCGCCTGCACCCCTCGCCGCCCCGATATTACAAACCTCGATAAACTCCCCTTCCCCGCCTGGGACCTTGTGGACATCGAGAAATATAAATCCATCTGGCTGAAGCGACACGGCTATTTTTCGATGAATATGGTTACCACGCGCGGCTGTCCTTATCACTGTAACTGGTGTGCCAAGCCAATTTGGGGTCAGCGCTACAATTCGCGTTCGCCGGAAAATGTGGTCGCGGAGATGAAATGGATCAAGGAAACATACGCGCCCGATCACATCTGGTTTGCGGATGACATTTTGGGATTGAAGCCAGGCTGGATCGAAAAATTTGCCGCGCTGGTCAACGAAGCCGATGCGGTCATTCCGTTCAAATGTTTACAGCGTGCGGATTTAGTGAACGAGAAGATCGCCCGCGCCCTGGCAAAGGCAGGGTGTAAAACCGTTTGGATTGGCGCCGAGTCTGGCTCGCAAAAGATTCTAGATGCCATGGAGAAGGGCGATCAGGTAGAGGACATTTATCGCGCTACCGCGCTGTTGCATCAGAACGGAATCGAAGTGGGCTTCTTCTTGCAGTTCGGCTATCCCGGTGAAACCTGGGAGGACATTCAAAAGACTTTGAAGATGGTCCGCGAGTGCGCACCCGATGACATTGGCATCTCGGTCTCGTACCCGCTACCTGGCACGAAATTCTACGAGCGCGTCAAAATGGAATTAGGCGAAAAGCAAAACTGGATTGACTCGGAAGACTTAGCAATGCTTTATCGCGGTCCATTTCCAACAGCGTTTTACCGCGTCCTACATAAAAGAGTGCATCATGAATTTCGCCTGAGGCAGGCATGGCGCAAACGCGATTGGGGGAAAATTCCTCGAACGCCTTATTACCTGGCGGGTATGCTTCTCTCTGAAATCTCTTTGCGCACGTGGCTGACAAAGCCGGCTCTTTGATGAGTATGAAAGCTGATCTCTATCTGCGCGTGCGAGAAAAAGAAGGGCGTCTTTATTCGGATGATATTGTCGTACACCTGCCTTCAATTCCAGACGGGCATCCGCTTGCAAACGAATGGCGCGCGCGTTCTCTCTCCGCTTCGCGCCTGACCCGTTACCTGGCGCGCCGACCCCAGCCGCTCACCATCCTTGACCTGGGCTGTGGCAATGGCTGGCTTTCCCATCACCTAAGTCAAATCGGGGCACAGGTCATTGGCATGGATGTGAATCATTTCGAATTGGCGCAGGCAGCGCGGGTGTTTTCATCGCGTTCCAATCTGCTCTTCCTCGAAGGGGACATCTTTTCCGCGCCTTTTCCTCCCGCAGTGTTCGATATCATTGTGCTTGCCAGCGTCATTCAATACTTTCCCGACCTGAACCGCTTGCTCCATGCCTTACTCCCCTTTTTGAAACCCGATGGAGAAATTCACATCTTGGATAGTCCCCTCTACCCTTCTCAAGAGGAAAGAGAGGCCGCCGTTCAACGCACGCGAAGGTACTACAGCGAGCTGGGCTTTCCTGAAATGAGCGAACAGTATTTTCATCACTGCCTGTCGGAACTAAACGGTTTTTCTGTGAGCCGTCTGTATCATCCTCGCTCCTTTTTAGCGCGCCTGAAGCGTGTGCTTCGAGTGACCGATTCCCCTTTCCCCTGGCTGGTTGTCCGTCATCCGCAATTGCAAATTTCCCTCATCGCCGAAGCCTTCTCGCGTACGGCTGAAAAATACGATGCTTTCGCAGAAGACCATCCGCACCTGACGCGCATGAGGAACAAGGTGTACGCGCAGGTCGAACGCTTTGTTCCGAAAGGGGCGCACATTCTCGAATTGAATTGTGGCACCGGCACAGATGCAATCGAGCTGGCGCGGCGCGGTTACCGCATCCACGCCCTGGATATTGCCCCTGGCATGTTAGCGCGCCTGGAGAAAAAAGTGTTGGGGTTTGGTTTGCAGGAACGCGTCACCTTTCAACAAGGTTCTTTCCTGGAATTGCATCATGTTCGCGGCGGTCCTTTCGACGCGGTCTTTTCCAACCTGGGAGGCCTCAACTGCATTCCCGATCTTTCGCCAGTCATTGCACAACTCCCAAGCCTGTTACGGCCAGGCGGAACGATTATCTGGACGTTGATGCCACACATCTGCCTATGGGAAATGGCTGAAGCCCTGCGCGGTCACTTCAAACTAGCATTTCGACGATGGACGCGCGGTGCTGTGCGCGCTCATCTCGAAGGGTTGTATTTCGACGTGTATTATTTTTCACCGCGTCAGGTCATTGCCTGGTTTGGAGAAGATTTTGAAACGCTTGCGCTCGAAGGTTTATCGGTCATCACCCCCACTGCCGAAAATAAGGACCTCGCCAAAAAATTCCCGGCGCTCTACCGCCTCCTCTGCTGGCTCGATGACCGATTGGCGCCGCGCTATCCCTGGCATGGCTGGGGTGACTTCTTCATCCTCACACTGCGCTATCAGCCGAAACACGCTTTCTCTCCATCTCACCCGAAGTAACTCAACTCTACAGGATTACGCTACAAGCAAAGGAATCCGCGCATGAGTTTCCCCAACTACCCTGAGAAGCATCAACTCGATTCGTTGCTGAGTGGAAACGAAATGATCGAGTTCCGCAACAGACTGGGACGCCTTCCCAAAATTGAACCACCCGAGGCACTTCTCCTTTGTCTGCATCGCGGCTTGCCCGAAAGAATGCGCTGGAGGATCCCGATCCGATATGTGGGACGCATGATGGGCGATTTGTACCTTGTCAAAAAGACCAACCGGCGTGTGGCTGTGCTAACTAACTTCGGCATCGGAGCGCCGGTGGTCACTGCACTGGCTGAGGAGTTTATTGCCTGGGGAGTAAGGCAAATCGTTTCGATCTCATGGGGTGGGGGGATCTCCGCCGAATTACAGGCGGGGGACATCGTAATTTGCGGACGCGCTCTCCGCGACGAGGGAACATCCCATCATTATTTGCCCTCCGGAAAGTATGTAGAGGCAAGCCAGAGACTCGTAAATCGTTTGAGCGAAGCATTGCAAGCACGAAATGTTCCTTTCCACATAGGCACAACATGGACAACCGATGCTCCCTATCGCGAGACGCGCGAGGAAGTGAAACAATATCAATCCGAAGGCATCAAGACTGTGGAAATGGAAATCGCCGCCCTCTATGCACTGGGTCAGGTACGCCGCGTAGAAGCGGCATCAATCGTCGTTGTCGGCGATAGCCTTGCCAAACTTCGCTGGCAGGCGCCTGCAGATGTGCGTCCCATCGAGCGTTCACTCGAAATGGTTTACCGCGCTGCCATTGACGCACTAAACAATGCTTGAGGCAATCAATCTTTCGTAAGTGGCTAATGATTTGTAATGAAGAGAGGAGAGATATTTATGTGGAGACCAATCTGCCTCCTTACCTTTTTTCTCCTCGTAACTGCCTGTGCCAATGTCCCTTCAGCGATGCAAACGCCGCCATCCTTCACACAGACAGCATCGCCAGAAAAGACATCTGAAGACCTCGGGGGGGCATTCCGTGAGGAATGGGATAAATTGATTGAAGAGATCAAAGCGCAGGGCATACAAAACTCGGATGTCCTGCGTGCCATGCGAACCGTCCCCCGCCATAAATTTGTGCTTCCCGAATATCTTGATCAGGCTTATGAAAATCATCCTCTTCCCATCGGCTATGGGCAGACCATTTCACAACCGTTTATCGTTGCGTGGATGACCGAACTACTGGAATTGCAACCCGGCGAAAAGGTGTTGGAAATCGGTACAGGGTCAGGTTATCAAGCCGCTGTCCTTGCCGAATTAGGATATGTGGAGATATACAGCGTTGAGATTATCCCTGAATTGGCAGAACGCTCGGCGGCGTTGTTGAAGGAATTGGGATATGATGAAGTTCGCGTCAAACAAGGTGATGGGTATTACGGTTGGGCTGAACATGCTCCCTTCGATGCGATTCTCGTGACCGCCGCGCCGGATCATCTTCCCGGACCCCTTGTTGATCAATTGGCAGAGGGCGGGCGAATTGTCATCCCCATCGGTCCACCGGGCTGGTATCAGAGTTTGTGGAAGTTTGTCAAAGAGAACGGGGATTTGAAAGCATATAATCTCGGCGGCGTAATGTTCGTGCCACTTACCGGTCCCGGCGTCGAAACGCATCATGGCGAGCCGCCGGTGCCATGATCCACGCGCCCGCGTAGCAAAGCGCGCCAATCTTCAACACCCAACTAAACCCAAACGTCAGAGCCAGCAGCGCGGCAAAGATGGATGAAACAACGGACATTGCACCGTTCACTGCCCACACCCACGAGATGCTTTCGTCCTGCGCTTCGTTTTCGACGCCCGCGGCTTGGTCCCGTTTTATCAGGCGAATCCCGGCCGGAAACGGGATGCCCATCAAAAAGCCAAGCGGCGAGAGGACGAGGAGGGTCAGACCAAGCCGAAGGGTCAGAGGCAGGCCCAAGGTCAAAGCGAAGAAGCGGGGAAGCAAAGCAAGAGAGAGAAGTATGAGGATAACGAGAATGGCGAGCGAGGGACGAAGTGGGACGCGGTCGCTCCATCTGCTGCCCAACCCAGAGAAGAAGAGCAAGGAGAATAAGACCACAGTGAAAGCATAGGCGGGATTACCGAGATAGAGAATGAAACGTTGAAGAAGAGGGATTTCAACTAAAAGAAAGGCAAGCCCCAATAAACCAAAATAAACAAGATTGTGAAGCCGAAAAGGTGAGAAGGCACGGCGCTGTGACCGTTTGAACATTGCTACAGGAAAAAGGATGAGCCCAGCCGCAAGAAGAATGGCAAGCACAAGCAATGCGACCACCACAAAATATCCCGCGCCACCAAAAGGCTGCCATGCTCGGCCAAATTCAGCAATGACCTGTGGTGCCTGCGCCCATTTGAAATAATGTCCAAAAAACGGATGATCATCGGTGGGCGGGCGGATGTCGTAATCGTATTCGTCATAGAATTTTTCGCGCGGGCTTGTCTCGAGCAGATTGAGGTATGTCTGGTAATACTTCGATTCGGGCAGAATGTTGTATTGATTCGTTTCTGCGGGGTGAACATTGGGCGCATAAGTAAGGTCAAACGCACGTTCGGCAAGGAAAGCGCGCAGGGAGACTAATTCATCGTTCGAGAATGCACCGTTTTTGAGAAGGATGGTTGCCGTGTTGAAGCCACGAAATGCAACGAGTTGTTCGCGCGGATTAACATCCTTCCTTTCCAATGCCGTGACTGCAAGTGCAAAGAGTCGCAAATCTTCACTGGGAGGGTCTTGCAACCAACGCGTGGCAATCAGCAATCCACCAGGGGTGAGATGCGAAAGCGCGTCGGTGAACGCCTCGACCGTGTAGCGATAGTCTTCCATAAGGGTGTACGCGCCGGAGCGCACGGGATGAAACGATGAGGTAAGGGAAAGCACAATCACATCATATTTTGCTTGCGTGCGGTGAAGGAAACTTCTCTCGGACTCGACATGAACTTCTACGCGCGGGTCTTTGTAAATCGGCACAGCCTCGACGATGAGCGGGTTGATTTCAACGGCTGTGATTTCTCCCGAACTCAGCGCGAGCGCGGTGAAAATGTCCAAGCCGCCGCGCGGTTCGAGAATCAATGTGCGGGCATTGGGGCGGAGATGAAATGCGAGAGAAGTGGGGAGGTAGGAGGCGAAGGTGGGGGGAGAGGGTTGAGGGGATTGGGGGGATTGGGAGAATTGGGAGGATTGGAGGATTGGGCTGAGGTCGTCGCCATCTATGAACAGACCATCCAATGGCGGAAGGGGCTGCAGGTAACGATAACTGAGTCCAGGTATGGAATGTATCGCTTCACTACGTACGACATCCACACGTGAGAAGGCATTCCACCGACGGTGAATGACCTGCGCACCGGGGTATTGCAGGGCATAGGAAAGGCTCTTATATGGAGAAATGCGGAGTTCGAGAAAACCAAAAGAGGGATTGTCGGTAAAACGTAAGCCGAGGTCGAGAAGGGAAAAAAAGAGCAAAGCAGAGGTCGCAAGAAAAAGAAAAGTGGGAGATCGGAGGGGAAAAGAGGTAATTAGCCCCGCCAGCAGAGCAAGCGCGAGGCTCAAGGTCACCATGCCCTCCGCGCCGAGATAGGGAGGTGTAAACAGCGCGATGACACATCCCACCGCCGCGCCAAACAGGTTGATTGCATAAGTCGTTCCAGCAGAGTGAGGGAAGATGTTCAATAAAAACCCAAGTGCCATGCCGCTGAAGAAGAATGGCGCAGCGAGGGCAATATAGTGCAAGGTGAGAATCCAAACCTGACGGCGATCCCAGGCAATACTGAACGAGTCAAAGGGTAAATGATTGACCAGCAAGTAAGCAGTCAGAATGCTGACGCCCATTGCAAATCCCAATTGACCCAAACGCATTTTTGGATCTCCCTTTCGGAGCGCAGGGAAGAGCGTCAAGGCAGTACCACTGGCGCCAAAACCTAAAAGGGCGATACTGACAATCATGAAGGCGAAGTGATAAAACTGCGCGACAGAAAAAAGCCGGGTCAGGTTGATTTCAAATGTCAGCGTTGCTGCGGAGAGGAGGAATAGGCTCAATAAAATACTGCGCGTTCCATTTGTCAATTTCATCTTGTCTCTCCTGCTTCGCGAGAGAGTTGATTCCAGTTTAACACAGGCGGATTCCTGCTTCAATAAAATCTGCGATGTGCTCTGTTGAGAAGATACCCCCCACTTTCCTTCACTCCGACCTCTCTCCCAGTGGGAGAGGGGGTGAGGGCGAAAAGCAATGCCGACGACAATCCTTTGTCCATGTTTGCAACAGAACAAGTTAAACAAAAAACGGGATAGTCTTTACAGACCATCCCGTCTTCGATTGATGAAGATTGTCAGTCTGCCATCGCCACAGCTTCATCTATCACTTCGGTCTCAACCACAGGTGGTTTGAAGATCAGGAAGATGGCATTGACGAGGATGCCGAGCACCGCCGCAGTGGCAATGGACGGCAAACCGCTGGGGAAGATATTCTGCAGGATGGGAATGGGCAAGAAGCCACCCTCAAAACCGATATTTCCTCCAATGCCAACAACCATAATGGTAGCGCCAACGGCAAGATTGCGCGGATTGAACATGCTAACTTTGTGTTCCTGCATGAGGGCAATACCCTGCATGCCGATCACGCCGAAGAGATAGATCGCCAATCCACCGCTCACAGCCAGCGGAACAGTTTGTACCAGACCTGCCAGTTTGCCGACAAAGCCAAGTAAGATCGCAATAACACCTGCCGCGATCAAGGCCGGCCCCGAATAGTTGCGAGTAATCGCCATCAGTGAATTGTTTTCACCATAGTTCGTTCCGGCCGTCGCGCCCAACAGGCCTTTTAACGTATCATCCACACCATCGAGAATCAGATTGAAGCCAATGTTCTTATCCAGTTCATAGGGTTCACGCTTGGTGTCTTTAGCAAAACGATCCACATACAGACTGATCTGATACAAATGCGCGGTAGATTCGGGAATGGTAGCAATCGCCATCACCGAAATACTGAAGATCGCTGTGCCCACCAGCGGTCCACTAAAATTGGGGAACGTGAAATGTGGCACCGCAAACCAGGGCGCCTGGCGGACAGGCTCGAAATTCACCGAGCCGGGCGCAATGACGGCAGAAACAATGTAGCCGACAATCGCACCCAGCAACACCGGCAACATCCCAATAAAACCGCGATTTTGCAGATAGACCGAAAACAGAATCGTCACCAGCAGCGTGAGGAGCGAAACCGCCCAGTTTGCAGAAGCCATATCCAAAGCGGCAAATGCCAAGCCGAAGCCAATGATGGCCGCCACAGAGCCGGTGACGACCGGGGGCAGAATCAGATCAATCTTCTCTTTGCCGATCGCTCGAATAATCGCCCCAACGATGATGTTCAAAATGCCGGTTACAACGATACCAGCCTGCATCGTTTGAATAACCTCATCTGGCGCGGGCTTGCCAAACTCAGGCAGGCTGCCGGTCATCTGCTGGACAATCGCCAGATAGGCAGCAATATAACTGAAACTGGAACCATAAAAGAGCGGGATGAATTTACCCAGTCGCCACTTTGAAAGCACCAGCGCGACGATCGTACCGGCCCCAGAAACCGTCAACACCGTTCCAACGTGAAAACCACACAGCGCCGCGACGAAGACTGTTGCCGGAAACATCGTCAACACATGCTGGAATC
This sequence comes from Anaerolineales bacterium, assembly GCA_035574015.1. GTDB lineage: Bacteria > Chloroflexota > Anaerolineae > Anaerolineales > Villigracilaceae > Defluviilinea. Next base: position 38,846 of record DATLZK010000024.1, read on the forward strand.
CCAGCAGGATCATCTGCCCCAGAGGGGGCGTATCGTTGGGCAGGTAACCCATCAAATTGTTGTTAGCTTTCATGGTCTCTCCTCTCTGAACAGATAGATTTGAAGGGATCGTATTTCTCTTTGTGGTCTTCGATTTCGTAGATTTGGACTTACCTTTTTGAGTCTTTGCCATTATGCTTGCTCCTCCTTAAGAAGGTTTGTATATGCATTTATCTTATGCAGCCTCGACACCTCCATTGAAAAATGAAAAAAATAGCCACGCAAGGCTCTGCATGGCAAAAAGAGATATACAACCCCTTCCACAGGCATACGACCGGTGGACTTTGCGCAGGGTACCGTCATCGAAAGAGACAGCGGCGCGCACATGTCATTATGGATAACCCTTATCCAAAACAAGAGATACGCATTGGCCTGTCTACAGCTGCCGATTCTGTTTCGCCTCTTTCCCGACCCTCGGCCTGTTCCCGTTTCCCAGGTCTTATCTCCCCCGTCGCGAAAAACCGCCTCTACTCCCGCTCACCTCTGGGCGCGAATAGCAAGGATATGCTCCAGCACAGGGTGAAGGCAGTCAGACAAATTTTCCAGAAACATGGAATATCCCGAACTGAAGCATTAATGCAAGACCTCCCCGCGTATAGGCAGGGAGGTCTATTATGTGTAGTGACGGTCACTTGAATTTGAAGTTAGCGTAATGGATAGAACCGTCCTTCAATGTTACGACCAGTTGGCGACACGTCCCCGCCCAGGCTTTCTCTGTCTTCCAGACATAAATGTACTGATCAGTAGTCGGATCATAGGTCAGGATGCTTCCACCAGCAGAAACTGTCTGTTCAATGCCGGTCGTTGGCACACCCGAGTCGCACGCAATTTGCCGGGAAAGTGGATAACCGCTGAAGAAGATGTCCAGGCCCTGATCACCTCCAAGACTGAACTTCACAGGGATGCTACTTCCAGCCTTTGCTACATTGAGCGCCGGCAAATTGTCAATCGGTGGGAAGAAGCCGCTGAAGTTGTAATGCATCAATTCAAGGCCCACGAGAAGGGGGTCATGATCCGATGAACGGAAAGCGTTTGTTTCGAAGATCACCTCTTGAGCAGGTGGTTTGAAGGTGGTGTCGTAATCCAGCAAGTCCGGTTCGTCAGCGTTGATGTGCCACTCGGTAGCGCCAGTCACTTGCGCGGCGAGGGAAGGACTGGCGAGGGCGTGATCGAGGTAGCCGAATTGCCCGTCGAACACGAACGAATAGGCATAAGGTCCCACAAAGTGCTCGATCAGATTAGTGTAATCATCGCCGGTGCCGGGAATATCATCGGGACCCGCCAGGATGGCATCAATCGGATCCTCTTTGGCATAGGAATTCAAATCGCCAATGATCAGATAGTCTGTGTCTCCACTTCCGGTGGGATCGGTGGCGAGCCAATCCACCAAAGCCTGCGCGGCGGCTTTGCGCGTTTGATTGCAGTTGCCCTGACCATCACCGATATCGGGATCGCCCACATCGTTACAGTCACTGCCCTTTGATTTGAGATGATTAACCGCCACCGTGAAGCGCGCACCTGTAGCCACTTCCTCGAAGGTTTGAGCCAACACTGGTCGGTTCTTTGTGTCAAGGAAGCGCGGGTCAACACTGGAATCGAGAATTTTGAAATCGCCAACAGGCATTACTTTGCTGGGCTTATAAATCAAACCCACGCGAATAGCATCTGTTCCGATTACGCCAGTGTCAATGTAGGCATAGGTGCCTGCGCCCAGCATTTCATTGAGCCCAGTGACAATGCCGTTGGGATCGCCAAGCGGATCAACACCGGTAGTGTTCTCCAGTTCGTTGAGTCCGATGATGTCGGCGTTGAGGCCGGCAAGAGCCGCAAGGAGTTTAGCGCGCTGACGCGTGAATTCATCCGGTTGGTCCGCATCGTGACCGCGGCATTCCATGTTCTGCAAAGGACCACATTTGTTGTCCAGTGGATTGCCTGTTGGATAATCCGGGGTAATGAAGAAGTTGAGCGTGTTCATGGCAGCGACGCGCAGACTTCCACCGACCTCTTCAGGCGCGGACGGACGCGGGTTGACGGACGCGTATTCAGCCGCGGCAGTAGGTTGAATGCGATATAAGCCAAAGTCAAAGCCGAGAACACCGACAGTATTCGTGACCGTATCGCCACCGCGGAATCGGTTATCCAGCGCGAAGGCGAGACCGTTCGGGTGGCGGACAAAAGATGGGTTCTGAATGCCCAACCCATCGTCCAGCGTGATGCGACGCAGGCTATTCGCCAGGGTACGCGCGGTAGCGGGCGCGCCCGGTTCATCCAGGGTAGTCCCTGTAAATGGACGGGTTTCCCCTTCAAGCGCTAAGGCAAGAACAATTTCACCAAAGCGTTCGTAATTGAAATATTCGGAGATGACTAGTGTTTGGGGGAGGCGTACCAACATGCCTTCGAAGCGTTCAGGGTAATCGGGGGTGGGGAAGGGGAGGGTTACATCCGTAGGCGCCACACTTCCTGTCCCGCAATTGATGACATTCGCAGCCGGTACTGGCGAGGTGTTGCTGTTCGAGCCGTTGAGCGTAGTCTGGTTGAAACGTTCGCGTGCAAAGCCCGTGACGCGTACCACCTGGCCAACGCTGACAAGATTGGCACTGCCAGTAAAGACGAAGATGCCATCGGAAGTAGCAGGGTTTCCATCGCCAGTTGCATCTTGCATATAGAATCCCTGTAAGCCTGTGCTTCCTTCAAAATCGCCTACTACCACTCCTTGTGTGGTGACAACGCCGGGGATCGGGGTGGAAAGTCCATTACCCTGAATAACGTAGATGGGAGTGTAGGATGTTGTGCAAATGTCGAACGCAGAGAAACCAACAACAAAATTCATGATCATGTTGTCAGGCGGATCATTACCATCCTGATCGCTGACTTGATTGGCAAAGATAGTCAGAGTGCAAGATTCGCCATGAACAAGCGAGTCCCCTGGATCGAGTGTGAAAATTGTGGGTCCGCCGCTAAAGGCAGTGGAGACAACACCACTTACGGAGCAGGATAACTCAAACCATGAAGAGGTCACATTTACTGGCTCGCTGAAGGTCACCGTGAGATTGGCGTTGACTGGGAAGTTCGTTGCACCGTTAACCGGGAAAGTGCTGATCACTTCAGGAGCAAAGTCCGTCACGCGTGGGGTGAGAGAGAAATCATCCACCGCTAGGCCGTCATCTGCGCCGGGGGCAATGTCGAAATCTCTCCAGCGAATCCAAAACGTCGAACCGTTGGGGATATTCAATCCAGTAATCGTAAAACTGACGGAGGTTTGGTTGCCCGACGAATTCCCGTTCAAAGCACCTGCGGATGCATTGAGATTTGGGCTGTGAAAATCAAGGTCGTTATAATCAACCCATGTTCCGCTATTGAGGCTGGTGGCATTCGTACTGAGTTGGAAATCGAGACGGTCTGCCGCGCCGCGATTGGTCACGCCAGCACGCCACATCTCACCCGTATAGGAAATCTCAAGTGAGGTGATGGTCTCGCCCGTGTTGTTGATAAAGGAAGCGCCGATGGTTGGCGTAAGTGTTCCACTCAACAGTGTGCCGTAAGCACGTTCCATACTCCCCGAGGCGCCAAAACTGTAGACATCCCCCGCGTTATCTGAGCCAGTGCTGGCGGCGTATGCGCTATTGACTCTGCTACTGCTGCCGCTCTCATGAAGGTCCCACCCTGTGGGCAGCGTTGTATTGGCTGTGCCGCTGATGGCAAGCGTATTGAAGTCTTGGGTATAGGGAACATTCAGCGCGGTGAGGCTAATGGTGCCTGCGGCTTTTGCACTGTGTATAGGCAAAGCCAGGAACATCAGCGACAAAATAGTCGCCAAAGAAAGTATTTTGAATAAATTTTGGTTCACGCTATTCTCCTCTTGCAAATTGTGGGAAAGGGGCTGACATCAGGATATGAACCATGTCAAATTGTGGATTGAGTGAGTCACCTCCATGTGCATGAAACATGAACCGAGCGAATTTCCTTTTACTGCCCTCTAGCAATTCAATTCTAGGGTAATCCTGACAAAAAAACAAGATACTTGTAACCATTTCAGGTTAACGTCTCGTTTAACCGGCTTGTATAATCAGCCCATGTTAACCCTCCGTGCCGCGTTATCGAAATTATGGACGCGCGACAGTGGCATCCTGCTCGGCGGTTTTCTACTAACTCTTTTCCTCATCGTTTACATCTGGTGGCCCCTGGCAGAGGCGTATCTTGCATACATAGATTGGCATGGCGCGTGGTGGCGCTATGTAGATTGGCTGTTGCTGGGCATCTTTGCATTCATGTCCCTCACAATTATCGCGTATGCAAATCTCAAAACAGATCTGCTGATCATCTTCGTCGGAACCTTTGGCGGACTGGCTATCGAATCATGGGGAACCCAGACGAATCTCTGGCATTATTACACCGCTGAGCGTCCGCCTTTATGGATTATCCCCGCGTGGCCTATTGCCAGCCTCTCGATTGACCGCCTCACGCGGTTTCTGAACTGGATGACCGGAAGGGTGGAATGCTATTTCAAGCGGACGACACCTCATAGTTTACTTTCCATTTTTTACTGGATCACCTTCGCTTCTTTCCTGACCCTGATGCTGGTCTTCGTTTCCCCGACCCTCGACAAATCCCTAACTTGGCTCGCCCTCATTCTCTGTATTCTTCTTACCCTCACGCCCACCGATTATCGCCTTGCCCTCCTCACTTTTATCGCAGGCTCCTCGCTAGGATATTCTCTTGAATTATGGGGAACCACGCGCGAGTGCTGGACGTATTACACCCTACAAAAGCCACCCCTGTTCGCGGTCCTCGCGCATGGCATGGCGGCGGTCGCGTTTTGGAGAACAGGATTATTGCTGAAAAGGATTGCGAAAAACCGATCTTCGTCACCTTGACAAGCGGGGAAATCATCTTATAATGTGACCCGCTGGTCATATGACCAGGAGGTCATATTTGTATGCCAAAGCAAACCTTTTTCAATCTTCCCGAAGAAAAGCGCAAGAAAATCATCCATGCTGCAATTGAGGAATTTGCCGAATATGGGCTGGAAAATGCTTCGATAAATCGTATCGTCGCAAACAGCGGCATCGCAAAAGGGAGTTTTTACCAGTATTTCGAAGACAAACAGGATGTCTTTCGATATTTGCTCGACATGCTCGAAAAGGAAAAACTAGAATATTTCAAAGAGAAGCATCCACCGAGCATGAACATGGACACCTTCCAGTATTTTCGCTGGATGATCAAAACCGGCATGGAATTCAATTCTGCCTATCCCCGCCTGGTGCAAGCTATCAGTCGTGTCATGCTGACTGATGGCTTGTATTACGGAAAGAACTTTGCAGATGTCCGTGAACGAACTCGGCGGGGCTTGCACGAGATAATCGCCCAAGCCATTGCACGCGGCGAGATGGACCCTAGTGTGGATATGGATTTAGCGGTGATGATCATGGAAACCTGGAGCAACGCCATCAGCAATTACATTCTGCAAGAAGGCATGAAGCAGAAAGACATTATGAAATGGGTGCGCTCCGCAAAGACACAGGAAATGATAGACAAAATGTTGTATGTGATGGAATACGGTCTGCGCAAGACCGAATCGGAATTCGTGGCAGGATCGTAATACTCAAGAGCCATCCATCTTTTCGAGCGCTCGCTAAAGATCAAGCGCAAAGAGGAGCGCCTAATAGCAAATCAAACGTAATCACCTGCCCTCACCCTAACCTTCTCCCAAAGGGAGAGGGAATCAGCACCCAGAATGGGATTTTTGTCGCGCAACGACAAATTCGCTGCATTTTGCCTCCTCTCCCATCGAGAGAGGGGCTGGGGGTGAGGTGAGGTAGGCAGGACAATCAAAAGGAGAAACGAATATGACACTTTATCTGCGCCTAGCGTGGCGCAATGTTTGGAGACAACGCCGCAGGACGTTCTTGATCGCCGGCGGCATGGGCGTCGTCACGGCTTTGCTCGTGTTTTACGACGCGCTCATCGGTGGCTTCCAACAGGCGATTTATGGTAATGCAATCCAATTGCTGGGCGGAAACATTCAAGTCCACGCGCCGGGCTACGGGCAGAAATCGAGCCACAAGCCGCTGCTTCCTTTGGATGAACCAGATGCCATCGTGCGCGCTGCAGAGGCACAATCGCAAGTCATTGCGGCATCGAAGCGCATTGTGACGAGCGGCCTGGTCACCAATCGAGAAGGCGCGTTTGCCGTTTCCATTGTGGGTGTGGAGCCAGAGAAAGAGGCGCAAATTACGCCAGTGGCAAAAAACATCTCCAAGGGCCGCTACTTGAATGCAGACGACGGTGATTTGATCGTCATCGGTCAAGGATTAGCGACGGCAATGAATGTGGAGGTTGGAGATCGAATCACCATGGTTGGCAACTCCACCCATGAACAAAGACGTCAGCGCACGATGACGATTGTCGGCATCTATGATGTCGGCGTACCTTCGGTGGAAAAGAACACCATCTATCTGTCATTGGCAGAGGCACAATCACTGTTTGGATTGGATGGAAAGGTGACCGAAGTAGTCATCTCGTTGAAGCAAATCGGGCAAGAGGCTGACGTCGTGCGCGCCATTCAGAAATCGGTTCCGGGTTATGAAGTGGATACATGGGAAAACGCGTTTCCCGATCTGAAACAAACGATGGAAATGAAAACTGGCGTGATGAGCATATTCGGCGTGTTCATGCTGGGCATTGCCGCCATTGGCATTCTCAACTTGCTCATGATGGCAGTGTTCGAGCGCACGCGCGAGATCGGCATCATCGGCGCACTGGGGTTAAAGCCAGGACAAATTGCCTTTCTGTTTCTATTGGAAGGTATCCTGATTGGAGCGATGGGTGCGGTTGTAGGTGCGGTACTTGGCACGCTGCTTACCGGTACGCTCGGCATCGTTGGATTGGATTACAGCGCTTTTGCCAATCTGACAGAATATACCGCCCTGATCAGCGGACGCATTTACCCTCAATTGGCGCCCCTGAAAATTCTTCAGCATGCCATCACCGTCGCAGTGATTGCCGCGCTGGCGGCGCTCTATCCGGCAATTCAAGCCTCGCAGCGCGAACCGGCTGAGGCGTTGCATTATGTATGAACCTTTTCTTTCCTCTTCAGTTTGGGGGAATGAAAAATGAAAGAGGTAAAGAAGAAAGAACGAGCGAAGAGAACAACCATGATTAACTATTTCAAACTTGCATATCGCAATCTGGGCAGGAACCGCCGCCGCTCATTCTTTTCGGCGCTGGCGCTCGCTCTGGGAACAGCGTTGTTGATGTTCATTGCCGCCTTCTTTCAAGGCGAAATGCGCGGCTCGATGGAAACCACCCTGCGCCTGCACAGCGGACATCTTCAAGTGCAGGATGCAGATTACGACCCCGATAAACTCAGCGTGGCATGGGAATACTTGATCGAAAACCCGACTCAAGCCGCGGCACAAATCGAATCGCTGGAACAGGTAGCGGTGGCGACCCCGCGCCTGTTTGCCAGCGGAATCGTTTCGGTCCGGGATGAAGCGAGCGGTGTGCAAATCATAGGCATTGATCCCGCCTCGGAGGCGAACGCGCCTTATCGCGATGGCATCGTCTCCGGTGAATTCCTCACCGCCGAAGACCGTGAAGGAATCCTCATTGGATATCCGCTTGCGCAAAGTTTGAATCTGAAAGCAGGCGATCAACTCAATCTGTTGATCAATACTGCTGATGGAACAGTGGACGAGCAGTTGTTCACCGTGCGCGGCATCTTCAGCACCGGCACAAGCGCTTATGACAAAGGTGTAGTGCTGTTGCCGCTTGCGAAGGCGCAAACGTTCTCCGGCGCAGGAGACCGCGCCAGCATTATCTTCGTCCTGTTACATGATCGAGAGCAAGCAGATGCCGTTGCGGCGGCCATCCAAGGTGAAGGCATTCAGGTAAAGACGTGGCGGCAGTTGAATGAACTGCTTGTGCTGGTCAACGATTTTTCTAATGCCTATCTAACCGTTATCAATCTGATTGTGCTGGGTGTGACGGCAACAGTGATCGTCAACACGCTGTTGATGTCGGTGTTCGAGCGCACACGTGAGATTGGCATTCTTTCTGCAATTGGCATGCAGGGGCGGCAGATCATCACGCTGTTCCTGGCCGAAGCAGCTTTGCTGGCTGCCTTCGGTGTTGCGTTCGGTTCTCTGGTGGGATGGGCATTTTCCGCCTATTTTTCCAAAGTCGGATTCTATTTAGGCGATTTGGGCATAAGCGGCGATATGCTTCTTGCAGATCGCATCTACACCTACCTGCCATTGAGCACCGCCCTCAACCTGATCATCACTTCATTTGTCATCACTTTGCTTGCTTCGCTCTATCCGGCGCGCATGGCCGCGCGCATGGAGCCAGTCGAAGCCTTACACAGCGCACAGTAGAACAAATCGTTGTGCAAGTCTATAGACTTGTGCTACCTCAGGAGAAAAAAACATGGAAGTCGCAAAATTGACCAACGTCACTCGCATCTATAAAGTCGGTGAAGTGGAAACACGCGCCTTGAACGGTGTTACCATGAGCATCGAAAGTGGAGAGTTTACTTCGCTGGTCGGTCCTTCCGGTTCGGGAAAGACCACTTTGCTGCAAATTCTCGGCTGTCTCGATCAACCCACATCGGGCAGTGTCCTCATCAACGGCCAGGAAGTCACCCATCTCAACCGCAATCAGCGCGCTGAGCTGCGCAAAGGGACCATCGGTTTTGTATTCCAGTTCTTTGCCCTTATCCCTACCCTCACGGCTTATGAGAATGTGGAAATGCCGTTGCTGCTCAACGGCAAACCTGCCGCGGAACGCAGGCAGCGCGTGATGGAACTGCTTGATGCAGTGGGGATGGCAGATCGCGCCAATAACCGCCCCGACCAACTCTCCGGCGGACAGCAACAACGCGTCGCTGTTGCCCGCGCGCTGGTCACCAATCCAAAGTTGGTCCTCGCCGATGAGCCCACTGCCAACCTCGACACCGAAAACGGCGAACAGGTGATGGAAATCATGAAAAAACTCAACCGTGAGACAGGTGTAACTTTCGTCTTCGCCACGCACGATCCGCGTGTGATCAAGTTTGCCAATCGGGTGATTACTTTGAAGGATGGCGTCATCGAAAAGGACAGCAAAACCAACGGAAAGTGAAGACCTGCAATGAAAAACGCTTCGTTCGCAGAACATAAACGCATCGCCGCGTTCATCTTGATCATCCTTCTTTTCGTCTGGATACTCTCTGCATGCACGTCGAACGCATCACCCACGCCCATTCCAACCATTGTGTTGAGCGGCGGGAATGCCGATGAGATTCCGGAATCCGCTTCGGGCGGAGAGGGAGTCGTTGCCTCGGCTGTCGTTGTCCCTGAGCGGGAGGCGCATCTGGCGTTCGTCATCGGGGGAAATATCGCGGCATTGCATGTCAAGGTGGGTGATCACGTGAAAGCCGGTCAGGTTTTGATGGAACTAGAAAACCACCTCGCCCAACTGGAGGTGGAACGTGCAAAACGTGCCCTGCGGGAACTGACTTCACCCGCCATGATCGCCGCCGCCGAAGAGGCACTCGCCTCTGCTCAAAAGGAACTGGAGGAGGCACAAAACAATGTGTCCGGTTTGTTCTACCCACGCGCCTCCGACGCGCTGATAGACAAAGTCAAAGCAGAGATCACGCTTGCAGAAGAGCAACTTGCCATGGCTTCGGATACTTATAGACACTTTGCCAGACGGCCAGATGGTGATCCTCAAAAAGCGGCAGCGCTACTTGCCCTCACCAACGCACAGTTGAACCTGAACGCGTTACGTGCCAAATATAACTGGTACACCGGCAAGCCCTCTGAAACAGATATCGCGATTGCACAGGCAAGATTGAGCGCGGCTCAAGCCGCTGTGCAAGAGGCGCAATGGTATCTTGCCGCGCTGAAAGGCGAAAGTGTGCCACCGGAGGCTTCGGGCGCGAAACTGGCACAATTACAACAGGCAAGGGATGATCTTGCCGCCGCACAGGCGCGCCTCGAACAAACTCGGCTGGTTGCACCCTTCGATGGTGTAATCTCTCAAATCAATAGTATTGCTGGCGAATATGCCGTACCTGGCCAAATCTTGATCATTGTTAGCGATCTTGAACATTTGCAAGTCAGGACTACTGATTTGAGCGAACGCGATGTAGTGAGGATCAAAGTCGGTGATCCTGCCCTCATCACGATCAACGCTTTGAATCAGGATTTTCATGGAAAGGTTATTTCAATTTCCCCACTGGCAAATCTGCTGGGCGGAGATGTGGTGTATGAGGTGACAGTTGCTTTTGAAGAACAACCCCATGGCGCACTCGCCGGCATGACAGCAGATGTAATATTTGAGGAAAGCGAGTGAGCAGGAAGCAGCGAGCAGAGATTACGAAATTGACGACGCGGATAGACTATAATCTCCGCGTCGTTTGCGTTTTAACGCGACATTTGAATCCGCTATTGGAGAACTTTGGACTATGCTTCCTACCAAAATCACTGTCATTGGTGCAGGCTCAGCCTCGTTTGGAGAAAATACCCTCTCTGCCCTGATGCGTTCGAAAAAATTGCGCGGCTCCACCCTTGCGCTCGTGGATCGAAACGCCGAAAGTCTGGATATCGTCCGTCGTCTGGCAGAACGGCTCAATCGTGAGTGGGACGCGCAGTTTGTTATCACCGCGCACACGCATCATGAAGAGGCACTGCCCGGCAGTCAGTTCGTCGTCAACGCTATCGAGGTCGGCGCACGCGAAAATTTATGGCAGAAGGATTTCGAAATTCCGCTGAAATATGGCGTGCGTCAACCCTACGCGGAAAACGGCGGACCCGGCGGCTTTGCCCACGCGGCGCGTAACATTGGTCCTATCCTGCAAATTGCACGCGAGATGGAACAGGCTTGTCCCGACGCGTGGTGGATCAACTTCACCAACCCGATGATCCGCATTTGCGACGCGCTCAACCGCCACACCAAAATCAAATCGGTTGGCTTATGTCATCAAATTTACGCGGGCTACGTCATGGTGGGAGTTGCGCTGGCAAACGATCTGGGCCTTGAAATCCCCGAAGAGTTGAACGGCGTGCATGCCGCCGCAGATCAATATCCGCTTCAACATCGCGTGCGCCAACAAATCGTTCCCCTCGTTGACATTTGCGCGGCGGGGTTGAATCACTTCACTTGGATTCTTTCCATTACAGATCGCCGCACCGGCGAGGACCTCTACCCACTCTTTCGCAAACGCTTCTTTGAACTGAACCCACAATTTGAACCTCTCACGAGGGATGTTTTCTCAGCCTTTGGTTTGTTCCCCGTTCCCGGTGATACGCACTTGTGCGAATACCTCCCCTGGATGAGCGATCCACAGACTAAACCCTGGGAGAAATACAACATCCGCCTCTATGATTGGGAAGTCATGGCGGCAGTACGCGAATTTGAACTCTATCGCCTGAACGAAATGGCAAACGGAAATATGACAATCGAAGGTTTGCTCGATACAGATTCAGAGGGAGCACTCGAAATGATCGAAAATGTGGCTGGCGCCGGAAACCATTATCACCTCGCGGCAAACCTCCCCAATGCAGGGCAGATTGCAAATCTGCCTCAAGGAGCAACCGTCGAAACGCCCGTGCATGTGAGCGGCGCGGGCATTCATCCCATACACGTTGGCGCGCTGCCCGAGCCCATCGCCGAACTCTGTCGCAGAGAAATCACCGTCGCGCAGTTGTGCGTGGATGCCGTTGTGGAAGGCTCGCGCGAAAAAGCCCTGCAATGCCTGTTGCTCGATCCTGTCATTACCGATATAGACACAGCAAGGAAGATATTGGATGAATACTTGAGAGAGTATAGAGAATACCTTCCACAATTCTGGAACTGAACGCCCCCGCGCATCGAACAGCACATCATCGTGATTGTTGAACACCCACCCATACAGGATTGCAGAACCAATTAGCCATAACCGCATGCACACTGGCAGACATGGTGATTCACGTGACCCTGACACTTGAAAAACCCTCATCCTTCCTCACAATCTCGCCTCCCCCGTGAGACGACCCCCGCCTCATTCCCAGCCGATGCCTGCTCATTCCAAAATGAACATCATCTCCCCGACGCGCACTGACGAACACCTCCTCTACCAAGCCGCGCAACTACTTGTAGACGCGTTCCGTGAACATTGGCCCCACGCGTGGCCCACCCTTGAAGAGGGATTGAAAGAAGTACACGAAATGCTCGAAACGGAACGCATTTGCCGCTTCGCAGTGGATGAAGAGGGGTATCTGCTCGGCATCATAGGCGGCATCCCACAATACGATGGCCGCGTGTGGGAACTCCACCCGCTTGCCGTTCAGCCAAGCCTGCAAGGCAAAGGCATCGGCCGCGCTCTCGTTGAAGACTTTGAATCACAAGTCCGTCAGCGCGGCGGATTGACGATCACGCTCGGCACGGATGATGTAGACGGCATGACCTCGCTGTCAAATGTGGATTTGTATGAAAACCTCTGGGAAAAGATCCAAAACATCCGCAACTTGAAGAATCATCCTTACACGTTTTATCAAAAGATGGGCTATGTTATTACAGGCGTGATTCCCGATGCCAACGGAAGAGGTAAGCCTGATATTTTGATGTCGAAAAAGGTGGGGTGAAGATTTTATCTCTCGCCATAAACGAAAATCTATTTAGAGTATTTGCCCCTCTTCCAGTGGGAGAGGGGTTGGGGTGAGAGAAAGTGGGGATAAATACCCAAGTCTATCATCCTCGCAACAGAGCAGTTTGAACTTCCTTTTTCATCACAAATGAACAGAGATAAGAAAGAGCGTTTTTATATAAGCGTTACAAAAAATGTTCAGCGTGTTATTCTACATTTCCATATTCCATCCTAAAAGTATTGGGTGGTTAGCAATCTTTATATTTGATTCAATTTGAAATCACAATGAAGTTAACTGTATACAGTGTGATGATATAAGATCAAAACATCAATCTTTTATCAATAAATGATTGATGGTGCTTGCGAAATTTTAAAGTTAATTCATCATCAAAAACCTTTACACGAATCAAATAATGGATACAATCTATATTGCTACATTTCATTGTTACATGATTCAATTGAAATGTTTTATTGAATCAGCAATGAACAACTCCAAAAAAACATCGCTTTGCAAAATGCGATGCAACATAACAATCAAGATTGAACAATGCCAGTTGAAAGCATCTTGATTGCAACGACGAAAAGGACACGACAATGTATCTCTGCGTATTATCAAGTCTTCCCGATGACCCGAACGATAAGCCTTACGACCCATCGCCACACATGAACGGGTTCAAATGGATCCACCACCGTGTACATCCAGTCAATGTAGAAAAACAAATTCGGAATTTGCTCAACCAGGGTGTAGATGTATTCCTCAATTTGTGCGATGGCACACCGGATGACGCACTTTCAGGAGTGGGTCTTGTGCAACTTCTGGAAAAAATGGGCGTGGCATTCACCGGGGCAGACTCAAAATTTTTCGATCCCACCCGTCAAGAAATGAAAGCCTGTGCCAGAAAAGTTAACGTCCCCACCCCAAACTGGGTCATGGTAGATCGCGTGGAGGATGTGGAACGCGCTGCAAAACGCCTGCGCTTTCCGATCCTCGTCAAACCACCGCATGGCTACGCCAGCGTAGGTATCACACGCGACTCACGTTGCGAAGATATAGAGCACCTTAGAACCCGCACAGAACGTGCAATCAATGACTTTGGACGAGCCCTCCTTGAAGAGTTCATTGAAGGGCGCGAGTTTACCTGCCTCATCGCAGAGAATCCAGACGATCCCAAGAACCCCATCACCTTCAAACCGGTGGAGTTTATTTTCCCACAAGGCGAATCGTTCAAACATTACCATATGAAATGGGTCGAATACGAGAAAATGTCTGTTGCGCCAGTCAACGATGCGCGCATCGAAAAAACGCTTCGCGATCAGACAACGCGGCTCTTCAAAGCCATGAACGGCAATGGATACGCCCGTTGCGATTTCCGCATGGCTGCGGATGGCACGATTTACATGCTCGAAATTAACCCCAACTGCGGCATCTTCTATGCTCCCGATGAGCCGGGGTCTGCTGACTTTTCACTCCTCAACGACCCGGTCTACGATCATCATAAATTCTTGCATTTGATCATCCGCGCCGCACAAAAAAGGCAAGCCGCTATGCTAGCCGCAAAGGCAAAAAAGCGCACGGTGCGAAAGCAGCGTACTGTCGAACAAATGGTATATGCGTAGGTATAAACAAGCGATTAGAACCCAGTGAACAGGTGAGCGGACAAGCAGTTCGCTCACCTGTTTACAATAAGGGTGGTTGTCCTTTCGGCAGGAATCTACCACCCTAACCTTTTGGAGGAATGCATGCTCGAAAAGAAAATTGCATTTATTGGTCCCGGCGTGATGGCAGAAGCCATGATCGCGGGACTGCTGCGCCAAAATCTTGCCCGCGCCGAAACGATCGTCGCTTCGGGGCCGCGCGAAGAACGATTGACCGAACTCAAGAAAAAATATGACATCGAAACAATGACCGACAACGCCCTCGCTGCCTCGCGCGCGGACGTGGTAGTCCTTTCTGTCAAACCGCAGCGACTCAGCGAAGTGATGAAGGGCATCAAAAGCATTCGTGCCGACGCGTTAGTGCTTTCGATTGTTGCCGGCGCATCCATCAAGAAGATTAGCGCCGGGCTCAAGCACAAAGCCATTGTGCGCTCCATGCCCAATACCCCTGGACAGATCGGTGAAGGGATTACAGTATGGACCTGTTCAAAAGAAGTGACGGAAGAACAGCAAGCCACCGCGCGTGCGCTTCTTGGCGCGCTAGGCACGGAGATCTTCGTCGAAGACGAAGGGTATCTCGATATGGCAACAGCGCTTTCTGGAACAGGACCCGCATACGTGTTCCTCTTCACCGAAGCCCTCATTGATGCCGGGGTGCATATGGGATTTCCGCGCCGCATCGCCGAGCAACTGGTTTTGCAGACCATCAAAGGTTCCATCTCTTTCTATCAGCAGGCGGGTCGGCATCCTGCAACGTTGAGAAATCAGGTGACTTCTCCAGGTGGGACTTCTGCCGAGGCACTGTATTATCTCGAAAAAGCGGGCTTCCGCACGGCAATTTCGCGTGCCGTCTGGGCGGCATATCAAAGATCGCTGGAATTGGGCAGGGAAAAAGCCGTACATATTCCCAATGCACACGAGGATGAAGTGAAATAGTCCCCTCTGTCCATACACTTTGCCCGTTCCGGGACTACGACGCAAGCACTTACAAGAGGAGCGCTAGCGCTTTCCCTATGTCTCGACAGTGTAAAAGTCCTTATCCCGAACCGACATTACTGAAAAAAGGTAATTACCTACCCTCACCCTAACCCTCTCCCACAGGGAATCAGCACTCAGAATGAGATTTTTGGTCGCGAAACGATAAATTCGCTGCCTTATGCTCCCCTCTCCCGATGGAGGGGCCGGGAGCGAGGGCGGGCAGTTACAAAAAGACTTTTTTGCCAAGAACACAAACAAAAAGCAAAACGCTTATAAGATTTACTGCGCGCTTAGCAATGCAATGGCTTCTTTTCGGTAGGAGCCATTGGTAGCATTTATAATTCGATACCGATCGCATCTACTTTACCCTCTATCTCTTGGTTTCAGCCTTTCATGTCCCTCATTACTGTTTCCTCTCTCTCCAAATCTTTCGGCGCGGAGGATCTCTTTCGTGATGTGTCCTTCTCCGTCGCCAAAGGCGCTCGGCTTGCCATTGTCGGTCCCAATGGCATTGGCAAAACGACACTGCTGCGCATCCTTGCCGGCTTAGAGGAACCTTCTTCAGGAACGGTTACACGCGCTAAAAACTTGCGTATCGGTTACCTCTCACAGGAAGCAAATTTTGAACTCGAAGGGGTGCTATGGGATCTTTGCCTTGAGCCATTCGCCGATCTGATTCGTCTGCAAGGGGAATTGGAAAAACTCGAAAGCGAAATGTCAGACCCCGTTAAACGGGAGCAGGCTTTGGTCCGTTATGGAAGCGTTCAGCACGAGTTCGAGCGACGCGGTGGATATGTTTATGAAGTCAGGATCAAACAAGTCTTGCGAGGTCTTGGCTTCGATGAATCGGATTTTCATCTGTCGCTCGATCATCTCTCAGGCGGGCAACGCACACGCGCCCATTTAGCGCGTTTGTTGCTGTCGAATCCCGATTTGCTGTTGCTTGATGAGCCGACGAATCATCTTGACATGCAAGCCATCGAATGGCTTGAAAGTTATCTGACCCAATGGGACGGCGCAGCAATCATTATTTCGCACGACCGATATTTTCTCGATCATACCTGCAATGCACTGCTCGAAATGGCAGGGAGCGGGGTGGAATATTACCGCGGGAACTACAGCGCCTATTTGCAGGAGCGCGAGAACCGCTGGCAGCATCGCTTTGAAGTTTTCGAAAGCGAGAAGGAAAAACTACTCAAGGAAGTCGAATACATCAAGAAAAACATTTCGGGTCAAAACGTACAGCAAGCCAAGGGCAGATTGCGGCGCTTGACGCGCATAGTGCAGGCGATCGAACAAGTCGGCCTGGAGGCAGCGCTTGGTACAAACTGGTCGCAATTGGATGTGGAAACGACAACCAGTCCGTTTAGCGTAGAGGAAGCCGAACGACGTGTGCGCGCACTTCGCCCACCCAAACGCGTCACGCCCAACCTGAACTTACATCTGCGTTCGACGCGCCGCTCCGGCGATGTGGTCATTCGCACCAGAAATTTGAAGGTCGGTTATTCTGCTGAAGATGGATTGCCCGAAAGGGTCTTATTCTCCGCGCCGGATATTGAACTTCGACGTCAGGAGTGCGCCGCGTTGATCGGGCCGAACGGCGCGGGCAAAACCACGTTTCTCAAGACAATCTTCGGTTCTCTCCCCCCTTTAGCGGGTGAGGTGATTCTGGGAGCGAGTCTGCACGTGGGATATTTCGCGCAGGCGCACGAGGGACTCGATCCCAATAAAACGGTTTTGGAGGAAATCCTTGCTGCCGCCCCCGGCATGTTGCCCTCCCAGGCACGTGACTATCTCGGCAAATATCTTTTCTCCGGCGATGACGCGTTCAAGAAGGTCTCCATGCTTTCGGGTGGCGAGCGCGGGCGCCTCGCTTTAGCCAAACTCGGCTTGCAGGATACCAATCTTTTACTGCTCGACGAGCCAACGAATCACCTGGATATTCCTTCACAAGAGGCTTTACAATCCGTCCTGGAGGCGTATGCAGGGACGATCATCCTCGTCACCCACGACCGCTATCTCGTGGATGCGTTGGCGACCCAAATTTGGGAAATTGACCCAGACGAATCGCATCTCACAGTTTTCAACGGTACGTACTCGCAAATGAAAGAGGAAAAAAGGAAAGAAGAGGAGCGTAGAGCGACGCAGCACGCTTCGATCTTTACTTCTCCATCATCCCCTGTTCGCTCTACCAAAAATATCAAAAACAAAGAGACAAAAGAGGAGAGGCAAAAGATCGCCCGTTTGCAGGAACTCGAAAATACAATTGCCGAACTCGAATCCAAACTGGCGAATCTCACGGCACAACTAGAGAGTCCGCTTGTGAAGCCGGAGGAGGTGGCAAGATTGGGGATCGAATATGAGCGCGTACAAAGGGAGATAGACGACCGTCTCGCCGAATGGGAACAACTGCAAACATGAGTGGAGAGATGGTATTGTGGCTTATGACCCACGGTTGCTTTGGTACAAACTGCATTCCCTCACCTCTCTCCTAGTACATTCTCTTCAAACCCACCGCTTACATTCACACTTTCCTATTCCCAATGGCATGGCAGATGCCTTTTGTTTTACTCGGTTTCGCGGTTACGGTTTTGTCATTCTTGACCTGTTCACAACAAAGGAAACCTGATCATCAGCGTTTCACCTTTACCCTCATCACATACCGATTCACACCCCCAAACCGATACTTGTATTCCTCATCCCCACGCATAAAGTCGAATTCATAGCGTCCATGTTCACAGCACCATTGAATGGTGTGTGCAAGAAGTACCCAGCCCGGCGAAAGTTCCATAAAGTCGCGGCTGACGCCGGAGTTGTATCCCCATAATTTATTTTTGTAATCGAAATTGAGGGAGGCTGCGGCTTTGATACCATCAATCTCCAGAAAGCCAAGCCAGAGATAACCGTATACATGCGCGGCGCGAATAGAACGGGACATTTGATCGCGCATCACATCGCGCAGGAACAAGGCTTTGTTGGGGTCCTGGATCATCAAGTGAAAGAAGGACTCCAGTTCAGCCTCGATGTCTGCATTCCGATCCACCACATAGAAACGCACCCGGCCGCTCTCTGCGGCGCGGCGCATCTTGCGGCGAATCTCGTGGCGCTGTTTCTTATCGAGGCGAGCCAGATACTCCTCGAACGAGCCGTTCAAGGCAATACGCGGAGTAGGACGATAGATTTCCTCGTGATATGTCCAGCCGCGTCGCGCAGATTCCGCTCTGAGGGCGGGGAGCGTGGGAGAGTCGTCGGGGAGGTTATACCAATCGAGGGCTGACCAGGCTGAGGCGTAGTCTGAAGCGAGGATGTCCATGAGACCTGCCAAAAAGCGTGGTAACTCCTCCGCTCCGACAATCAAATCCAGATAATCAGAAATTTCAATACTGCCGACGAACAAAAGCGCCTGCTCTCCATCGTGTTCCGCGAGGAAGAGCGGTGCAATGCCGATAAGTTGATCGTTTTCCACGGCAGAGATCAGCACCAGTTGAGCCGTCTTCCATTCCCCTCCGCCTCCTGTCTTCCACCATTCGCTGAGATATTCATAACGTGAGAACGGCGTATCGGCAATGCTTTTCTCCACGAGCGCGTTCCAATCTTGAGGGTCAATTTCGGAAAAATCTTTGTGTATTCGAAAGTCCATAAGATGATTTCACCGCGAAGGCTTGGAGTTTTCTTTATCTTTCTCCCTCCGCTTCTGATTAGATTTTACCAGTATAATGATAGAGAGTTTTTCATTATTCTTACGCCGTGACTGCATTCGATTTAAACATTCTCCCCCTTCATCGTCTCAACGGGCAGGAGATGACAAACCTGCCGGGGCTACTTGCGCTCGCGCCTTCGCGCAAAGCCGCGCGGGAACGTATGCAGGATAGCCTTGTCCTTTATTTCATGCTTTCGGGCAATGCGCGGGTTGAGGCACATGAAATTGAAGAGTGGTTGCAAAACGCGGCGCATCAATTCTATCAATGGCGTGGCTCCCTCACGGCCGCGATGAGGAAAGCTGCCGAGAGCCTCAACACGGCTTTGCTCGAACGCAATCTCTCCACCACCGGACGCGGACAATATGCGCTCGGTTTGCTTGTGATTGCCTCCACGCGCGAGGCGCGCTGCACGCTGTTGCTGAGTGGACCAGCGCATGCGGTTTGGATCAGCGAGGGGCAATCGCGTCACTTTCACGACCCGGCGCTTTCGGGCAAGGGATTGGGATCGAGTCAGAGTTTGCGACCCTATTTCTCACAAGTGGAACTCCACCACAACGACCTACTCGTCTTGAGCGGAAAATTCCCGAAAGAGTGGGAAGCCGACTTGATGAACGAACGCCCGCCTGCCTCGCTGGAGGCAAGTTACCGCAAATTGATGTTTGCAAAAGGCGACCTGCACGCCGCGTTGATCCAAGCACAAAGCGGGCGGGGCAACATCACCCTCCTACGCCCTGCCAATTCTCCAATCTCCTCTTCTCCAATCTCCGCTCCTCCAATCTCCGCTCCTCCATTCCCCAATTCTCCAACCTCCTCTTCTCCAATCTCCCCTCCTCCATCCCCCAATTCTCCAACCTCCTCCCCGCCCTCCGAAAAAAAGCCTCCTTCTCTTGCCGACTTTCCCGCGCATGTGATACAGCCATCCGCCTATGCCATTCCACCGCGAACAGAAAGCCTGCCCACGCCCACCGAAGAAAAAGCGACGGTGCGGTCTTTTCCTCCGTCCATACCTCGCGCGAAATCTGTTGATATAAAAATCGAAGCCGCGTCCAAAGAAGAAAAGCCCCCCGCAAAAGCGGAAAGCGATGCCCAAGCCTCCTCATCCCTCACGGAGGCCAAGCCCGGAGCGCACGCCGAAGCTGCGCGGCAGATGGCAAAAGCCGTTGTAAAAGGCATCCGCACCGGGCGACGTGTGAACGAACGATTAGGTGACCTTCTGCGCCGCTTCGTTCCCCGCATCATCCCCAACACCGATTCCACACAGGCACTGACCATCCCCACTTATGCTATGGTCTTCATGGCTATCATCATTCCTGTTTTGGTGGTGACCATCGCAACCGTTGTTTATCTGCGCTTCGGTCAAAGTGTGCAGTATGATGAACTCTATCGTCAGGCGCTTGCTGTGCGCGCACAGGCTGTCAGCGAAGCAGATCCCATTCGCCAGCGCGATTTGTGGAATCAAGTGCTTTCATACGTGGATCAGGCAGAACGATACCGCGAAACCGACGAATCGAGATTGCTGCGTTCTGAAGCGCAATCGAATCTCGATGCGCTTATGGGCGTGTTGCGGCTTGAATTTATCCCCTCCTTCACCGGAGGGCTCGGCGGCTCCACGCAGATCAGCCGCATGGCAGCGAGCGAAAGCGACCTGTATATGCTCGATGCCGAAGGGGGCAACATCCTGCACGCCTCCTTCACAGGCCGTAGCCTTCAATTCGATAGCGCCTTCAATTGTCAACCGGGCACTTATGCGGGGTATCAGGTCGGCACACTCGTGGACATCGCGGCACTTCCCAAAGTCAACACCATCGGTGCGACCGTCATGGGCTTGGATACGGGTGGCACCCTGCTCTATTGCGCGCCGGGACAGATTCCACAAGCCGTTCCCCTCCCTCCCCTGCCCAACACCAACTGGGTACGCATCACCGCCTTTGCGCTTGACAACGACAGGCTCTATGTGCTGGATGCGGGGGCACGCGCCGTCTGGGTTTTTCCCGGCAAAGATAGTGCCTTTCTCGACGCGCCTTACTTCTTCTTCGGCAACCAGATTCCCAACATCGAAAATGCGATTGATCTCGCGGTGAACGGCGACGACCTTTATCTTCTCCATTCCGACGGTCACCTCTCGACTTGCACCTTCAGCCGCGTCAACGGCGTTCCCACACGCTGCCAGGACCCTGCGCCCTTCGTGGATAACTTCCCCGCACATCAAGACCTCGCTCTCTTCGCACAAGCACACTTCACCCAAATCGCACTGACCAGTCCGCCAAACGTTGTGCTCCTCCTCCTCGATTCCGAAAATCGAAATGTCTATCGCTTCTCACCGCGCTCGCTCGAACTACAAAACATGATCACCGGCTTCGCAGGTAAAGCCAATCCATTCCAGGCCGGCCCCTTCACCGCAATGACCGTCAGCCCGAACTATGTGCTGTACGTTGCCATTGGCAACCAGGTTTACTTCACCACGAGCCTGCCGTGAAAAAAAGATCTCCTCTCCTGGATTTCCTCCTCTCCCTCCTCTTTCGCTGGAGACAAAAACCCTCGCCTCCGACTCAGCCGACGCCGACTCCCGTTGATTCGGCCTCCCCTCCGCTGACAACCATTCTGCGCACCCTCCTCATCGTCTACGACCCCATTGTTGATCCTCAAAACGGCAAGCGCCTTTCCGAATACATGCACTGGAACAAAGTAGAAGACCTTGTCAGGGGATTCATGTCCGACATCCTTCAAATCAGTGGAGGCCTGGCGCGATATCAGATCGTCCAACGCTTCGACGTAGATGACTTCCCGGCGAAAGTGGACGGCTACAAATACGACGCACAAACCTACCTCGACGTTATACGTGGACAGGCGCGCCCCTATCTGCCGCAGGAAGCCGACTATTACGCCATCCTCAAACGCTTCAATATACTGTATCGTGTGGCCAAAGGCGATCTTGACGAAGTCTGGCTCTTTGCCTTTCCCCATGCAGGCTTCTATGAATCCATCATGGGCGGTCCTGGCGCCTTCTGGTGCAATGCCCCTCCGCTCAAAAACACCGAGGCGGCTAAAAGGCGCTTTGTCATCATGGGCTTCTCGTTCGAACGCGGCATCGGCGAAATGCTCGAAAACATGGGGCATCGCGCCGAATCCATCATGGAAAAGGTCTTCGAGAACACAAACGAGGAAGACAACCTCTGGAAACGCTTCACGCGCTATGACCGAATTGCACCAGGTCGAGCCGCGTGCGGCAACGTCCACTTTGCGCCAAACAGTGAAAGGGACTACGACTGGAACAATCCACGCCCCGTCCTCAGCGAATGTGATGACTGGCTGTACAACTTTCCCGATTTCAAAGGTATGATCCGTGAAGTCACGGCGGACGAATGGGGCAGGGGCGACATCCGCGAACATCACAAGTGGTGGTTCAACCACTTCCCCAAAACTTCAGGTGAGAGAAATGGAGTTTACAACAATTGGTGGATGTACGTGATGAACCCCAACTATGTCAAAGTCAAAAGCGGGTGAGAGGCTTGCAAAACTATTAACCCGATGTTGACAAGTTGTAACGTTTCGCTGCTTGCTATCCACATAAAATAATAAACAATGTTTATCGTTAGACAGATTCTCGATATTACTGACAAGCCAACCCGCTATTTCATTGTCATCACTACTTTTGTCTTCTATGTGGGGATCTTCACGCGCTATCACAACGAGATTGGAATGACCATCACCTCCCTGGCCATCTTTCCAGTGATCGCCGGCAGCTGGTATTTTGGCGTGGGAGGTGGAATCGTGATGACGCTCATGACCATCCTAGCCGACATCGGCTCCCTGCTTGCCTTTGATCGCTCAATTGCCGCGTTATTTAGCGGGTATGGATATTCGATTGGCAATCTCATCATCCTCTTCATTGCCATTCTTGTCGGGCGCATGGCAACCCTTCTTCGAGAACATAATGCCTCCATCCAGAGGCTCAAGGAACTCGAAGCAGAACAACGCACATATACCAACCTGCTCGAATCGCTTCAGGAAATTACCACTGTGGTACTTGAAGCCCGCGATTTGAATCTCGCCATTCAAATTCTGCTGGAAAAGGTTGCTCATCTTTTCCAGGCAGATGACAGTTACCTAGCCTTGTGGGATGAAGTCGCCAAAAAGCCGATCCCCTTCGCGGCTTACGGCGTGATGAAGGATGCTTATCCTCACATGGATTTGCGGGAATCCACTCTCACACGCTACCTCCTCAACCAGCAGCGCCCCATTGGAATTTCAGATCTCAACTCCTTCCCTCATACCAATCCCGCCTTGCTGGCAAAGTTTCCCACGCGAGCAGTATTGGCTTTGCCCCTCATGGCAGAAGGACGTAAACTGGGACTTCTCTACGTTGGTTACCATAACCCACGTCCATTTGATGAAAAGGAAATTGCCTATGCCGAAATGGTCGCTCGTCAAATTGCCCTCGTGCTGACCAAAATCCACCTCGTCGAGGAAGCGCAGAAACAGGTCAAGCAATTGACCGTTCTCCACGAAGTCGCCATCATCGCCACGGAAGCAGAAACCCTCGATGAGCTAATCGAACGCGTCACTGACATCATTGGCCAAAATCTGTTTCCAGATAATTTCGGGGTGTTATTGTTGGATCAGGCAAAAGGCGTGTTGAAACCTCATCCATCCTATCGCTTTGCTTCCAGAGAGAGGATAGACATGCCGGAGGTTCCCCTGGGTCAGGGAGTCAGTGGGCTGGTAGCAAAAACCGGAGAGGCGCTCCGTCTTGGAAACATCCGTGATTTCGAGCATTACATCAATATAGACTCCGACATTGTTTCCGAACTATGTGTACCGATCAAAATCAAAGATCAGGTGCTTGGTGTAATCAACACGGAAAGCACAAAGCCCAATGCCTTCACAGCAGATGACGAAGTGCTGTTGGGAACCTTAGCCGGTCAACTTGCTACCGCCATCGAACAACTACATGCCGAAGAAGCAGAAAGAAAATGGCTCAAACAACTGGCGCACTCCAACGATCTGATCTACTCGCTTGCTCACATTGTCACTGACATGGAAAAAGCCCTCAACATAAACGACATTTTGCAAGTGATGGGCGCACAACTGCGACAAATCAACATTACTTGCGCGGTGAGTTTGTTCGATCCCCAACATCAACGCTTTATCTTCACCTATACCTCCATGCCCTCCCACGTTCTCGATCAATTCGAAACCGGCCTGGGCTACCCTTTTTCTGCTTATCGTTTCACGCTCGATACGCTGAAGTCCCTTGTCGGGGACAACCTCAATCATGCCATCCTTGTCGAAGACCCGCTGAATGAATTGCGCACTATTTTTACCCAACGCCGCGCAGAGGACGACGTCAAAATTCTCGCCTCCGCCGGTATTTACTCACACACCGTCCTCATGCGCCTGCCCCTCCTGTTCGAGGAGAAAATGCTTGGCATCCTCTGGCTGTGGGGCGATGGCATCCTCAAATCCGATTTGCCCATCATGTCCATCTTTGCCAAACAAGTCAGCAGTTCGCTCGAGCGTGCCCGTCTCTTCGAGGAGGTGCAAAGCCTTGCACTCACCGATCCCCTCACCGGCTTGCACAACCGCCGCAACCTCTTCGAACTCGGCAAAATCGAATTCTACCGGGCACGCCGTTTGAACCGTCCCTTTTCCTGCATGATGCTCGATTTGGATCACTTCAAACAAATCAATGATACCTATGGTCATCAGGTAGGCGATGAAGTCTTACAAGAATTTGCCAAACGCTGCAAACAATCGGTGCGAGAGGTGGATATTGTGGGGCACTATGGAGGTGAGGAAATCCTGATCCTTCTACCCGAAACAACGATGACAACCACCCAACAGGTAGCAGAACGTTTGCGCCGCAACATCACTGAAAAACCCTTCGATGTGGCCGGTCACAAACTGTATATTACCGTCAGCATTGGAATCGCCAGTCTCGATGAGCACACGCTCGAACTAGACACCCTCATCGCTCGCGCCGATCAAGCCATGTACATTGCCAAGCACAAGGGGCGAGATCGCGTGGCAATCAGCGTTTAACCTTTACCTTTTATTCCAGACTTGATACAAACTCAAGCGACGATTCTCGCCATCCGAATAAAAAGTTTCGGCAACGACAAAGCCGCTTTCTTGCGCCAGGGCAGATAATTCCTCCTCACTGAAGTGATGAACGTAGCGCAAACCTCTCCCTCCGCTTCGCCAATCGAGCAAATAATCCCCCGCTTCCACCTCCGACAAGGGAATGGATACCGCTTCCCAGGGCTGAATCCTCGCCTTGAGTTTTTCACTGCTCAAGAACTGCCAGTTCGAGTGGATGAACTTTCCAGCGGGTTTGAGCAGCGAATGGACGGTTTTCAAGACCTCCAGCCGCAGGTCGAAAGATGGAATGTGATGAAGGACGGCGAAAGCAGTAATCACCGACCATTGACCAGCAACGGATAACTGATCACTGATCGCTGACAACCTCGTCAAATCCGCCTTCATAAATCTGGCAGAAAAACCCTCAGCGTGAGACTCCGCCTCTCGGAGCAGGGGCAGGCTAAAGTCCACGCCCAGATACGAGCCGCGGTGACCGCGTTTCGCCAGTTCGCGCGCGAGTTCCCCATTGCCGCATCCCAAATCTAATATGTCCTCATCCCCCTTCAAATTTTCGAGAATGCGGCGCACGCCCGGTTGCAATCTTCGGCGCGTGGCGGAAAACGAATCACCAAAGCGCGTGTAAAACTCGCGATTGAGTTCGAGCAGGCGCGCCGCAATGGCAGAATCCATATTGCGATTATAACGGGTATAATCCACTTGATGATTCACATCGAACGAAGAGAACGCTGGAGAGAAACGCATCTCCTCACACCTGATAAAAAGGCTCTGGCGCGCGTCGTGCTGGAGGAGATTCGGCGCGGGCGCGATGTCACGCGCACCCTGCGCAGTCACCCGCTCAAGGGTGGCGGCTACCTCAACAAGTCTATGCTGGTTTCGATTTACAACGAGATGGTCGCCGCCGGGGAAATAAATGAGGATCCCCATCTGCTTGAGCGTATTCGCATGAAGCCCATGCGCACACTTTCCGGCGTGACGACGGTGACCGTTCTCACCAAGCCGTATCCATGCCCGGGCAAATGCATTTTCTGCCCAACTGATGTACGCATGCCCAAATCGTATTTGCCCGATGAGCCGGGCGCCATGCGCGCTGTGGAGCATCAATTCGATCCATATGCACAGGTGCGCTCACGCCTTGAACAATTGCAGAGTTTGGGGCATCCCACCGACAAAATCGAGTTGTTGATTCTGGGCGGGACATGGTCATCCTATAAGCGCAGTTACCAGGAATGGTTCGTCAAGCGCTGCTTCGACGCGATGAACGAGAGGCACTCCTCTTTCTCCCCGCTCGTTCCACAGCCCAACCGCCAGGAGGGAGAGAGAAAACTGGAAAGCGGAGAATTGGCGAACGCCCACGCAATCAATGAGACAGCCATTCACCGCAACGTGGGATTGGTGATCGAAACCCGTCCCGATGAAATCACGCCTGATGAAATCCGCTGGCTTCGTTATCTTGGCGTGACCAAAGTGCAACTGGGCGCGCAAAGCCTCGATGACCGCATTCTTGAACTCAACAAGCGCGGTCATGATGTGGAATGCACGCGCAAAGCCGTCGCCCTGCTACGCGCCGCAGGATTCAAAATCGTCTTGCACTGGATGCCCAATCTGCTAGGCGCAACACCTGCCTCAGACCGTGAGGACTTCGCGCGCCTCTGGCAGGATTTTTGCCCAGATGAAATCAAAATCTACCCCAACCAGTTGCTCCCAAACGCCGAGTTGTATGAATATTGGTTGCGCGGTGAATTCAAACCCTATACCACGCAGGAACTCATTGATTTGCTCGCCGACATCAAACCGACCATTCCGCGCTATTGCCGCGTCAACCGTGTCATTCGTGATATTCCCTCCACAAACGTGGTAGAGGGCAACCGCCGAACAAGCTTGCGGCAGGATGTGCAAAATGAATTGAAACGGCGCGGCACGCGGTGCGAATGCATCCGATGCCGCGAAGTGCGCGGAAAACCGGTAAACCCCGAATCGCTGAAACTGGATGATCTGGTCTATCGAGCCGGCACGGCGGAGGAACACTTCCTCTCGTTCATCACGCCCGACGATAGATTGGCCGGCTTCTTGCGCCTCTCCCTGCCCGGCGCGGCTTCCCCGCAAACGGGACTGCACGATCTGGATGGAGCGGCATTGATTCGCGAGGTGCATGTGTACGGACAGTCGCTCCCCGTAGGCATGGAAAAGGAAGGTGCGGCACAACATGCCGGTCTAGGCACGCGTTTGCTTCAGCAGGCAGAAGCAATTGCAAAAGAAAAGGGCTTCAAGCGAATGGCGGTCATTTCCGCCGTTGGCACACGTGGATATTATCTCGAACGCGGATTCGAGCGGGGAGAACTTTATCTTGTGAAAGAGATCGGTTAAACGGAATCCGTCCAAAATTCGGAGAAAGAAGCGCAAAAAAGCGTGGGAACGACCTCGCCGTTTTTCATCGTCTGCCACGCAGAGACCACACAATTAGAGTTATGTTAGACGCGTGCTCATATGCTTGACTCGAAACTCGCAGGGTGATAACAATAGAAGTATGGAGTACAAGGACTACTACAAAATTCTGGGTGTGAGCCGCAACGCCAGCGAGGAGGAGATTCGCAAGGCGTACCGCAAACTCGCCATGCAATACCACCCGGATCGCAACCCTAACAACAAACAGGCCGAGGAACGCTTCAAGGAAATCAACGAAGCCTATCAAGTGTTGAGCGATCCGAAAAAGCGCGCCTTATATGATCGGGTGGGTAGCGATTACTCTTCCTGGCAACGACGCGGCGCGCCCGGCGACTTCGACTGGAGTCAATACACCGGTTTCCCCGGCGGCGTCCATGTAGAATTCGGTGACCTCGATGAAATGTTCGGAGGCTTCTCCGAATTCTTTCAAACTCTCTTCGGCATGGGCGGCGCGCGGGCATCCTCACGCGTACAGCCGCAGGGATATCAGCAAGAAGTCGAAATCACACTCGAAGAAGCATATAAAGGAACCACCCGCCGCATTCAAGCCGATGGCAAAATCAAACAGGTTCGCATCCCTCCCGGTGTGCGCACCGGTTCAAAGGTTCGCGTGGCGGGTGCGGGCCCAAATGGACTCGACCTGTATCTCATTATTGAAGTCGCGGAAGATAAACGCTTCGAACGACGGGGCAACGATTTGTACACCACTGCCACAGTGGATGTCTTCACTGCCATTCTCGGCGGCGAGGCTGTGGTAGAAACCCTCGATGGAAAAATCAAACTCAGCATACCGGCAGGCACCCAGCCCGACCAAGTCTTTCGCCTGGCCGGGCGCGGCATGCCCAGCGTAAAGAACCCCAACGAAAAGGGCGACCTGTACGTAAAACTCAAAGTGCAAATCCCGCGTTATCTCTCACCAAAACAGCGCGAATTGCTCGAAGAAGCATCCAAAATCAAATTCTAGGAGAAATCAAAACCGATGAAAAGAATGATCTCTGCATGGGTGATTTTGACGCTTGCCGTCTTGGCTTGTCAAATGCCGAGTCTCACGCCTCTTTCCCAGCCGACGGAGGCTCCACCGACCCAGGCACTTCCCCCCGCTTTGAGTGCTTCCGCGAATCCCCTCCCCGAAGAGGGAACGCTTCCCGCGCTGTATCAAAGGGTCTTACCCGGTGTCGTCTCGATCCGTACCGATATAGGGGAAGGCTCCGGTTTCGTCTATGATGACAAGGGACACATCATCACCAATCATCATGTGATCGAAGGCGCCAGCACGGTGGAAGTGAGTTTTGCTTCTGGCTTCAAAGTGTATGGAACGGTCATCGGTTCCGATCCTGATGCGGATATAGCGGTTGTCAAAGTGGATGCGCCTGCTGAAGAACTCCATCCCTTGCCGCTTGGCGATTCGGATACGCTTCAGGTCGGGCAACCCGTTGTGGCGGTCGGCAATCCGTTTGGGTTGAGAGGCACGATGACCTACGGCATCATCTCCGGCTTGGGGCGCACACAACCCGCCCATGCCGATCCCAGCGGTGGGGGATTCTTTAGCACCGCTGACATTATCCAGACGGATGCGGCGATCAATCCTGGCAACTCGGGTGGTCCGCTATTCAATATGAACGGCGAAGTGATCGGCGTCAACCAATCCATTCGCACAAACAACTTCAACCTGGAAACAGGGAATGCCGTCAATTCGGGCGTAGGCTTTTCGATTTCGATCAATCTGGTCAAACGCATCGTGCCTGTTCTAATTCGTGATGGCAAATACGAATATCCTTACCTTGGGATTTCCTCTTCGAGCGACCTGAGCCTTGAGGAAATCGAAGCTTTGGGTTTGGAAACTTATCAGGGTGCATACGTGATCAGCGTCGTCCCGGATGGACCTGCAGACAAGGCAGGCATCAAAGCCGGTGAGACCCCAACGAGCATCCCAGGTTTGAACGCAGGTGGCGACCTGATCATCGCCTTTGATGGAAAGCCTGTCAAGACGTTCGATGATCTACTGAGTTATCTCATCAAAACGAAATCTCCCGGCGATACAGCCGTGCTCACCGTCCTCCGTGACGGGGGGACACTCGATATTACCGTTACCCTCGGCAAGCGACCCTAAAAAAGACGGACGGTGGAGTTCCACCGTCCGATCTTTTATCATCCAAAGCGCTCCTCGCGCCAGACATCTGCTCGATTGTGATAGCCCGCCTGCTCCCAAAAGCCACGCCGATCGTGAGGCATAAACTCAAGCGACCTCAGCCATTTGGCGCCTTTCCAAAAGTAGGGGGTTTCAAGGTCTTTGCGGCCAGGGATGAAACCAACTACGCCTCGCAACGGATAACCATGTTCTGGCGAAAGTGGTTCACCGTTGAAATGTGTTGCCAGCAGAAAGTTCTCTTGCAATACCACTTCGAGCGGCAGATTGACGGTAAAACCGTATTCTGCATGCTGCATTACATGGGTAGCAGTCGGTTTGATTTTGATAATGCCGTTCTCGACCAGCGTTTTGACCGAGACGCCCTCCCAAACCGTATCAAATTTACTCCAGCGCGTTACACAGTGAATATCCATCTGGACTTTCGTGCGCGGCAGTTGGTTGAATTCTTCCCATGTCCAGCGCTTTTCCTCTTCCACTTCGCCCCAGATGCGGAAGTCCCACGTGGCAGGGTTGAATGGTGGAACGGGACCATAGTGCAACACCGGAAACTTGAAGGTAAGTGCCTGGCCGGGAGGTAACCTCCCCTCCAGCCGCACGCGTTCCTCTTCTTTGCGTCGGTCAGGACCTTCGAATGAAAACATGGACTTCTCCTCTCTAAAAAATTATATCCATAAAGTCACGGAATAGACCTGTTGGAAACGTTATTTGTTACCTTGCAAATCTAAGCAATTCCTTAAATGAGGCCAGCCCAGAACAGATAAAGCAGTATCACGCGCCATCACATTGTATGAAGCCTCACGGTAACTCGACATGAACTTGCCCTATTGCGAAGATAATAGGCCCGGGTACTCATCCCTGCTTTCCCTCAGCCTAACCCCTCTCCCAGTGGGAGGGGCAGGGGTGAGGGTGAAAACCAACGCCGACGACAACCCTTTGTCCATGTTGGCAACAGAGCGAAGTAGAGAATTTACCGCCAAGTTACCCAGTGGCGAAAAATCTTTTATCCCGAACTGACGTTATCATGAATAAACTCCGTTGGCATTTGGCATGAGGACACAAACCCTGGCACACAATCGCAAGGATACCGCAAGTGCCGTTCTCTGGACACCTGGAGCGGTTTATAATAGGATACCAGCGTCCAGATAGGTAACTTTTTCACCCATGACCAGCATCTCATCTATGAAACCCACAATTGAGGCGGCAACCCATGGCTAGAGATGATGTTGCTCTCCTCAAAGCTGCCCAAAAACTGGACGAAGAGGCGCTTGCCGCGATCTTCGATGAATTTGCGCCTGCCATTTACAAATATGCCCTGAGGCTGTGCCACGATCCCATCCTCGCAGACAATATTGTGGGGGACGTATTTGCTCAATTGCTGGAACAATTTGCAGCGGGAAAAGGTCCTCGTACTAACCTGCGTTCGTATCTCTACCAGACCGCCTATCACCTCGTAGTGGACCGCTCCCGTGATAACAAACATTCCGCGCCGCTCGAAATTGCCATCAATCTGCAGGAAAAGGGACAATCCGTTTCCACACAATCCCAGATTGAAGAGCGCGTGTTGATGGAAGCGCTGGTCAGCGCTATGAACTCGGTCCTGACCGAGGACCAGCGTCATGTAATTATCCTACGATTTCTGGAGGATTTCAGCCTGAAGGAAACTGCCGAAATCATCGGGAAGGATGTCAACAACGTCAAAGTCATCCAGAACCGAGGGATAGCCAAGTTGAGGAAAGCGCTGGGCTTTCAACTTGGAGATGAGCAGTAGGTAACCTAATGAAACATGCTGTTAGTGAAAAGGAAATTATAGAATATCTGAGGAGCCTCAAACTTGCTGAAGGCGACTATCCTTCGGATCTGTTCAAGGCGCGGCGTGAAATGTTCATCAGACAGGCCGCGTCGCTTGCCATGACACTTCACCTTTCGGGAGGAAATGGAGGGGGCATATCTTCATCCAGCGCTTCGCACAGCACTTTCCTTCCTACCATGGGGACTCTGGTGGAAATCGTTCTGGTGACTGTTATCATCATCGAAGCAGGGCTGACAGCATACCTCTATCGTGAACGCATTGCTGAACGATTGAACCCGACTGCCTCCCCGCGCGTGGAACAAACAATTGAAGCGCCTGCTAATCCATTGCTTGAAAATATTTCGATCACCGGAGAAATACCCGTTTCTGCCACCCCGTCTCCTGCTTCTACGACGACAGCGACAGGCACTCTCTCTTCCACCACTCCGACAGCTCAGGAGACCAACATCAAAGACACACAAGTCAGTGGCACGCCGACCCCTCGCGATCACCCCGGCTTACATCTGGGGCAAACACCCAAACCAGAACGCACGCTGCCCTCGGATAAACCAGATAAGCCAGGTGATGACGGAGGGGGGAAGGATAGAGAGCCAAGGGACGATCGGGAGCCAAAAAAGAACAGGTAAGCAGGAATCGAAAAATCATGAGGCACCTCATGATTTTTCGATTCGCTTGGAAGACGTTTTGAAAAGTCAGCTAACTGTCAACCTGCTCTCATCTCCTGCACTCTTCTGCTGGGAGAGAGGTTGGAGTGTGGGGACGCAGGGATGAGCACACATGGTCTATTATCTTCACACCAAAGTAAGAGACTCAATAAAAATACGCACCTCATCTATGGGGTAAAATTCATGAGGGGCATTCATTTATATTCCGCTAACAAATGAATGATAGACTTCGAATTTGATTTTTATCTGCGAAACGCTTGCAGAATCATGGTCAGAGACAGTTATAATCTCGCCTTGAAAGGTTTTCAATGCTAAAGAATTTCGTCAAACTTCTTGGGGGCGACCCCCATAAAAAAGTCATCGAACAACTTAGCGGCATTGTCGAGCAGATCAATGCTTTGGAGCCTCAATTCGAGAAATTGAGCGACGAAGCGCTCCGCGCCAAGACCGATGAATTCCGCGCCCGCATCGCCGAGGCGCTGGGGAATTTGGAAGGGCTTGATGAACGGGAACAGTTCAAGGCTGAGCAAGAAGCGTTGAACGAAATCCTGCCCGAAGCCTTTGCCGCGGTACGTGAAGCCTCCAAACGCACAATAGGTCTGCGTCACTATGATGTTCAATTGATCGGCGGCATTGTCCTGCATCGCGGCGCTATCGCTGAGATGCGCACTGGCGAAGGAAAGACACTTGTCGCTACCCTCCCTATTTACCTCAATGCACTTCTTGGAAAAGGCGTTCATCTGGTGACAGTAAACGATTACCTGGCGCGGCGCGACGCGCGCTGGATGGCACCTATCTTTCATATGCTTGGGCTTTCGGTTGGCGTGCTGCAAATGGCGGCGGTGACCGAGAACGGGAAAAAAGCATTCCTTGTTGATTTCACGCGCGAATCCCCACACGAAGATCAGCATCACCTTCGCATGGTGGATCGTGCGGAGGCGTACGCGGCGGATGTCACCTATGGGACAAATTCCGAGTTCGGCTTCGACTATCTGCGCGATAACATGGCCATGCGCCTGAGCGACCGTGTCCAGCGCGGACATTATTACGCCATCGTGGATGAGGTAGACAATGTATTGATTGATGAAGCGCGCACGCCCCTGATTATTTCCGGCCCCGCCTCAGGCAACCTCGAATGGTATGCCAAAATGGCGCAGGTAGTACGACAACTCAAACCGGAAGATTATGAAATCAACGAAAAGGATCGCGTTGTTTCACTCACAGAAGTCGGCATGGCTCACGTCGAGCAACTCCTGGGCTTCCCGCTGATGGACGCCGACCGCCCTGAAGATGTGACACCTGAACAGGCACGCCTGCGCGGCTATCTCGAACAGGCTCTGCGCGCGCAATTCCTTTTCAAGCGCAACAAGGATTATCTCGTGCAGGGTGGCAAGGTGGTGATCGTGGATGAATTCACCGGGCGCCTCATGCCCGGCCGAAGGTGGAGCGATGGGCTTCATCAGGCAGTGGAGGCAAAAGAGGGCGTAAAGATCGAACCGGAAAACATTACCTATGCCACCATCACCCTGCAAAACTATTTCCGCATGTACAAAAAATTGGCGGGCATGACCGGCACCGCCCTCACCGAGGCGGAAGAGTTCAGCAAAATCTACAACCTCGAAGTCGTCCCCATCCCCCCCCACCTGGAATATCTGGCGTTCGGCAAGAATGCTCAACTTGTTGAAATCAAAACAAAGGACGAAGACGGCTACCCCTATTCCTATTTTGCGAAGCGCGACGACCCGCAAAAAAAACCGCTCTTCTATCGCCGTAAGGATTATCCTGATGTGATCTACCGCACAGTGGAGGCAAAACTGCGCGCTATCGTGATGGAGATTGTGCGCGAACACGCGCGCGGACGCCCCTTGTTAATCGGTACCACATCGGTCGAATCTTCCGAACGACTTTCGCTTCGCCTCAAGGCGGAGTCTGTGCGCCGTTTAATGCAAATTGCCCTCGTCCGACGCTTTTGGATGCAGGCGAATAACCGCGAAGAGGATGGGAGGCTGATATCCGAACTGGCGCAATTCAACGAGCCGCTCGAAAAAATCACCCCCGATGCACTTCGCAAATTCATCCAACCTTACGGGATTACCAATATCAATCCTGAAGATCCAGCCAACCTGTCTATCATCCTCGAACTCCTGCGACTCGATGAGAGTCATGCAGAACGCGT
Source organism: Anaerolineales bacterium (assembly GCA_035574015.1). Lineage (GTDB taxonomy): Bacteria > Chloroflexota > Anaerolineae > Anaerolineales > Villigracilaceae > Defluviilinea. The sequence continues at coordinate 73,174 of DATLZK010000024.1, forward strand.
CAAAAAGATCCTTCAGGGCGGTGTGCCACATCAGGTATTGAACGCGCGTAAACACACTGAAGAATCGCAGATCATCGCAGGCGCCGGCGCGTTCGGCGCAGTGACCATTGCCACCAATATGGCCGGGCGTGGCGTGGATATCAAACTCGGCGGTGAACTGGCTGAAGAAGTCATTGCCGCTGTTAATCGCGTGCTCGGCAGAGCCGGCTATAAGGACCCGTTCGACATGACCCATGAGGAACGCCGCGCCGCCCTGAAAGAAATTGATCCCTCCCTCTATGGCATTTACGCGGCGGAGGTCAAACTCTTCCTGCAATACTTCGAAGACATGGAGCGCGTGAAGGAACTTGGCGGTTTGCACGTCATCGGTACTGAACGACACGAGGCGCGTCGCATTGATAATCAACTGCGCGGGCGCGCCGCGCGTCAGGGCGACCCTGGCTCCTCGCGCTTCTATCTTTCTCTCGAAGATGACCTGTTGCGGCTGTTCGGCGGTGACCGCATCAAAAACCTGATGCAAACCATCAAGGTAGATGACTCGCTTCCACTGGAAATGCGGCTTGTTGGCAGCATCATCGAAAGTTCCCAACACCGCGTTGAAGGCGCAAACTTTGACGTTCGCAAGCATCTGCTCGAATATGACGATGTGCTGAACAAACAGCGCATGCAAATTTATGCCCAGCGCGATCGCATCTTCCTCAAGGAGGATTTGAGCGACGACATCGCGGAAATGTTGGAAACCGAAGTGAAACAGCGCGTACAAGCGGGACTGGCAGATGAAGAAGGTCCCTGGAAGTTGATTGCCTGGCTCGAACAAATTCAGCCGCCGTTCATGTCGGGGGAACGCATCTTCCCCAGTTTTGGCATGTCTCTTCTGCTAAAGGAGTTATCCCATTCCAACAACCTTCGCCAGGCTGTGTTCGATCTGATTGCCCGTGCCATCGAAATGGAGAACGCACATCATTTGCGCGCCATCGAGGCATTTCTCGAACACACCACGGAAAGTTTGCACGCGCAACTCTCTGCGCGGGAAGACACGCTGGACGCTTACTTTGACGGTCTGCGCGACCGGGAAGGAGCGGAACGCCCGCGGCCCCAAAAGATGTTGGAGGAAATCAACGCCCTGATTGGCATGCAACTGCGCCTCAACAACGAACAACTGCGCATGCTCGGCGAAAACCCGATAGAAGTCAAAGATGACATCAAACAACATGTCACCACACAATTTGCTACCCTGTATAGCCTGCGTGCTGTCAATGCCATTTCGCAGCGGATTGGGGAATCGCTAGGGGAACGCTTTGAAATTTCGGGGTGGGAAGATGCGGCAGAGAAATTGCTCGAAGCCGCGCGCCAGGCACTTGAGCGCCGCCGTGAAAGGTTAATCGGTACGAATGGACAGATCGCGCGCGACCTCGAAACCCTCATCCCTCCTGATGCCTCACAGACCTGGAACGATACAGACAAACTCAAATTACTCATCAACATTTCCCAAGGCACGCGCACTTCCTTCGATCAGAGAACACATAAGCAAGTTAAGCAGATTTTCAATCGCTTTCAATACACCTTCCTGATGGCGCGATTGCTCGAAGGACGCGAAGCCGACGCGTTGACCGAAGAAGTGCTGGCGCATCTCGAGGAAGCCGAAGAGGCGTTGCGTTTTGCGGTTGGACAGATGGAATACACTCGGCTTGCCGCCAATGCAACGCACCTGGCAGATTTCGGTGTGGCAGCGAAGATGGCTTTCGGGGAGGAGCGGCTGAATGAAACGGTAGCCAGCCTCGGGGAGTCCGATCGGGAGGCGTTGATCGAGGCGCTGGGCAAATTTGTGTTGAACGAGACACGCCGACAACTCCTCCTCGGCGCGACCACCGAGTTATGGGTGGATTACCTGACGCGTATCGAAGCCTTGCGCGTTTCCATTGGCCTTGAGGCCTACGCCCAACGCGACCCGCTGGTACAATATAAATCCAGAGCCTCTGAAATGTTTGCACAGTTGATGGAAGATATTCGCGGACTGGTGATCAACCGCTTGTTCGTGGCGCAACGCAGAGCGGTAGCAATTACCCCTGTAGAAACAACAGAGGCATCCCCTCCTTTACCGCAAAGCACGGTTACAGAAGGCGGTAAAAAGAGGAAAAGACGACGGCATTGAGCCATCCGTAGAAGTATGATGGAACGAATCACTGCATCCCTGAACAAATACCGCGCCCTACCCAAGGTGGAGTTGCATCGTCATCTGGAAGGCTCATTGCGTCTCGAAACGATGCTCGATATTGCCCGTCAACATGGCATCACCATTCCAGCGGACGTGTTGCGCTTGAGCACACTAGTACAGGTGCAGGAGCAAGAGAAATATACCTTCCAGAATTTTCTTGCCAAGTTCAACACGCTGCGCCTGTTCTATCGTTCACCAGATGTCATTCACCGCATCACACGTGAAGCGGTGGAGGACGCGGCGAAAGACAACATTAGATATCTGGAACTGCGTTTCACACCTGTTGCGTTGAGCCGCGCGGAGCGATTTCCTCTTCATGATGTGATTGACTGGGTGATTACCAGCGCGAAAGAAGCCGCCCAAAAATATAATGTAATCGTGCGCCTGATCGCCTCGGTGAATCGGCATGAAAGCGCCGATCTCGCGGAACAGGTGGCATGGCTGGCGGCAGAACACTTAAACGATGGGCTGGTCGCGCTCGATCTGGCAGGCAATGAGGCGGAATTTCCCTCCCGCCCGTTCTATGGCATCTTCAAGGAAGCCAAGCAGGCCGGTATGCATATTACCATCCATGCCGGGGAATGGGGCCCCGCCGAACACGTCCGCGAAGCAATCGAGGAAATCGGCGCGGAGCGCATTGGCCATGGTGTGCGCGTCCTGGAGGATGAAAACATAACTGCTTTAGCAAAAGAACGCGGCATCGCCTTCGAGGTATGCATCACCAGCAATTATCAATCCGGCGTGATCGAATCGCTGGAAACGCACCCCCTGATGGAGATGCTCGACAAAGGTATTAACGTCACCATCAATACTGATGACCCAAGCATTTCGCGCATCACGCTGAGCCACGAATACTATACGGCTTGCGAGGAATTGCATATGCCGCTCAGCACACTCAAGCAACGCATCCTTGCCGCCGCGCAGGCTGGCTTTCTGCCGCCAAACGAAAAAGAGAAAATAGTCAGGCAACTCGAACAGGAACTGAACTTGTAAACACCACCACAACGGTTATAAGGGTATCAAAGGCGCTCCTTTGTATTCTTGGTAAGTTTGTGGTGTTTCCTCATCGCCCTTTCATGGTGCGAGGAGAAAATCACATACCAAAGGAGACACTCATGAAGGATTACTTTAACGCACGGGATGTTTTGAAGGTGGGGGATAGAGAATATCTCTACTACCGACTCGACGCCCTGGAAAAAGCGGGTCTGACTCAACTCAAGCGACTTCCGTTTTCGATCCGCATCATGCTCGAAGCCGCGCTCCGTCAATGCAATGAGCGGGAAATCACCCAACAGGACGTAAAGAATATTGCCGCGTGGAGGCCACAAGGCAACCGCCCCGGCATCCCCTTTTTACCTGCTCGCGTCGTCATGCAGGACTTCACAGGTGTCCCCGCCGTGGTGGACCTTGCGGCTATGCGTGCGGCGGTGGCACGTCTCGGCGGCGACCCGAAGCGCATCAACCCGCTCGTGCCGGTGGACCTCGTCATTGATCATTCTGTGCAGGTAGACTTCTTTGCCACACCCGACGCGCTCAAACGCAATACCGAAATGGAATTCCAACGCAACCGTGAACGCTATGAATTCCTCAAATGGGGGCAAAAAGCGTTCCGCAATTTCCGCGTCGTCCCGCCGATGACGGGCATCGTGCATCAGGTTAACCTGGAATATCTGGCTGAAGTCGTGATGACCAAATCTGAAGAAGGGGAGGTCCTGGCGTTTCCCGACACATTGGTCGGAACCGACTCGCATACTACCATGATCAACGGCCTGGGTGTAGTCGGCTGGGGTGTAGGCGGTATTGAAGCCGAGGCGGTCATGTTAGGTCAGCCGATGGATATGCTCTTGCCCGATGTGATTGGATTCAAGTTATATGGCAAACTGCGCGACGGCGTCACCGCGACAGACCTTGTCCTGACCGTAACACAAATGCTTCGCAAGAAGGGCGTTGTGGATAAGTTCGTGGAGTTCTACGGTGAAGGGCTTGACTCGATGTCGTTGCCCGATCGCGCCACCATTGGCAACATGGCTCCCGAATATGGCGCAACCATCGGCTATTTCCCGGTGGATGCCGAGACGATTCGCTACCTTGAATTGACCGGTCGTCCAAAGGAAGTGATCGAACGCGTTGATGCGTACATGCGCGCCCAGGGACTCTTCCGCGATGCCTCTACGCCCGACCCCGAATTCACCGACACGCTCGAACTGGACCTTGCGTCTGTTGAGCCCTCTCTTGCAGGTCCCAAGCGTCCACAAGATCGCGTGCCGATGGCTCAACTGAAGGAAACTTTCCGAAAAGCCCTTACTGCCCCCGTCAAAGAACGCGGCTTCGAACTCAAGCCGGAAGCCCTTGAGGCAGAAGCAACCTTTAGCACGAACGGTAGTTCGATAAAGATGAGGCATGGAGCAGTTGTCATTGCGGCGATTACCTCCTGCACAAACACCTCGAATCCCTCTGTGATGATCGGCGCAGGGCTGCTTGCCAAGAAAGCCATCGAAAAAGGGTTGAGCGTCAAACCCTATGTCAAAACCAGCCTCGCGCCTGGTTCGCGCGTCGTGACCGAATACCTCAAGCGGGCAAATCTGCTTGAGCCGCTTGCACAACTTGGATTCAACGTCGTCGCCTACGGATGTACCACCTGTATTGGAAACTCGGGTCCGTTGCCGGGCGAGGTGGCGAAGGCAGTGACGGGTAGCGATCTGGTCGCCGCGGCAGTGCTTTCGGGCAACCGCAACTTCGAGGGCAGGATCCATCCGCTGGTCAAGGCAAACTTTCTCGCCTCTCCTCCACTTGTCATCGCCTATGCCCTGGCTGGAACGGTTGACATTGATCTCGATAAAGAACCGCTTGGCATTGGCAAGGATGGACCTGTTTATTTGCGAGACATCTGGCCTACCCAACAGGAAATTGCAGAAGCCATCGCATCGAGTTTGAACGTAGATATGTTCAAAGAACGATATGCAAGCGTCTTTGAAGGTTCAGAGATGTGGCAGGAGATTAAAGTCTCAGGCGGTGACCTCTACGAATGGGACGAGTCTTCGACGTACATCCATCATCCGCCCTACTTCCAGACCTTGACGCTCGACATTCCTCCTCTGAAGGATATCAAAGGCGCGCGCGTCCTGGGTCTCTTCGGCGATTCGATCACCACCGATCACATCTCACCCGCCGGCAGCATCGCGCCAGACTCACCCGCCGGAAAATACCTGCAAAGTTTAGGTATCCAACCCAAGGATTTCAATTCCTACGGTTCACGTCGCGGTAACGACCTCGTGATGGTGCGCGGCACATTTGCCAACATCCGCCTGAAGAATCTTCTGGTTGCGCCGAGGGAAGGAAACTGGACAAAGCACTTCCCCGATGGAGAGGAAATGAGTTTTTATGACGCGGCAATGAAGTATCAAAGCGAGGGCGTACCGGTGATCATCATGGCCGGCAAGGAATATGGAACTGGCTCCAGCCGCGATTGGGCAGCAAAGGGTCCCCTCCTTCAAGGTGTGAAAGCCGTGATAGCCGAATCCTTCGAGCGCATCCATCGTTCGAATCTCGTCGGCATGGGCATCCTGCCGCTAAAATTCATGGACGGCGAGAATGCCGAGTCATTGGGTTTGAAAGGCAATGAAGTCTTCGATATCGAAGGCTTAAGCGATGACATGAGACCAAAGTCAATCCTGAACGTGAAAGCCACAAGGCCGGATGGTTCCGTCGTCGAATTCAAGGTCACTGCCCTGCTCAATACCGAAGTGGAAGTCAATTACTACCGCAATGGAGGCATCTTGCATACGGTGTTGAGGAATTTGGTGAGATAACTGCATCCAGCCCCCAAGTTTGTTGATGTATGGAAATTTCATTTACAAACTTGGGGGCATCTATTTAATCCCTGAGAAAAAAGATTTTTACCACGAAGCCCGCAAAGAAGGCGAAGAAAATATAAACAACGTCTGTTTGGAGTATTACACACTTCTGGAAAACTCGCCTGACCGTCCTCACCGCTCCGACCGGCTCAGCGCGGTGTCACAATCCTCTCTCGCAGAGGGGTGATGGGGAAAGCGAACGGGAAATGCGATATGCTGAAATGCTTTGATCGCTAACTCAAATTCACGTTAAAACACTTGTTCGCTTTTAAAAAATCCGCGTTTCCCATCTTCTATTCCAAAGGACAACGTTAGCGAATGACTTCTATGCTCGATTCAACGATTTTCAAAACGCGTCTCAAGATTCAGGCAAGATCGGTTTTCAAATCGGTCAATCTCCTTTCAATCGAAGCCAGTCGTTCCAAGATGTTCAGCCCGGTGTTCTCACGAAGTTTGGCGATATAAAGCACTTTGCCCGCTTCCGCTCCGAATTTTTGCAAGCTCTTGATGACCGAGGAGGAATAACCAACCCCATTCTCCCTCCTGCCGAGCGCCACCACACCGAGAAATTCGTGTTTCGCTGCACGCCTTAACATCAGTGGAAGGTAAAGCGAAACTTGCGAAGCATCTGCCGGGACCACGACATCCCCCTTTTCCAACGCCCTGCGTTCCGCTTCAGGCAGGGACAGCACATGCGCGGGGGGTTCTGACTGCGCAGGTTCACTAAGGAGCAAATGTCCTTCTCCGCCTCTTAGATAAATCTCCACGCCGGAGACATTCAATTGCTCCTTTACCTGCCTTGAAAGAATCTTCAAGATGTCGCCCGAAGAAAGCATTAACTGTGCTTCGGGCGAAAATTCCACCATTGTGCCACTGAAGTCTATTTCCTCCGGTTTAAAATGACGATCCACAAAATTCTGCAAGGCATCGCGTACGGGAACGAATAGAATCACCAATGGCAGAATCACAAATAAGGCTAGCACCGGCGAACTTTCATCCAAAAACAATTTGGCATAATAATCAAAGAGCACTGCGCCCGCGATGCCCAATGAACCTAAAATGGTAGTCAGCGCGCTGTACACCAATGCCTTGTTGACGACAATATCCATATCCCATAACCGATAACGGAAGATGGAAATCACAAAAGCCCCAATGAAGCCGTACGTAAAGATCAACAGAAACAGGAAAAGTGTGATGCGCAATGCTGACTCGGCTTCTAACTGGAAGACGATATCCCCAATGTTGAACGCCACGTAGAAAAAGGTCATCCCTACGAGCATGAACGTGACCCATTTGATCTGCTGACGATGCAGCGCGTCACGTGTAGTGATCAGGCGATAGATTTGCACAAATGCCCCCAACACCAGAACCCCGAGTCGGAATAACTCAGGAAGGATAACGAAGAAAAGTTCGAAGAACGCGTTGGACCCCAAAAAGTTCTCAAACATAGTTCCCATCAGTGCTAGGACGAAGACCGCGCACAGATAAACGGGGGTCAAGAGCGTCCAGATGACAGCAAGAATGAAGAACACGCGCGTCCATCTGGGCGTCCATTTGCCATCCGGGAAGGTCAATAGTACACAGAGAATCAAAATCGAAAGCAGCAGCGTGTAGGGCAAAGAGAGGAAATAAGCAAGGAGCATATTCAAATCCTCTCCCCCGATACCGGTGGCCACCCAGAACTCATAACCCGCACCAGTGCTGGTCCACGTCACAAGCATCAACGAGACGACAATCGCCAGCCAGTCGCGCGGCTTGCGCCAGAAGATCCCAATCGCCGCAATCACACCCACAACGAACGAACCGAAATTGATATATCCATATACCCATTTGGAGATATCCTTTTCATACTCTGAAAGGGTGGTTTGCGTAGCAATCACACTGAAAACGATTGAAGGAACGACAACAGCCAGCCAGCCCATCCTGATCAAAATATCCTTCAGGGCAGGCATTCTCAAACCAGATCGAATAACATTGAGAAGCATCTCTCCTCCTCAGCCGATTTTCGGCTTGGAATATGTTCGCGCTCACCCCCGCGCTTTAGAAAACAGGAAATCAAGCACTCAGCAATTCTAACAGCCCGCTCGGATATAAAATGGACTTTCCTTCCCTGAACTCATTGAGACTCTTCCACATCACGTGGAAGCCCTCGCCGTTCGATTCTTTTCCAAGGATTACGGCCTGATCATACAACCCGTAAGGAATCAACTCCCCCTCATATACTAGCACGATCTCATGGCCTATCTTTCCGTTAAAGACGAAGATATTCTCCAGCACACCGAGATAATGGAGCGCGCTAACATCGGCATTGATCTCCTCCCTCATTTCCCGACGAAGCGCATCCTCGCTTCTCTCGCCGAACTCAATGCCGCCTCCAAGTGGACGATAAAAGGTCTCGCCTTTGACGGAATCATATCCCTCTGCGACAAGGAGGCGACCGTTTTTTCGAAACAAACAAATGGCTATAGGGCGGATTTGTTTTTTTTCATGCTCTTCAAAAAAGTGCATGATTTACCCTGTGCTACGGAATTACACTGTAATCAACTCAGGTTGTTTCTGTACACGCGCTTGCATGGACCAGGGTCCCGTCCAGGTGATGATCACAGGGAGAATCTTGCCTCGCAGGTCCTCTTCTGATTCGACAAAGACAAGTTTATTTGTGGGTGTGCGTCCCTTCCAGCGGTTCTTCACCTTTTCTTCGAACAGCACTTCCACGGTCTGACCAAGATAGTTTTGATTGATTTCGGCAGAAATGCGCTCCTGCAACTCCTCCAACATGCGGAATCGGCGCATTTTCTCCTCATCGGGGACATTATCCACCATACGGCGCGCGGAAACGGTACCCTCTCGAGGCGAGTAGCGAGCCAAATGGGCAACATCCAGTTTGAGGTCCGCGAGGACGCGATAGGTATCCATGAATTGTTCTTCAGTTTCGCCGGGAAATCCAACGATGATGTCTGTTGCGATGGAGCATCCCGGAATCTTTTTGCGGATTTTTTCGATGAGCGCTCGATAATCCTTTTGTGTGTAACCGCGCCTCATATTTGCCAGCACTTCATCGTTGCCAGCCTGAATGGGAACTTCGATGTGCGGCATGACCTTAGGAAGTTCGGCAACGGCATCCATCAAGTCTTCGGTGAAGTAGTTGGGGTGTGAGGTGAGGAAGCGAATGCGCTCAATGCCTTCAACCTCGTGCACGACGCGAAGCAAGCCTGCAAGATTGGGACCCTCTGGAATGTCTTTCCCATAGCGATCCACAATTTGACCCAGCAAGGTAACTTCCTTGACGCCCTGCGCAACGAGCGAACGAATCTCTGCGACAATGTCGCCAACGGGACGTGAGCGTTCGGGTCCGCGTCGGTATGGGATGATGCAGAACGTGCAGGCGTGCGAGCAGCCGTAGACCACCGGAACATGTGCGCTCACAAGTTGCCCGCGCTCATGCAGAGGGAGGAGGAGATCGCCGTCCATGTAGGCGAAGCGACGCGCTGTCTCGCTCGATTCGAGGGCGCGGATTTCGCCTTGTGTGAGGTAGGAGATCAGCGGTCCTGGATCGGAAGGTGGTGAGAACACATCCACATAGGGAAATTTTTCGCGCAGTTTGTCCGCGCCGCGCACGCCGACGAGGCATCCCATCAGATTGATGACAAGATTGGGATTTCGCTTCTTGAGTGGAAGCAGGCTGGAGAGGCGTCCGAGTGCCTTGTCTTCCGCAGACTGCCTCACGACGCAGGTATTTAAAACAATAACGTCTGCTTCTTCGGCTTTATCGGTAAAGGTGTATCCAAGATGCTCAAGTGACGAGCCGACGCGCTGCGAGTCGGCAACATTCATTTGGCATCCTTCGGTCCAAATATGATACTTCATCCTGCTCCTAACCTTGTCTGTGAGATCATGTGGCTTAGGTTCAGGATTATACCGTAGGTATTTGGGATTGGTTTGAGCAACTTTGGGGTGACGGTCAGGGACAGGTGTCGTATTGTAGGACGTCGGTCTGATCTATGTAGCCCGGTGGCGGTGTCCCTCCAGCCGGTCCGGCAACCCAGAGGTTGGTATCGAGGTTGTGGTACATATTGTGGGCGGTGCCGGAAGGCTGCCCTGCGCAGAATTCATTCTGAGCATCATGCCAGTCCGCATAAGCAGCCGTATATCCTCCTGTGCCACCTAGTGAGTTGTTGATCGAACTAAAAATGTTTCCGACGCCGGGTCCAAGCACGCTAACGACAGCAATCACCATGATGGCGACAAGAGAGAGGATGACCGCGTATTCAACCAATCCTTGTCCTGCCTTGTGGCTTGAGGAAGATAAGAATGGGATCATTTTGGAGGACTCCTGACTTATATTATACCCACAGGGAGTGGCTAAAATGGTGGGCTGACGAAGTCCATAAGGTTAGCTGGATAGTTTGGATAGCGTTGTTTGTAAAGCTGCCTGCTGTTGAAACAATATACAAACAAACGCACGGCACACTCCAATGCATAGGGACAGCGAGA
>DATLZK010000025.1:0-34835 GCA_035574015.1 Anaerolineales bacterium
GTTCTGCAGGGGTTGATCGGAACGAAGGTTGCCACAATTATTTTCACGTCGGATGAGTATGGGCAAACGCTTGCGAGACAATTTGAAAATACTTTCCTGGGCTTGGGGGGACAAATTCACATGAAGCAAGAGGTGGATGAGAGGCTGCCGCGGGATCAGGCGCTTGAGGAGATTGCCTCGCGCATCATCGCCGATGGGGATGTGGGTACGATCTTTATTGCAACGGACGATATAACCGCCGCGCAGTTCATTGTACTGTTAAGGCGCAAGGGGCTCTCTGCTCCAATCGTTGGTGCAGGTAGCATGAGTTCGCCGGAGTTCATCGAGGCGGTTTCGGGCGAGTCGGAAGAGATTGCGACGCGCGGTTACTTCACGAATGGAATTTTAGCCACTCGTGCTTTGATCTTCGATAGCGCCAATCGTTACGCCAATCAGTTTTTGAGGGATTATCAAAGCGCTTACAAAAGCATTGGTCAGAAAGAGGTCTTGACGCCTGGCGATAAAGTGATCAACGGCTATGACGCCACGTTGGCGCTCATTGCCGCTGTGCAAAACGCAGGGATTGTCAATTCCGACCTTCCAGTCGAAGTGAAGCGGCAAAATATCTATAATGCTCTGCTCGATATGGATGACGCAGAAAGTGGGACGACGGGCATTGTCGGCCCTATTTTCTTCGATCCATCCCGCAAAGTTCCGCGCGCGGCGCGGTTTGGCATCTATCAGAATGGCGAGATTATCTCTGCCAATGTACAGTTCGAGCCGATCTCTGCGGCAAGTGAGATTCGAGATTTGCCGGAGCAACTCCAAAGAGAGCGAATCATTACCGTCAACGGCAATTATGTGTACAAGGCGAATATCGTCTACGCCGGGGTGGACCTGATTGAAATCAGTGAGATAGATATGAAGACTTCCACTTACAAAATGGATTTCTATCTCTGGTTTCGTTATCGCCCGAATGAAAAGGATGAAGATTTCAAGCCGGACGATTTTGTTTTCACGAACGCGGAGGGCGATGTCACCCTTACTCCTGTGCGAGAGGAGACCAACCCAGATGGCACGATTCTCAAGACCTATCGTGTGAGTGGCGTTTTCAAGCATCAATTCCAATTTCAAGATTATCCCTTCGACCGACAGGATCTCCTTGTCGAGTTTCGCAATCAAAACGCGAGTACCACTTTCATCCAATATGTCGTGGATCGTGTGGGTATGAGATACGAAAGTGAAGCGGAATTGCTCGATAATTTTCGCAAAAACGGCGCGTTCGATTCGATCTTCGGGTGGGATGCAATCGGTGCCAGTGCCACGCAAGACGTTTATCCGACTTATTCCACATTTGGAAGCCCGCAGAATTTTGGACGCGCCGAAGCAACAAATTACTCACTGATCCAGATCAACGTGAGCCTCCAGCGCGATTCGCTTCAATACATCATCAAGAGTCTGCTTCCGTTATTGATTACCTTGGTCCTGGCTTACATCATGTTCTACCTCCCGCTTGGACATTCCGAGCGGCTGGCAGTTGGCTCGACAGCGCTTCTCACAACCGCTTTCTTCCATCTCACGCTGGCAGATGCACTGCCCGAGATCGGTTACACCGTGGCCATGGAATATCTCTTCTACGCTTCCTACCTCATGTCTGCCCTGATTGTTCTGCTCGAAACGATCAGCATACGTTTGGAAAGAAAAGTGGAGATGGCGCACAAAAAAGCCGAAAGGGATAAATATGAAATGCAGCGCGAAAAGTTGAATCTGATCGGCAAAATCGTGTATCCCATCGTGCTGCTTGGGGTATTGGGTGTTGGCTTTCTGGTTTATAGTGGGGTCATCACGTTAGGACCGCGGGAGGGGGAAGGCGGGCGGTTGCGGGATTTAATTCTCGCCTCGAGCGAATCTGCCCGTGCCAGTTTTGGAATCCAACAGCCTCAAAAGACAACAGAAGCCGTGACGCTGACCTTGAGTTCATGGCGTCCCGAAGATACGGAGGAGATCCGCAAATTGCTGGATGAATTCGAGGCATACGCCGCGCAGAGAGGTAGCACGATTCACGTAGATTACAAACCGGTGATGAGCGTGAATTACGATTCGATCCTTGGCCTTCAACTGAGCCGCGGCATGGGTCCCGACCTGTTCTATGTCCGTCCCTTCTCGGTGGATGGGAGTATTGCGCGCCATCTCATGCCCTTGAATAATCTCGGAATCGATGAGCAATTCGACGCGACAAAAAGCATTGCCTGGAAGAGCAAAAGTGGCATTTATTATGCGCTACCTTATGTCGGCATTGTGCAGGGTGTGTACTATAACAAGGAGTTATTCGAGCGATTCGGTATTTCGGTACCTCGCACATGGGAAGAGTTTATGCGGAATTTAGAGCGGATCAAAGCACAGGACCCGCACATCGTTCCCATTGCGAATGTCTTGAACATGGCGGAAGACAGTGAAATGTTCATGAGCCTCGCGGCGAATTTCCTTGGTGGACCAAGCGGCCGGGCACGTTATATGCGTGTGGACGAAGGCGGGCAGTGTTATGACGATGCGCGCGTTGTGAGAATCTTCAAAGCCATCGAGGATTTAAAGCCCTATCTTCCCGAAGATGCCGCCACGATGCGCTCGCAGGAGAGCAAGGAATTGTTCTTCGAGGGCAGAGCCGCCATGATGTTCGGCGGCTCATTCGATGTGCAGACCGTTGCCGAAGAAGTATCCTTCGATTGGGATGTGTTTGCCGTCCCTGCTCCCCTTGGCTGGAAGACATATGTCATCTTCCAACCGGATGTGGGAATCGGCATCAACCGCAATACCCCTCATCCACAGGAAGCGCGCATGTTCCTCGAATGGCTCATGACCCGCGAGGCTACGGAATTGACGGCAAGGACGTTAGCCGGATTTTATCCGCTCCACAAAATGGAGACCACACAAGCCGTCGGACCGAACGATGCGAAATTCTTGAAACTGGTCAACGACTACGATTCGGACATCCGCTGGACTTATACCGAGATTTCGAGCAAAGTCCCCAGCGCATTAGAGATCGTCCGCAGGAATCTATTCGAGATCATGACCTCTGACCTGACACCGGAAGAAGCCGCTTACCATTTGCAGCATGGACTTGCAGAATGGTATGAGCCGGCGCAAAGCTGTTTGAAGTAGATATTTGGTGAAACCCTCGATGGATGTCTGAGGGTGAGGGGTACAACATCCGTTACTGATTTTCTACGGGTGTCATATATCTTGCTGATGCCCAGCCGATCAAGCCATCACTTCGGCGGATTTGCCGCCAGGTGTTATCGGCATTGGTGCTTAGCGCCTCCACAACCTCATTTTGTGAGACATATCCGAGTGATTTATACGTTGTTGCGGGACCCTCGCGCACGTTCAATCTGGAGGCAGTGATGCGATATTTGGTTCCTGGCTGATCGTCAGGTGGAGGGGTGAAGGGGGTGAGGTAACGTGCCGAAGCCCATCCGATCAACCCATCGCTGCGGCGGATGCGAATCCACGTTCTGTCCGCGTTCGTTTCCAGCGCCTCCACAATCTCATTCTGTTGAATGTAGCCAAGTGATCTGAAATTCGTCCCCGGTCCTTCGCGCACGTGCAATCGCGCTGCCGTCACTTTATATTTGTTTTCAGAGGGCGGTTCATCCGGTGGAGGGGGAGGTGTGGTGAGGCGGAGGAGATAATTGGCGCGGCACCAGCCCGTCAATTGATCGGTGATGCGGCGAACCCGCTTCCATTCCCCGCTCGTGCCTGATTCCAATTCCTCGACAATATCGTCCCTGTAGAAGAGCCCCACGGCCTTGAACGTCGTTCCGGGTCCCTCGCGGACATATAACGTCCCGGCCGTGACGCGATAGCGCGCGCCGCCTGTTCCATCATCGGGTGGTGGTGGCGGAGGCGGAGGAGGCGCTTCCAGGCGTACGAGATAGGTGATCGAACACCATCCCATCAGCCCATCCCTCTCGCGGCGGACTTGTAGCCATTTTCCATCTGCGCTTGCCGCAAATGCTTCGACGATGTCGTTGCGCTGTAGATAACCTATGGGTTTGAAATTCGTGCCGGGTCCCTCGCGGACGTATAACGCGCCGGCGTTCACCACGTATTTTTTTCCGGTGGGATCTGGCGGGGGACGATCATCAGGAACAGGAACGTTGAAACGCCGCGCAAAGGCTTCGGCATCACCGTTGAAATAGTTCAAATCAATTTCGCTGCTTTCCACGCCATATGCCAAGCCATCGCCCATCGCCGTGAATTGCCAGAAGAGCCATTCGTCACTGTTCCAGGGCTTGGGAACGAGCGGCTGGCTGACACCGTAATTTGCGATCCATAGCGGATAACGATGAAAGTATTCTAGTTCGGTCGGTTGCGAGGGGGCATTGTTCACCCAGTAAAAGTAGGCTGTGTAGATTCCAATTTCTTTAGAACCCACCAACTCTTTGAGGCGTTCGAGACATTGCCTCCAGTAGGTCCATCCTCTGAAGTCTCCGCCGTAGGCTTCTTCCAAATCGAGAAAAAGGGGAAGTTCGCCGAAATCTCCATCGAGGAGGCTGACCCACAATTCTGCTTGTTGTTTTGGGTCAGCGCGGCTATCGTAGAACCAGTAGGAACCGCGCGGTAAACCTGCTTCTTTTGCGCGGCGCCAGTTGACTTTGAAATCCCGATCCTCCCAGAGGTTTTGTCCGGCTCGTATGATGACAAAGTCCGCGACTTGCCGCATACGAACAAAGTCAATTCCTTTTGGCGTGTTGGGATCATCCTGATAGAAACTGACATCGGGACCGATGATTTTTCTCATGGAGGCGGTCTCCTTTCGGGGAACGATATGATTGATATTGTACCAGTGGATGACCATCATATCATCAAAATTGCAGCAATTTCCAAATCTAAAGGTTTTGATGACATTGGCGGGCTGTGCGTCTCGCGATGAAATGGCAAATGGATGCGACCATGTGCGCTGTTTGCGACAGAGCAGTTTCCGAACAAAAAGAGGCTTTCCATTTCGGAAAGCCTCTCTCGGTCACTTTTGCACGTCGTGCTACTCTTCCTTCTTTCCCTCCATTTCCTTCTTGTGTGCTTCGATGATCGGCGCGGCGATGTGTGCAGGGACAATGTCATAGTGATCGAATTCCATCGTAAAGTAGCCGCGCCCGCCTGTGAGGGAACGCAGTTGTGTGGTATAGCGCGTCATTTCCGCCAGTGGCACCTGCGCCAGAATAACCGCGTTGCCATGTTCGCTTTCCGTACCCTGCACGCGTCCGCGGCGGCTGTTGAGGTCACTCATCACGTCGCCCATGTTCGCTTCCGGCACCACGACGCGTACGTTCATGATCGGTTCGAACAGGACGGGACCTGCATCCTGCACGGCGAGTTTGAATGCCTCGCGTCCGGCAATTTCGAACGCGACTGGTTTTGAATCCACCTCATGTTCCTTGCCATCGTACACGATCACTTTTACATTGCTCATGGGGTAGCCGGCGAAGACGCCGCGCTCCATGGCATTTCGGATTCCCTTTTCGATCGAAGGCAGATAGGAACGGGAGAGGTTCATACCGACGAGTTCATCGCCGAACTCAAACTCCGCGTCGGGAAGTGGTTCGATGCGCAAATGCACTTCGCCAAATTGACCCGCGCCGCCCGTTTGTTTCTTGTGACGATACTGCGCACTGGCTTTGCGCGTGATTCCTTCACGATAGGGTATCTTCGGTTCGTGGATGTTCAAGCCTACTTGAAATTTGGTTTGCGCGCGGTGAATGGCAACGTCAATGTGCTGGTCGCCCATGCCCTGCAATACGGTCTCATGGGTGATTGGGTCGTTGTACCAGGTGAGGGTCATGTCCTCTTCGCACAGTTTGGTGAGGGTGGGCGAGATCTTGGCCGCGTCGGCTTGTGTCTTCGGGGTGACAGCCACGCGATAGAGCGCGGCGGGGAATTTCGGTTTTTCGAGTGTCAGCGGATGCCCCTTGTCACAGAAGGTGTCGCCTGTTGCTGTGACGGTCAATTTGGAAACGGCAGCAATATCGCCGGCATGCACAATCTTGGTGGGAATTTGTTCCTTGCCGCGTTGAAAATGCAGACCAGCCATGCGTTCCTCCGCGCCTTTGTTTTGATTCCATACGTGCATGTCTGCCTGAATGACGCCGGAGAACACGCGGAAGTAAGACATCTTGCCTACGTATGGATCGGCTGTTGTCTTCCACACATACGCTGCCAGGGGGCCCGCATCCGATGCGCTCAACTTTTCTTCACCGTCCTTGCCTTGTGCTACGCGCACAGGCGCTTGCAGGGGGGAGGGCATCAGATCAATAATGTCGTTGAGCAGAGCAATCGCGCCAATCTCGCGCGCGCCGGCCGCGCAAAAGACCGGGATGAAAGTTCCGGCGTGGACCACGTCCTTTAAGCCGCGCACCATTTCCTCGTCGGAGAGCGAACCGCTTTCGAGATATTTCTCCATCAACTCATCTTCGCCTTCTGCGGCGGCTTCCACAAGTTGAAAGTGCGCCGCTTCCGCCGCTTCCTTCAGTTCTGCCGGAATCTCTGCAGTGGTCTTACCATCCCCCATGTACGCTTTCATGCCGATAATATCCACCACGCCTTTGAAAGTTTGTTTTTCTCCGATGGGCAAATGGACTTTGATTGTGCGTTTGCCGTGCGAGCGCGCGAACTCTTCGAGCGCTGCGTACGTTTTCTCGAAGTCGGCATTATCGCGATCCATCTTATTGATCACGAAAAAGCGCGGCAGGTTGAATTGATCTGCATAACGCCAAGCCAGTTCCGTACCTACCTCCAAACCCGCTACCGCGTCCACTAAAATAATCGCGCCGTCAGCCACACTCAGGGCAGAGATGGCCTCGCCCACAAAATCAGTGTAACCCGGCGCGTCAATGATATTGATCTTATGATCGCGATGCTCGATGGGGATCACGCTCGCGTAAATCGAAATCTTTCTGCGGATCTCTTCTTCGTCATAATCCGATGTGGTTGTCCCATCCTCGACCTTTCCCAGCCTCGTCGTTGCCCCTGTCGCATGCAAGAATGCCTCCGCAAGCATGGTTTTCCCCGCGCCTCCGTGCGAGACCAGCGCAACGTTGCGGATAAACTCGGTGGTATACTCTTTCATCGGACAAAGCCCTTCCTATCATTGAGGATATGAAGCCAGCCGCATGATTGTAAAAGAACTCATTTGAATTGTCAAAGCGGCGCTTTCTTCGCTTGAAAGCAACATTTCCTTTCATCCAGCATTCCTCCTCGCTATGCTTCGCCGTCTGGTTTTCAATCTTTGGTATTTTGGCAAACCGCCTTGGGACAGCGGCATTTCTCCCCCTGAACTGCTCGAATTCATTCAGACCCACAAGCCCGGTCGCGCCATTGACCTCGGCTGTGGGACCGGCACGAACCTCGTGACGCTGGCGCGCGCAGGCTGGCAGGTCACCGGTGTGGATTTTGCGCCGCACGCCATTCGCCTGGCAAAAAACAAGATTCGCCGCGCGGGGATTCACGCCAACCTGTATGTTGGCGATGTAACCAAACTCGATGGGATTACCGGCCCCTTTGACCTCGCTCTCGATATTGGATGTTTTCACAGCCTCTCGCAAAAGGATAAGCCTAAATATCTGCATCAACTGGAGCGCGTCCTGGTCCCGAACGGATTCTGGCTCCTGTATGGATTCTTCCGACCGGCCCCGCATCACGCGCCGCCTGGGCTTGTCGAGGCGGACCTTAGCCTTATCTCATCCCGATTCGTTCTCCTCTCGCGCCATGACGGATTCGATAAACGCGGCAGACCCTCCGCGTGGTTTTTGTTCCAAAAATCCCTTGTCGCAAAGACTACCTGATGTTCGCTTTGTTCCTCGCCTCACCCTAGAGGAGAAGGAGTGAGAGCAAGACCTTTCAAATTGGCAGTGGAGAAAGTGGCTGGTAGTTACAATAATTGCTCTGTTGCGAAGGTAATAGACCTGAGTGCTTATCCCCGCTTTCCCTCACCCCAACCCGGGGATATTTGCAACAGAGCAACCATACATTCAATTTTTCCATACAGTGAAAATATGACGCGCCTTGATATTCAATCCCTCACTGAATCCATCCTCTTCGAGTTGACCAAAGCCTTTGCGCTCCCACCAACGAGTCGTGCAAGCGCCCTGATTCGCCGCATCTTTGGGAAAGCCGCACGAGCGGCGGCAGAACTTGGCATAGAACTGGATCACATCGTTGCCAAAGGTGGCTTGAGCGCGGGCGCGCACTGGCTTCTGCCTCGCTTCGTCAAATCGCACGCCGCACGCGGCACAGAAAACATCCCGGCAAGTGGCCCCCTCCTCATTGCCTCCAACCACCCCGGCTCTGTGGATTCGATCGTCATTTCCGCTTATGTGTCGCGACCCGATTACAAGATCATCATTGGCGATATTCCGTTTTTTCAACGGCTTCCTCACATCAGTGAACGTGCCATCTTCGCGCCGGAAAAAGATCCAATGGGGCGCATGAGAACTGTGCGCGAATCTATCCGCCACTTGAAGCGTGGCGGTGCACTGCTCATCTTCCCGCGTGGGAGCATCGAAGCCGATCCCGATTTCATGCCGCATCCCGACGGTGAATTCCATCTCTGGTCGCGCAGCCTCGAAATCTTCACACAGCATGTCCCAGGCTTGCAGATACTCATCACTATGACGGGTGGAGTAATCTCGCAATTTGCCATGCGTCATCCCATCACCTGGTTCCGCAAAGCCAGGCCCGACCGGCAGCGCCTTGCCTTTCTCTATCAACTCGCGCGCCAAATCCTGAGCGGCAGAGATATTTTTGACCTTGCCCCGCGCGTGACCTTTGGTGAAATGGTTTCAGAAATCAACTCCCTGAATCCCTTGGCAGAAATTGAGGCGGCGGCGCGGCGTACTCTTACGCAACACATGGCGTGGGCGCGGGTATGAAATCCGAACTTCGCATCTTCAAGGATGTGGATACCCTTAGTCGTGAGGCGGCAGAGATATTCGTTCAGCAAGCCGCCCAAGCCATTGCCGAACGAGGTCGCTTTCTGGTCGCGCTGAACGGTGGCAGTACGCCGTTGAAGTTTTTTCAAGCGCTTGCCACCGAGTATCGTCATCGAATCAATTGGAGCAAGACGCACGTCTTCTGGGGTGATGAGCGCTGTGTCCCGCCAAATGATCCCGCGAGCAATTATGCTCAAGCACATGAGGTGATGCTGAGCCGTGTTTCCATACCTGAGGCGAACATTCATCGCATCAAAGGCGAACTTGAGCCTGCTGAGGCTTCGAGAGACTATGCTCTCACTTTGAAGGGATTCTCCTCCCCTCCGCTCGACGTGCCGCGTTTTGACCTTGTCTACCTTGGCATGGGAGAGGATGGACATACTGCCTCCCTCTTTCCCGGTTCACCTGTGAATGCGGCGGGGCCGACTTTGCCGGTGATTGCGCACTATGAGAATCGCCCTGCGCATCGCGTCACGCTGACGCCTCTTGTGTTCAATCAGGCGCGCATGGTCGTCTTTATGGTGACCGGTGAAAAGAAGTCTGTGGTGTTGGCAGAAGTCTTGCGCGGCAGATATAATCCCGAACGTTATCCCGCCCAAAGAATCAATCCGCATGATGGCAAATTGATCTGGCTTGTGGATGCAGACGCCGCGCGTCACTTGTCGTAAGAAGGGAAAGCAGGGATGAGCGTCTCTATCTACTCTTCGCAACAAAGCCAGAAGAAATCTTTACGACGAACATGCGGCGTTCTTTGCGGCTATGAAATTTCAAGGAGTAGACAATGGAACTTGCAATGATCGGCTTGGGAAAGATGGGGATGAACATGGCGACCCGTCTCGTACGCGGCGGACATCGCGTAGTTGGGTATGCGCGTACAGCCGCCACAGTGGAGGAAGCGAAAAAACTCGGCATCGAGGGGGCATATTCGCTGGAAGAAGCAGTGAGCAAACTCAACGTGCCGCGCATTGTGTGGGTGATGGTGCCAGCCGGGCAGACGACGGATGAGACCATCGAGAAATTGTCGAATTTGCTGGATAAAGGTGACATTATCGTTGATGGCGGAAACTCAAATTACCAGGACTCGGTTCGTCACGCGGCAATGCTTGAACCGAAAGGGATTGAGTTTTTGGATTGCGGCACGAGCGGGGGGATTTGGGGCTTGAGCGAAGGATACAGCCTGATGATCGGAGGCAAGCCCGAGGTCGTGGAAAGGATGCGCCCGATCTTCGAGACTCTGGCTCCTGCCGCGGATCGAGGTTGGGGGCGTGTCGGTCCGCATGGCGCGGGGCATTTTGTCAAGATGGTGCATAACGGTATCGAATATGGAATGATGCAGGCTTTTGCGGAAGGTTTCAGCATCCTGAAGGCGAAAAAGGAGTTTGGTCTCGATCTCGCACAGGTAGCGCACATCTGGCAGCATGGGAGTGTGGTGCGCTCATGGTTGTTGGATCTGGCGGCACGCGCATTGGATGAGGACGCCCAACTTTCGAGCATCAAACCTTGGGTAGCCGATTCGGGCGAAGGTCGGTGGACGGTGTTTGAAGCGATTGATCTCGATGTGCCTGCGCCTGTGATTACCCTGGCGTTGCAGATGCGTTTTGTCAGCCGCGATGAGGAGAATTACGCAGCGCGCCTGTTGGCGGCTTTGCGCAATCAATTTGGTGGTCATGCGGTGAAGAGGACAGAGTGACGGTTTTAGACGGGACGGCAATTGCATGGTGAATATGATCAATGACCTGCCCGTTTCCATCATTATCTTCGGTGCCTCCGGCGATTTGACGCAGCGAAAACTTGTGCCATCGCTGTTTAATTTGTATCGCAAGGGGCGTATGCCGAAACAGTTCCGTGTTGTGGGGTATGGCAATACGGCATTTACGGATGATCAATTTCGCGCGCATCTCGAGGAGGGCGTGAAGAAATTTGCTTCGTTCGAGTTTAAGCAGGGAGAATGGGATACATTCGCGCCGAACCTGGTTTATCTGCAGGGGCGCTACACTGACCTGGCGGACTTCAAAAGGCTTGGCGCGTTTCTCAAGGAATGGGAGATTGGATCGGGTAATCGCATTTACTATATGGCAACTCCACCCGGCGTCTTTCCCAATATCATTGATTTGCTCGGTTTGACCGATCAATTGACCGAATACAACGGCTGGCGGCGCGTGGTGATCGAGAAACCCTTTGGTACGGATCTCGAATCAGCGCGCAGCCTGAATCAGCAGATTCACAAAACGTTGAGCGAAAAGCAAATTTATCGGATTGACCATTATCTGGGCAAGGAGACCGTTCAGAATATTCTGGTGACACGCTTTGCCAACACAATCTTTGAGCCGCTATGGAATCGAAATTATATTGACCATGTCGAAATTACCGTTGCGGAACAAGTCGGCGTGGAACATCGAGCGCGCTTTTATGACAGTGTTGGCGTGGTGCGCGATATGTTCCAAAATCATCTTTTGCAACTTATGACGTTGGTCGCCATGGAGCCGCCTGCCTCCTTCGAGGCAAATGCCTTGCGCAATGAAAAGGTCAAGGTGTTGAGTTCGATTCGTCCTTTGAAGGAGGAAGAGGTGGCGCGGCGAACCGTCCGTGCGCAATATAAAGGGTATCGTGAAGAGGAAGGGGTAAATCCTCAGTCCATGACGCCTACTTACGCGGCGGTTCGTCTGCAAATTGATAATTGGCGTTGGCAGGGTGTGCCGTTCTATCTGCGTTCGGGCAAGCGGCTGAAAGAGAAACTCTCACAGATCACTATCGAGTTCAAAGAGCCGCCTCACTTGCTGTTCCCCACAAAGAGCGGAAGGCTGACACCGAATATGCTGGTGCTGTTCTTGCAGCCAGATGAAGGGATCCATTGGCGCTTTGAAGCCAAAGTGCCTGATACTGTTGCCGAGTTGCGCTCGGTGGATATGGAATTTCATTATGCCGATTCTTTTGGCAAGACGGCCATCCCCGAAGCCTACGAACGCCTTTTGCTGGATGCGATCATGGGTGATGCCTCACTCTTCACCCGCGCCGATGAGGTGGAAACTGCCTGGAGTTTGATGGATCCGATCATCGAAGCGTGGGAAGCGAACAATCAACCCCTCGCATTTTATGAGCCCGGTTCATGGGGACCAGTCGAGGCAGATGAATTGCTGGCAAGAGAGGGGCGGAGATGGTCTATTCCGACGGAGAGGGATAACCTGTAATCAAGGTCCCACGGTAATCAGATCTTTGATGCGCTCGAATGTGCCGGGTCCAACCCCTGAAACGTTGATGATGTCTTCAATGGAAAGGAATGGACCATTTTGTTCACGATATTCGATGATCTTTTGAGCGGTCGTTGGACCGATGCCGGGCAGTGTTTCCAATTCTGCTTGAGAGGCAGTGTTGATGTTGATCAAGTCACTTGTGGCTTGAACGATTTCTTCGCCGGGCGTGGCGATGACGGGTGAAGCACCTTCGATGTAGGGGATGTCGAGCCGTTCACCGTCTTCGAGTAGACGCGCAAGGTTGATCTGTGATTTCTCGGCTTCTGCCAGAAAGCCGCCCGCGGCAGAGATCGCATCCTGCACTCGTGCACCCCGAGGCAGGGCATAGACACCGGGGCGCGGCACTGCGCCAGTGATGTGAACGATGATCGGTCGTTCGGTAGGCGCGGGGCGCAGTATCACTGGTTCGCCACTAGGGTTTCGCGCTACCACCCATACAACCGCTGCGATGAATAATCCAAACAGTATCCCTGACACCATGTAGAGGATGGACTTGAGCGTATCCATAGGGATCATTTTACTTCAACTCCATGATCAGCAATCGTTCGTTTCTGTGTGCAAGGGTAGTGACCAGCCCCGCCAATTTGCTGATGCGTTGAAAATAGCGCGGCATTTCGTCGTAGGAAATGGCGCGGAAACCGAATTTTTCGTACAGGGGTCCGAGAGAGGATTCGCACATCAAGTAGAGGGGGCGCGGGCTGTTTTTCAAAAGATGTTCGATGATGGCGCGTGCAACGCCTTTCCCTCGATGCTCAGGGTACACGGCAATGGAGGCAAGTTCGAAGAGGTCCTTGCCATGAGGTTTGATCTGCCCGCATCCGATCATTTCATCTCGTTCATTGACCGCGACGACAAAACGCTTCCAATCCAAACCCATCGGGTTGATCCCGACAAGATGGATCAGGTCTTTAATTGAGCGGGCATCCGTTTCGCGTGCGGGGCGAAGGGTGAAGGAGGACATGATGGTGGGATGATCAGGTGATGAGAGGGGGACTTGAAATGCCTCCTCATATCATTCCGGCGGAGACGATGATGATAAACGTAGCAATGAACCAGTGGATCAGGAAGGGCCATACGAAGGATTTTGTGCGATAGGCGATCCAGCCGAAGGCAAAGCCACCGAAGATGGTGGAAAGCGTCTCGACTTCGGGCTTGCCGATGTGCGCAATGGCAAAGGGAACCGCCTGCAGCCATAGCGCATCGTTTCCGAACTTGCGCGCGTATCCAAACAAGATCCATCCCCGGAAGATGAATTCCCAGCCGATGAGGTCAAGGAAGGTTGTCCAGGGTAATCCGACGGTCAGGTTATTGTAATACGCTCGCATGGATGCGTTATCGCGTCCAAGAGAGTAAATGATGGGAGCCATCAAGAGAATTCCGGCCATGGTAAGCAGGATTCCCGCTTTCCAATCCCCAAACGTGAATCCAAATTCACTCGGCTTTTCGCGAAAGAAGGCTCTGATGATGAAGAGCGGGACGACAAGATACAAAATGACCCGATCCCAGTAATAGTATTCTGTCAATTTGTGATAATGATCCACCATCAGCAGAAGTGTGGAGACAATGGTGATGGTGACGACTTTCCAGTCAAAGTTGAGTTTTTCGCCGAGGAGGGTTTTTATCATTGTTGGAGGGAAGTGTGTGGAATGGAGGGTGTGAGGGTGGGTGATTGGTGGTTGGAGGATTGGTGAGTGGAGAATTGGTGATTGGGAGAATTGGGTGATTAGTAGGGGAAATATGTCTGGTTGCCGTGAGGGCTGAGGAGCTGGGCAATTTTATCCCAATCGCGGAGGAACTCGAAGCTCCAGTTTGCGATGAGGAGGAAAGCGCAGAGGATGGAGAAAGTCACAAGGATTTTTCCGAGATGGGATTCATGCCAGCGTGCAGAGAGCGCGCCGAAGTCACTAGCCCAAACCCGTGCCGCGAGTATAGCAAGATAAGGCACAAGCGCGAGGTGAAAACGATCCTCCGAGAGGATGAATACATGTGGCAGTATGTAGCAGATCAGCAAAATGACGAGCAGAGCAGTTTGCGGATTCCAGCGGAGGAAGGATAAGCCCAATGCCGCAGAAAGAGAGATGACGACAAACGGTAAGAGCAGGATTGCGGAAATGGTCAGAAGTAAGGGAAGAGGAATGTAACCAAGCAGGTTGTTCGAGTAGAAGTACATCAGCACGCGCTTCTCTAACCCAAAGAAGAATCCGAGACGGTTGACCGCGAGAGGGATGAAACGTTCGGGCTGCGCGCGGATGAACTCGATTGCCTTTTGTGTGCCGAGGCGGTCACGTTCAGCGTCGTCAAGAATGGTCAGCAAATCCAGAGAGGGACCGAAGACAAACGATCCATTTCCTTTTGGGTGATAACCCAGATACAAGTTGTATCCCAGGGATGTTTCGATGCCGGTCAGTTTGCCGTGCAGGATGGAGTTCCGCACGATCCAGGGAGTGACGATAAGCAGAAAGGAAAGCGCAAACAAAAGCGCACGTTGGCGATGGAGATAGAACAGAAGGCAGAAAGCCCCAAAGACAAAGGGGAGAATGACCGAGCGCGTGAGGGCGGTGAGGGCAAGCAATGCGCCTGAAAATAGAAAGCGGAAAGCGGTGGGTTTTTCCATCAAGGAAAGAAGAGATAGAAAAGAAGCGAGGAGGAGGACGAAGAAGAGATTTTCGGTTCCAAGCCCAAGTGGATAGAGAAGGAGGATAGGATATGTGGCGATGATCCATGAGGCAATACGTGCAACTTTTTCTTGACATGTCCCACTTTCATTGCCATTGAATGAGGAAAGAGGGAAAAGGCGTTTCGCTGTCCAATACGTCAGTGGTGCGAGCGGCGCTCCCAAAAGGATCGCTTGTGCCAGACGCGCCGCGAGGAAGCGCGAAAAGTCCATTCCATTGATGAAATAAACAACAGCGAGAAAAAGCGGATAAAGCGGCGCACGGAAGGAGGTGGGAATGCCAAGGCGGGGATCATATTCTTTAACGGCAGACAGGTCGAAGTCCACGAATGAAGCGAACAGGGAAAGGTCCTCTTGCGCGTACCAGCGGAATCCATTTCCCGATGCCAGACTGCGCGCCAGCATGTCGTATTGAAACATGTCGTCGAGTCCGATTCCCAAATTGCGTGAAAGAAGAACAGGAATCAAACGAAGGACAAGAGCGATCACGTAAATGCGAAGCGCAAAGGATTTAAACATGGAATGGATTGCACAATTGTACCGTGCAATCCATGGACCTTGTTGTTTGGTTTTGCGGCATCAGGCGGGCATGCGCGTTTTGGCTTTGAGCGCTTCGATGCGTCTGGCAAGATAGGGCGTAAAGTAGCCGTTGTATTTTTCCCAGAGTTCCGGGCGCATCCAATCGGTGCCGCGCACGCGCCTGCGGCAATTGGGACTGCCGCAATAACAATCGAATTCATCATAAGGCGAGCCGTCACACATGGCGTAATCGAACGTGATCTCTTCTCCCGGCTCGATATCGCGCATGGCAATCAGACCGATTTGCCCCGTAAACCCGGCATTGGGATCGCAGGAATGATTGAAGCAATCGGTCGGCTCAAGGGGTAGCGGCGCTTCGAGATAGAAGCCCTCTTCGATTTGAAGAATGCGCTGTGTGAAGAACTCCATATTGGGGTCGAGTTCCTCTTCGGCTACGATGCGCCCACCCCACAGGCAGATCAACTCGCCTTTCTTGATCGGCTCGCGGGCAAACACACCGCATCCGCCTTTCTCTTCAAATGCTCCCGAAACACATTTCGGATTCAAGTAAGAGTAATATTGACCAACCATTTTTTTTCCTTTCTTTGCAGGCATGCGCCTTGAATATCTTTGGCAGTGCGCCAAAGTGAGAAACCAAAAAACAAAAACAGTCAGCCACAACAGCTCTTAACCACTGTGTTGACTGTATTTGCCTTAAGCATTCCCGCCGCCTCACCAAGTCTCAGTTGATGGGCGGCGGAAGCCAGATTTCACTCTTGGCGTATTTCATGCGGAGGGCACAAGTCGTTTTTCATTACACTCGTGCAATGCGTTCGATAGGATTCTCCTTTTGAGAGTTAAGCGCAATTGTAACGGGTATTGCTGTGCTGTCAATCTTTTTGAGGGTGGAATTTTTGACGAAGCGGAGCAGTGAGGAGGGCGCTTCGCTCCAAGCCGGAAGTTGATTCCGTTTCGATAGACGTTCACTCCGCCTTGGCAGATGTCCGCTTTGCAGGTTGCTGTGGTTTTCTACTTTGTCTCCTCTTCCATACCCGCGCTTTGTGCGGAAAGTTTTTGCGCGAAGAGAATGGGCAGGAAGGTGATGAGCATGACGAACATCGCCACAACGTTCGTCACAGGTCGGTCACGTGGACGCGTCAATTGACTGAAAATCCAGATGGGCAGTGTAGTCTGCTGACCCGCAGTAAAAGTTGTTACGATCACTTCATCGAACGAGAGTGCAAACGCCAACATGCCACCAGCGAGCAGGGCCGTGGCGATATTAGGGAAGACGACGTAGCGAAAGGTTTGGAATGAATTGGCGCCCAGATCCATCGAGGCTTCGATCAGCGATCCTTGCATTCTTCGGAAGCGCGCCAAAACGTTGTTGTAAACGACCACGATGCAGAACGTGGCATGACCGATGACAATCGTCCAGAAGGAAAACGGAATATCAAGCGTGCCGATGGCAGAACGTAGTGCAATGCCTGTTACAATGCCGGGCAGGGCAATGGGTAGCACAAGCAGGAATGACACTGCCTCCTTGCCGAAAAAGTTGCTGCGGTAAACAGCGGCTGCGGCGAGCGTTCCCAGAACGAGCGAAATGAGGGTTGCGACTGCGGCTACCTGAAGCGAAAGCGTAAGCGCACGCCACAGGTCAGCACGCTGGAGGGCGATGCCAAACCATTTGAACGTGATGCCTGGCAAGGGAAAAGTGTATGTCGTTTCGTCGGGCGTGAGTGTGTAAAGAAAGATGATCCAGATAGGCACATGCAAAAACAGCAACGCTCCCAGCGCCGCGAGTTTCAAACCCCAAGGGGCTTTTGGACCGGAATAGGGTTTAGAGGGCATCGAACGCTCCTAGTCTCTTGGCGATAAGAAGATAAACGATCATGATGAGGACGGGGCCCATGGTCATCGCCGCGGCAAGCGGAATATTCCCACCGGTACCTTGATAGGAATACACTGCCT
Source organism: Anaerolineales bacterium (assembly GCA_035574015.1). Taxonomy (GTDB): domain Bacteria; phylum Chloroflexota; class Anaerolineae; order Anaerolineales; family Villigracilaceae; genus Defluviilinea. Next base: position 17,379 of record DATLZK010000025.1, read on the forward strand.
GACCGATAAAGAATTTCGAGTTGCCGAGGCTGAGCGGAATGATGAAGTCGCCCAAGGTCAGTGAAAAGGTAAAGATGGAGCCTGCTACCACGCCGGGAAATGCCAGCGGCAGAATCACCGTTCGGAAAGTTTGCAAAGGCTTCGCTCCCAGATCGCTGGAGGCTTCAAGGAGCGAATCTGGCACGCGCTCTAGCGCGGTTTGAATGGGGATAATCATGTAGGGAAGCCAGATGTAAACGAACACAATGAACATGCCTATCGGCGAAAGCGCAAGGGAGGAACCGCCGATCCCCTCGAAACTCAGTAGCCAGTTCAAGACCCCATCGAGATGGAGAAGGTTGATAAACCAGGAGAGAATCCCCTCTTTCGCGAGAATCAGTTTCCACGCATAGACGCGCACGAGATAACTCGACCAGAGCGGAATCGTGACGGCGATGATGAGCCAGGTTTTCACGCGCGGCGAAGCGAATTTGGCGATGTAATAGGCAAGGGGAAAGGCGATCAGCGCGTCTGCCACTGTCACGGCGGCGGCCATAATAGTGGTGCGCACGAAGATTTCACGGTTTGCCGGGTGAAGCGTCAGGGCATAAGTGCGCAAGGTAAACTCGCGCACGACCAAACCCGTGAACTCCTCCAAATAAAAGAAACTATTGATCAACAAACTGGCAAGGGAACCCAGATACACCACGAACATATACGCTAGCGGCGGCCCTAGCATGAGCCAGAGAACCAAACGGGGACGCAGATATAAATACGTGGAGATACGCTGGAGCATGGCTATCCTCCGATTTCGCGGACGTGTTCTTTCTTCCAATGCAAGCGCACGCGCTGCCCCTTGATCTTCAACACATCCATAGACGTGGTCTTCAAGTTTTGTTCGACGACCACCAAATCACCACCACCATCCATTTCCACGAGATAGCGCGTGTACAAGCCGAGATACACCACATCGCGCACCACTCCATCGGTGGAGTAACTGTCCGAGGGGACATTTTCGCCGATGCCAGACATATGAATTTTTTCTGGGCGGATGGAAAAGGTGATCTCTCTGCCGGTGATGCGTTTTGCCACCTCTCCGCTGACGAGATTCGAGGTCCCCACAAAGCCAGCCACGAAAGCCGTGGCCGGATGTTCGTAGATTTCTGCAGGCGAGCCGATCTGTTCGATCTTGCCCTGATTGAAGAGGGCAATGCGGTCGCTCATCGTCAGGGCTTCTTCTTGATCGTGCGTAACGAAGATAAAGGTGATACCGACGCGCTTTTGAATCGCTTTGAGTTCCACCTGCATTTGCTGCCGCAGTTTCAAGTCGAGCGCGCCGAGTGGCTCATCGAGGAGGAGCACTTTGGGGTGATTGATCAGAGCGCGGGCGAGCGCGACGCGTTGACGCTGTCCACCGGAGAGTTGAGAGGGTTTGCGTCCGGCAAATCCCGAAAGTTGAACAAGATCAAGCATCTCCTCCACGCGCCTCATGCGTTCGGCTTTTGGTACACCCTTGACCATCAAGCCATAAGCGATGTTGTCCGCTACATTCATGTGTGGGAACAGGGCATAATCCTGAAAGACCGTATTAACGTTGCGTTCGTAGGGCGGAAGATTGGATACCTCCTGCCCATATAAAAATATTCGCCCAGAGGTCGGTCTATCGAAGCCCGCAATCATGCGCAGGCAGGTCGTCTTACCCGAACCTGAAGGTCCCAGCATGGAAAAGAACTCGCCGTCTCGAATTTCGAGATCGGCTTGATCCACTGCCTTCACCTCCCCAAAATAACGACATACTTTTTCGAATTGTACAGCCAGCGTTGTATGATTGTTCATTGTGTTTGAAAAACTCTGAGTAAGGATTTGCCTCGTTGCTGTATAAACGAGCATCAGGCGAGAGAATCCCCCCGCCTGATGCTGCGCAGAGAATCGGACTTATCGTCCACCGATAACAGCGACGTAGTTAGTCACCCATTCATGATAGGGGACACATTCCATACGGCCATCGCCGCAGTCGGTGGTCGGTGTGCGCCACCACCAGATTTTATCGAAGTCATTCAGGCCGTTGTTCACGCAGCCATCAGGTCCCAGCAATTCGTTGCCTTCACAGGCATCAAGACGGACAGGGATATTCTGGAACCACGCCGCCAGATCACCCTGCACTTTGGGGTTGAGCGACCATTCCATCCACTTGTAAGCGCAATTGGGATGCTCTGCATCCACATGTAGCATGGTGGTATCCGCCCACCCAGTTGCACCTTCGATGGGAACGACCTTGTCAATCGGCGCACCCTGTGCCTTCAGCAGATTCGCCTGGAAAGGCCAGGAACTTGAAGCCACTACGCCTTCGTTCATGAAATCGTCCATTTGAACGAACGCATCATGCCAGTAGCGGTTGATCAGAGTACGTTGCTGGCGCAAGAGATCAATGGCGGCATTGAATTGATCGCGGGTTAGCGCGTAGGGATTCTTGATGCCGAGTTCGGGACGATGGTACATCAGGTATAAGGCGGCGTCCGCAACGTAAATGGGACCGTCGTAAGCCTGAATGCGCCCCTTGTTAGATTTGCCGTCCGGCAGGGTCATTTCCTCGAACACCACGTTCCAACTCGTAGGTGGTTGATCGCCAAAGACGTCTGTTCGATACATCAAAATGTTCTGGCCAGAGGAATACGGCACGCCATAATGTTCTGCCTTCCCGTCGCCATCCGTATCTACGGTGTGCCAGGGAGCATTTTGCAAGCGCGGATCAATTTTGCTGTAACTGGGGATCAAATCAATGTTGATCTCTTGCACGCGCTTGGCGGCAATCAAGCGATTCGAGGCATCGCCCGAAGCAGTCACCAGGTCAAACCCGCCCTCGTTCATCAAGGCAACCATTTCGTCGGAGGTCGCCGCGGTCTTCACACTTATCATGCAGCCGGTCTCTGCTTCAAACTGTGTCACCCAGTCATAATTCGGGTCTGTCTCGCCGCGTTCGATGTAACCAGCCCAAGCGACAATCGAAAGCGCGCCTTCTCCCGGTCCCACCGATTGCAGAGGTCCTTTGGTCGTTTCGCCCCCTCCGCCTGCTGCCCCTCCACATGCCGAAAGCAACATGCTCAAGACAATAAGCAAACTGAAAGTCAGGAACCACTTGGATTTCATACACTCTCCTTTGGGATTTTAGTCGAACATCAAAAAAAGCGACTGAAATTCGTGAAGGCGGCCACCTCCTTTCGGTTTATATAAGGATACACCCAACCCCCTCATTCGATGCGGTGAAGCAAATTATATAAACCTGTGAGGCGCGGCGTCAATCGAAGATTGCCGATATGGACACTTTTCTTTTGTACGTACAAGATTTGCCCCCCTTCGCTTCGGACTCAGAACCGGCCTGCTTCCGTTAAAGGTGCATTGACTATCCCGACGCCAATCCCACCAGGGCGCGGAAACCGTTATATGCTGCGATCATCTCCTCCGCCACAAAAGAGACCTTCAACCCTTCGCGCTGCGTAAACGGCATGCGCGCCGCGCGTTCCGCCATATCGGAAGTAAAGAATTCCACCGTCACTTGAATCGGTGTATCCAAAATAAACAAATCAGGGGCGTCTCCTTCCAAAAGCCGTTCTACTGCGCGCGCGGCAGACATGAAGATCAACTCCTGCGTGACCTGGGGAGGAAAACACTCGGCTGAAAAGCGCCCGGTAGCCCGCTTCACCACAGCCATTTCCACATCACCCAATAATTCGGCAATTTGCGCGCAGGCGGTTTGATCGCCAGAGACCATGATCACCGGCGCGCCAAAATGACCCGCAACGGCGGCGTTCAATCCGTATTCTCCTGTCAAGAGTCCATTCAGCCAAACGTTGGCAACTGTCTTGGATGACCAGGTGTGATCGAGTACAGCATTGGGCGTTCCATTGCGCGCGTGATAACCGATGAAGCACACGCCATCCACGCTTTCATCCATTCCTTGCATCATCGAAAGGGGAGAAGGGGAACCTGTATTTAACTTTGCGCGTGGGTCAAGTTCCTCGATGAGGAGATTCGATCCGTTCCAATGTCCATCCGTCACGAGCACTTCATCCGCGCCCGCTTCGATAACCCCGCGTATGGCGGCGTTGACATCCTGCGTCATCAACTTGCGAAAGCGCATGTATTCCGCATGTCCGGGCGTTACCTGCTCCCATGTGGTCACGCCAGTGACGCCTTCCATATCTGCGGCAATCAGAATTTTCATGAGGTGGCTTCCTTTGCTTCCGTCTTCAGCGATGTGGAGATTCTTTTCTCGACGATCTTCCCAATCAATGGGTAACAATAATCGTCACCTTTGAGCGTGCGATACCCTGCCCATTGACCTCCTATGTGCATCAAAGGCATCAGCAATATGAGGAATAAACCAAGAAGGGTAAAGAACATAAAAATCCCCAGAGCGATCATTTCCTGGGATGAATCGAAAGCGGCGCCTCTGCCTGAAATGGAGGCAATGAACAGAACGATCATGCCGAAAAAAAACGAGAAGGCGGAGCCAAAATAGAGGAGGTTCGCGCTGGCTTGATAAATGAGAGTCTGTATGGATTGCAATTTCAGAAAGGGACTGTGTTTGCCGCGTATGATCCATGCTGTGAGCGGTGCAAGCATCCCATACAATAGGATGATGATACTGAAATGCCCCATCGCCGCGACCCAGCGCTCTTCATGGTCTTCGATCAATCCCACTTCCTCCGCTGTTTTCGATGGATCATAGCCCAGATAGCGCGCCAACCGATTTCCCATGATAGGGTAGCGGAAGTCTTTGCCCAGCCCACAGGCAATCGCCGCGATGATCGGCGAAATAAAGTAAATGCCGAGAAAAGTAAAAAGGGTGAAGAAGAATATTCCCATCCAGATTCCTAGCAGAGTGTCCGCGCTACGGGGGCTTTCACTTGTGACTCTCAGCATAATCATAAGTGCGATCAAAAGTAGGCACATGACCAGAAAGTATATGAAGAACCAGATTGTATATCCCAGCGACTGATACCCCAGCGCCTGCAAGCATTGAAAAGCGACATAATTCGATTTGCGGCGCTTTTCTGCCCAGGCGATGATCGGCAGAGGTATTCCCATACCTGCCGCAATGGCGGAAAGGTGTGCCAAGATAGCCCAAATCCGCTCTTCACTGGATGGCAGATATTTCATAAATGACCTCCTGAATGGAATTACAGCAGATTTTATCAAGATATATGCGAAATTATTGTACCTGCTTCCTGCCCTCATCTCCGCCCGCGCGCCCATCAGGAGGGGGAGGGATGAGGGCGAAAAGCAAAGCCGACGACAAATTCCTTTGTCCATGTCTGGAACAGAACGTGAATTCGGGATAAAGGTTTTGAGGTAGTAGCGCTCTCCCTCACCCCTTCACCCCTCCCACTTGGTATAATCCCCTCATCACAACTGGAGGAACTTAAATGACCGATCTTCCTATTTACCCTTTGAGTGAAGAACACAAAATGATACGTGACGCCGCTCGCGAGTTTGCTCAGAAGGAGATTGTGCCAATTGCCGCCGAATTCGATGAGAGCGGCGAGTTTCCTTACAAGACCATTATGAAAATGGGCGAAATGGGATTCATGGGCATCGAAGTCCCTGAAGAATATGGCGGTGCCGGCATGGATACGCTTGCTTATGTCCTTGCCCTCGAGGAAATTTCCAAAGCCGATGCTTCGCATGGCGTCATTATGTCTGTCAACAATTCGCTGTATTGCTATGGGATTTTGAAGTTTGGAACTGAAGAACAAAAGAAGAAATTCATCACTCCTGTTGCTTCGGGTAAAGCCATCGGCGCGTACTCGCTCACCGAACCGCAGTCCGGCTCGGACGCAGGGACGATGCGCTCGCGCGCCACGCGTGAAGGTGATTATTATGTTTTGAACGGACGCAAATCCTGGGTCACGAGCGGACCAGTGGCGGATTATTTCGTCGTCTTTATGATGACTGATCCGGAGAAAAAGCACAAAGGCATTACTGCATTTTTGGTGGAAGGAAATACGCCTGGCCTCATCCGTGGCAAGAAGGAACCCAAACTTGGTATTCGCGCCTCCGCTACGAGTGAATTGATTTTCGAAAATTGCCGCGTGCCGGTCGAGAACCGTCTCGGTGAGGAGGGGGAGGGTTTCAAGATTGCCATGACCGTTCTCGATGCGGGACGCATCGGAATCGCCGCACAGGCGCTTGGGATCGCGGAAGCGGCTTACGAAGCGGCGCGCCAGTACGCGGTCACGCGTGAAGCGTTTGGTCAACCGATTGGGGCATTTCAGGGAACGGGATTCAAAATCGCCGATATGAAGACGCGCATCGAAGCCTCTCGTTTGTTGATTTATAACGCCGCGCTTGCCAAGGAGCGCTCGAAAAAGGATGGTAGCCGTTTCTCACTCGAAGCTTCGATGGCAAAACTTTTCGCCTCTGAAACCGCCATGTACGTGACGCATCAGGCTGTGCAGATTCACGGCGGCATGGGCTATAGCAAGGAACTGCCTGTCGAGCGTTATTTCCGCGATGCGAAGATCACCGAGATTTACGAAGGGACGAGTGAGATTCAACGACTGGTGATTTCGAGAAGCGAATTGGGGCTGAAGTAGGAGAAAGGATGAAAGCCGTCCTGTTTTACAAACATGGTGGACCCGAGGTCCTCGAATATACCGATTTTCCTACGCCAGAGCCCAAACCTGGCGAGGCGCTGATTCGCCTGCGAGCCGCCGCGCTTAACCGCGTGGATGTATTCGTCCGCATCGGTTGGCCCGGCCTGAAACTGGAATTGCCGCACATCCCCGGCGCGGATGGGGCGGGAGAAGTGGTAGCGATAAATGAGGGGAGAACACCAGAGGCTGGCGGGGCAAAGAGCGGAGAATTCGAAATTGGCGACCGCGTCGTTATCAATGCCAATCTCGGCTGCGGAAGTTGTGAGTTTTGTCTTGCTGGAAAAGATAACATGTGTCGCGATTGGCATTTGCTTGGCGAGACTGTGCGCGGCACCTATGCAGAGTATATTGCGCTACCCCTGAGACAACTTTATAAACTACCCAAAGACTTTGATTATCATCGTGCTGCGGCGGCCGCGTTGGTTTATCAAACCGCGTGGCATTCCCTGGTCAAACGTGGGAATTTGCAAAAGGGCGAAACAGTCCTCGTCGTTGGGGCCGGGGGAGGTGTGAACACAGCCAGCGTACAGATCGCCAAATGGATCGGCGCGCAGGTCGTCGTTGTGGGGTCTGACGCGAAGAAGTTAGAAAAAGCAGAAGCCCTCGGCGCGGACATCCTGATTGACCGCTCGAAGGAAGAGGATTGGTCAAAGGCAGTCTATCTTGCCACGAACAAGCGAGGTGTGGACGTCGTGGTGGATAACGTCGGCACGACCTTTATGCAAAGTTTGCGTGCTTTGCGAAAAGGTGGGAGGTTGCTAACCGTTGGCAACAGCGGCGGACCGAAATTCGAGATTGATAATCGCTACATCTTTGCAAAGCACTTGAGCATCATCGGCTCGACGATGAGCACGCTCGCGGATTTCAAAGAGGTGATGGATTTGATTGTGTCGGGCAAGTTGCAGCCGGTCATGGATTCGACCTTTCCGCTCAAGGAGGCCGCCGCCGCGCAGGAACGGTTGTGGAGGAATGAAAACTTCGGAAAAATCACACTGGATATTCAATGAAGCGCTTCCCCTGGTTTGAAATTCTCCTGATCGCCGCGGTGATGTTCATTGGTTTCTACGCGGCGTTCTCAGATGCACAGAATCTTTCGTGGCGGTGGTTCACTCGCGATGATGCCTATTATTATTTCAAAGTGGCGCAGAACATCAGCGAAGGGCGCGGGAGTACCTTCGATGGCGTCAATCGCACGAATGGCTACCATCCGCTCTGGTTATTGATCTGCGTGCCTATCTTTGCGCTGGCGCGCTTTGATTTGATCCTGCCGCTGCGCGTCCTGTTGATCGTCATGAGCGCGCTCTCCGCCGCAACTGGCGTTTTGCTTTATCGGTTGATCGGTAGAGTCTTCGCGCCTGCTGTGGGAGCCATTGCCGCGCTGTATTGGACTTTCAGTTATGATGTGCTGGTGCGTGTCTATCAGCAAGGATTGGAAACGGGCATTGCCGCATTTTGCATTGCCTGGCTTGCCTATCAACTTGCTCGATTTGAAGAGGCGTGGCGCGCCAACGCTGTTTCTTCGAAACACCTGGTTGTGCTTAGCCTCGCGGCTGTGCTAACCCTGTTCAGCCGTCTTGATCTTGTGTTTCTTGCGGGTATGGTGGGGTTGTGGATTGTCTTTCGCGGTCACGCGCTGCGTTACCTGCTCCCGCTCGACATCCTGTCCATTTTCGCGGCAGTATTGCTGGCTTTCATGATTCGCATGCCGATCAACGAGTACTATCGCTACTCGAACGCCGCGATCTTCCTCATCGCCCTCGCTTTGCTGATCGGCATTCCCACAGCCTATCTCTTTGGCTTGTATCAGCGGCATGTTATGCAAAACCTGCGGGCAGGGTTTGTCCGCCTGGCGCTCTCCACGTTTGTTACAACGACCCTTGTGAGCATTCTCGCCCTGACGTTTTCTTCCCGTTTTGCTCCCGAAGGTTTCCCGCGCATTGTCATTCCCATTCAGGCAGGTATCACATTCCTTTTCTTCCTGTTCACGCGATTAATGATCATCGGTTTGCGAACCGAGTCATCCCATGCCGCAGAAGGACTCTCGCCCGTTCAAGAGTTTCGCGTCCGATGGAAAAAATGGTTGAGCGATGGGGTCATCTACTATGGGATTACCTTTGGCTCGCTTGCCCTCTACATGCTTTGGAACAAGGTCGCCTTTGGCACCTTTACGCCCGTCAGCGGGCAAATCAAACGATGGTGGGGTTCCATGTCAGGGCGCGTCTATGGGGGACCGGCGCGGGATCCGCTTGCCTTTTTGGGGCTTGCATATGATGGCGAGGGAAACGCCTGGCATCCGGTCTCCACAGTGCTCGGTCAATGGGCAGAGCAACTCTATAAAACCGGCATTTTGGATGTATGGCGCTATCTCATTTTGCTGAGCCTGCTGGCTTTGCTCTTTTACCTCCTCCTCTGGGTGGAGAAGAGAAGAGCGAAAACTGCCCTTGCCAAACTGGGCATCTTGCCGCTATTTGGCGGCGCATGGTTGCAAATCTTCTCTTATCACATCACTGGCTATTCAGCATACAAGGAATGGTATTGGATCGGCGAACACCTCCTCGTTGTGCTTGTCCTGGCGTTTATGCTGGGCATTCTCTATCGCCTTCTGCTTCGTGTACATCTCACTCCGCTTATTGCGTGGGTGCTTGTAGGCATCTATGCAATGCGGCTTGTGAGTCCATTCTGGCAAAATGTGCAACGTCTCATGCCCTATGGCGAATGGGAGGCCAGCGCGCCCTATAATGATATTGCCTCATTCATCGAACAACACACCGAACCAGGGAGCATCATTGGCATCACCGGCGGAGGCAATGCCGCCTACTTCCTCCGCAACCATACCATCGTAAATATGGACGGTTTGATCAACAGTTACGAGTATTTCCTCGCCCTCCAGAATGAAAAAGCAGGCGAGTATCTGGCAAATATGGGCGTGGATTACGTTCTTGCCAACCCGACGATTTTGAACCAACTTCCCTACAAGGGACAATATAATCCCTGGTTGGAACAAACGAACCTTTACTACGGCGGAAAGAATCTGATGCGCTACCGTTCGAACGGACCATAGAGTCTATGCGCTTCATCCCAAGCCGATGCCTGTTCCCGTTATCGAGACGAATCCATGTCCCCTCAAAAACGTCCTCTCGGTGTAACCCTTCTCTTATGGATGGTGTTAAGCCTATCAGCATGGGGTGGGATCCGCTTTGCGGCTGCCCTGCAGTGGTGGGATGTATTGATCGAATTCGAGTCAAGGCTGAGCCCATTGTATCTGTCCATAACGGGAGCAAGCTGGGTCATCGCGGGAGGCGTGCTCTTGTTCGGTATGATGCGTGGCACACCCTGGGTCCGTCCAGCCCTCCTGATCTATATCCTGCTCTGGCTGGTCGTCTATTGGATCGAACGGATTTTCTTTGAAGCGCCCCGCGCAAATCTTCCTTTTGCGTTAATCACTTCGATTGTGCTACTCAGCCTTTCGCTGATGAGTGTCCTTCACCCAAAAACCAAACGCTTTTTTACGAAAGACGAGGAACATGAGCAACCAGATCAAACTTCAAATCCTGAATGAGAAAAAGGCGCAATCGCGCCTGGGCGGCGGCCTTGAGCGCATTGAAGCCCAGCACAAAAAGGGACGCCTGACTGCGCGCGAACGCATTGACCTTTTGCTCGATAAGGGCTCCTTTCGCGAAGTGGATGCCTTTGTTCAGCACCGCACACACGATTTCAATCTCGATAAACAGAAATACATGGGCGACTCGGTCGTCACCGGCTGGGGAACGATTGATGGCAGGCTGGTATATGTCTTTTCACAGGATTTCACTGTGTTCGGTGGCAGCCTTGGCGAAGTGCACGCGGAAAAAATTTGTAAAATCATGGATATGGCGATGAAAAACGGCGCGCCGATCATCGGTTTGAACGATTCGGGTGGCGCACGCATTCAGGAAGGTGTCGTCTCGCTTGCAGGGTATGCAGAAATTTTCCTGCGCAACACGATGGCTTCCGGTGTCATTCCACAAATTTCTGCCATCATGGGTCCCTGTGCGGGTGGCGCGGTCTATTCCCCTGCGCTGACCGATTTCATCTTCATGACGCGCAACACCTCATACATGTTTGTGACCGGCCCGGATGTGGTCAAGGCGGTGACGCACGAAGAGGTGACGCAGGAGGAACTGGGCGGCGCGAGCGTCCATTCGGAAAAATCCGGCGTCTGTCATGTTGCCGCAGACAGCGAAGCCGATACACTTTACCTCATTCGCAAACTGTTGAGTTACCTGCCGCAAAACAACATGGAGGACCCGCCGTTTACACCAAGCAGTGACGATCCACTGCGTATGGATGAAGCACTGAATGACATCATCCCCGATGATCCGAACAAGCCGTATGACATCAAGGATGTGATTCGCCTGATTGTGGATAACGGACAGTTCTTCGAGATACATGAGAATTTCGCCCAGAACATTGTCGTCGGTTTTGCGCGTTTGGGCGGGCATTCCGTTGGCGTCGTGGCGAATCAGCCTGCCGTGCTGGCAGGTGTGCTGGATATTGACGCCAGCGAAAAGGGAGCGCGCTTCGTTCGCTTTTGCGACGCGTTCAATATTCCCATCGTCACATTCGAAGATGTGCCGGGATTCCTGCCTGGGACGTATCAGGAACATCACGGTATTATTCGTGCCGGCGCGAAGTTACTATATGCGTATTGCGAAGCAACCGTCCCCAAATTGACCGTCATCACGCGCAAGGCATACGGTGGTGCATATTGTGTGATGTCTTCCAAACACATTCGCGGCGATCTCAACCTTGCCTGGCCCACCGCAGAGATTGCCGTGATGGGACCCGAGGGCGCGGTGAACATCATCTTTCGCAGAGAACTCGAAAAGGCAAAAGACCCTGTGAAGCGCAAAGCAGAACTCGTTGCCGAATATCGCGAGAAGTTTGCCAGTCCATATGTTGCCGCGGAGCGCGGATATATTGACGATGTGATCGAGCCAAAAGAAACACGCCCGCGCCTGATCAATGCGCTCGAAATGCTCAGCAACAAGCGCGACGTCAATCCTCCCAAGAAACATGGGAACATCCCGCTGTGATTTTCGATTTGAAGGTGTGAGGCAAGGTGTCATGTTCAAAAAAGTGTTGATTGCAAATCGAGGCGAGATTGCTGTGCGCATCATTCGCGCCTGCCGCGAATTGGGCATCGAGACGGTAGCGGTCTATTCGGAGGCGGATCGTCATGCCTTGCATGTCCGCTATGCGGATGAGGCGTATTTGCTGGGACCCGCGCCTTCTCGTGAATCCTATCTGCGCGCGGATAAAATCCTCGAGATCGCGCGAAAATCGGGCGCAGATGCCATCCATCCTGGTTATGGCTTTTTGGCAGAACGCGATGACTTTGCCGCGGCATGTGAGGAAAGCGGCATTGCGTTTATCGGTCCAAAGCCCTCCGCCATCGCAGCCATGGGCGATAAGGCTGAGGCGCGTGCTACAGTCATCAAGGCGGGTGTACCGGTTGTGCCGGGAACGGAAGATGTGGGGAATTTGACGAACGATGACCTGCTGGCCATCGCGCCGAAGATCGGTTTTCCCCTGCTCATCAAAGCGACGGCGGGTGGTGGCGGAAAAGGCATGAGGGAGGTGAGAAGCCTCGAGGAAATGCCAGCCCTCCTCGATGCCGCGCGACGCGAGGCCGAATCCGCTTTCGGTGATGGAAACGTCTATTTGGAGAAGTTGGTCGAAGGGGCGCGCCATATCGAAATTCAAATCCTTGCCGATATGCACGGGAACGTCATCCATTTGGGCGAGCGCGAATGCTCCTTGCAAAGACGACACCAAAAGTTGTTGGAGGAAGCGCCTTCCCCGGCGCTGGATGAAGACCTGCGGCATCGGATGGGAAGTGTAGCCGTCAAAGCTGCGCAAGCCGTCAATTATGTTAATGCAGGCACCATCGAATTTTTGCTCGACAAGGAAAACAATTTTTATTTTCTGGAAATGAACACGCGCTTGCAGGTGGAACATCCCGTTACCGAAATGGTGACCGGTATTGACATCGTCAAGGAGCAGATTCGCATCGCGCGCGGACGTACGTTGAGTTACAAACAGGAGGATGTGAAGTTCAATGGTCACGCCATCGAATGCCGCATCAACGCCGAAGACCCCTACAACAACTTCATGCCTTCTACAGGGCGCATCACCCACAGCCTGCTTCCCACAGGTCCCGGTGTGCGCGTGGATACAGGCGTGTATCCTGGTTTCGAGATTACACCGTACTACGATCCCATGATTGCGAAATTGATCGTATGGGGCGAAACGCGCGCCCAAGCCATTTTGCGTATGCGACGCGCCCTCGAAGAATATCGCGTCGTCGGTGTGCGCACAAACATTCCCTTTCACCAGATGATGATGGATTCGCATCGCTTCATGGCGGGGCAATATGATACGCGTTTTGTGGAGGAACGCTTCTCGATGGAAGAGGCAGAGGAACACCGCCGTAATTATGCCGAGGTGGCGGCTATCGTTGCCACGCTGGTAGCGCATCGTGAAACAGAACGCTCAGCACAAATCGTACAACGGAACGCGCGCGATACCAGCAACTGGAAATGGGTGGGCCGCTGGGAAAGAATGCACAGGTAGTCAAAATGAAATACGTTGCCACAGTCGAAAACAAGGAATATCTGATCGAGATCGTGGACGAACGCCACGTCGCTATTGATGGAAAGGTCTATGAGATAGACTTCGAAGCCGTGAGCGGGCAGCCGGTTTATTCGCTCATTCTGGAAGGCAAATCGCACGAGGCATTTGTTCAATATGAGGGCGAAGCCTGGCAAGTCTTGCTGCGCGGGCGGTTATACCCGGTGACGGTAGAAGATGAGCGCGAAAAACGTTTGCGCAGTGCCGCGGGTGGAAAGGTGGCAGAGACCGGCGAGTTTCATCTCAAAGCGCCTATGCCGGGACTGATCGTTGCCGTGCCGGTCACGGAAGGCCAACCCGTCAAAAAGGGACAAGTGCTGGTCATCCTTGAATCCATGAAGATGCAAAACGAACTCAAATCTCCGCGCGACGGGGTCGTCACCCGCATCCGCGTGAAAGCGGGAGAAAGCGTGGAGCAGAAGCAGGCACTTCTCAGCGTGCAATGACGCTATGCAGGAAACGGAAGCCAAATTTTATGTAAAGGATTTGAGATCTGTTGAAGCGCGCCTTTTGGGTTTGAACGCACGCCTGATTCAACCGCGCATCTTTGAGATGAATATCCGCTTCGATCTACCCGACGGCCGCCTCCGTTCCGAGGGGCGTGTCCTGCGCCTCAGGCAGGACACCGCCGCGCGGCTTACTTACAAAGGCGCCAGCGTCAACGAGCAGGGGGTTTTGAGTCGCACGGAAATCGAGTTCATAATTGAAGACTTTGAAAAAGCGAAACAACTTCTCAAATTGCTTGGTTATCGAGAACTCATCCTGTATGAAAAGTATCGCACAACGTATGAATTGAACCGGTGTCATATCATGCTCGATGAACTGCCCTATGGAAACTTTGTGGAGATCGAAGGGGAATCCATTGAAGCGATTCGGGACATTGCCCAACGGCTGGGTTTGAAGTGGGATACAGCGATTGCCGCGAGTTATCACGCCCTCTTCGAGCGGCTGCGCGTGGCGCATGCCGACCTCGACCCCACCCAACTGTCCTTTACCGCCCTGCGCGGCATAAACATAACAGCCGAGGAATTATCTGTCCACCCTGCAGATGTTTGAAGGGGAGTATAATCACCAAGCGGTTGACCATTTGTCATGTGAAGCACCAGGGGATACCCACCACTCAAGCAGTAACCGCAAGTAACGCCGCCTGACCGTCAAAATCTGCAAGGCTTCAGGCGGCAAAGTTTTTGGTGTTTTTTGTAGTGCAGAAGGAGGAACCATGGCGAAATTCCGCATCCTCTCTCTCGATGGCGGTGGAATTCGGGGTGTCATTACAGCCATTTTGCTTCAAAGGTTGAACGCAGAGAAAACTCTGAACGGCTGGTTGGATTCGGTTGATCTGATTGCAGGAACATCCACAGGTGGGCTTATCGCGCTTGCGCTAGCACATGGAGTGGATGTTCAGCAAATTCGCGCGCTCTATGAACAAAAGGGTTCCGACATCTTCGACGACACATGGCTCGACAATCTGGTAGATCTGGGACAGATAGCAGGAGCGCAATACGACAACAAGAAACTCGAACGAGAACTTAGGAGGATTTTTGACGATACCCCTCTTGCCCGACTTAAGAAGAGGGTTCTCGTTACCTCCTTCGATCTGGATAACGAGTCTCCCGATCCGGCCAAACGGACCTGGAAGCCCAAAATCTTTCACAACTTTCCAGGACCGGACAGCGATGGGTCGGAACTGGCTTACAAAGTGGGGTTGTACACTAGCGCCGCGCCCACCTATTTTCCCTCTGTAGATGGTTACGTGGATGGGGGAGTCTATGCCAACAACCCAAGCATGTGTGCACTTGCCCAAACGCAGGATGTACGTATTCGCAATCGGCCAGCCCTCGAAGAGATCGTGATGCTTTCTATTGGAACCGGCACCTCATTGGTTTACATTCCGGGCAAGCGGCACAACTGGGGCTTTGCGCAATGGGCAAAACCGCTGATCAGTTTAATCCTCGATGGCGTTTCGGGAATTGCTGATTATCAATGTCGGAAGATCCTCGGCGAGGACTATCATCGTTTGGCGCCTGTGTTTCCACCCGGTGTTTCGCTTCCATTGGACGCGGTGGATCGTATCCCCGATATGGTTCGATTTGCCGAGGGTGTTGATCTTTCTGCCACGATCCGCTGGCTGCGTAAACATTGGATGGCGGATTGAATCCTTCGCTGTTTTGGGATGATTACCAGTGTGCTGTCCAAGCGTGGCGCTTCGCGCCTGCGGCTTTGGCTGCATTGATCAGTTTGCGCGTGTTTTCTACAGCGCGCGGCTGGGTGTTTTTCCCTCGGTCGAAGCGTACCCAATAGGTGTTAACCAACACATCCACACCTTGTAAGGATTTGCTCATAACTGTAGCTCCTTCTAATATTTCCTGTAATTGCTATACCTACTCCTTGTATAGCATGAAACCGCCTAACGAGCGAGGCGAAGCCTGTCGGGTGCATGCGCTGGTTCGGCGGCATCGTCGCCGTCGCCCTAACTATTGTGGCGTGAAATTCCATTCATCGCTCCACGGACTTTCTGTTCCGCTTGAGTTTCTAGCCTTTACACGCCATAACACATTTCCGGGTGACATTGTGCCTATGTTACAACTTGTGCCGCTTGTCCAACCGCATGGCGTAGCATGATTACCGCCATATTGCCCGCCCCAGATTTCAACGAGATACTCTGTAGCGCCACTTACTGAATTCCATTGCAGAGTTACGTTAGTTCCGGGCGGAATCAGAGCGCCATTTGGAGGGCTAACTAAACTTGGTTTGGGCAACCCGCTTGAAGATAGTGAGTAGTTGGACTCACGCACGGAGGGATTAGCCCAACTGTTATCGCCCTGTGCGGCGACTTCAAGGCGGACAGTGTGACCGCCCGCGCTGTATCCCGAAGTGTTCCAACTGTAGGTGAATTCAGGTGAACCTAACTCATAAACGATGTTGCCGTCAATCTTCAAGCGCATGGCGCGGAAGCAACTGTTCCATGTGGCTTTCGCGTGAACGCTGACGGTTGAGCCAACAGTGGCGGAACTCGGATTGAAGGATAGGTCTTCAATTGGCGGGGCAGAGCAAGGCACAGGTGTAACCGTCGCGCCCGCTTGCAAGGTGTAACTCGCGTCACGCGCAGAAGGATTAGCCCAACTGTTATCGCCCTGTGCGGCGACTTCAAGACGGACAGTGTGACTGCCTGCGCTGTAGCCCGAAGTGTTCCAACTGTAGGTGAATTCAGGTGAACCTAACTCATAAACGATGTTGCCGTCAATCTTCAAGCGCATGGCGCGGAAGCAACTGTTCCATGTGGCTTTCGCGTGAATGCTGACGGTTGTCCCCACCGTAGCGGAACTCGGATTGAACGATAAATCTTCAATCGGTATAGAGCAAATTTGAGAGGAGGTTGCGCTTGGAGATATAGGTAGAGGAGTCGCAGTCTTATTACTAGAAGTAGGCAATGGTAGTGATGTTGCAGTAGGGGCTGTATTTGTATTGCCTGACGTGGGGTTTGGGAGTGCGGTTGGTGTAGATGATATCTTAAGCCACACCCAAATAGCCTTAATTTCATCCTCTGTTAAGCGCCCGCTTAAGCACAACTCGATAGACGGTGGCTGTGGGTCGTTGATTTGTGCCTTCCCATTCTTGAACTTGTCCCTAGCCGACTTATTGTCACTCCATACACGAATAGTTGATAAATCAGCGTTGCTCCAAGTGGCATTATCTGTATTGTAAGTAACTATCCAGTCTTCATCTTTTTGAGTTGGGCACACTCCCTTTTTCCAAGAGTCTGGATACCATCGGGCGTTAGTTCCTTCTTCCAGAAGCACACAACCTTGCGATGGAACACAAGGTCTATCGTCACAGGCTACGACAATTATTGAAATAAAAATTGCAATTGCCAGCAAAGGAAGCCTGTGTTTCATTTTTTTGCTCCTTGTGACGGGAGATAGCCGCCGAACGAATCTGTCGAAAAAGTCTTTTTTTCAAAACCGCGCTGCCGAGCGGAGCGGCGCTCCCGCTCTGCCGCGATTATACTCCCGCCATTTCCCCGTTTGGGAGGGCTAATTCAGCCTCCCAAAGCCTTGGATTTTGCTGATGTCGTTGAAGGTGCCACTCCATTCTTTGGAGACGTTAAAAGACGAACAAGTCCATGTGCTTGTCCACCACTTCGCTGATG
>DATLZK010000026.1:0-40774 GCA_035574015.1 Anaerolineales bacterium
GGTCAAGAACGCCCAAAGAACGTCACAAAGTGGTCAAAAAGGGCGTCTCCACTGCCAAAACCGCTTGAAATTGGATTGATAAGGTGCTTTTCTCACCCTGACGTAACGGTCAGGGTAAAGTCTGTTGTCTAAACTCGAGAATAAGAGAAGCGCGGTGATATTCCGCCAAACCAAACTCTTTGAACAGTTCAGTGCAGGCGCAGGGTTGGTCCACAGAAGGAAAGGGTGCAGGCGAAAAAACAGGAAGGTGAGGAAACGTGGACAATGATTCAATCCAATCAGCACCTAACCTTTGATCGCGCCCGCGGTGAGACCCGAAACAATCTGCCGTTCGGCGATGATGTAGAAAATGATCGTGGGTATGGAAGAGAGGGTGACAAAGGCCGAAATCAAAGCAAGGTCCTGCCCATATTGCC
This sequence comes from Anaerolineales bacterium, assembly GCA_035574015.1. Classification (GTDB taxonomy): domain Bacteria; phylum Chloroflexota; class Anaerolineae; order Anaerolineales; family Villigracilaceae; genus Defluviilinea. Next base: position 417 of record DATLZK010000026.1, read on the forward strand.
CCTGAAATTGCATGGTTCCCAGAGGCAGGGTCCAAAGTTCTTCACTGTTCAATATCACAAGAGGCACAAGTAAATCATTCCAACTCACGATCATGGTCAATGCGGCAACGGCCGCCAGGGCGGGTCGCGCCAGGGGAAGTAGGATGCGCCAGAAGAAATCAAAATTATTGCAGCCATCAATGTACGAAGCATCCTGCAATTCCGCTGGGATAGCGGTGAAGAACCCGCGCAAGATCATGATGTTGCCGGAGATATTGAACGCGATCTGTATGAGGCAAACTCCGACGAGGCTGTCGAGCAGCGGGATGTTCATCTCATTCAATTGACGCAGTACGAAGTAGACTGGCAAAATCGCAACATTGATGGGAAACATCAAACCCAGAGTGAACAAATTGAAAAGCCAGCCCTTGCCGCGGAACTGCAGGCGCGCAAAAACAAAGGCAGCCAGGCCACAAATAAGCACCACACCCGCAGTGGTTGCTGCCATAAGAATCACGCTGTTCTTCATCAAGCGCCAGAACGCAGGAGTGCTCAAGATCCCCAGGAGATTTTCCCAGTGCGGAGGGTTGGGGATTGTGTAGGGATGCGAATACATTTCACCGGTTGTCTTGAGGCTGCCAAAGATCAAGATCACAAGTGGCACGAAGATCACCGCTGCGACGGTAATAAGCATGAAATACTGAAGAAGCCTTACAGGAAGTTTTTGAATCCAACGCGGGAGGGCAAAGGCCTTTGACATGGATGTGTCCTCTAGAGACCGGTCAGGTAATCGGGTTGGCGCGTGAGGCGTTGATAGATTAGAGAAAAGATCAGGCAGAGGAGGAACATATAAATTGCCACCGCAGAACCGTAACCCAGTTGGAAACGCACAAAGCCGAAGCGATACATATATGTAGATAGCACCTCGCTCGCATTGACCGGCCCCCCCTTGGTCATGATCCATACCATGATGAATTGCTGGATCGAACCAAGCACAGACAAGTAGACGGAGGTGCGGATCGTACTGCCCAGCAGGGGGAGGGTAATGTAGAAGAAATTTTGAAAACTATTCGCGCCATCAATTCGGGCAGCCTCTTCGAGTTCGTGAGGTATGTTCTGGAGGCCGGCCAAATACAACAACATGTGAAAGCCGAAATACTTCCATGTCAGGGCGATAAAAATGGAAATCAAAACAAGTTTCGTATCACTGAGCCAGCCGATTGGCTCGCCGCCCAAAAGCACCACGACTGCGTTGAGAAGGCCGCGGTCCGGGTCGGGATTGTAGAGCAGCATCCACATAATTGCAACATTGATTTCGGAAAGCACGTAAGGCATAAAAAAAATGGTGCGAAAAAGGCCGCGTCCCGGCAGGTCGCGTCTCACCATGACCGCTAATGCCATAGCCAGAGGTAACTGCACTCCCACCGAGAGCACGATGATCACGAGTACATTCCTAACCGCTTTTAGGAACACTTGATCGTTGAGGATGTCTTTGAAATTTTGCAACCCCACAAAATCCACCGCAGGTCCCAGACCGTTCCAATCGAACAGGCTGAAATAAACCGAGCGGAAAATTGGATAGATGACGAAAAGCAGGAAGAGAAAAAGCGCAGGCAACAAGAACAAAGCAATGAGCAAAGTGTCCTGGACGCGGCGAGACATGCCGGAGGCGCGTCCCAAATTCAGGATACTTAGGATGATCGGGAGTTGTCGCATGTGGCGGCTCTTTCTGCCGGGCTTCGTGGCGTCCGCGCGGACGCCACGAAGCCTCTTTCCAACAACGGCGTGGGATGGCTTTTTTCTGAAAGGTTATTTCGATTCCTTCGCAAATGATTCTTCGACTGCCTGTGCCACCTGTTCAGGTGTCATGGTCCCGGCAAAGAGACCTTGCACGGCGTCATTCAAGACGGAACCTGTGGCCGGAGGCAGGAACTGATCGTAGTACAGGTTGGAAGTACTCTGCCTGTGCAAAGGCTGCCTGAACCTGGAGCATGTTGGGATCCGTCAAGCCCGCCTCAGCGCCTTTAACCACCGGGATGCCCGTTCCGTGTGCAGCGATAATCGTCTGGTTCTCCACGCTGGTCAGGTACTTGACAAAATCAATGGCTTCCGGTTCGGCGTTCTTACCGATCGCGAACCCATTGCCGCCGCCGACAACATCCGTTCCTTTACCGGCGCCACCTTCGACTTCTGGGAAGCCGAACAAACCGAGATTCTCACCAACGCCCTTTCCATCTGCGCTGTTTGCTGCCTGGACGGAGGGAGCCCACTGACCGGAGAGTTCCATGGCGGCCTCACCGTTTCCGAAGGTCGCCTGCATTTCATCGTGTACTGCGCTGAGGTAACCGTCCTGGAAGGGCTCGAGAGCGATCAACTCCTGAAGTCTTACGCCGGCTTCAACGAAGCAGGGATCGGCGAAGGAACCCGTGCGATTGAGAGCCGCTTCAAAACCGGCCTGTCCGCAGATGCGGGTGGCAAGATAGTTCCAGTAGTGCATACCGGGCCATTTGTCTCCCTCACCGAGCGCAATCGGGGTGATACCGGCATCCTTCAATTTCTGTACGACCTCGAGGAATTCGGTCCAGGTTTTAGGGGGAGCCTCAATACCAGCCTGAGCGAAGAGCGCTTTGTTGTACCAGAAGCCGACCATGCCCATATCCCACGGCACGCCATAGTTCCTGCCTTGATAACTGTAGACACCCAAAGCGCCGGGCGCAAATGTATTACGCCACGCGCCGCCATCGGCATCCAGCTCAGCAGTGATGTCCTTCAGCAAACCGGCTTCGACCTGTTGATTGAACGTACCACCACCCCAGGATTGAAAGATGTCTGGGGGATCGCCGGATTGCATCACGGTAGTGAGCTTGGTCTTGAAGGCTTCGTTTTCGAGGACAGTGATTTCAATGATCACGTTCGGATGGGCGGCCATGTAATCATCAGCCATCTTTTGCCAGTCGGACAAGGCCGGATCCTTGGTCGAGATGTGCCACCAGGTTATAGTGACTTTTTCGGCAGACGCCTCCGTCGAAGATGCCTCTGTAGGCTCGGAGGGCGCAGGACTCTCAGCAGGAGCCTCCGTGACAGGCGCACCGCAAGCGGAAAGAGCAAAGGCAGCGATCAATAGGAGGCTCAAAATTGTACAGATTTTGCGAGACATTTTCTTCTCCTTATCAGGTTCCAAATGGGTTATACTAACGGCGTGCGGAGTTAACCCCTCCACACGCTTTCGCAGGTCTTCCTTCCGCTGTCCAAGGTCGAAGAGAAGACCTGCAATTTACTTTATGAACACTTCGCGCTCTCACCTCCTTTCCGCTTCCAAAAGCAATCGTAAAACCGATGTGATCACAACTGTTTACTTCATATTTACGACCTCGCGACAGGAATTACGAATGACCAGCCGGGTTTGCATCCGGTAAGTCTGCTCCTCAAGGGGAATGCCGTTGACAAGCTTGATCAGCATTTGTGTTGCAATGTACCCCATCTCTGAAATAAACTGGTCTACCGTGGTCAGCCCCATGTATTTGGATTCGGGAATGTTATCGAAACCGACCACCGACAAGTCTTCTGGAATCCGTATGCCCATTTCCTCCGCGACCTGATAAACACCCATCGCCATTTGGTCATTGGAGGCGAATATGGCGGTAGGCGGGTCTTCCAAGGCGAGCAATTTCCGCGCGCCGCTGACACCTGTTGCGGTGGTATAGTCTCCTGGAGCAATCAATCGCTCATCAACTTCGATCCCTGCCTTCTCTAAAGCATCTCGATATCCTTTCAGGCGGCGGTTGGCACTTTCCAGTTCGGCACGCCCGGTGATGAAGCCAATGCGTCTATGTCCCAGTCCAATGAGATACTCCATTGCATCCAATGCGCCCTGATAGTTAGTCGCGTGGACAGATGGAAAATTCGGATTGCTTGCAAGGGGATCAATTGAAACAATCGGCGCGTCCACGTTGAGTTCTTCCGCCACCGGCGCCACCAGAATCACGCCATCTGAAATAGAGTTCGTCAATAGGGAGACATACTTCTGTTCGTGAAAGGCTCTTCCGCTCTTCCTAACATCCCCCGTCGTGTACACTAGCAAATCGAATTCAGACTCTGCAATCGCGCGATTTACCCCTTTCATCACCTCAATTGCAAATGGGTATGCGATATCCGGCATGATCAACCCCAATAGATTTTTCTTACGGCTTCGCATACTGCGTGCTGCCAGATTGGTGGTGTAACCCAGTTCGTCAATCACCGCAAGAATGCGCTCCTTCGTTTCACTTGCCACGTCTGATTTCCCGTTTAGCACGCGCGAAACCGTCGAAACAGATGTCCCCGCTTTCCTCGCCACATCCTGAATTGTCACCGTCCGTTTTTTCTTCGGCATACCAATTCCTAGTCAAAAATGACAGATTGGCGGTATCGTTACCGGCAACGTTAACGCTATTATTGCACATCAGGATAAAAAAGTCAACTCCCAAAAATTAGGGACTCTTCCACAGGATCCTTACCCCCCCCTATACAACTTTATCCAACGCCCAACCCAACGCTTCGAGTCCGACCATATGCCCGCCTCTTGAGCCCAATTTTTTGGTCTACACCCCAACCGGACATACCTTCAGCAGAGCTAGGCACGCAGCAACAGCATGGGCATCTCCAGGCTCGACAAGAATGAACATCTATCTTAAACCCCCGGGACAGAATCTGCGCTCAGGATGACTTCCCTTCGCAGTCGGCTACACAAGGCACATTATAAGGTTCAAGCCGCGGCAACCGTGTACACCGGTTTCAGGCTTTCCCTGAATTTGAAACAACATGACAATCGGCGCGTCAATGAACCTTGGCATATTATCGCACCAGGTGTGTGGGCAGGACAAGGCATACATACAATGTTTGGCAAATGACAAAAGGTCCCTTATGGGCAAGGCGGACTCAATTTACTTAGCTACAGCGCCGCAAACGCCCGCTCTGCCGCCTCGATCGTTCGGTCAATCACCTCGTCCGTGTGCATGATCGAAATGAATCCCGCCTCGAACTGCGACGGCGCGAGATACACCCCGTTCTCCAACATCTTCTGGAAGAACTTCGCAAAGCGTGCCTTATCCGCAACCTTCACCGTGTTCCAGCCGAGGGGCTTGGTTTCGCTGAAGAACGTCGTGAACATCGTACCGACCCGCGTCTGCTGGATGGGGACTCCCGCGCGTTTTGCCGCCTCCCCGATTCCCGCCTCCAGCCGACCCGCCGCCTGCTCCAGTTTCCTCCAAACCTCCTCTCCACGAATCAGATTCAACGCCGCGATGCCCGCGCTCATCGCCAGCGGATTGCCCGAAAGCGTCCCCGCCTGATACATCGGTCCGAGCGGCGCAACGAGTTGCATGATCTCGCGCTTCCCGCCATACGCGCCGACGGGAAGCCCGCCGCCGATGACTTTGCCCAATGTCGTCAAATCGGGTTTGATGTTGTAGAACGTCTGTGCGCCGCCTTTGTGGACGCGGAAGCCCGTCATCACTTCGTCGAAGATAAGCACCGCGCCGTATTCGCTGGTCAGTTTTCGCAAGCCTTCGAGAAATCCTTCAACAGGCGGGACAACGCCCATATTTCCCGCCACAGGCTCGACGATGACGCCTGCAATCTGGTCGGGGAATTTCTTGAAGAGGGCTTCCACCGATTCCAAATCGTTGAACTGCGCCACAAGGGTATCGGACGCAACCGCCGTTGGCACGCCAGGCGAATCGGGCAAGCCCAGCGTCGCCACACCCGAACCTGCCTGCACCAACAGCATATCCGCGTGACCGTGATAACACCCGTCGAACTTGATGATCTTCTCGCGTTTGGTGTAAGCGCGGGCAAGGCGCAGGGCGCTCATGGTCGCTTCCGTGCCTGAGTTGACGAAGCGAATCATCTCGATGTTCGGCATGAACTCCATGATGCGCTTCGCCAGTTCGATTTCCAGCGGGCTGGGCGCGCCGTAGGATGTCCCCATCAACGCGGCTTCCTGAATGGCTTTGACCACTTCGGGATGCGCGTGACCCGTGATGAGCGGTCCCCACGAGAGGACGTAGTCAATGTAACGGTTGCCATCCACGTCGAAGAGATATGCCCCTTCGCCGCGCTGGATGAAGAGCGGTTGTCCGCCCACGGCGCGGAAGGCGCGCACAGGTGAGTTCACTCCACCAGGGAAGAGGGTTTGGGCTTGTTGGAAGAGGTGGATCGAGTTTTGGATGTTCATGGAATCTCCGTTTGGGTTATACTTTTGACATGGCAGATGAAAAAGACAATTACCGTCTTTACATGGAAAATGCCAACGAAGCATTAGGTGCCGCGCAAATCAATCTCGATAAAGGTTTTTACCATTTAGTGTGCAACAAGGCATATTACGGATAATCGCCATGTTGCCGATTATGAACTGCGGGACGACCTTGACAAAGAAGACGCTTTGAATGCCATTGAGAAGTCGAGAGAGTTTGTTCAGGAAGCCAGGAAATGGTTGCAAAACAACAATCTTCTTTAGGTTTGCTGCCAAAAGAGAAAAGGGCGGTGCGGGAGTTTATTTCGAGAATTCGCTCCGATTACGGCGAGAAAATTCAACACGCTGCCCTGTTTGGCTCCAAAACGAGAAAAAATTGGACGAAATCCTCCGACGTAGACATTCTCTTGATTGTTGCCGAGCAAGACAAGGAATTGCGCAAGGCAATCATCTACACAGCCGCTGATGTTGAATTAAAGTATGATGTCTTGCTCGATGTCCGTATTATTCCTGCGGAACGCTGGCAGTATTATGCCGACATCAAAGCAGGGTTGTATAAAAACATCACAAGGGACGCCGTGCCGATACGGTTTCCCAGGACCAAATCAAACGCTTTGGCTGGCGCGGGATAATTCCCGCGTCAGTTTTTCACGGTAGTCTTACTGAGTTGACACACTGACGTTCATTGATTTTGTTTACTAGAAAAATTCGGTATACTAAGGACTGTGAATGAAAAGCCAGATACTCTCCATGAGATCAAACTTTATGTGGATGCCGCGCGCGAAGAATTGCGGTCTGCAAAGTTAAATCTCGAGAACGATTTTTACAGTGCTTGTGCCAGCCGCACATATTATGCCGTGTTTTATGCGGCAACAGCACTCTTGAAAACAAAACAACTATCGTTTTCAAAACATTCGGCTGTTCTCAGTGCATTTCGCCAACATTTTGTCAAAACGGGCGAGTTTTCAGCGGACGTGAGCGATTTCTACAAGATCGCCTTTGAAACACGCCAGATCGGTGATTATGAAAGACAGACTCAATTTGAGCCGGATGTCCTGCGTAAGAACCTGGAGCGCGCCAGGGAATTTGTGGAAGAGGTGGAACTATGGTTACGACGGCACAACTTCCTGTCAACCTAGCGGATGAGGAACGAACATCCATCCGCCTTCTTCTGGAAAGACTGATCGAGCGTCACTCAGATGAAGTACAGCAAGTGGTTTTGTTCGGTTCTAAAGCGCGCGGTGACTTCGACACAGATTCAGATATAGACTTATTGGTGCTGGTAAAGAACGAATCCTGGGAACTGCGAAATTCTATCTGGTCGCTCGCGGCGCGGATCGAATTGGATTACAACGTGCTTTTCAACGTGCATGTGATCGGCATTGAACGCTGGAAACAAATGACCCTGGATCAATTTTCCTTGTGTCGCAATGTAGAGAAGGACGGGATACTATTGTTCAGTCGTTCGTAATGTGAAAGTTATTTTGCTCCGCTGGGTCACGAAACGCTTCAGAGGTTCGCGTTACTTTTTCAATTGCCAACTCTCCCGACCGAATACAATCGGGGATTCCGATTCCGCGATAGCCGTTGCCTGCCAATGCCAGAGTGGGATATTTTGCCAGCGCGGCGTCTATGCGTTTGAGAAGTTCGGGGTGACCGAGGTTGTATTGCGGCATGGCGTTCTCCCACATGAAGACGCGGAAGAGAAGCGGTTCGGCGGTGATGCCGAGGGTGAGGCGTAGTTCTTCTTTGGCGATGGCGAGGAGGTCGCCCTCACCCCCAGCCCCTCTCCCATGGGGAGAGGGGAGTTCCTGCCCTGCTCGCCCAACAAAAACGCGAATGAGCGCATATCCTTCGGGGGCGCGGTGCGGGAATTTGGTGGAGGTCCATGTGCAGGCGAGGGTTTTGCGTCCTTCACGGCGCGGGATGACGTAGCCGTAACCGTCGAGGTCGCGGGGGAGGTCGCTCAGGCGGTAGGCGAGGGAGACGGTAGCGGTCGAGGCGTAGGGAATGCTTTGGAGGGCAGAGGCAAGTTCGGGGTCGAAGGAGGCGAGGAGGCGTCCGCTGATGTAGGCTGGGGTGGCGAGGATCAGTGAGTCGGTGTCAATGGTGTCAAGTGTTTCAGTGTCAAGTTTCAGGTTCCAGGTTTCACGTTGCAGGTTGCGGGTTATGGAAGTGACGCGGGTGTTGAGGCGCATGTCCACGCCATGAGATTGAAGGTGGGCAACCAACGCTTCGACGATTTCGGCGAGACCCGTGGTGGGTGTGAGAAACGCGGAGCGTGAGCCTTGCACTTTGCCGCCGGATTTCCTTCGCATTTCGAGCGCGCCGCGGGCGAGACTGCCGTATTTGAGTTCGAGGTCGCGCAGGTAGGGGAAGGTGGAGGCGAGGCTGAGACGGTCGCCGTCGCCCGCGTAGATGCCCGACATGAGCGGCTCGATGAGATTCTCGTACGCTTCGCGCCCCAGCCGACGGCTGATGAACGCGCCCAGGCTTTCATCGCCGTTGAGGCGGTGAGGCGGCAGGATGAAGTCCAGCCCCATGCGCGCTTTGCCCATCCACGAAAGGAGGCGCGAGCGCAGGATGGAGGGCACGTCTGAGGGAATCATCATGGCAAGTCCATCGGGCAGAGGGAGCAGACGACCTTTGTGGAGGACGTAGGTATTTTTCTTGTGCGGGTTCGTGCCATGCAGGCGCTCGCTCAAGCCCAGTTCCTTGCACAGCGCCACGCCCCAGGGTTTGGTGGCGAGGAAGGTGTCGGGTCCGCCTTCGACGATGAAGTGTCCGCCGTCGAAGGAGATGCGCTCGGTGGCAATCTTGCCGCCCCAGCGGGAGTCGGCTTCGAGGAGGGTGATTTGTGAGTAGGAATTGGTGCGTGAGGCGTAGTACGCGGCTGATAAACCTGCGATGCCGCCGCCGATGATGGTTAGTCTCATAGTAGTTAGTCTCAGAGTCTTATAGTCGTTAGTCTCATAGTCTGATGGTCTGATAGTTCTAGAGTCTGATGGTCTTCATAACAGTGATCATCACTATTAGACTATCAGACTATTTGACTATCAGACTATCCCGACTAAAGATGAGGCGCTTTCCATTTTTTGATCACGTCCGCAAAGGGCAGTTTGATTTTGTTGGGGTTGAAGGGAAACCAGCCCAACTCCGCACGGACGGCTTGTTCTTTGAGTTCGGTGCTGCCCCACACGAAGGTCGCGCCGATGACGCCGACGATGACGCTCAGCCAGTCGTTGGCGATGAAGAGCGAGGCGATGATGAACAGGATGCCAATGCCCATCATGTAGGGCCATGACCAGTAGCCGAAGTAGCGTTCGCCGCGAATGACGAGCGGGAAGCCAAGTCCGATGATGAGCAGGGTGACGATGCCGATGAGGATGCCGAAGAGGTTCATAGTTATCAGTGATCAGTTATCAGTGAGCAGTGTGGGCGCTTCGTCGGGAGGGACGGGACGCCCGACGGGGTCGCGCTTGAGGAGGTCGAGGGTGGTGGCGTGCAGATTTGGGTCTGCGAGGAAACGCGCGTGGCGCGGGTTGTCGGGGTTGGCGGGGGCGTGTCCGTGCTTGACGCGGTTTTCCTGACGATAGAGTTCGAAGGCGTCCCAGAGGAGGGTCACGCCGAGGATGCCTAGAGTGGTTGATAGTTGACGGTTGGCGGCTGTCAGTGAGAAGTATTCAGTGAGCAGTCCGAGCAGGACAGCGATGACGATGGGGGTGCGAATGTCGCGGGCTTCGGCTTCCACTTTGCGGACGGCGACATGTCCGAGCCAGATGGCAAGGAAGGCGGTGAGGGCGGCAGTGAGACCAAGTGTGTTCATGGTTTCTCCCTCACCCCAGCCCCTCTCCCGCGGAGAGAGGGGAATACTCATGCACCATATCCACGACGGCTTTCACGTTGTCAACGGGGGTGTGCTGCAAAATGCCGTGACCGAGATTGAAGATGTGACCAGGTTTGCCATTGGCGCGTTTCAAAATATCCTGCACGCGCTTTTTGATTTCATCGCGCGGGGCGAAAAGCACGGCAGGGTCGAGATTGCCCTGCACGGCAACGTCATCGCCCAGGATGCGCCAGCCGTCGTCGAGCGGGATGCGCCAGTCGAGTCCGATCACGTCGCCGCCTGCGCGTTTCATCAGCGGGAGGAGGGTCGCGGTGTTCGTGCCGAAGTGGATGACGGGGACGCCTTCGTTTTTCGCCGCCGTCAGCACCTTTTGCGAATAGGGCAGGACGAACGCTTCATAATCGGACGGGCTGAGCGCGCCGACCCACGAGTCGAAGACCTGCACCGCCTGCACGCCCGCGCGGATCTGCGCGACGAGATAATCGCTCAACACGACGGAGAGTTTTTCCATCAGCGCGTGCCAGATTTCGGGAGCAGAATACATCATCGTTTTGGTCTTGAGAAATTCGCGCGAGGAGCCGCCTTCGATGAGATAGGAGGCGACCGTGAACGGAGCGCCGCAAAAGCCGATGAGGGGCACGCCGTTCAGAGGTCCGCGCAAGAGGCGAATGGCGTCCATCACGTAGCCCAAATCGGATTCGGGATTCACGGGGCGCAGATTCTTCACGTCCTCCATCGTGCGGACGGGATTCTGCAAAACGGGTCCTTCGCCCTTGGCAAACTCCAGCCCCACACCGAGCGGAATGGCGGGGAGCAGGATGTCGGCGAAGAGAATCGCCGCGTCCACACCGAGAGCGCGGACGGGCTGAAGCGTCACTTCGGCAGCGAGTTCGGGGTGGTAGCAAATTTCGAGCAGGGAATACTTCTCGCGGATGGCGCGGTATTCGGGCATGTAGCGTCCCGCCTGACGCATGAACCAGACGGGGGTGGTGTCGGTGGGGAGGCGGTGGCAGGCGCGGAGGAAGGGAGATTGGTGATTGGTAATTGGTAATTGTGTGGTGGGATGGGTGAGTGTCATTGCATAATCTCCATTTATCAATTACTGCTTACCACCAACCAAAACACACGCAGGGTCGCTTTCGAGATAATCGCCCGTCATGCCGTAGGCGCGTCCGCGCTGACCGCCGCACACATCGTTGTATTTACACGTGCCGCACACGCCCTTGAGTTTGGAGGGGTCCCGTAGGTCGCGGAAGATTTGCGAGTTGCGATAGACATCCACCACGTCATCCGTGCGGACGTTGCCCGCCGTGACGGGGAGGAATCCGCTCGGCTGGATTTCGCCGATATGCGAGATGAAGAGGAAACCGTTGCCGTCGTTCACGCCTTTGGTGGGGCGGTGAAGCCCGTCGGCGTATTGAAAGCCCGCGCTTTGGAAGGTGACGGGCGCGCTGTTCCCCAATTCGGCGCGTTTGCGCTCGATGGCAACGCGGCGGTACATGGGCGCGGCGGTGGCTTTGATGTCGAAGGGCGCGGTCTGGGAGAGGTCGTAGAGCCAGTTGAAAACTTTTTCGTGCTGTTCGGCGGAAATCATCTGCTCGCGCATGGCGCGTCCTGTGGGGACAAGGAAGAAGACCGACCATTGCACCGCGCCGACTTCCTGAATGAACGGCACCATTTCGTGCAAAATGTCCACGTTGTGTTTGGCGACGGTGGTGTTGACCTGCACGCTCAAACCGACATCATGCGCGCGGTGAAGCGTCTCCATTGTGCGCTGCCACGAGCCTTTGACCTTGCGGAACTCGTCGTGAATTTCGGGACGCGGCGCGTCGAGCGATAACGCCACGCGCTTGATGCCCGCGTCGCGCGCTTTTTCGAGGCGCTCTTTCGTGGGCAGGGCGGTCGCCGTCGGCGTGAGCGAACAGCGCAGTCCGCGCTCATTGGCATAAGCAATCAACTCGAACAGGTCGGGGCGCATGAGCGGGTCGCCGCCCGTGAAAATCAAAATGGGATTGTTGCCGAACGCCGCCAGCCGTTCGATGAGGGCTTTGGCTTCGGCGGTCGAAAGTTCGCGCGGGTCGCGGCGATGCTGCGCGTCGGCGCGGCAGTGGACGCAGGCATAGGCGCAGGCGCGGGTCACTTCCCAGGCGATGGTAAAGGGCGCAAGGTCAAAGTCCACGTGCGTCATGCGCTCGTTTTGGTATTGCCGCTCGGCGGCGGCGCGGGGTGAGAGAGTTGATAAAGTCATAAAATCTCCAATCGTTGAAAGTTTGAAAGTTTGCAAGTTGGAATGTTGAAATCCGCCAACTTTCAAACCTGCTAACGTTTTAACCTGCCAACCAACGGGCAGCATCCAACGCATGATACGTAATGATGACATCCGCACCCGCACGCTTGATGGCGGTCAGCGTTTCGAGCGTGACCTTCGCTTCGTCCACCCAGCCGTTGGCGGCGGCGGCTTTGATCATGGCGTACTCGCCGCTGACGTTGTATGCTGCCATTGGTAATTCTGGGAACGCATCCTTCACCACGCGAATGACATCGAGATACGCCAGCGCAGGTTTTACCATCAACATGTCCGCGCCTTCGTCCACGTCCAGCGCGGCTTCGCGCAGTGCCTCGCGCACGTTGGCGGGGTCCATCTGATGCGACTTTCTATCGCCAAACTTCGGCGCGCCCTCCGCCGCCTCGCGGAACGGACCGTAGAACGACGACGCGTACTTCACGGCATACGACAAAATCGGAATGTTCTCGAAGCCCGCTTCGTCCAGCCCCGCGCGGATCGCCGCCACCATGCCGTCCATCATGCCGCTCGGCGCAACCACGTCCGCGCCGCATTCGGCATGCGACACCGCCACCTTCGCCAGCACATCCAGCGTCGGGTCGTTCAGTACATAGCCTTCGGGCAAGCCTGCGTGAAAATGTTCGCCCGTGTTCAAAATGCCGCAGTGACCGTGGTCGGTGTATTCACACAGGCAGACATCCGTCACGACGACCAGTTCGGGGATTTCTTTTTTGATGGCGCGGATAGCCTGCTGGACGATGCCGTCTGGGGCGAAGTTCTCCAGCCCGACGGGGTCTTTGTGCGCGGGGATTCCAAACAGGATGACGGCGGTCACTCCCGACCTCATGGCGGCTTCCGCCTCCCGAACCGCTTCCTCCACTGACAGTTGATACACGCCAGGCATCGAGCGGATTTCACTGCGCCCCGTCCCATGGCGCACGAAAAGCGGGTAGATGAAGTCCCGCGCGTTGAGTTCCGTCTCGCGCACCAGGGCACGCAGGGCGGGGTTGGCGCGCAGGCGGCGCGGACGATTTATGATTTTCGATTTACGATTTACGATTTGCGATGGGTTCATTTCGAGTTCGAGCAGGGTCATAATTTCTCCAGTCTTGCGATGGCTTCGAGCAATCCATCGGTGGTGTATTCTTTTGCAACAACAATCTTCTCGAAACCCGCCTCTTGCGCCGCCTGTGCGGTGATGGGTCCGATGCAAGCAATGAGCGGACGATTCGGCAGGTTGAGCGGGTCGAGTCCGTGTTGTTTGCAGAGGGCGATGAAGTTTTCGACGGTGGACGCGCTGGTAAAGGTGACCACGTCCACGCCGTGTTTGAGGGCGGTCAAGCCGTCAGGGTCAACGCTTGCGGGCAAGGTGCGATACACGATGATTTCATGCGGAATGCCGCCCGCTTTGGCAATCGCTTCGGGCAGGTCGGCGCGGGCGATTTCGGCGCGCGGGAGCAAAACCCATTTGCCTTGCAAATCTCCCAGCCCAGGCAGAATGGCTTCGGCGACATATTCTTCGGGGACAAAGTCGGGGTCGATGCCGCGCTGACGCAACGCGGCGGCGGTTTTGGGTCCGATGGCGGCGACCCTCACCCTTTGCTCATCTCCCATTGGGAGAGGGGTTGGGGTGAGGGAAAACACAACCTCCACAGCATTCGCCGACGTAAACACCACCCACGCATACTTTTCGAGATGTTCGATTGCCCGAACCAGCGCGGTGTTGTCTTCCACAGGGCGAATCTCGATGACGGGGAAGAGAATCGGCTCGAAGCCTGCGGAGCGCAGTTTGTCTGCGAAGTCGTCGGCTTGGGCGCGGGGACGGGTGATGAGTACTTTCATAGTAATCAGTGGTCAGTGAACAGTGACCAGTTTCAGGATTTCATCAGCGCCGTTTTGAATGGCTTGTTGTGCAAGATCATGTCCGAGTTGCAGGGCGTTTGTGCCTTGACCTGTGACTTTCACAACCTTTTTCCCATCTTCCAAAATCACCAATCCCGTCAGACTGATCACTGATGACTGTTTACTGACCACTTCTGCATAAGCGGCAACTGGCACCGCACACCCCCCGCCAAGCGCCTGCAGGAACGCGCGCTCGGCTGTCACACACTTGCGCGTGGATTCGTCTTCGAGCGCGGCGAGGAGTTCGAGGGTGGTTGTGTCGTCGGCGCGGCATTGCACGGCAAGCGCACCCTGCCCTGGGGCGGGAAGCATGAGGTCCAGCGAAAGCCATTCGGTGACGTGCGAGTCCAAACCCAGACGAGTCAATCCCGCGCCCGCGAGGACGATGGCGTCGTATTGACCTTCGAGGGCTTTGCGGAGGCGCGTGTCCACGTTGCCGCGCAGGGGTTGGGTGCGAAGGTCAGGGCGGAGGGAAAGGAGTTGGGCGGCGCGGCGCAGGCTCGAGGTCCCGACTGAGGCGTTGGGCGGGAGAGTAGCGAGAGTGTAACCGTCGCGCGAAATCAATGCGTCGCGCACTTCCGCGCGGGCGGGGATACATCCAATCGTGAGTCCCTCAGGGTTTTCGACGGGCAGGTCTTTGAGCGAGTGAACGGCACAATGTACCGCGCCGCTCAGCAGTTCAGATTCAAGTTCCTGCGTGAAGAGTCCCTTGCCGCCGATTTCGGGCAGGGGCTTGTCGAGAATCTTGTCGCCCTGCGTGGTGATGATTTTTTCTTCGCATTCGAGATGCGGGTGAATGGTTTGCAGGGCGCGGATGACCCACTGCGTTTGCCAGCGGGCGAGGGCGGAAGGGCGGGTGGCGAAGGTGAGTTTCATGGTAGACAGTGAGCAGTGGTCAGCGAACAGTAATCAGTCGGCGGGGGCGGTTGCAGGTTGAAGGTCAAAAGTCACATTCGACCTTTGACTTTCGACGTTTGACCCAATTCCATGCGGCTTGCCAGAATGACCGCGCGTATCATCATGCAAACCAAACAAGGCACGGGCGACAGCGGCGTATTCGGGCGCGCGAGACGAACCCGCTTCGGCGCGCAGACGTTGAGTGGGCGCGTGCAAAATTTGCTTGACCAGCGCCTGAGTCAGGGCTTCGATGCGGGCGCGCTCCTCGTCGGTCAGATCGGGGAGGCGGCGCAGGGTTTTCTCCAACATCTCTCGGCGGATGTTTTCGGCGCGCTGGCGGATGTCGGCGATGAGCGGGAGCATTTCCAGCGATTGCAGGTACTCGGCAAATTCGGCGAGTTCTTCATCGAGGATGGCGCGGACTTTCGGCGCCTCCGCCAGACGTTCGGCGAGGGAATCTTCGAGTTGGGCGTTGAGATGGTCAATGTCGTAGAGCGCCACGTGAGGGATGCGCGCCGCGTCGGGGTCAATATCGCGCGGGACGGCGATGTCAATCAGGACGAGCGGGCGGTGGGGGCGGGCGGTCATCGCGGCGCGCACCATGTCCGAGGTCAGGATGAGATGCGGCGCGCCCGTGGACGAGAGCAGGATGTCGGCGGAGAGAAGCGCGTCGTTCAAGGTCTCGAAGGTTGCGGCTTGCGCGTCCCAACGTTCGGCAAGGAGGCGGGCGCGTTCGAGCGTGCGGTTGACGACGAGGATCTTTTGCGCGCCGCGTTTGCGAAGCGCCTCGACGGCGAGTTCCGCCATCTCACCCGCGCCGACGACCACCACCTGCGCTTCGGCAATCGGATGAACGACCCGCTCCGCCAGCGACGCGGCAAGCGACGAGACCGAGGCAGGATTGCGGCTGATGTGCGTCTCGGCGCGGGCGCGCTTGCCCGCATGAATGGCGGCTTGAAAGAGACGGTTGAGGACGGGTCCCGCCATGTTTTGTCCGCGCGCCAGTTCGAGGGCGCGGACAATTTGCCCCAAAATCTGCGGCTCGCCGATGACGAGTGAGTCCAGCCCCGCCGCCACGTCGAAGAGATGGCGGGCGGCGTCCATGTCTCTGTAGCGATAGAGGTGGGTTTGAAATTCTCGATATGAGACACCGCGCCTCTCTGATAAAAAAATCTCCAATTTGGGAAAGATCTCTCGATTAGAGACCGCATAGATTTCTATGCGATTACAGGTGGAGAGGATGATCATCTCCATAATGATGCGGGAGAGGGGTTCGCATTTCACGCGTGAGAGTGAAGCGCGTATCTCTTCTTCGCTAAAGGCGAGACGCTCGCGCAAATTAACAGGAGCAGAGTTGTGGTTGAGTCCAACGACAAAAATGTGCATGGGAACTTTGTTTTGTTTATAGCGACAAAGCCGTCATTTGCAAACCGAGGATTTGTAAATTTCAGTTTAGGAAAAAATAAAATTGCATAAGAATTTACTCAATTCTTGAATGAAGATCACTTTCAAAGAATGACATTCATCACCTGCTCCATTTTGAGACGAGAATCTAATCGCACGAAGAACGACACTCGTTTTATCGCTCACATCTCTTTACAGATAAGCAAATCTATCTTGCGATGGGCAGAGTAAAGGTGCTTCTCCGTCCCTGTCGGTGGATTCTGCTCAAATGAGTTGTCGGCGTGCTTCGATGATGGCAACGTGCAATCGTCAAACTGATGTCCCTTCCACCTCCGCTTTGACGCGAGCGTGATTTGTCCACGTGACAGAAACGATCAAAGATATACGGAAAATGTTCGGGCAGAATGCCAATGCACGGTATCATACACAGAGAGATTTGAACTTCGCCCTCTGAGCGCCCTTGTCTTGAGGGTAAAATTCAGCCATCATGAGAGAATTCCTTTACTCCCGTAATGCTGTTTATGAGACCTTGCGGGCGAAACGCAGAGAGGTATTCCGCATCCAGATTGCGGAGGGCGCCCAAGAGAAGGGACGGCTTGAACAAATCGGCAAACTGGCAAATGAGCGAGGGATTCCTGTAGAACGGCTCCCGCGCGCAAAGCTCGATAGAATCCACGAGAATCATCAGGGAGTTGTGGCGGAGGTAAGTCAATATCCGTATGTGGATTTGCTCGATATTCTGGAGAATGCTCACATAAAAAACGAACCACCGTTTGTGTTGTTGCTCGATTCCCTGAATGACCCCCAGAACTTCGGTACTCTTATCCGCACGGCGGAGGCAGTGGGCATGCATGGTATCATCATTCCACTGGCGCATACTGTGGAGGTGACTCCAGCAGTGGTCAACGCGTCATCAGGGGCAAGCGAACATTTGTATATTGCGCGGTCGAATCTGGCACAAGCCATTGATGCCTTGAAAGAAGAGAATATTTGGGTAGTGGGTTTGGATCAGGACGGGGAAACGGTCGGGGGGAAGACAACGCGTCATTTAACGGGAGCCATTGCTGTCGTGGTTGGAAGCGAGGGCGAAGGTCTTCGTCAACTCACGCGCGCGAAATGCGATGTCGTGCTGAAACTTCCCATGCGCGGGCAGGTTGAGTCGCTCAATGCCGCGGTTGCAGGCTCGATTGTGCTTTACCTTGCATATCTGGCTCGACAACAATAACGATCAGATTATCAGATCAGGAGATCAGCAGACTATGGTTCAAGCATCCTATCATTTCCCGCGTGGATTCTTGTGGGGCACGGCCACCTCTTCACATCAGGTGGAGGGGAACAATACGAACAATCAATGGTGGAAGTGGGAGCAGGAGGGACATACGAACGGAATGTCAGGTCTTGCGTGCGATTGGTGGGGCGGACGCTGGCGCGAGGACTTCGACCGTGCCGCAGAAGGAGGACAGAACGCGCATCGGTTTTCGGTGGAGTGGAGCCGCATTCAGCCCACACCCGATACGTGGGACGAGGAGGCGCTGGAACGTTATCGCGCCATGCTGCGCGGGCTGCGCGAACGCGGCATGACGCCGATGGTAACGCTTCACCATTTTACCGATCCGCTGTGGTTGTATGAGCAATGTGGTTGGGAACATGAGAAGATTGTTTCGATCTTTGAGAAGTATGTGCGCAAGGTGGTGGAGGCTCTCAAGGAGTACGTGAGTTATTGGATCACCATCAATGAGCCGAATGTGTATGCGTTGAGCGGTTATGTGGCGGGAACGTTCCCCGCGTGCAACAAGGGATTAGGAGCCGCGATGCGCGTGCAGGCAAACATGCTGCGCGCACATGCCGCCGCCTACCGCGCCATTCATGAAATTCAGCGGGAAGCCAGGGTAAGTTATGCCTTGCATTATCGTCCGATGGTGGCGCGCAACAAGTGGTCACCACTGGATGCGCTCGTGCGTAATATCCAATACAACGGAATCAACATGGCATTTCCAAGTGGCATCCGCACGGGTGTGATGAAGTCGCCGCTGGGGAATGTGCGCGTTCCCGAAGCCAAAGGAACACAGGACTTCATCGGTCTCAATTATTACTCCGCGGATACGGTGAAATTCGATATAACGAATGTCAAAGAATTATTCGGCAGACGCTATTATCCTCAAGATGCCGACCTGAGCGACACAAATTTCATCGCCAACATTCCCGAAGGTTTGTTCGAGACCCTTAAGTGGGCAGTGCGCACATATCCCAACACACCCATCATCATTACCGAGAACGGCGTGGAGGACGCGGATGATCATATGCGCCCCCGTTATCTTGCACAGCACATTCATCAGGTTTGGCGAGCAGTCAATTTCAATTGGCCTGTCAAGGGATATTTTTACTGGACATTGGTAGATAACTTCGAGTGGGAACGCGGCTGGACCCAGCGCTTCGGTCTTTGGGCGCTGGACACCGAAACTCAAAAGCGGACGAAACGCCCCAGTGCGGACCTCTATGCCGAAATCTGCAAAGAGAACGGTCTCACCAGCGAGATGGTGCAGAAGTATTGCCCTGAGGTATTTGAGAAGTTGTTCCCAGTGTAAGAACTTGTGGCAAGTGGGATGAATTTTGTAACTGCCCACTCACCCTCACCTCGGCCGCTTTCCCGATGAGAGAGTGGGGCAAAATGCAGCGAATTTTGGGTGCTGGTTAGGGTGAGGGTAGGTAGTTACAATTTTGGAAACCATCCGCCGCTAAAACAAATCGTCGCACTTTAAAAAAGGCGACCTCCGAAACGGAGGTCGCCACAGAGTTTGTTTCCTTATCTTCCCATCAAACTAAACACAACGTAACCCAGTGCCAGCAGTCCGCCGATCAAAGGGAACGGAGAAGCCATCAACGCAGATACTCCTATGTTTGCCAGTCCGTACCATAGAAAGAACAGGAGCAAACACCAACCGGAAATCGTAGTAGGCAATTTCATTGTACACTCTCCTTTTACAACGTGATCTCGACTGTTCACGCGAACAGTTCCGCAAAGTAAAACCCTTCATTGTAGGAGAGGTTACGTGTCGCGTGGTAAAATTTTGCTTGTCTCAACTCTCGCGGCGTGATGATTGCTGCGGGAGGATTTTTCTGCTTATGGCAACACTCGCAACCCCCGCTGAATTTTCCCTATATCGCCCGCAGACTTATGACCGCTCCACTCCGCTGAGATGGATCTGGTCACATACGCGTCGCCACGGGTGGATTGTTATCATGATGATCATTGGGGCAATCGGCAACGCCGCTCTCGCGGCGGTCGTGCCGGTGCTCACCGGCGATGCTTTCAACGCGATGCTCAAACCTGTGCCGGACACAAGCGTTCTCCTCCCTCTGGCACTGACCATTGGGATTTCCCAAATTGTGCGCGGCGTGCTTCAGTTAGGGCGCAATTTTGGCGCGGAACTACTGGCGCAAAGGCTGGAGCGGCAGGTGCGCGACGAGTTGTATCTGTCGTTGCTCGGCAAGAGCATGACCTTTCATAACCTCCAGCCTGTAGGCGACACCATGGCGCGCGCGACCAACGATGTGCGCGAGGTCAACTTCATGTTCAGTCCGGGCATCAACCTTGTAGTAGGATCGCTTATTTTCATCTTTATGCCGATCTTCGTCGCCGGCCGTTATCATCCCTCGCTTGCTATCACGCCAATTGTTTTCATTGTTCTCTACTTTGTATTTCTTGGACGTTATCTAAAAACCCTCGCGCCGATCACAGATGAAGTGCGCGCAACATTCGGGAAGATGAACACGCATCTCTCCGAATCGCTAGACGGAGTGGAAGTGGTCAAAGGCGCGGCACAAGAGGAGGCGGAGGTGGATCGCTTTGTGATGAACGCCAGCCGCGTGCGCGACGCGTTCGTCAAGCAGGGCGATCTCGAAGGGCGCTACGTGGCGATGCTCCTGCTCGGTTCTGCCTACGCTTTCGGCCTGTTTCATGCGCTTTTGCTTTTCCGCAGTGGACACCTCGACCTCGGCAATGTGGTGGCTTACTTCGGTTTACTCCGCCTGCTCGAATTTCCCACTTTCGTTTCCACCTTTGCCTATTCACAAATCTCATTGGGCATTTCTGGCGCGCGGCGTATTTTGGAGTTGATGAATCGCGAGACCGAACTCGACCAGAACGTGCAGGGATACGCCCAGCCGATGAGAGGCGAAGTCGAGTTCCGAAATGTGGACTTTGCCTACCCGACGATGAAAGAGGAAAGAGGAAACAGGTCTGAAAATGTCTTGAGTGGCATTTCGTTCAAGGTCAAGCCCGGACAGACTGTTGCTATTGTGGGTCAAACTGGCGCGGGCAAGACTACGCTCGTCAAACTCATCAATCGCACCTACGATGTCTCGCGCGGACAAGTCCTTGTGGATGGTGTGGATGTGCGCGATTGGAACCTCGCCGCGCTGCGTTCGCAAATCTCCATGATCGAGCAGGACATCTTCCTCTTCTCGCGTTCCATCGGTGAGAATATTGCCTTTGGGAAACCGGGGGCAACGCAAAGTGAGATTGAAGCGGCCGCTAAAGCTGCGCAGGCAGATGAGTTCATCCGATCTTTCGAGAAAGGGTACGAGACTCTCGTCGGCGAACGCGGCGTCACCCTCTCCGGCGGACAGCGCCAGCGCATCGCCCTTGCCCGCGCCTTCCTCACCAATCCGCACATTTTGATCCTCGACGATTCCACTTCCGCCATTGACTCCGCAACCGAAGACAAAATCCAGCGCGCCATTGCCAACGCCGCCCGCGGACGAACCACCTTCATCATCACCCACCGGTTGTCTCAAATCAGATGGGCTGATCTCATCATCGTCCTGCGCAAGGGGCGCATCGCCGCCATGGGCACGCACGAGGAATTGATGCAAACCTCCGAGGCATATTCGAGGATTTTTCGAGAATGACCACCGATAACCACTCACTGATGACCGATAACTGAAACATGGGCTTCTTTGCCGGACTTAACGACGAAAAATACGACCGCCAATACTCAGACCGTGAACTGATCCGCCGCATCTTCGAATACTTCAGACCACAGATCAAGCGGCTGGCCTGGGTCACTCTCCTGGTCATCGTGATTGCAGGAATCGGCGCGGCATTGCCGGTCACCGTGGCGCGCATGGTGGACATGTTGGAAGGACAGCCTTCGCTGACCGCCATCACCCTGATAAGCCTTGCAGTTTTGCTGATCGGCATCGGATTGTGGGGATTGAACTGGGCGCGGCGCAGCCTGGTCGTGCGCGCTGTAGGAGATGTGGTCCTCGATCTGCGAACGCGCGCTTTTCGCGCCGCGGCAGAACATGACCTCTCGTTCTACGATCAATTCTCTTCCGGGCGCATTGTCTCGCGCATTACTTCCGATACAAACGACTTCGGACAACTTGTTGTCATCGTCACCGATGTCGGCGCGCAGATCGTTCAAGCCATCATTCTGGGTATCGTCTTGTTCCGCACCGATCTCAAATTATCGTTGATGTTGATGGTATTTCTTCCCGTCATCTTTGCAGTCGCGGCGGGCTTCCGCGCGCTGGCACGCCGCGTGACCAGGCGCGGCATGAAAGCCATGGCTGATGTCAACGCGGCGATCAAGGAAACTATCAGCGGCATTGCCATTGCCAAGAATTTTCGTCAAGAAGAAAGCATTTTCAAAGCCTTTGACGAGTCGAATCAGCAATCGTACCGGGTCAACATCCAGCGTGGTTTCGTGCTTTCACTCGTCTTTCCGGTGCTCAACGCGCTGAGCGGTATCTTTGTTGGCATCCTCGTCTATGTAGGTGGCTGGAGCGCGGCGCAAGGCATTGTTTCGGTGGGCGCGTGGTATCTCTTCATCATGAGCCTCGATCAGTTCTTCTTCCCGGTGTTGAATCTTTCTGCGTTCTGGGCGCAGATTCAATCGGGACTTTCCGCCGCCGAGCGTGCTTTTGCGCTCATTGACGCTGATCCGAACGTCATTCAGATTGACAAGAGAGATGTCCCTCCGCTGAAGGGCCTCATTCAATTCGAGGACGTGCACTTTCGTTATACCGATAACGAACCGATTCTGACTCACTTCAACCTGATCATCCAACCCGGAGAAACCCTCGCCCTGGTCGGACATACCGGCGCGGGGAAGTCTTCCATTGCGAAGTTGATTGCGCGCTTCTATGAATTTCAGGGAGGGCGTTTACTGGTAGATGGTCATGACATACGGACTTTCGATTTGTCACAATATCGCAAACAATTGGGTATTGTTTCGCAGATTCCATTTTTATTCTCGGGCACCGTGGCAGATAACATCCGTTATGCCGCGCCGAACGCTTCAGATGAGGACATCCTCAAGATGGCGCGTCAGATCGGCGATGGGGAATGGTTGGAGACGCTTCCAAACGGAATCCAGACCGAGGTCGGGGAAAGAGGCGGACGGCTTTCGATGGGACAGCGTCAACTTGTAGCGTTGATGCGCGTCCTCATGCAAAAGCCTGCCATCTTCATCCTCGATGAAGCCACCGCAAGTATTGATCCGTTCACCGAATGGCAGATTCAACAGGCGTTGAATCTCATCCTGAAAAATTCAACAAGCATCCTGATTGCGCATCGTCTTTCGACGGTCAAGGCAGCAGATCGGATTGTCGTTATGGAAAAAGGGAGAATCATCGAGGAGGGGAATCACAAAGGACTGCTCGCGCAGGGTGGACATTACGCGACCTTGTATAACACCTATTTTAGACATCAAAGTCTGGCTTACGTGGAACAGGCAAAAGAATTGATGGAGGATGAGTAAAGCGGACAGTGTATCCTGTTCGCTTTTCGCTTAAAGATGCCGCGTACTGCGCGGATCAAATGCATCGCGCAAGCCGTCGCCAACAAAGTTGATGCTCAGCACAGTGAGCAGAATCAACGTGCCGGGGAAAAACCATAGCCACGGCGCGTCTTCGATATATTGATACGATCCATCCAGCATATTGCCCCATGTGGCAGTGATCTGGGATGGCACACCCAGTCCTAGAAAACTGACATAGGCTTCATTGAGGATTGCCCCCGCGACGCCAAGGGTGGCGGTCACAATAATAGGCGCCATGGTGTTGGGTAGCAGGTGACTGAGGATGATGCGTGCATTAGATGCGCCGAGGGCGCGCGCCGCGGCCACGTAATCCAATTCCCTCAAGGAGAGGACATTGGCGCGCACAATACGCGCCAGGTACATCCACGATGTGAGACCAATGATGATGATAATGAAAACCACGTTGCCGGTGAGTTCCCGCCCCAGAAAGTTGATGTTTGGCAATTTACCGCCGAAAAACTTTGCCGCCACGATCAACAGAAACAAACTAGGGATGTTCAACATGGCTTCTGTAAAACGCATGAGCAGACTATCTACCCAGCCACCATAGTACGCGGCAATTGCGCCAATCAGAGTTCCTAAAATTACTTGCACGAGTGCCGCGGCAACACCAATGAGTAGAGAAATCTGTCCACCATAAATGGTGCGTGAGAGAATGTCTCGCCCGATGCTATCTGTACCGAAAGGATAAAGTCTTGAAGGAGCCTGCCGCACCTGACCGGTATCCGCACAATTCGCCCAGGCTTCATACCTCAGTTCCTGACCGAGCGGGGCACAATATCCCTTTGCAAACACAATTCCTCCTAGCGACACATAGAGGATGAGAAGAAATAACATACCTACTCCCAGCATTGCCATTTTGTGTTTGCGGAAGCGTCGCCAGGCAAGTTGCAAAGGGGAAAGCGCTTCGGGCAATGTAGGAGCAATTTCGATTGCATTTGAAACCGAGGTGTTCACAGCCATAGGGTTTTACTTCAAGCGAATACGCGGATCGAGAAATGAATACACCAGATCGGTAAGCAATTGAAAGACGACAACAGCCACTGAAATAAACATCAGGATACCCATCAGTACCGGGAAGTCGGCGCGCGCAGTGTGATCGAGGAACAGGCGCCCCATGCCGGGCCAGGCGAAGATGCGTTCGGTAACGACCGCACCCGCCAGCAGGAAGGGCAGATCAAGACCAATCAAAGTCACAAAAGGGAGAGAGGCATTCTTGAGCGCGTGGCGCATGACGATTGTCCAATACCGTAATCCCTTTGCTCGCGCTGTGCGGATGTAATCCTGATTCAGCACCTCCAGCATGGAGGAACGCACGTAACGACTATATCCTGCTACGCTGATGATAGTCAGCGTTGCGACCGGAAGCACCATGTGCCTTATGAGTTCGAGGGAAGTTTTGCCGATCTGCGGATCGAACATGCCGACAGTGGGCAAATAGGGCAATCCCCAACGTTTGAAATTCACAGCAAAGACATAGATCAACATCAGCGCCAGCCAAAACACCGGCATGGAATAGCCGACAAAGGAAAGCGCCGTGATGACATTATCCCAGAGGGAATATTGTTTCAATGCTGAGTACACGCCAATTCCCAAAGAGAACAGGATAATGAGGATCTCGGCCGTGAGCATAAGGATCAGGGTGTTCGGGATGCGCTCGGCGATCATTTCCACTACCGGCCGCCGCGTGACCAGCGAGTTGCCCAAATCTCCCCGCAAGACTCCGCGCCGTTTTCCCGGCGTTTCGCCTATCCCGTCGCCATCCATGTCAATTAGCATCCAGTCATTTCCGATGAGCCACACTATATATTGAACATAAAGCGGCTGGTCCAATCCCAACTGTCGCCGCAAGCGCTCCTTGTCTTCAGGCTTGGGCGGAGTACGTGCGCCTAGCGTTGCAACTGGATCGCCAAACGATTGCATCAGCAGAAAAAGGATAACGCTGATGATGAAAAGTTGCGGGATGGATTGCAGAATGCGCCGGATGATATAGTTAATCATGCGCAAAGAAAAAGGGGATCACTTTCTATATACAGAGATACGTTCTCATCCCTCACCCCTCTCCCAGGAAGAAAGGGGTGAGGGAGATCGGCACTGCATAAGGCGAGTGTGTAATCCAAAGACACGGCAGGTTTACCCGCCTACACTCCATTCCTCACAGTTCCAGAAGGGCGTAGCGCCGGAGAGTTTTACATTTTTCAGGCGGGAATTAATAGACCACAGGTCGGGGTCCTTCCACATGCCGATATAAAGCACCTCGTCGTACATCAGTTGGGCAATTTGGTGATAGAGTTCGATGCGCTTTTGGGTATCGAGGGTCACAGCCTGTTCCTTCAGGAGGGCATCCAGTTCTTCAATACACACGCCTTGCCAGTTGGCGCCATCCGGGTTCTCTGCGCTGGAGATTTCGGAGCAGAGCCAGTTTGCCGAAGCCTCTGGATCAGGAAAACTTCCCGTGCTGGAGTATTCCGCGATGTCGTACAAGCCCTGCGCCTGAGGACCGCCATCATTGTAACCATTCCAATAAATATCGCTGGAATAGTTTTGCAGGTCCGCGCCGATTCCTACGAGTGACCATTGTTGTTTGACCACTGCCTGCACATTCTTGCGGAGTTCACGCTCATTGGTGATGTAACGCAGCACAAGTTCTACTCCATCCTTGTCGCGCGTTCCATCTCCATTGGTATCCACCCACCCAGCCTCATCCAGCAAACGTTTGGCTTCTTCGGGATCATATGGATACGGCTCCAGATTGGGATTGCCATACGGTGGAGTGCCATCCCAGAAGGTGACATTCACCGGGTTGACTTCTGGATTTAGCAGATCATTGACGATCGTAAAGCGGTCGGTGGCGAGCGCAATGGCCTTCCGCACATTCACATCCAGCATAGCCGGATGAGCCGTGGCGGGATTGACATTCAGGAACCATCCCTCGTCATAACCGGAGAGGACCGCCACCACATCAACCGTGCCACCCGCTTCCAGTTTCTCAATTTGATCCGAAGAGAGGAACACACCGATGTCGGTATCGCCGGCAATGATTGCAGCTTCCTGTGCGGCGTCGTCAGGTACGATGCGAATAAAGACCTGCTCCAATTTGGGCGGTTTGATCCAATTCGGGTTGGCCTTGAAGAGAATATGGCTGCCGGTTTCCCATTCGCTGAACACAAACGGACCCACACCTACGGTAGGTGCGCGGTTCCATTCGGCATTATCCAGCGTGCCATCTGCTTCAAATACGGGCTGCAAAATATGCTTGGGCAGGACGTATTGGAAAATGGTAGTCAGCCAGGGGGCAAAGGGTTCGCTGAAATAGACGACGACCGTATGTGCATCCGGCGCTTCAACACCCGTTACGTAGTCTTCATAAGGGTAGCGGCTTTGAACGACGTTCTGGTCTGACATGATCATGTCGTAGGTGAACACGAAGTCTTCGGCTGTCAAAGGAGTGCCGTCGCTCCAAGTCACATCATCGCGCAGACGAATGGTGATGGTCTTGCCATCTGCACTGATGCCACCATTTTCAGACGAGGGAATTTCGGCGGCTAAGACAGGCACAGGTTGATTGTTGTCATCAAAGGACCACAAGCCCTTGAGCCAGAACTCACGGGTGATGAATGAGAACCACATTTGAGTGTAGAGGGGATTGAGATTATCGGGTTCCTGCGTAAAGGTGATGGTGGCTGTCCCACTAAATTGCGGTGCGGTGGTTGGTTCAGGTGCAGTGGTCGGCTCAGGGGCGCCCGGCTCGGCAGGAGCTTCGGTCGGCGTTGCCGGGGCACACGCCGTAAGCACCATGCTCGCCAGCACGAGCAACGATAGGAAAGCAAACAGGTTGCTTTTCATGGCTTCTCCTCCTCAGAGAATTGATTGATTTACCAGCCAATGAAATGAGGATTTCTTACGCAATTTCTCTCTTCCTCTTCGCCTCTCTCCTACGGAGAGGGGGACGGTGGCGAGGACGCGTAACACCAGTAAGGATATATAAATTGAAGCGCTTTTTGCGGAACCTCCTTCCTCAAAATCGAAAGTATTATACAGCAATCTAATCACCCCCTAACATTACAACGTAAGATAACATGAGTTCGGATGAGACAATCAAAGCCTTCCAGTACGCGACATTTCCCGCCCGCTTTCCCCTCATCACCCCCGCCCCTCTCCCGGCGGGAGAGGGGGTTGAGCACCGCGCTGAGTCTGTTGAAGCGGCAGGGGTGTCAGGCGAATTTGTCAGAAGTGTGTCATTCTCCGACCGAAGTTGAGATAACCAGGCAAACGTTAGAAAATGTGCGCGAAGCCTCTGTCGCGCAAGGAACACTCTCCGCGTCAAACTTTTCGCCGTAACACTAACTCACATGTGCCAGTCGAGGGTCGAGGGCGTCGCGCAATCCATCGCCCAACAAGTTGAAGGCGAGTACGGTCAGCGCAATGGCAAAACCAGGATAGAAAACCAAATGCGGCGCAGTGAAAACCTGGTTGCGTTCTGCACCGAGCATGGAACCCCATTCGGGTGTAGGAGGCTGCGCACCAAGCCCAAGGAAGGAGAGGGCGGCCGAATCGAGAATGGCACTGGCAATGCCAAGCGTTCCCTGTACGATGAGTGGGGTCAATGCATTAGGAAGAATGCGACGGAACAAAATCTGGAAGTTGGATCCGCCCAGGGCGCGCGTGGCAGAGACATAGTCCAGTTCGCGAACCGAAAGCACAGAGGCGCGCACGACACGCGCATAGGCAGGGATGGAGACGATGCCAATCGCAAGCAGTGCGTTGATCAATCCCGGTCCCAGAACCGTCACGATGGCGATTGCCAGCAGAAGCGAGGGAAACGCTAACAAAACATCCATGACGCGCATGATGGAATTATCAATCCAACCACCAAGATAGCCGGCCACTGCGCCTAGAATCGTTCCAACGAAAATGGCAAAGGTGACGGTGGAAATTCCGATGACCAAACTCAGACGCGCACCATATAGCAATCGGCTGAATTGATCACGCACATTGCCATCGAGCCCTGCAAGATGCTGGGGAAGGTCTCGCGGACATCCCAGAACATGGATGCAGGGAGCCTGCCTGGCTCTTGGGTTTTGGACCGGGTAATCGGGTATGTTCATCATCGGCACAATGGGGTCATACGGCGCGATCCACTGGGCTGTCAGCGCGATCAGGATAAGGATAGCGAGAATGATCATGCCGACAATGGCTGAGCGGCGACGAAAGAGTCTACGCCAAGTAATTTGCCACAGACTGACGGATTTGAGCGACAATCCCTCTGAATCGAGAGATGGAATCTTTTCTGCAATGGCAGTCATTTTGAGGTTTTCCTGTTTATTTATTCGAGTCGTATGCGAGGATCGAGATAGGCGTATGAAAGATCTACAAGCAGGTTGATGATGACAAAGAAAATCGCGATGACAACGGTAAATGCTTGAACAATACCGTAATCGCGAGCAGTGATCGAATCGTAGAGAATGCGCCCAACGCCAGAGAGACCAAAGATCGTTTCGGTCAGCACCGCCCCGCCGAGCAGACTTCCAAGGGAAAGACCAATGATCGTGACAAGTGGAAGCAAGGCGTTACGGAAGGCGTGTTTCATGATCACGGCACGCTGCCGCAATCCTTTGGCGCGTGCAGTACGGATATAGTCTTGTCCTAAAACATCAAGCATGGCAGAGCGGGTCATGCGTGCGATCAGCGCCATAGGAATGGTGCCGAGTGCCAAAGAGGGCAGGATGAGATGCTGAATGGCATCCTTGAGAAGCGTCCAATTGAAGGTAAGCAAAGCGTTGAGAATATTGAGGCGGGAAATGAATTGACAGGTTGCCGCCAATAACCCACTTTCAGGTATGGTCAGATTCCATGCCTCATAAAAGGGTGTTGCAGAAACACCGGGGCTGAGCCGGCCGGAGGGTGGCAACCAGAAGGGAGTATCTTTCAGCATGATGGAAAACACATAGGCGAGCAGCAGTCCCAGAAAAAATACAGGCATCGAGACACCGATGTTCGCCCAAACCATTGTGATAACATCTATCCACGAATTATGTTTAACCGCCGAAATCACCCCTAGTGGAATGCCGACCATCAAACTGATCAACAGGGCAGAAAAACTCAACTCCACAGTGGTGGGAAGCCTTTCGATCAACAAACGCGTGACAGGCAGGCTGAAGCGAATGGAGTCTCCGAAATCGCCGCGCAGGACCTCGCCCATGTAAATAATCAGTTGTTCGTGAATGGGCTTGTCCAATCCCTTTTCTCTGTTGAAGCGCTCGCACGTCTCCTGGGTAGCCTTTTCTCCCAGAATGGCACGGCATGGGTCGCCGGGGATGACGCGCGCGATGACAAAAGTAACAATGAGAATGCCAATCAGTACAGGAATGGAGGCAAATACACGACGGAGCAAATATTGTGTCATCTGCTTTCTGGTTTCCTTTGTGAATACGGGATGGCAGATTGTCCTGCCATCCCGTTAAATCGTACAAAATGTGCCGATTACTGTTGAGGCTTATTCATTAGACCCCAGAGGTAATCGTAGTATTCCCAGGCATTGGTGTTGCCTTTGTGAAGCGGGGAGGAAGCATCAAGTCCCATGGTGAAGGTGGCAACCACGTCATTGGCATCGAAGGTCGAGCCATCGTGGAAGGTCACGCCTTGGCGGAGTTTGCAGACCCAAACATCCAACGTTTCATTGGGCTCGCAGACTTCTGCCAACGCAGGCACGACTGCCGTACCATTGGGTTCGTAGGAGTATAGGGCTTCCACAACCTGCTCACACGCGCGCAGGGATTCACCATCGGTTTCATCAGCGCAGAACAGACTGATTGGTTCAGCGTTCTGCATCCAGACGAATACATCGCGCCCACCGGGGTCAGAGATGTAGAAGACCTCGTTGCTGAGCGGGCTGGCCTGTGGATTCGTCACATCCGCGCGCCAGGCTGTGGCAGACGCGCCATGTGCAACGGGGATCATCGGAACGAATTCACGGATGGCATTATTCGCCTCGACATACAGTGGTTCGGCTTCTTTCGGGTCAGCGATCTGAGCAGCTTTGGCCAGCGGCTCATAGTAGGTGGGAGATTGATTGCCGAATTGAGGATTGGAGGCGCTGAAGTGGAAATCAAGGAAGTTGGTGATATGCGGATAATCCGCACCCCAACCGAGCAAATACAAACCATCCAATCGCCCGGCGGTGGATTCTTCGATGAACGCACCCGATTCCATCACGACGATTTCAGCATCAATATTCAGGTTCTCTTTCAATTGCGCCTGAATATCCTGTGCCACATTGCTGACCTGCGGCAGGTAACCACGGACGACATCGCGATAATACAACTTGGTCTTGAATCCGTTCGGGAAGCCGGCTTCAGCCAATTTGGCTCGTGCGGCCTCAACATCGAAATCATACCAGGGTTCACCCACACAGCCATTGGGGATGGCACACGGCGTGAAATGGGTAGCAACCTCAGATCCAGGCGGGTAGAAAGTGTCTACAATGCGCTGGCGGTCAATGCCCATGGCAATCGCCTGGCGGACGAGTTGATTATCGAACGGAGCAAACGTGTTGGTCATGCCGATGTAGAAGACGTTCAAAGCCGGGCGCACCACCAATTTGAGGTTGGGATCATTTTTCACCACCTCGAAATCTTCCGGTCCAACATTGTCAATCGCATCCACTGTACCGGATTGCAGTTCGAGCAAACGCGCGGCTGATTCGGACGACCAGCGGAAGACAAGCGTCTCGGCTTTGGCAGGTTCACCCCAATAATTGGGATTGGCCGTAAAGGTAATGCTTTCGCCGCGCTTCCATTCGCTCACCATATAGGGGCCGGTGCCGATTGGGCGCTCAAGCCCTTCGGTTGTGCGAGTGGTCTCACCAGCTGTGGCTTCAATCCACTCTTCGGGATAGATGCCATACACGCTGAAGGCAATCTTCGACAGGAACGCCGGATCGGGCTGGCACAACGTGAAGGTCACTTCATATTGACCTGTGGCTTCAACGCCCTTAATGATGCCCGTGGATTCGCAATCAGGTGCCATCAGGGACTTGCCCTCAAATTCCGGTGCTGGGGTCGCGGTAGGTGCTTCGGTAGCAGGCGCCTCGGCGGGCGCTTCAGTGGGCGCTTCGGTCGGCGTTGCCGGGGCGCACGCCGCAAGCGCCATGCTCGCCAGCACGAGCAATGATAGTAAAACAAACAGGTTGCGTTTCACGTTCTCCTCCAGAAAATATAGTTTGGTGACAACGGGGAATTGAATCAAAAGGTATCTGATGCGGGGCACCTCCTTTCGCTTTAATTCTCTGCATTATACAGCAAAACGCACGTTAGTAAACCGGCAGCGGAATGCCAATGCCATTCAAAGTAACAGTAGAAGGGTCTTTGGGCCACAAGCCCGGAATTGGAGTGCCGCACTTCGGACATTTCCCCTCAGCCGTGATGTGATACTCCCGTATAACGTATCCGAATCTTCTCACCAGCCGATGGCGGCACGTGGGACAAAAGGTATCTTCATATTCCCCAACCTGTCCCGGCAAATTCCCCGCGTAGACATATCGCAACCCTGCTTCTTTGCCGATCTCCGCGGCGCGCAGAAGCGTCTTCGCATCCGTATTATCGGGATCGGTCATCTTGTAATCCTTATGGAAGGCAGTTACATGCCAGGGGATGTCCTTTGATACGCTTGCGATGAAACGCGCCGCCTCCCACAGTTCCTCGTTCGAATCGTTGAAGCCGGGGATGACCAGCGTCACGATCTCCACCCACAAACCCATGTCATAGGCGCGTTTGATTCCATCCAGCGTATTCTGCAGCACCCCTCCCAGTTTGCGATAATTCCTGTCATTCATGGACTTCAAGTCCACTTTATACGCGGAGATGTAAGGGCGAATGTATTCCATCACCTCGGGCGTATTATTCCCATTCGAGACATATGCGCACAGCAAGTCTGCTGCCTTTGCCTCCTTGAAAATCTCCACTGCCCATTCACTGGTGATCAACGGCTCGTTATAGGATGAAACAATCGAGGAGGCATTCGTTCGCTTTGCAAGCCGCACCATCTCCTGCGGCGTGATCCTTCGAATATAATTCGCCGCAACATCCGAAGCCGGATCGCGCATGGCTTGAGAGGTCAACCAGTTCTGGCAATACCCGCAGTGAAAGTCACAGCCCAACATCCCGAACGTCAGCGCGTTCGTGCCGGGTAGCACATGGAAGAATGGCTTTTTCTCGATGGGATCGCTCTGTAGTGCTGCCACGTATCCACGCGGCACGCGCAGTTTACCTCCCTCATTGAACCGCACCTGGCAAATTCCGCGCCTCCCTTCTCGGATCACACATCTATGCCCACAGGCATAACACCGCACTGCATTATCTGCGAGCCTTTCATACAACACCCCCTCGCCCGTCAAAGAATCCAGCAACTCAGCAATACTTGTTGCCATATGAACCTTCGCTTTCCCTTTTATAATACTCCAAAATGCTTACCGTTTCCATACAAGCCGGCGGTCAATCCTCCCGCATGGGAGAGGATAAAGCGCTCAAACTCTTTCTCGGACGTCCTCTCATCCAACGCGTGATCGAACGCCTCGCACCCATTGCAGATGAGATGATCGTGACGACGAACCGCCCCCTCGATTACACCTTTCTGTATCCCCTGCGCCTCATTCCGGACCTCAAGCCGGGGCGCGGTGCCCTCGGCGGACTCTACACCGCCATCGCTTCCGCCGCGCATCCCCTCGTCGCAGTCGTCGCTTGCGATATGCCCTTCGCGAGTGCAAGGCTCCTCGAAGCGGCAAGCCGGCTCCTCGTCGAGGAAGAAGCGGATGTCGTCATCGCAAAAACAGAAGAAGGCTTCGAGCCGCTTCACGCTGTCTATCGCCGCGCCACTTGTCTGCCCGCCATCGAATCGGCCCTCGAAGCCAATCAGTGGAAAGTGATCGCGTGGTTTCCACAAGTAAAGGTGCGCATTCTCTCGCCTGAAGAGGTGAAACATTTCGATCCATCGGGTTTATGTTTTTGGAACGTGAACACACCCGAAGAATTTACAAAGGCAGAAGAACTTGCCCAAACAGAACAAATCCATGATGAGGGATTCTCCCATGACATATGACGTACATCTCATCCGCAAACAATTCCCTGCCCTTGAACGCGAGGTCGTTTTCTTCGATAACCCCGGTGGAACACAAATTGCAAGACAATCCATCGAACGCATCAACCGATATTTGATCGAATGCAATGCCAACCATGAAGGCGCTTTTGCGACGAGCATCGCCTCGGACGCGATTTTGGAGGAGGCACACCGCGCTGCCGCGGATTTTTTCAACGCCGCCTCCCCCGAAGAGATCATCTTCGGCAACAACATGACTACCCTCACCCTGCACATCAGCCGTTCGATCTCCAGAGAATGGAAGGAGGGTGATGAGATCGTCGTCACACGCCTCGATCACGATGCAAATGTGACCCCCTGGGTGCTGGCGGCACAGGATCGCGGTGTAAAGGTCAACTGGGTGGATTTCGATGTGGAAGACGGGACTTTAAAACTGGATGACCTGCAAAAGGCGTTGGAGCGAAAACCGCGCTTGCTGGCGGTGGGATATGCCTCGAATGCACTGGGGACAATCAATCCTGTCGCGCGAATCATCAAGATGGCACATGACGCTGGGGCAATGGTATATGTGGATGCCGTGCAGTATGCGCCACATGGTCCCATTGATGTACAAAAACTGAATTGTGATTTTTTGGTCGCTTCGGCATACAAGTTTTTTGGTCCTCACGCAGGTATTCTCTACGGAAAACGGGAATGGCTTGAAAAACTTTTCGCCTATAAGGTGCGCCCTGCCACGAACAAACTTCCGGGCAAGTTCGAAACCGGCACACAGAATCATGAAGGCATTGCCGGTGTGCTCGGCGCGCTCGAATACCTCGAATGGATCGGGAGAGAGTTCGGTGCAAGCCGCGAGGAGGAATTGAAAAAGGCAGGGTATGAGGGTCGTCGCCTGGAACTCAAAAAAGCAATGAGCGTCATCCACGCCTACGAACTTGAACTTGCGAAGGCGCTTCTTTCCGCTCTGCAATCTGTTCCCGGTTTAACGCTCTTTGGTCTTACCGACGCGCGCCGTCTGGAAGACCGCGTGGCGACCTTTTCCTTCCGCTTGCGAGATATGCATCCGCGCTTCATCGCCGAAAAACTGGCAGAGCAGGGGATTTACGTTTGGGATGGGAACTACTACGCCATCAACGTGACCGAACGACTGGGGTTGGAAGACAAGGGCGGGATGGTGCGCGTGGGCGCCGTCCACTACAACACCCTTGAAGAAGTGGAGCGATTAAAGGATGCCTTAATGAAGATCAACCTCTCCCGGCGAGAAACCCTTTGACGGGGGCAGGTGAGCAAGCAGTTACAGCAAAACTCAATCCCCCAGGTAATCCCTCAATTCGCGGCTCCTCGAGGGATGCCGCAACTTCCTC
The DNA here is from genome assembly GCA_035574015.1 of Anaerolineales bacterium. Lineage (GTDB taxonomy): Bacteria > Chloroflexota > Anaerolineae > Anaerolineales > Villigracilaceae > Defluviilinea. The sequence goes on from DATLZK010000026.1 coordinate 35,242, forward strand.
AGCGCCTTCGCTTCAATCTGGCGAATGCGTTCGCGCGTGACATCAAAGTGTTGGCTGACTTCTTCCAGCGTATGATCTTTCCCGTCCTTCAAGCCAAAGCGTAGTTCCAGCACCTCGCGTTCACGGTCCGAGAGCAGCGTCAAGGCTTTCTGCACCTGCTCGCGCAGCATTTGACGCGCGGCTGACTCCACCGGCGAGAGCGCCTCCTCATCTTCGATGAAATCGCCCAGTGCGCTGGATTCCTCCTCCTCACTCACCGGTCCCTCCAGCGAAACAGGCTCCTCAGCCGATTGCAACATACGTTCAATCTTCTGAACAGCCGCATCGAGTTTGCGCTGCAGTTCAGGAGGAAGCGGCTTCTCCTCTGCACGAGCGCGCAGGATGGCTTGCACATCGGAAGCCGACAAATATCCTGCCTCCAACGCCAGTTCCTCGGTCGTTGGCTCGCGCCCCAGTTCTTGGGTAAGACGCCTCTGCACGCGCAAGATGCGTGTGATCGATTCAAACAAATGTACGGGGATGCGGATCGTACGCGCCTGCTCCGCAATCGAACGGTTAATGGACTGGCGTATCCACCAGGTGGCATAGGTACTGAACTTGAAACCGCGACGTGGGTCGAATTTGCTGACCGCACGCAGAAGACCGATGTTACCTTCTTGAATCAAATCGAGAAGCGAAATGCCCCGCCCAAGATAACGCTTGGCAATGCTCACCACCAGGCGCAAATTGGCGCGAATAAGCGTCTGTTGAGCATCCACAGCGCGGGCTTGCACCGCGTCCAGTTCGCGCGCGAGTTCATCATCAGAGGGAAGGTTGCGGTAGAGGGTTCGCAGGTTGGGGAGCGCATGATGGCGATTGATATACTTCAGGAGCCACTCCGCATACTTTAACGGGAGCAGATAAAAGCAGAGAAAGACCGTGTACGATTTATGCACCACATCGTTCCACGCCTCATCAATTCCCCATAAACCATTATCCAAAAATGCGCGCAGATAAGAGGGCGCATCCGATTCCCAGCCGGCGCGCAAAGCCTGTGCTTCACTAAGCATCAAACCGAGATCGGGTAAATCATGATGCAAGCGTTCAGCCTCCTCGAGCAAACGCTTCCATGCGGTCCTCATCTCGGCAAGAAGCGCATGATAGATGGCACAGGAAACCGACAATCCTTTACGCAGAGGGCGACGGCGCAGCGCATTCACCCAGCGATTTGCCTCGATCATCGTAGCAAGCCGAAACTCACTATCTGCATTCAGTAATTTGACCTGACCGATCTCGCGCAAATACAATTGCACCGGGTCGTCTGCCAACTCCGCCGCCACATCGGGATTTTCGAGATCCACTTCCTCTTCTTCGATCAATTCCCTGCTTTGTTGCTCAAGTAAAACCGCATCAGGATCGCCCGCCCCATTCTCCATCAATGCAAACTCGGCCAGATCGTTCAAATCCTCAGAGGGAGGCGATGCCTCGTCTGCATCCCTCTGAGGAACGATTTGGGTTCTGCGTTGTTTTTTATATGCCGGGACGCGCTTCTTTGCAGACATATTCCCTTATTCCCTTTATCAATCAGACGATTTCCCATCCGAAGGGTTACACGATCTCTCATTCCAATCGCTTCCGTGACATTCTTCGATGCGCCTCATCCAACTCCCGCAGCAGCCTCGTATGTTGTAACACCAGTTCTTGATAAGAAGCCGCGCGCAAATCTCCCATCTGATGTGCCTCTTCCTGCAAAAAGCGCAATTGGTTGAGGTTTTCGCCCGCCGCCATACGGCGCAATTTGATCACACTGCGCAACAAATCCTCGATCAACTTTTCATCTCGACGCTCGAACTTTGCCAGGCGATGCATCAAATCCTGCGAACGTGCCTGTAGCGATTCGGGCAAAGCATCCATGACAAATTCATGATGCTCAATTCTATCCTGCTCTACCGATTCGCGGATCAACTTGAATAACAATTGATGATCCGTATGTTCAAAATCCTGCACATTCAAAGCACTCAATCCAAATTCCTGTAATGCCCGATCAAGCCGATATAGTAATTCCGGCTTTTGGAATAACACGCCGATGACATACTCCTCGACCTTTTTACTTGACGAGAAAGTCACAGCAACTTGCGTCGGCGTCTCCTGCGCCTTTCTCGTTCGCTTCAATGCTGGACCCTTTGCCGGCGCGCCGATCAACGCGCTTTCACTCACCCTGAGCATTCGCGCCAGCGCCTGACGATATGTATCGCGCTCCAAAGGATTGGACAGATCCTCGATGAGCGGAAGCACTTGCGCGGCGATCTGACTTTTCACCTTCGGATCGTTGAGATTCTGTCCCGCCGCGAGGGTTTCCATCACATGAATAACAACAGGCTTGGCATTGGCAATCAAACGCGCCCATTCGTCTTTATCCCGCGCCACGATTTCATCGGGGTCGAGGTCATCGGGCATGGTTGCCACGCGCAAATCCGCCTGCAGCCGCGACTCGTTGCGAAGCAGGCCGCGCGCATCGAAGGCAAGTTCCCCCTCCTTGTCCATGGCGGAGCGCGCCGCATCCAGCCCGCGCAGGACGGCTTTCTGCCCGGCGATGTCGGGGTCGAGCGCAAGGACGATGCGCCGCGTGAACTTCTTGAGCAGACGCAACTGGTCTTCCGTCAGCGCGGTACCCATCGGCGAGACGACGTTCTCGAACCCTGCCTGATGCAGGGCAATGACATCGAGATACCCTTCGACAATCACTGCCTGGTCCGCGGCGCGGATGGGTTTGCGGGCGCGGTCGAGTCCGTAGAGCAGGCGTCCCTTGGAGAAGATCGGCGTTTCAGGCGAGTTGAGGAATTTGGGGATGTCATTCGGGTCCACCACACGCGCGCCGAAGCCGGCCATGCGTCCCTGCTCGTCGCGAATGGGAATCATGATGCGGTGGCGGAAGCGGTCATAGATGCGCGATTGGTAATTGGTAGTTGGTAATTGCGCATCCTCTCGAACGGTGAGGAGACCTGCGTCAATGAGGTCTTGTTCGCTGTAGCCGCGCGAGGTGAAGTGCTTCAGGGCGTTGTCCCAGCCCGGAGGGGCATAGCCAAGCCCAAAGGTCTCGATGGTGGCGTCGGTCAGTCCGCGTTTATCACGCAGGTAGGCGAGGATGTCCTTGTTGGCGAGCAGATGACTGCGATAGAAGATGACCGCATCCTCCAGCAGTTTGCGAAGGTGGTCGTATGCCTCTTTTTGCTGAGGGGTTTCGCGTCGGTATTCTTGAAGTTGCACACCCGCGCGCGCGGCAAGTTTTTGCAGTGCCTCCTTGAAATCAATCCCCTCTTTCTTCATCACGAACTTGAAGATGTCACCGCCTTCGTTACACGCGCCAAAACACCGCCACGTCCCCGTCTCGGGCCAGACGACGAAGGCAGGCGTGTGCTTGTTCTCGTGGAACGGGCAGAAGCCCGTATAGTTCCGCCCCGCCTTGCGCAGTTTAACCCCCGCCTCGGAGACGAGGTCCACAATGTCAATGCGGGATTTGATTTCGTCAATGGTGGACATGGGTATCAGTGGACAATGATCAGCATTGAATTATAGACGGGTTTGGGGATTTGGCAAAAGAGAAAAAGCAAGGACGTTAAACCATCCGGTTCAACGCCCTTGCTCAAGGATAAAACGGATTAGTGCAAGACCAGTCCGCAGATGAGAATGTGAGCCACCTTCCCATCCCACATTCTGTAAGTATTAACATTCCGCGCGCAGAGTTTGGATCACTTCCAGCCCGTCAATCTGGAACACGGCCGCGCCGAATTTCTCCCATCCCTGGATTTCCACGATGAGCTCCAACACCCCATCCTGGTTCAGGTCAATGAAGTTCGCGAGCGAATAGGTACGTGGAAAGGTCAGTTCCAATTCTTCCGAGCGATATATATCTCCGATGATGAGTTTCGTGACGACGTCACTCCCGGAGATTTTGCGCATCAGAACGACCGAATAATCGCCCGCTTTCGTCGTGTGTTGTGATTCATCCAGCCGGGTCGCGCTGATAAAGACCTCGTCCGCGCCGTCGCCTTCAATATCCACGCGAAAGATTTGCATTATCTCGATCCTGGGAGAACTCACACCTTCAGCCTTCAGCCAGTCGGTTACTGCACCCTGGTAGAACTTACCATCTGCAGCGAGTTCGGTCACTTCGCGTTTTATGACATCCCAACCGTCCAGCGTAACGACAAAACCAGTCTCTTGAAGATCCGCATCGGTACCAACAAAATACGTTTTGCAGGCTGGCGAGAATTCGGGAGACTTTCCCCAGAGGAAGTATTTATCCACATACTCCATGTTGTGCAAGCCGTATGCCGCCTCTCCAGAAAAACGAGCAACGCTCATGTCGGGCGCATACCATCCCTCCCGGCTTACGCCGCCGAGCAAAAGGAAGAATACGCCATCATACAGTTTTCCTCCATAGAGGACGGGCGAAAAATCGGTCGGCTTTTCTGCATCCCACGGAGTGAAGGTGGGAGAAGGGGATGTGAATACAGGGGTTGCCGTGAACCTTGACGCCATAGCTGTCTGTGTATCTACTGCCACGGCAGTCTCCGTCCCTGCCACCCAGGGGGTAAAAGTTGCAGAAGCCGCTCCCGTCGTCGCTTCAGGCATGACCATCGGCGCTGGCGAACATGCAATCAATGCCCCAACACATACAACAGTAAAGAAAAAAGAGGCTGTTGTTTTCATGAGATGTTTCCTTTCAAGCGCTTGAAAACGCAAGAGGCGGTTTCCAGCGTCGAGACGATAATAACAATCATAGCGCGAAATGGGCTTGACAAGCATAATGCTTTGTGCTATTCTTCAAATGAGTTTGAAATACAAACTAGTTTGAATTAAGGAGAACAGCCATGTCCAACCCCATCCGTGACGCCGAGAAACGCACCCTCCGTTACTGGACGGAGGACGGTCTGCCCGACCTGTACATTGGGCTGGGCTTCATCATTTACGCCGCGCTGACCTGGTGGAGCGCCCGCTCCAACTTGGGCTGGGTGGAAGCCCTCAAAAGCATCTTTTTGGTGGCGATGATTGCCCTTGGGCGCTTCGTGGTGGAAACATTCAAGATGCGCCTCACCTATCCGCGCACGGGCTACGTTGCCTATTCCCAGCCGACCCGCCGCCAGGCTGTGCTCAGCATCCTGCTCAGCCTGTTCGTTGGAGGCGTGCTGGCGTTCATCATCTTTTACACCCTCGCTACGGAGGGAGAAAGCACCGGCATGACGCTGGCAAACATTCTCCTCCCCATTCTGTTCAGCGGGATGATCGCGGTGATTGCGTACAAGCAGGGAAGCGTGCGGTATGGAATCTACGCGCTGATTGCCGTGTTGAGCGGTCTTGCCGTCCTCCCGTTTGCGCGGTCTCTGCCGCCCGCCAGCCAAGACGCCGTGCGGAACGGCGCGGCGATGCTGGCAGTCACCGGCGCGGGAATGCTGATTGGCGGGGCGCTGACCCTCGTCCGCTACCTGAGCCGCTATCCTCTACCGCAGGAGGGCGAGGCATGAGCGAAACATCCCTGCCCCAACTGCCCGAC
>DATLZK010000027.1:0-17360 GCA_035574015.1 Anaerolineales bacterium
CAATGCTTTGCGCGCCCTCCTCCGCAAAGCGGTGGATCAGGTGAAGCCGGAGGGCGAGCGTAAATTTACCAGTGAATGGATCTTGTACAACATTTTGGAAATGAAATTCATCGAGGGGCGCAAAGTGCGAGAAGTGGCGGGGAGGCTGGCCATGTCGGAAGCCGATCTTTACCGTAAACAGCGCGTCGCTGTGGAAGCCGTCGCACGCGCCATTCTCGAAATGGAAAAGAACATAAACGGAGGGCAGGGATGACTGATCGTCAGAGCCACAAACGGAAGTATGATAACTCGATGCCTATCGTGGACGAGGGCTGGTGGGAATCGGTGCTGGCTGATGAGCAGAAGTATCTTTCACCGCGCCCAAAACCAGCACCTGTCAAACAAACTGCCTTGCAGTCCCATACCACCGAGAGCGCATCTGTTGTAGAACAACCTCGAGTGAACTGGGAGGTTGTTAAAGAAATTTACAAGAGCGACCGGATCGTGCTGGTGCAAGTGACAGGCTACAATCGCGGTGGTTTGCTCGTGGAAGGTGAAGGGGTTGCAGGCTTTATCCCTTTTTCACATCTCATCGAACTGACCGGTATTCACATCGAACAGCGTGAAAATTATCTTCAGACCTATCAGGGCAAAACGCTCCGTGTCAAAGTGATCGAATGTACACCAGAGGAGGGGCGCGTGGTCTTCTCCGAGCGCGCCGCCCTCGCCGAGCCGGGCAAGCGTGTTCAACTTTTTCACAGCCTTACAAAAGGAGCGCAAGTAAAAGGTGTTGTCACCAACATCACAGACTTCGGTGTATTTGTTGATCTGGGTGGTGTCGAAGGCTTGATCCACATCTCCGAACTTTCGTGGGGACGAGTCCAACATCCCAGTCAGATCGTCAAACTCGGCGAGGAAATCACTGTGCAGGTATTGGATATTTCATCGGAGCGATGCCGCGTCGCGCTCAGCCTCAAACGCCTCATGCCTAACCCCTGGGAACTTGCCGATACAGAATTTCCCGTTGGACAAGTCAAAAACGCTGTGATTACCAGCCTCCTCTCTTATGGCGCATTTGCTCGCCTGGAGATCGGCGTGGAGGGCCTTATCCATGCTTCTGAAATGCCGCTTGAGGCAGGGCAATCTCCACGCGATATTCTCAAAGAAGGACAGCACGTGCAGGTGCGCATTCTGCATGTGGATGCGGCGCATCAACGTTTGGGTTTGTCCATGCGCTTGAATCACGATTCCGACCCTAATCGCGAATGACAAGACCTTCCCATCCCGACCACACTCCAGAAGACGAAGCGCGCGGCGAATGGCTCGACCGCCTTGTGCAATTCAATCAACACTTTGGGCGCTTCATTCGTGATGCGCTTGGTGTGGGATTGATTGCCCTCGCGCTCATGTCTCTCCTCGCGCTTTGGGATTACACGGAAGGCGCCCTGCTGAGCCCTTGGGCAGATTTTCTCGCCCTCTGGTTTGGATGGGGCGCCCATCTCTTCATCGTCGCAATCGGATATGCTGGAATCGTTCTTCTGCGACGGAGAGGGATCACGTTCCATTGGGGTAGGTTCTTTGCCCTCGAACTCGCTTCATTCTTGACCTTAGGCCTGCTTGCCGCTCTGGGGGGCAATTCCCTCCTCCGCGCGGAAGCCGGCATGGACGGTGGGCGAATTGGCTGGGGCATCACCCGTTTGTTTTGGCACTTTGCCGGCGCAATTTGGGGGACGTTGCTTTTGTTCCTGCTGTGGCTTTTTGCTTGGATGACCGGCTTCAATTTGTGGAGTGTGCTGGAACGATGGCTGTTGAAACTCGCGGGTGAGAATCCGCCCCTCGAAACGGTGGTTCAGCCTGAGGTCCAGCAAGAAGCGAAAGCGGAAAAGAAGGAGTCACCGCGCGAGGTGCGCAGGAAGTCCCCTCCATTGCCGCCTGAGTTTCGAAAATCCCTTAGAGTTGCAGAACATCAAGATAGAAAACCCGTTGAGCCGCGCAAGCGCGATGCGCGTTTGCCTTCGCTCAATATTTTGTTGGACGATCAGGGAGTTCGCCCGGACGAACGTACTATCAATCAAACGGCAGGCATGATCGAAAAAACGCTCGCGGAATTTGGCATCGCCGCGACGGTCATTGGCTTTCGGGTGGGACCCACCGTGACGCAATTTGCTGTGCAACCTGGTTTCATGAAGAAGCCCGGCGCGACCGAGGAGGAGGAAAGACAAATCAAAGTGCGTGTGGCGCAAATTGCATCGCTTCAAAAGGATTTAGCGCTTGCCCTTTCTGCAGAGCGTTTGCGCATTGAAGCGCCTGTGCCGGGGAAGCCCTACGTTGGCATCGAGGTCCCGAATACGCATCAATCGAATGTGCGTTTGCGTCCGCTTCTCGAAACCGAAGCCTTTCATCGTATCGGTGCGCCGCTGGCTTTGGCGCTGGGGCGTGATGTGTCCGGCCAGCCAGTGGTGGCGGATTTAGCGCGCATGCCACACTTGTTGATCGCAGGCGCGACGGGTTCGGGCAAATCCATTTGCATCACTTCCATTGCCACCTGCCTGGCTATGAATAACACGCCCGATGACCTGCGTATGGTGATGATTGATTCTAAAATGGTCGAATTGCTGCGTTTCAACGGTTTGCCACATTTATATGGCAAAGTGGAAACAAAGGTGGATCGCATTCTTGGCGTGCTGCGCTGGGTGGTGGTCGAGATGGAACATCGCTATCGTCTGCTCGAGATGGCACACGCGCGCGATATCGAGTCGTATAACCGCAAGGTGGCGCGCAAGAAAGAGGGAACGCCTTTACCTCGCATTGTTGTCTTGATTGATGAACTTGCCGACTTGATGATGTCTGCGCCAGATCAGACGGAGCATAATCTCGTGCGTCTTGCGCAGATGGCGCGCGCGACCGGCATCCATTTGGTGGTAGCCACCCAACGTCCCTCGACAGATGTGGTGACAGGTTTGATTAAGGCGAATTTTCCGGCGCGCATTGCTTTTGCCGTCGCTTCGAGTGTGGATAGCCGCGTGATTCTGGATACCACAGGCGCCGAAAATTTGCTCGGACGCGGTGATATGCTGTTCCTCAACCCGGAAGTGGGGAGTCCGATTCGCGCCCAGGGTGTGTATGTCACTGATATGGAAATCGAACGCCTCATTTCGCACTGGCAGAAGAATGTAGATGTCCCGGAGGAAGCGCCGCCCTGGGAGAAATTGTTAACCGAACCGGAAGAGGATGAAGATGAAGGCTTGATCGAACAGGCAGTTCTGATCGTTCGTCAAAGTCAACGTGCTTCGGCTTCGCTCTTGCAGCGCCGTTTGCGAATTGGCTATCCGCGCGCGGCGCGTTTACTGGATCAACTCGAAGCAATGGGTGTGGTGGGACCTTCACAAGGTGGCGGCAAAGAGCGTGAGGTATTGTTGGGTCCGCCGGAGGAGGATGAAGAGAACACCGATGGAAAGGAATAGGTGATGTTTAACGTCAGTTCGAGATAAGGACTGCCTCACTGCCAAAACGCAGAGAACGTTGATGACACTCCCAAACTCTCTGTAAACTCATACGCACTTTCACTCTCACCTTGTTCTCTCTCCGATGGGGAGAAGGGCGAAGGGACGTGCGAATAAATCTCTTCACAAAAGGATATGCATCGTGAAAAACGAAAACAATGTACTTCCAAGAAAGACCTTCACCGATTATTTGCGTTTGTGGTTTAAGTGGGTGCTCGATCCGCTTGGGCATTTCTTCAATCGCTTGGGGGTTACGCCCAACATGATGACCATGCTCGGTTTGTTTGGCAATGCGGTGGGCGCGTATTATCTGGCGCGCGGCGATATGCTGACGGGGGGCATCCTTGTTCTGGTGATGACGCCGATTGATGCGCTCGATGGCACTATGGCGCGGCTACGTGGAGAGGCAGGTGATTGGGGCGCCTTCGTTGATTCGGTCACGGATCGTTACTCCGAACTCATTATCTATGGGGGATTGCTGTACCATTTCCTTGCGGTGGGTGATCTCTTGGGAGGAATGCTCGTCTTTGGCGCGGCGGCAGGATCGGTCTTGGTCTCTTATGTCAAGGCACGGGCGGAAGGGTTAGGATTTGAGGCGAGAGTCGGTCTGCTGACCCGCGTGGAGCGTTATCTTGTGCTGGCTCCGTCTTTGGTTCTCAATCAGTTATTTCTTGGTTTGGGAATCATTGCGATTTTCGCCAACATTACAGCCTTGCAGCGCATTTTGCATGTACGCAGACGTGCACATGAAAAAATGAAGAGTGGAGGTTGACGACATGCCGGAAGGTTTCTCTGTTGGTCCGTTGTTTATCCGCTTCTATGGAATTCTTGTAATGCTGGGTGCGTTGGCGGGAGCGTGGCTTGGCACGCGCGAAGCCAAACGCCGCAATCTGGACCCTGAAATTGTATGGGATATGTTTGTTTATTTGTTGATCGGCGGCATTATCGGGGCGCGGCTCTGGCATATTCTTACCCCCCCTCCCTCGTCTGGTATAACTGCCGCGTGGTATTTCTCGCATCCGTTGGATGCTTTGGCAATCTGGAAGGGCGGTTTAGGGATCCCTGGCGCGGTGATCGGTGGGGCGGTAGCCTTGTTTTTTTATGCGCGCAAGCATGGGCTGAAATTTTCGGAATGGGCAGATATTGCCTCCCCCAGCCTCGCGCTCGGGCAGGCAATTGGCCGCTGGGGAAATTACTTCAATCAGGAACTCTATGGCGCACCGACAAACCTGCCCTGGAAAATTTATATTGATCCGGCTCATCGCTTGAGTGGCTATCTGGATGTGGAGTATTATCACCCCCTGTTTTTGTACGAATCGATTTGGAATTTGGGGAACATGTTTCTTTTGCTTTGGCTTTCCCGCCGTTTTGCAGATCGCTTGAAGAGTGGCGACCTCTTTCTGGTGTATTTGATCGTCTATCCCGTTGGGCGCTTCCTGCTCGATTTTTTGCGGCTCGACGCCTCTTTGGTGGGGGGCATCAACATCAACCAGACCGTGATGGGGGTCGTCGCTCTATGTTCTGCGGTGGTGTTGTTCTTACGTCATCGTAAGGTTGTTCCTTCGCAAACAGTGATATGATTTTCAGGATGACCCTTGTCTTATTGACCCTCAGACTGTCTATGCTATGCTCATGAAAAGGATGGTAGAGGTATGTAACGCCAAGAGGGCGCTGGCTTGTATTAGAAGGAAACTTATATGATCGAGACGCACGATCTCAGCAAAAAATATAACGGTGATGTTTGGGCGGTAGATGGTGTCACCTTACGTGTTTCTCCCGGCGAAATTCTTGCCCTACTTGGTCAGAACGGCGCGGGTAAGACAACCACTGTTCGCATGTTGACGGCGCTGCTCAGCCCGACGCGCGGTTGGGCGCGCGTGGCGGGCTTCGATGTGGTGAAGAATCCGCGGGATGTGCGCGCCAATGTGGGCGTATTGACAGAACAGCATGGCTTGTATACGCGGATGAGCGGGGAGGAATATCTCGATTTCTTCGGTAAAGTCTATGGGTTGGATGAGAAGACGAGAAAAGCGCGCAGTGATCAACTGCTCGAATACTTCGGTCTCGAAGAGGTAGCGCGGCGGCGTTCGGGAGAGTATTCAAAGGGAATGAAACAGAAACTGGCTCTGGCGCGCGCGCTCCTTCATGATCCGTCTGTACTGCTACTCGATGAACCGACTTCGGCGATGGATCCCGAATCGGCACAGTTGGTGCGAGCAGAGATTTCACGCTTGCGTTCCTCCCGGCGGACGATTGTCATTTGTACGCATAATCTTGCCGAAGCAGAAGAGTTGGCAGATCGAGTTGCGATCATCTATCGTGGAAGGATTTTGTTGCAGGGGACCTTGGATGAACTCAAGCATCAGGTATTGGGTCCGGCAGAGTATGAAGCAAGATTTGCAGAAGAATTTCATCTGGATGGGTTGAGGTTGCCCGAAGGGGTAACGCTGATCTCGCGAAGCGGGACCAGTCTACGGTTCCGCGTGGATGCGCCGCAGCGGACGAACCCGTTGCTGGTGCGCGCGTTGATGTCCATGAACGCGCCGTTGATTTCCTTTCATGAAATCCCCAGGAAGTTGGAACATGTTTATCTCAAAACCATGGCAGAAGCGCAGGGAATGGCCTATGCAGCGTGATCTCGATGCAATCTGGCTTGTTGCGCGTCGCGAATTTCTCGATCAATTCCGCGACTGGCGCATCGTTGTGCCGATGATCCTGCTGGTTACGATTTTCCCCTTTATTGCCGACGACACGACGCGGCAGGCTGTCAATTTCATGAATCGCTATGGTGGCGATTTGATTTTGGATCGCCTCATCCCGTTCGTGGTGTTGGTGATTGGTTTCTTTCCGCTTTCTTTCACGCTGGTCGTGGCGCTGGAGTCTTTTGTGGGCGAGAAGGAACGCGGCACAATCGAGCCATTGCTCTCCTCGCCGCTCGAAGACAGGCATCTCTATCTGGGTAAATTGCTGGTTGGTATCACGACGCCGCTTGCCTTCAGTTTTCTCTCGATTGGACTGTATCTCATTCTGGTTTCGCGTCGAGCGGTTGAATTTCCCAGCGCGTATATGCTTGCCCTGATCCTTTTCTTGACTGTGGCGCACGCGGTGCTGATGGTCAGTTCGGCGATTGTGATCTCAGTGCAGGCGACCTCTATTCGCGCTGCAAACTTGCTTGCCTCCTTTGTCGTCGTACCAGTAGCATTTCTTATTCAGGGTGAGACCGTGTTGATCTTTTGGGGAAATGAAGAGGTCTTATGGCTTGCTATTCTCGGAGTTGCCCTCCTGGCGGGGTTACTGGTACGCCTGGGACTTTCGCATTTCAAGCGCGAGTACCTGCTTGGACGCGAAATTGATTCGTTGAATCTAAAGTGGATGTGGAATATCTTTCGCGGACGCTTCACCAGCGGTGCAGTATCGGTGGGGGAGTGGTACCGCAAAGTGCTTCCCGACGCACTTCGTCAATTAAAGACGTCAGTGGGGATTGTCCTGATTGTGGGGGTGATTTCTCTGTTTGTCGGTTATTTGTGGATAACCGAGATGATCTCTGCTTCTGGGAAACTAACGCCGGATAATGTGGAAGAGATGCGCACCTTTATTTCCAACAATCTGGATAGTCTGGATTCGCTCAGCCAGCATTTTTCGCCGCCGCGTCTCTTCTTTCACAATGTGCGTACCACGCTTGTGATTTTGTTGACGGGTATTTTCTCTTTTGCTACTTTTGGTCTTGCTCTTTTCGTGGTGAACTTGGGCTTTGTTGGTATTGTGTTGGGGGCGGCCGATTTGATCGGATATTCGCCATTTTTCACGTTTATGGTGGGCATCTTGCCACATGGCATCTTCGAACTTCCCGCTGTGGTACTTGCCACGGCTGCTATGCTCAGAATGGGTGCTCTGCTTGTCACCCCTCAAACGGATAAAAGTCTGGGCGAGGTATTTCTTCTCTCACTTGCTGATTGGTCTCGTATATTTGTGGGGCTTGTGCTTCCCTTGCTGGCTGTTGCGTCTGTGGTTGAAGTATATATCACGCCCGCGCTCATCAAACTAGCATTCCCCTTCCTCTAACAGGCAGGCGCCCGTGCCAAAGGTCATCATTCTGGGTTCGTCCAATGCAGTCCCGACTCTCGGTCATGAAAACACACATCTCGCCATTATAGGCGATGAGCGGACAATTCTGGTTGATTGCGTCAGTAACCCCATTGTGCGGCTCGAACAAGCAGGGATAGATTTCAACGATCTGACCGACATCATCATCACCCATTTTCATCCTGATCATGTTTCCGGCGTCCCGCTTCTGCTTATGGACATGTGGTTGATGGGACGCACCCGCCCTCTCAACATCTACGGATTGCATTACACGCTCGACCGCCTCGAAGGCCTCATGGGCTTTTACGGCTGGGCGGAATGGCCCCGCTTCTTTCCGGTGGGATTTTATCGTCTGCCTGAAGCGGAGATGACGCATGTGTTGGACTGTTCGGATTTCAAAATTTATTCCTCCCCTGTCCATCACATGATCCCTACCATCGGCATTCGCGTGGAATGCAAGAAGCCGAACAAAGTGTTGGCCTATTCCTGCGATACCGAACCCTGCGAACAAACAGTACGTCTTGCTGAAGGCGCTGACATCCTCATCCACGAAGCAGGTGGTGCAACCTTCGGTCACTCTTCTGCCGAACAGGCTGGTGAGATTGCAACCAAAGCCGAAGTGGGAAAGTTATATCTCATTCACTACCCAACAGGACGCTTTGCAAAGGGGGACATCGTAGCGGAAGCATCTAAAACCTATAAAGGTGAGATCATCCTTGCCCAGGATCTTATGACCATTGAAATATAGCAAGCGGCGGCCATAAATGTTGACCGCCGCTTCATTACGAAACTTTCGGGATTGAGAGAACAAGCGTCCTTCTGTTACCAGCCCACGATGAAAGGCTCCCACTCCTTGTATTCGTTCAAATGCCGTCCAAAAATGTACAGCGCCGTAGCGGGTGGTTCCTTTGGCGGATGAAGCAAATGCATGTGTGCCTCTTCCAACCTTCTGCCTCCCTTGCGGTGATTGCAGGTCGGGCATGCTGTCACCACATTCGTCCACACATGCTCACCGCCCAAATGGCGCGGGATCACATGATCTACCGTCATGCTTCCTTCGCGCTTACCGCAATACTGGCAGGTATAATTGTCGCGGCGAAAGACCTCGCGGCGCGTCAACTTCACGCGCGGTCGCGGGCGATGGACTTGCATCTCTAGGCGAATGACCGAGGGGCGCGGGATCATTTCCTTCACAGTTCGAATATACCCACGTCCGTTCACTACCATATCGGCTTTCCCGGCAAGGAGCAGACCCACCGCTCGCCGCGTGGTGCAGATGTTAATAGGCTCGAAATTGGCGTTCAGCACCAGCACAGGTTCGTGCATTTTGCCTCCGCAACAGGCTTGATTATATGCCAGTTGCTTAAATTCGTAAAATCGCTTTTTCTTGTGAAATGAACTTGTTATTCAGGAGGCTCTATGAATATCCTGATCGCGGGCGGCTCTGGTTTCCTCGGCACCGCCCTCACAACAGCGCTCGAACAGGATGGGCATACAGTCTTCATCCTTACTCGCCGCGTCCCGCGCCGCGCCCGCCACATACAATGGGATGGAAAAACAACAGAGGGATGGGGACACCTGCTCGATGAAATGGACGCGGTGATCAATCTGACTGGTCATGGATTGAATCACTGGCCCTGGACGAAGTCGCAAAAACAAAAATTTCTCGACTCCCGCATCCTTCCCGGACTTGCGCTTGTCTCCGCTATAAAAAACGCCTCGCGCCGCCCGCGCGTTTTTCTGCAAACCTCTGGCATCAATCATTATGGCCTGCGTGGCGAGATGGCCGATGAATCCACACCGCCCGCCGATGATTTCCTCGCACAGCTCACCGTCCAATGGGAAGCGTCAACGCAACCCCTTGAAAAGTTGGGTGTACGCCGCGTTATCACTCGCAATGCCGTCATCCTTGCAAGGCAGGGTGGAATGTTCCCGCTCATGGCACTCCCTGTGCGTCTCTTCTTCGGTGGACGATTTGGCGATGGCAAACAGGCTATGCCATGGATTCATCTTGCCGATTATGTTGGCGCCGTGCGCTTTCTCCTCGAAAAAGAAACTGCGCGCGGACCTTTTAACCTCATCGCCCCCATGCCGACTTCCAATGACGCATTCATGCACACGATCGCTAAAGTACTGAAGCGCCCCCATTGGTTTCATATCCCCTCGTTCCTGCTGCGCATCCCGCTGGGTGAGATGAGCATCCTGCTCACGGAAGGCAGATACGCACAGCCCAAGCGCCTGCTCGAATTGGGTTATCAATTCAAGTTCCCAACAATTGAAAGCGCATTGAGCGATATACTGCATTGACAGATTTTGTATACTCATTCGTGAAGTATCGAAAATTGATGGAGACCGTAATGAGAAAAATCGTTACATTGATCGCTGCCTTACTGACCGCGTGTATCCCTTTATCGGCACAGGAACCCCTGCCGACTGCCTATATTGATCCCTCCTATCCGACATTGGAAGCGGCTCCGCTCTCTTCTGCCCAATCTGCAAACGGAATCGAGGTCCGCGCGGAACGTGCCTGGCGCGATGGCAAAGAGGTGCATGTGAATATCTGCTTTACCCTGCTCGATCAGTCGGATTGGTCGGTGTGGAGTGCAAGCCTCCTCTACGCAGGAGGAAACGTCTTCGATTTTGCCACCACCTTATTGAGTTTACAGGAACCGCGAGAGGGACAGCCGGGGCAACGTTGTGATACGCTCTCCTTCTTCAACATCCCACCCGATGCAGACCTCACGAACGTCATCGTTACCATTGATGCGCTTGCTGCACCCCCGCGCGCCGAAGAATACTGCACTATCTATATGCCCAAGATTCAACAGGCGCTCAATGAACGCGGTGTAGGCATCGTGCTGGGGTGCACGGATGTGGCGGGGGTGCAAACCATGCAGATCCTCAGCAAGCCAGATACCATGTCCCAAGAAGAGGCCGAACAGCTCGTTTACAGCGATGAGTTCTACACTATCAAGGGACCCTGGTCCTTTGCCTTCAATCTTGGTCGGTGATGTTGTATAATTTGCATATGATGTTGATCTTTCGATGCTGGTACGAGTATTATTATGCTGATGCGTAGCGTGTGCGGACTCGAGCGCGCCCACGGCGCCGGGTCGCCGCGGGCGCGTTTTTTTATCACAAGCAGACAAACTAAAACTTGCCGATTTTCATTTTGGGAGGCAGAATGAATATTGATGAACAAGTCGAGTGGCTGATGCAGGGGACCGAATATGGGGATGAAGAACTCAAAAAGGCGATGACGGAGGAATTGCGCCAGCGCTTAATCGAGGCGCAAAAGGAGGGACGACCTCTGCGCGTCTATTGTGGGTATGATCCCACCTCTACCGATCTACACCTTGGCCATACGATCACCATGCGTAAGTTGCGCCAGTTTCAAGACCTGGGGCATGATGTGACTTTTCTGATTGGCAGTTACACCGCGCTGGTTGGTGACCCCTCCGACAAAAACAAGGCGCGCCCGATCCTCACCGAAGCGCAGGTGGCAGAAAATGCAAGAACCTATGCCGAGCAAGCCTTTCGTGTGTTGGATCGGCAGAAGACCAAAATCCGCTACAACGGCGAATGGTTGAGCAAGTTGACGCTTATTGATTTGATTCGGTTAGGGCAGAATTTCACCGTCCAGCAGTTTTTGGCGCGTGAAAATTTCGCCAATCGGCTCGAAAAAGGTGAACCGATTTTCTTGCACGAAACCTTTTACGCTTTGATGCAAGGCTACGATGCCGTGGCACTGCAAACCGACGTTCAAGTCGGCGGCACCGATCAGTTGTTCAATATCATTGTTGCCGGGAGAAAGCTTCAGGAGGCGCTTGGCCAAAAACCTCTGGTTGGTGTTATCACCGGCATCCTGCCGGGCACCGATGGCGTCTTGCGCATGTCGAAATCCACGGGCAATGTTATCCCGATCAACAGCGGCGCAGATGATATGTATGGCAAGTTGATGTCCATTCCTGATTTTGTTATGGGCAAGTACATGCGCTTGGTCACACGCTGGACGCCGCAGGAGATTCACGCTATCGAAGAGGAGATGGCTTCTGGAAAATTGCATCCGCGTGATGCGAAGATGAGGATAGCGCGTGAGGTTGTGAGCATTTTCTATGGTGAGGAGCAGGCTCAGGCGGCGGAAGAAGCGTTTGTCAAAACGTTTCAGCAACGGGAAGTGCCCGACGATATCCCCGAGTATTCTCTCATGCCGGGGCAGACAGTCCTCGATGTGATTCTATCTGCCAAACTGGCGTCCAGCAAAAGTGAAGCGCGTCGCCTGATCGAACAGCGGGGTGTGCGCCTGGATGGTGAAGTGTTGGCACGCGGTGATGTTCCATTTCCACACCCCGGCGTTTTGCAGGTGGGGAAGCGAAGATTTGTACGCGTGAAAAAGACAGGATGAGGCAGTTCTTGCCTCATCCCTTGTTCTCCTCCTCAGCGATCATGGAAAGGAATGCTTCAACGACGTGGGGGTCGAGAACTTTTCCGGAAATTTCTTTCAAATATTCGATGACTTTTTGCCTGGGCCAGGCGGGGCGATAAGGGCGGTCCGAGAGTAGCGCATCCCATATATCCACGATGGCAAAGATGCGCGCCGCAAGGGGAATTTGTTCGCCTTTTAGTCCGCGCGGATAGCCTCCGCCGTCCCAATGTTCGTGATGGCAATAAGGGATGTCCAAGGCCGGGCGCAGGAACGGGATGGGAGAAAGCAAGTCATAGGCGTATTGCGGATGAAGGCGCATTTCTTCCCATTCGTACTCGTTGAGTGGTCCTGTCTTTTTTAGAATGTGATCGGGAACACCCATCTTGCCAATGTCGTGGAGTAACACGCCGCGATAGATATTTGCCAATTCCGATTCGGGTACTCCCATATAGCGTGCCAGCCGCATGGTCAGATCGGTCACGCGTCGCGTATGTCCTTCAGTCTCGCGATCGCGTAGTTCAAGTGCGCGCGCCCAGCCCTCGAGTGTAGTGTCATACGCTTGAATGAGTTCTTGATTGGATCGCTGTAGATTCTCGAACAGATGTGAATTGTCAATGGCGATGGCGGCCTGCCCGGCAAGCGTGTGCAGGAAGTGCATCCATTCTGCATCGGGGGAAAGAGTGGAGCGGTGAAAGACCTCAAATACGCCCTTAACTTGTCCTTTTACGATGAGTGGTACGCCGATATAGGTCACGAAGCCCTCCCGCGCTAACAGGGGATCGCGCTTGGTCTCAGGCGAATGCTGTAAGTTTACGATATGATCGGCTCTTCCTTTCATCACGACTTGTCCCGCCAGCCCTTCGCCGATTCTCATCATTGGGCGGGAGGGGAAGGGCGTCATAAATCCAGTCCCACAGAAGAAAGTCAGGCTTTGTAGTTCCTGGTGGTAGAGGAGGATGTCCACCGCATCCACCCTGAGTTGCTTGAGGGCATGATCTATCAGAATGTTCAGAGTCATGCGCAGGTCGGTGGAAGAAGCGATAGCCGAATCGATATCGCGCAAGACGGTCAACCTTTGTATTTGTTCCTGGCTTTGTTCGAAGAGTTCCGCGCGGTGAATGGCGTTTCCGGTGATTTCAGCCAGTGTCGTCAATAATTTGATCTGGTTGGTGATGGGGCGACTTGCTTCCAGGTGGATCATCAACGCGCCCAATGTTCCCACTGTGGATTGGATGGGGATGCACACGCTCTTGAAGCCGGAGGGAACAACATCGAGGTTGTCTTTGAAAAAGTATGGATCGTGCTGTAAATCTTTCGAGAGGTATGCCTCGCCGGTCTGAAAGACGTGCCCCACAATTCCTTCGTTGGGCTTATGGCGAAGGATGCTGGCTTGTGCGGCAAATCCACGCGCGGTGCGCTGTACGAGCATGTTAGTGGACGGATCGTACAACCAGACAGAGCCATCTTTGGCATTTAGCAGTCCTAGGGTTTCATCAAGCAGGAGATCAAGCATTTCAGACTGTGATTGGGTCATGCGCAGAGAGGTAGAAAGACGGTTGATGACCTCCATCTCTCGCAAGCGGGTTTGTGTTTCCTCATACAGGCGTGCATTGCCCAGCGCGATGGCAGCGTGATTGGCAATGGCAAAGGCGAAGTTGACCTCCTCCTCGCTGAAGCGCCCCGCACGGCGACTTGCGAGGGTTGCCATGCCGATCACCTCGTCTTTGAAAATCAAGGGGACGGCAAGGAAGGATTGTACGTCGCGCATCTCATCCAAGACGATAAACTCTGCATTATCTCTCACTTGATTTATGGCGATGGGGGTTTTCTCTCGCACGACTCTCCGGTTGAGGGGAAACTGGTCTAGTGGGAAAATTCTCCCAACGATCGTATTCTGGGTATCGAAACCAATTGCCGCTGCCACGCGCAAATGATTTCCCTCGAGCAACTGAATTGTGCCAGTGTCGCTTGGGATGAGATTGGTCATGTGTCCAAGGATGGTCATCATCACAGTTTCGATGTCGAGCGATGAAGAGGTCACGCGCAAAAGGTCGAGCAGAGCGGCTTCTCGCTGCGCCTGAATCTTGACCGAGTCGAAAAGCTTTGCATTCTGAATGGCTACGGCCGCCGAGTTGGCAAAGGTTTGGATAAGGGTCGCCTCTCTTTCTGTAAAGGCGTTGACATGGCGACTATCTAGATTAATGAAGCCGATGATTTTGTCTTGCGAAATCATTGGCACGCCAAGCCAACTCCGAATGTGTTCCGTTTCTCTCCATTTTTCAAATCGCGAATCAGCCCAGGTATCAGGAATGATCATGGCTTTGCGCGAAAGAGCCAGTTCATGCCACTTGGCATTTTTTTTCACTTTTCTGCCAATGAGACTTGCCTCAGGCGGGAAACCCATAGCCGCGACGATTTCCATCTCGCCATTTTCTGTCTCCAAAAAAATGGATGCGCTGTCATATGGCACCAATTTTTTCAGCGATTCGAGAATGAGGCGATAGAGATCATGGATATTGAGCGTTGAAGAAAGCACCGAGGTTACTTCTCGGAGGTTTTCCGCTTGTTCGCGCCGCGCTAATTCGGTTTCATAAAGACGTGCATTCTCCAAGGCAATGGCGGCAGAGTTGGCCAGTGCGCTGAGAAGTTCCTCATCCCTTTCCGTGTAAGCGTTTGGTGCTGTGGTTTCAATGTTGAGCGCGCCAATGATTTTTTCGCGCGAAATTAACGGCACACACAATTCAGAGCGAATGCCTTTGATGACCGGGAGATAACGTTTTTCCTGGCTGACATCCCCAGTGCGAATTGGCTTCCCATGTTTGGCAACCCAGCCGATGATGCCATCGCCCAGTTTTCTCTTTTGTTTGGCAAATTCATACATCCCCTCTTCGTAAATGTTTGGGTTTTGTGCTTTGGGGCTGATGGCAAGAGGGGTGAGGAGATCGGAGTTTTCGTCGAGAATATAAATGGATGAATACTCATGCCCAAGCAGTTCGTCGAGGGTCGCAAGCAAATTGTTCGCGATGACCTCGGGCTTCAAACTCTGAACGAGGGGATGGGTCGCCTGATAGAGTGCACTCAGTTCGCGCGCGCGGCGCTGGACGGCTTTAAACAACCGCAGTCTCTCCAAGGATGTTCCTATGCTTCCTGCAATCGTGTTGAGGAAGCGCTCGTCTTCCTCGTCGAAGGCGTAAGGGGTTTTGCTCTCGACATCGAAGACGCCAATGATTCGTTTGTTGACGCGAATCGGCACGCACATTTCCGATTGAATGCCGTTCACAATTTCGATGTAAACTGGTTCTCGCGCTACATTGCCAATGCGTAGGGTTTTCCCCAGCGAGACGCATTTTCCTGTAATTCCCATTGTGATTGGCAGACTAGCGGGACCCTCCTCTACATTTACGCCCATGAAGGAGGGGTGTGGCGTGAGCGTATCGCCTTTTTCGTTCAGGAGGAGGATGCCGCACACTTCGTTATAGATTTGACCAGTAATTTGCACGACTTTTTCGATAAATTCATCTTCTGAATCGCTTTCTGTGCCGGCAACGCTCACAGCGTGTAATATTTTCAATTCCTGTACCTGACGTGCAAGCGCCTTCTCTGTCTGTTTTTGGAGGGTCAGATCGGTGACCACTGCAATCGTGCCGGTTACTTGTCCCTGTTGCCAGCGCGGAACGCCGGTGATGGTGACGGGCACATCGCGTCCACTTTTATGGATAAGTACTGATTCATAGGTGGAAGTAATCCCGCTCTGGCGTTTTTTTCTCTCCTCCTCTAACGCGGCGCGGTGGGAGGGATGGGTGAAATCGGCAGGTTGTTTACCGATCAGTTCCTCTGCGGAGTAACCAATCATTTTTGCATAGGCGGGGTTGACATATTCAAACACGCCTGCTTCGTTTGATACGGTGAGCCCCTGTCCCATCGTGTTGAGAATTTGCAGGGCAAAATCCCGTTCTGCTTGAAGGGCTTTCTGTGCGTTCTTTTGCTCGGTGACATCGTAGAACATCGCAAGCACACAGGCCTGTCCACCCAGCTCTACCAGTTCGTAATACGCGAGCGTTTCACGCGGTCCATGCGGGACATTTTTGTATTGAACTTCAATTCCCTTCAATGAACCTTGTTCCTTCAATCGTCGCACCAGATCATCTCGGTCGCTTTTCTGCTCCCAAAATCCCATTTCCAATGATGTGCGGCCGATCAGGTTTTCCAGTGATACGCCTACCAGATTGAGAAACGCGAGATTGGCGTCAATAAAACGTCCCTCTTCGAGGGTGACAATACATGTAGCAATAGGGGAGGCGTGGAAAACTCGGCGGAATCTTTCCTCGCTTTCCTGAATGGCGGCTTGTGCCTCTTTTTCGTGTGTGATGTCCAGCAATAATCCCTGCCAATATAAGGGATTTCCATCCTTATCACGGATGAGATTGCTATCTTCTTTAATCCAGATCACCCGTCCATCGCGGCGGATAAAACGATACTCCTCTCGAAAGCGTTCGCCCGTGTTGTGTGTGCGCCTATCGGCTTCGAGGATTCTTGCTTTGTCCTCCGGGTGAATGTGATTTTCCCAAAGGAAAGGATCGGCATGCCAGTCCTCCGGCGTAAAACCGGTCAATTCCTCGACGCGCGGGCTGATGTAAATCGTCGTTTCATTTTCGTCTGTTGCGTCCAGAAAAACGACCGCAGGGATTTGTTCAACGAGGGATTGATACTTGATCTCCGCCTCGCGCAAAGCCATCTGTTCCCGGAACAACCTGTTTTGGGCAATCGCATTGCTGATCACAATTGGCAAGCGGTGTAGATAATCGCTCTGCTTGACGAGATAATCTGCTGCCCCGGCTTTGAGCGCCGCTACCGCCGCTTCTTCATCCCCTTGACCGGTTACCAACACAACGGGTGGAGGTGTTGGTCTCTCGCGGATTCTCTTCAAGAGGTCCAGCCCCGACCCGTCAGGTAAGCGCAGGTCAGATAAAACGATGTCAATATCTGGATTTTTGTTGAGGATGTTAAGCGCTTCCTGAAGTGATGCACAATGGAGGAGGGCGAAGTCCTCTTTGAGGTTGTCATCCAGTGTGCGCCGGGCAAGTTCCACATGGGCTAGTTCATCTTCAACATACAATATTTTCATAAGATGTTTAGATTAAGCAGGTTTCTGGATGCTGCGGAATCAAGGTGAAATTTCAAGCCATTATAATCAAAGTTCAGGAGGGTAGCCTATACTAACAATTCCGAGGGAGTGGCTAAAATGGTGGGCTGACGAAGTCCATAAGGTTAGCTGGATAGTTTGGATAGCGTTGTTTGTAAAGCTGCCTGCTGTTGAAACAATATACAAACAAACGCACGGCACACTCCAATGCATAGGGACAGCGAGA
>DATLZK010000028.1:0-21506 GCA_035574015.1 Anaerolineales bacterium
GGTCAAGAACGCCCAAAGAACGTCACAAAGTGGTCAAAAAGGGCGTCTCCACTGCCAAAACCGCTTGAAATTGGATTGATAAGGTGCTTTTCTCACCCTGACGTAACGGTCAGGGTAAAGTCTGTTGTCTAAACTCGAGAAAGAACAAAGAAAGAGAAAATAGAATGGGAGTCTAACCATCCTTGGGCAGGATGGTTACTTTGCGATAGGGCTCCTCGCCGATGCTCTCCGTTTTCACTTGGGGATGATCGCGCAGGGCAAGATGAACAATGCGGCGCTCGGCGGGAGGCATGGGTTCGAGTGCCTGACGACGCCCCGTCTTGATTACCTGATCGGCCACACGCTTCGCCATCTGAATCAGTTGCTTCTCACGCCGTTCGCGATACCCTTCCACATCCACGATCAATTGAACGAATTGTTCCGTTTCCTTGCCGAGAATCAATGAAGCAATATATTGAAATGCATTCAGCGTTTCGGAACGGCGTCCGATGAGTACACTCAAATCATTGCCACGCACATCCACGAGAATAGTGCGCCTATCTTCGCGGACGTTCTCGGCGGCAGAGACTTGTGCTTCAAGATTGAGCAAATGCAAAAGCTTTGAGACGACCGCCTCAGCTTTGTCGAGCAGTTCATCGTGGAAGGGGGCGGATTCGGATTCCATAACGGGAGCAGGCTTATCGTGAGTCTGGGCGAGAGGGGAAGAGGGAGGCGACTCCACCGCTTCGGACTCAGGGATGGCCGATTCCCTTTGAAGGGCGCTTACCCCACCCGAAGGGTTGACCGTTAAACGCACGCGCACTTGAGGCTTTCCCAACCCGAACAAACCTTTGAAGCCGGCATCCAACACTTCGACGCTAACAGCATCCGCGGTGAGACCCAGTTGGGCAAGTCCTTGGGCAATCGCTTCCTCAACGGTGGGAGCAATGATCTCCAGGGTGGTTCTTTCGTTCATCCCCGCCTCCTTTGATTATTTTCTAAGGCTTTTGGGTAAGAGATTCTGCCAGTTGGCTTTTCCTTGCATGGCATACTGAATGATACCCAGCACATTGCTGGTGATGAAATAGACTGCCAGCCCGGAGGGAAAGGTGAGAGCAAACCAACCAAGCATGATCGGCATGGTAATCGCCATAGATTGTCCCATTGCCGCTGTTTGATCGTTTGGATTGGTAGAGGGTGGCAGGGTCAGCTTGGTCTGAAGCCATGTTGTCACGGCAACGATGATAGCAAGAATGTAATACGGTTCCGGCTGTCCCAAGTTCATCCACAGGAATTTGCTGTTGAGCGGAATCAGGCTGGATACATCTAGGAACGGAAAGATGATGCTGCGCGAGAGTTTAAGCAGGTCCAGTGGTGTAGAAGCCAGGGCGCGGATAATGCTCTGATAGAGAGCAATAATAATCGGGAATTGAATGAGCGTGGGCAGGCATGATCCGAAGGGGTTGATGCCTCGTTCACGATAGAGGCGCATTTGTTCCTGCGCCAGTTTCTCTCGGTCTTTGGCATATTTCTTTTGAATCGCCTGCCATTCCTTGTCGTTCTGCAAATCCTGCATGGCTTTGGCGCCCTTCATTTGCTGGGCGTTGAGCGGCCAGGTCACGATGCGGATCAGAATGGTGAACAAGATGATGGCAACGCCAAAATTATGCCCGACGAGATCGTAGATCCACAATAACACATTGATAAAAAGGGAGACGAAAAGATCCCACATGGTTCCTCTACTTATCTTTCAGGGGTAAATGTCCATACTTGGCGACCCTCTGTGTTGAGGGCTGCAAGATAAAAGTCGGTTCCCAGAGGAGCGACCAAAATCAAATCGCCCGCGACGACGGGTGTAGTATACAACTGTCCGCCGATTTCCTCGAACCACAAAGTCGAGCCGTCTTTGCCAATGGCATACAGGACACCCGATTCGGTGGCCAGCAGGACATGATCGTTTTGAACAAGTGCATTGGCAGTAATGGGTCCATCCGGTTTAATGCTCCAATTCAAAGTGGCGGTGGCTGCGTTGAAGGAATAAAAATTGCCGGAGAGGTCTCCAAAATATAGTGTGTCGCCATCCACAGCAGGCGCGCTCCAGATCCAATTCTCGGTTTCCAAAACGGTTTGATGTTCACCACTGAGCGGGTCGAATTTTTCGAGTTTCGAGGCCAGCGAGCCTACATATAGCATACCGTCCGTGCCGAGCGTAGCAGAGCCGGGGATGGCACCATTCACTTCTTCTCGCCAAAGGATTTCGTAGGTTTCTATATCTACAGCAATGACGCTGTGATCCAGTGAAGTCACAAAGACACGCTCACCATCGGTGACAGGTTGTGCCCACAGGCGTCCGCCCAACTCGATCGTCTTGACGGCTTGTTTGTTCGACTGTCCATCATCCAGATCAAGTACATATAGATTACCATCGCCGTTGGGGGCAAAGAGTTTATCACCGATGATTAACGGAGAGGCCATCCACTGATCTTTAGCGGCAGTGAATGTCCATGCTGCAAGAGGGGATTGGGTTTCGGGGTCCAGATTTGCGGGATCGAGGGCAAATAAACTGTGATCGTTGCCTGCTGAACCGACAATCACCAATCCATCTGGTGTGAGAACCGGCGGAGCGTAAAAGAGCAGTTTGGAATCCACTTTGGCCGGAAAATGCCAGACTTCACGACCATCTTTGATATTGATGGCATAGACGAAGGAGCCATCGGCAAGATAGGCTGTTGTATTGTCCGCAGATAGACCGGGCCAGGTGGTGCCGCGCACCGGTCCACTGCATGCGCTGAGCAGAACTGCCCCCAGCAAGATGATGCTGATGACAAAAAGTTTTTTATACATCGAGAAATTCATACTCCTATGGAACGGGGTCATACCCCCCTGGATGGAATGGGTTACATCGCAACACGCGCCAAGCCGCCATAAGCGATCCTTTAAAGACACCGTATTTATACACCGCTTGATACCCGTAATGCGAGCAAGAGGGATAAAAGCGGCAGGTGTTGGGCGGCAGTCCTTTCGAGATCGTCGCTTGGTACAAGCGAATCAGTGCCAGCAGAAGGATGCGCGGCCAATTTCCAGGCGTGCGCGGCAAATCGCGCAGGCGCGGCTCGTTAGAATAATCGTGCAGATGAAACT
Organism: Anaerolineales bacterium; assembly: GCA_035574015.1. Classification (GTDB taxonomy): domain Bacteria; phylum Chloroflexota; class Anaerolineae; order Anaerolineales; family Villigracilaceae; genus Defluviilinea. Next base: position 3,121 of record DATLZK010000028.1, read on the forward strand.
CAGGATTCATGAGCGGAAGTAAAAAGTTGGGCGCGGTGCAAAAGGTTGATCACCGCCTGACGCACATCTTCAAAAGCGGCAGAGATCAACGCGGGTCTGGCTATCAAAATGAGGTCCCAGCCTGAAGCGATGTTGGGGAGGAGAGAGCGCATCACTTCGCGAAGGATGCGTTTCGCACGATTCCGACTTACCGCCGTGCCAATGGTTCTGCCTGCCGCAACGCCCACCCGTACACGTGTTCCGCCATTTTCTTGTGCAATCAACACAACAAGCGGGTGGGCATAAGACTTGCCGGAACGCCGCACCCGCTTGAAATCCTCAGACCGGGTCAGACGGAACCTTCTCTGCACCCGCGCCTCGAAAGCACCGATTACCAGCGGACCTTCTTGACGTGTTCGTTGGCCCTAACTGTTAATTTATATCGTCCGCGCAGGCGACGGCGCTTCAAGACAGCGCGCCCATCGGCTGTGGACATGCGCTTGCGAAAACCATGCACACGCAAGCGGCGGCGAATCTTGGGTTGATACGTACGTTTAGTCATTCTTTGTTCCTCGTTTTGAAAGCGCTGTTTTGCAATTCATCCATATCAGGATGTTCCAGCGCATAAGATATGCACGCTCTTTCCTTGTAGAAACTGGCACGACATTATACCGTAAGGGTTTTGATTCGGTCAATTCAACAAGTGAGGGAGTGTAACAAAGTTGGTGGGCGAAATTGGGAAATGAGCAAAAAGCGCACCCTGCTAAGCGCCTTGCGCGGTTCTATGTCCAGCATTGACTGGCGACCAGGCTGCCAGCAAGCAGTCCCTCGGTGGTTTTATAGCCCCGCACCCGTTTGGCTCTGCTTTTCAATCGGCCAATGGCCTGTTCCGTGCCGTTATTCGTCCAGGGAATGCCCGCATCATGGTAGAACTCAATGTATCTCTGCCAATTCTGGCTCAGACGCAGGACAAGATCACGCAGTTTTTCCAACGGATTCCAACGGAGTGCGTTTTTTCTCTGGCAGGGTCGTCTTGCCCGGAATTTGCTCCCAGAGTGCATACAAAACCTTGCCGCCCTGACTGGGCAGAGCATGGATCCATTCCTGGATCTTTGGAATGACATGCAGCCACTCGGGGGGTAGTTCCTTTTCCAAAAGCCGCAAGGCATTGCCCACCCAGCGACGGACATGAAATCGGCAAATCTGATGCCCGACTTCCAGTTCGCGGGCGATCTCTTTGTAAGCGACCAGATCATCCGTCACGATCGCTTCAAGGTTGTGCTCTTCTTTCAAGGCTTTCAACCAGGTTGCCACTTGCTCTTTCTCTTTTTCGTCAATCTCGGCCAGCGCCAACACTTCTCCCTCTCCCACATCGACGGCCACCATGATCCCCCGCCCATGCACCCAAGCCCCGTCCACCCCCACAATCCGGGCAGGTTTCCCTTTCAGCCTGCGGCGAATCCGCCGCCCTTCTTCTTGCACGTCTTGCCAGCTGCTGCGGGAAAATAAAAGTCAGCAGCCCATTCTCCAACTTTTGAAAGTTTGTTCGTATTCCAAAACATAAACTTGTCTTCTTCTATTCCGTAATTCAAAGTGATTAACACATCATCGTTCATTCCCATCATCACGTTTTTGAAACCTGAAAGAATTTGGGCTTTTGACCTTAGTAGTCGGTCATAATAGTTTAGAAAAAGCCATTCGAAAAATGCTGGTTGGAACGTTCTGTTGCGTTAGCATGTATTCAGCCGAAGCGAGGAGGTCCTCCATCGAGTCATGGAGTGTGTTTGCACAAGCGAGTTCTTTCAAGTGTTTCCAATACCGTTCAATCAAGTTGAGTTCTGGACAATAAGGAGGCAGCCAAAGCACCAACAGACGATGTTCAAACAACGATAAGGCAGCCCGAACCGCAGCGCTTTTATGATACGAAACATTGTCCATGACCAAAACGATACGCCCGGTCGGATAACACTCAACCAACAAATGCTCGATAAACTCCACAAAGGTCTGGCTATTTTTCCAGTCGGCACATCGCCAGGAGACACAATCCGTTTTCCATGAGTAGGCTCCGAAAAGATGACGCTGTTGTTTTGTGCCGGGCTGCAAAGCGGGAACCATCTTCTGTTGACCTTGCTTCATCCAGCAGGCATGCAAGGGAGGCTCCAGATTCAGACTTACTTCGTCCACAAAGAGGAGCTCGAAATCGTCTCGGAGGCTCTTTTTTTCATCTCTTCCAGCAGTTTCGCCGCTTTTTCCTTGGCTGCCTGATCCTGTAAATGGCTCAGGTCATGCTTGGGACGACGATACCGATAGCCTTTCTTCTTGAGCAACGCTCGAAATCGTCCTTCGCTCAAGTCGATACCAGTCTCCTTTTTCAGGTGAGCCCGCAGGCGATCCGAAGTCCAAATGGCAAAGCGATACCCGTATTCCGACGGTTCCTTACTCAGCGCTTCCTCCACTTTCAGGCAGTACTCCGTAGTGGCTTTGGGTTTTCTTCCAGGACGCACCTTGTTGGCGAGTCCTTCGATCCCATCCTTGCGCCAGAGTTTGTGCCAGTTGTACACCGTTGGCACACTCACCAGTTGTTGTTCCGCTATCGTTGCAGGCTTTTGACCCAAATGCAGTAGTCGAATGACCGTGGCGCGCTGCCTGACTTCTGCTCGTTTGTCTTGCCGAATTGCCTTTTCGACTTCGGCTAATTCTTGTGGCGTGAGTGATATACGGTTCTCATGCCAGGAGTGTATCATATCTTATAATCTATTTCGACCAACCACTTAGCACCATTGGCTCATAGGAATTTCTGCTGAACGGAGAGACGAATATGAAAGGCGACATTCTCTACTGGTCTCTGGCGCGCATCTTGGACTGGCTGGTATGGGGCGGCGAATTGTTGGATTATGATAATTTGCCTCGGGAATATCCTGTCGTCTTCATCTCCAATCATGCCGCCGCCTTGGGTCCCATTGCCATTGGATGTTCGCTGCCGATTCGCCTTTACCCCTGGGTTATCAGCGACATGATGGAATGGGATAAAGCGGCGGAGTATCTACGCAAGGATTTTGTCGAGCCACAGTTACACATCCGCCCGCCAGCGAGTAAAATCATTGCGAAATGGATTTCGCGCATTTCTGTGCCCCTCATGCACGCCATCGAATGCATACCCGTCTGGCATGGTGAACGGGCATTCGAAACCTATCGCCTGAGTATCGAAGCGCTCCTCGCCGGTAAAAATCTGCTGATCTTTCCCGAAGACCCTCGACAGCCAATAAACGCACGATACCACATGACACCTTTCTATAAAGGTTTTACACGCCTGGGGGAACTTTATTACAAACAAACCGGGCGAATCCTTCGCTTTCATCCCCTTGCCGTACATCCCGCAGAAAGAAAGGTCAAGGTTGGCAAACCCATTTCCTACAACCCCCTCAATGATCCCGTTGAAGAACGCATGCGCCTCAAAAATATTTTGGAAACAACGGTCCAACAGTTATATCTCAGCATAGAGATCGAAGGCGCGGCTGGCATCCCCATTCATCGCTAGGTGCTTATGAATGAACACACAAAACTTTTCTGGGCGGGTGTTCGTGCCGAACTCCCGCTCCTGATCGGCGTTTTCCCTTTTGGCATGATCTACGGTGCGCTGGCGCGCGATGCCGGGCTGTCCACTTCCGCTGCGCAGATGATGTCATCCATCGTGTTTGCCGGCTCGGCACAATTCGTCACCACACAACTCCTTCGTGAGGCTGCGCCGGGATTTGTGATTGTGCTGACGATTGCTGTCATCAACCTGCGGCATGTTCTCTATTCCGCTTCGCTCGCCCCTTATCTTGCTTCCCTTTCGACGCGTTGGAAAACACTGTTGGCTTATCTCCTCACCGACGAGGCGTATGCGCCGACCGTCATCCATTACGAAAAGAATGGAATCACTCCGCAGGGCCATTTCTTCTTTCTCGGCGCGGGCACTACCCTTTGGCTAGTCTGGCAAGTCAGCACAGCATTGGGGATCTTTCTCGGTACGGCGATACCCGAATCATGGTCGCTCGATTTTGCCCTTCCACTGACGTTCATCGCCATGGTGGTTCCTGTCCTCAGGGATCGTCCTGCCATCGCGGCGGCGTTATCCGCAGGTGTGATTGCGCTTTTGGCGCACACCTTGCCTTATAAACTCGGATTGATTCTTGCCGCGCTGACAGGAATCATGGTAGGAACATTTTTAGAGGGAAGAAGATGATGAATATCTGGCTGATGTTGATACTTGGCGGTTTGGTGACGTTTGGGATGCGATTCTCGCTGATTTATTTGTTTGGCAGGTTCGAGGTTCCGGAAACGATGCGAAGAGCGCTGCACTATGTCCCGCCTGCGGTGCTCTCTGCAATTGTTTTTCCCGAATTATTCCTGCACAATCAAACAGTGTATCTTTCACCGAGCAATGATCGCCTGCTGGCCGGGTTGGTTGCAATATTGATTGCGTGGGTTAGCAAAAATACCCTCATCACCATCTTTGGCGGGATGGTTGCTCTGTTCCTGTTTCAGATGATTTGATGGGAATCAGAGGAAGATTGTAAATACCCGATCCTCTGCTGTTTGTTGTGCGTGCGAGAGTGCTTCGAGGGCTTTTTCGATCAGCATTTCGATTTCCATGGAGACCGGAACACGAAGCGTCGAGATGATCCCCGCGCGAACGGCGACAGGAATCGGCGTTCCATTCAGCAGAGAGATGTCGGCGTTCAAAATCCCCTTGAGGATGCGGTCAGCAATCTTTTCTGCATCCTGTCCAATCACGCCGGGAAGCGGAATGAGAAAGGTGTCTTCTTGATAATGCCCGATGCCATCATATGGACGGCTTTTCTCGCGCATGGCTTGCGCAATCAAAACCACAACATCCTTTCCCACATCTTCACCATACTGTCTCTTGATGTCTTGTAGATTGTCAACTTTCAAGGCGATCAAACTCAGCGGGGCTTGTGAGCGGCGGGCACGTTCGAGTTCTCCTTTGCCCAATGCAAGGAATGCTTTTGGGTTGAGCAGGTTTGTAAGCGGATCGAAGAGAGCGGCATCTTCGAGTGCGTTCTTTGCTTGGGTGAGGCTATCTCTCAGGGCGATGATGCGTTCGGCGATCTGCACACGTGACTTCAGGTCGAAGGGGATGATAGGCTTGTGCAAAAAATCATCTGCCCCACTATGCAGCTCGACAGCCTCGAGATCCTGAACTTTGGAGGTAATCAGCAAGATATAGATGTAATAGGGCGGATTGGCTTCGCGCACGCGTCGAATGAACTGTTTTTCCTCTATATCGGTTGTTGTGCGGTCGGCAATTACAAAACGGATGCCTCCTTCTTGTAGGAGTTGCATGGCGGTGTCACTGTCTTCTGCGGGGAGGATTTCATGTCCATTATGCTGTAAAACCTGCTGGATGACCGTGCGCTCCATGAGGTCGTTGTTCAGAACGAGGATTTGCATAAACACCTCCATCCTCATTATATCCCAGCACCGAAAGTATATTCAAAAGCAGAAAAAAAGATTGATGTGCCTTAATTGAATAATCCAACGCGCTAGGCTAAAAGTTAGTGCAATTCCCCCAGGTCGGATTTATGAAAATCTTTGGGATATTTTCGTAAGGAGAATTCAATACTGATGCTACAGAAAAGCACTCTTTCACGTTCAGGTTTCCTTTGTGCTGCCGCTGGATCTCATAGCATCGGTTTCTAGCGGACCGATACGGGTTTATCTCTTGAAGCCCCATCCTGAATTCACGTTAAGATGAAGTTGCAGGGTAAAAATGCTCGAAATTCGCTCCTTTTAACCATCAACTTAAGGTTGTCGGTGTTAATGTGTGCATCCCCGCAATATCCCAAGCACATATCGTTATTGGCTGGTTTTTCTAAATGTATCAACCCGTATCGGACTGACAGGTTCATACGTCAAAAGGAGTGAACGGATCAAATGGCTCATGGCAAGAAGAGAGCATCCGCGGAAGAGCAGGATTTGCTTCAGCGCATGCGTAGATTGGATGAGGCGGCGCTGAGTGCTGTGTTCGACGCGTATTATGAGCCACTTTACCGTTACATTTTTCGCTATCTTAGGCACAGCCAGACGGCGGAGGATTTGACAGCCGACGTTTTCCGCAATCTTCTTGAGCAACTTGCCATTGGGCAAGGTCCCAAGGATTACTTAAAAGCCTGGCTGTATAGAGTTGCCCATAATCTGGCGATAGATGAATTGCGGCGTAGTAAGTATCGAGACCATGAACCATTGGATGACAACCAGCATGTCGCTGATCCACAGGTTGGCAAACAGGTGGAAAGTTCAATCACAAAACAGATGCTCCACTGTGCCTTGCACAGCCTGACTAGCAAACAACGGGATGTATTAATTCTGAAGTTTCTTCATGGCCTTGAGAATGAAGAAATTGCCTATGCTCTCAGGATGAACGTTGGAACAGTCAAGGCATTGCAGTACCGTGGACTGCAGGCTTTACGCAGATATTTGAGTAAAGTAAATGCTTTTAGCGAGGACGATCTGTGAAGAATTTATATCATTTTCGTAAAATTATTCGGGCATTGTCGCGTTTAGATGACGCGCCACCTTCCAATCCACTGAAAAGGAATTCTGCCCGACGCACTTACTTGGAACATATAGGCCGGTTGAGGGCGGAGAAAGGCACACACCTTATCCGCCGAAGATTTATTTCATCGGGTTTATGGCGTTCAATTGCGGCAAGTGTCCTGACACTGGTGCTGGCAATGGGGGTGTTGGTGGGAGTTGCTGATGCAGCGGACAGCGCGCGACCCGGGGATTTGCTTTATCCCATAGATCGAGGGGTTGAGAACCTGCAAGTTCGCCTCGTTTCCGCGCCCGATCGGAAACTTACCTTGCTTGTTTCGTTTGCAGACGAGCGCTTAGTGGAAATTCAGCAACTGATTGAAACCAACGATGAAGAAAATATGAGCATTGCATTGGATGCCTATCGTATAACGATTCTAACGATCGCTCAAATAATTACCGACGAATTTGCCAGGCATGATCTCTTAGTTACAAAAATTGACAACCAATTACTGGCGCAGGAAGAGCACTTGCAAAAGATACGTCTACGGGTACCGGCACAGGCTCGCCCGGCTTTGGACCGCGCAATTGAAACTATCCGCATAGGGCATGAAAAAATACTACTACCTGATGATGACACAGAATCAACGAATCCCCCTGTCGCAACGCCTACCCCTGAGTACCCTAGCGATTCATCGGGAAACGGACCTGCTGAACCGCCCGTCAACGTGACTGCCGGACCGCCCAGCAACGTGACTGCCGGACCGCCTGTCAACGTAACCGCCGGACCACCCAGCAACGTAACTGCCGGACCGCCTCACGGAGTGCCTGCCGAACGGCCTACAGGCACGGATAATGATCCATGACCAGTGTGAGTTATAGGATATTGGTCTCATCCGCCGTTTGAATCCGTTACGAAACGGTTGTTCATACGACATAAAAGTTGAAGATCCCGATGAAATCTCTGCGTAGAACGATCCGGAAAACAGCGCTGACCTTGATGTTGCTTTTCTGGTTGACGGCGTGTAATTTCAGCCCGGTTCAGCCCAATAATGGTGTGAGTGTCCCTACCCAGGAGGAGCCAGTCAGTACTGCCATCGAGTTGAGAGTCCTGACACCTAGCACAAACTCAAGTACCCCTAGTGCCCCTGCTCAGGATAAGCCAGTCAGTACTGTTGCCGATATTCCGGTACCCACCAACAGTGATACTACCGATTGCACCACCGTCAATCCACATCCCATCGGTCAAGGCATTGCAGAGACCTATGATGTCTCCTATGAACAAGTCATGGCCTGGTTTTGTGAAGGATTTAGTTTCGAAAACATCATGATCGCGTTGGAAACAAGCGAGGCTGTAGATATTCCTGCGGAAACTCTGCTCAGAATGCTTCTGGAAAAGAACTGGGAAGAGATCTGGGATGAAATCGGCTTCATTCCAAGGGAGTAGACCGATACCGGAAAGGCTTGCTCATTGCGTAAGAGTCGGACAACAAACATTCGGAGGTAAAAAACATGAAAATACAAATGATCGGTAAAACCCTTTTGACTTTGCTAATAACCATTGCCGTGATGCTGGCTGGTGTTCGGCCGGCTCAAGCACAGGAAGTGTGTGCAGCAGATGAGCAAAAGACAGAACAGGTTCTGGATGGCTTGACGCTGACCTGGGATAGTTCATTTACTTGCACAAATGCTCCCGCGTCCGGTGATTACACAATCACTGTGACGGTCCAAAACGATGCGACCAGCTCTGAGACGGGCATCATCGATTCTGTGGAATTCACGCTGGTCACTCCACTGCCGGGCGGCAACGCGCCCTCTGCAACAGCTGAGGTCAGTGGTCTGCCAATAACCCTGGCGCCCGGTGAAAGCGGCAGTTTCGTTGTAAGTGGTTCCTATGAGATGGCGGCGACTGACGAAGGTCTCAAAATCAATTTACACTTGCGGGCAAGAGGGTTTGGCACGTCCGACAACGAGACTTTCCTGCTAGGAATCAATGTTCACCTGTTCGAAGGCGCTACAGATGATCCGGATAATGGCGACGCCCCGGGGGTTGGCGATGATCCGTCCAGCGGTTTTTATTGCCAGCAGTCTGAAACAAAGCATCCATTTGGTGCCCGCCTTGCCGAGCGTTATGAGGTTGAGTATGCAACTCTGCAAGCCTGGTTCTGTGAAGGCTTTGGTTGGGGACAGATCATGTTGGCGCTTATAACAGGTGAAATCACGGGTGATGAGCCAGGCACTCTTCTGGAAGAACGCAATACCGGCGCGGGTTGGGGCGACATTTGGCAGAGATTGGGGTTAATTGGTCCTGCTGAAGAAAACGGGCTGCCGAATAATACGAATAATAATGACGGTGAACGTCCTGACTTTGCCGGTCCTCCTCATGACCAGGATGGCGATGGGAAACCGGATTTTGCCGGTCCTCCCCCATTTGCTGGACCAGACAATGGTGGTCCCCCAATTATTCCGGGACCGCCGGGCAATACAGGTGGAGGACGGCCATAAGATAGTAGATACTTTTGACGAGTGTCCCGCAGGATTTCCTTGACCGCCCAACAAGAGGCCTGCGGGACATCATATAAAGTTTTCGAATTGCTCTGTTGCAAAGATAATAGACTTGCGTACTCATCCTCGCTTTCCCTAACCCCAACCCTCCCAGCGGGAGAGGGGCAGAGGTGAGGGCGAATGCCGACGACATCCTTTATCCATGTTTTCAACAGAGCATGTTCGAATGCTTTATAGCCACAGCTTGATCAATCCAGCCTAACAGTTTCATCCTGCCCCTGTTCAATCGCGAGTTTGATGAAGCAACCAGTCAACAATAACTCCAATGGACCGAATACTAGTCATTGACGATCATGGATTATTCCGTAAGCGTTTCTTCGAACGAGGTGAAACGGAGGCACACGTCCACATGCGGCGGGGAGACAGTCAGCAAAATCCAAACAATGAGGCATTTCATCAATTCACCAGGGCGCGGACGATTTCCTCTGCATATGGCGCAACACATGAGAAAAAATCTTGCCACACAAAATTTGTCATGGATGAACGCGCCGCTGGTCTTTCGCGGTCAAAGTATTGGCGTGCTTGCGCTGGCGCATCCCGAAGCGAATTATTACAACGCCTCCCGCGTCGAATTGGCGATGGCGTTCGCCAATCAAGCCGCGGTTGCCATCGAGAACGCGCGGTTGTACGAGCAGGCGCATCAGGTCGCCGCGCTGGAGGAACGGCAAAAACTGGCGCGCGAGTTGCACGATTCCGTTTCGCAGGCGTTGTATGGTATTGCGCTGGGCGCGCGCACCGCGCGGACGCTGCTGGATCGGGACCCCGCGCAAGCCGCACAGCCTCTGGATTACATTCTCTACCTCTCCGAGGCGGGACTCGCCGAAATGCGCGCCCTCATCTTCGAACTGCGCCCCGAATCGCTCCAGACCGAGGGACTGGTCGCCGCGCTGGGGAAGTTGGTCAACGCTTTGGGCGCGCGGCACCAACTCAAGGTCACGCTCGAAGCGCAAGATGAACCCGCCGTCTTGCTGGATGTGAAAGAGTCCCTCTATCGAATCGCGCAGGAGGCGCTGAACAACATCGTCAAGCATGCGCGGGCGACGCAGGTGAAGGTCTCGTTGAAAGTGGAAAGCGGCGAGTTAAGGCTGGGAATTTCGGATGACGGCACAGGGTTCGATACAGGCGCGGAATTTCCTGGGCATCTTGGAATGATTACGATGCGTGAGCGAGCGGAAAAAGTGGGCGGGACATTCGCCATCGAAAGCGCGCCCAACGCAGGGACACACATTCAAGTCACGATTCCACTTTCGGCGCGCTGAACATCACCTCATAGTGCGCGACCTGCTCTTCGAACTCCAACAGGAAATCCTTGTCTTCGGGGTAATAGCGGGCTTTTTCGTACTCTTCGCCTGCAAATTCCTTGATTGCCTCCACTGAATCCCAAAACGTGAGGGTGAGGAAATGCGCCTGGCCGCCTTCGATGCGGCGCAGGACATACACGCCGAGATTCCCCTCGACGGCTTGATAATCCTTCACCCCTGTCTTGTTCAGAAATTCCACGTACTCATCGGCTTTTGATGCGGGTGTAACGCCGTGCCAGATTCGCGCGATCATGGATTCTCCTTTCCATCTTCTTTTCGGCACACCAACTCTCCTTTCCCAATCGGGACGATCAACGCGCCCACGCGTTCGTCGTTCAGCGCGCGGTCGAGCTTTTTTGCAATACTTCGCGATGATTGATGACATTGTCTGCCACAAGCAGACCGCTCCTCCGTTCGAGCATGGCGGGCGGGATGAAATGGAACATGATTTGATCCTCTTCAACAGATGTGTCATTGCGAGCGAAGCGAAGCAATCCCCAGTTTACAACAAGGAGATTGCTTCGTCGCGAAATTTATGTTGAGCGCAGGCGAAGCGCTCCTCGCAATGACAACTGCCTCTTATCTACATCGCGGTTCCGACAACGGAATTCAACGAATCGGATTCTCTTTCGTCTTGCGCGCCGCAGCAATTGCCGCCGCATCCTTCACTACCACAGCCGCAGCCCGATGACGACTGCGAAGCGTTCACGCCACAGCATTCGCTGGAGCCATCCGAACCGCAGCAGCCACTTGATTGTTCTGTGGGCGCGCCGCAACAATCGGACTTGCTCGTCGGCAGTCCCACCGATTTCTTGACCAACTTCACGAACAGATTTTCATTTTGCGTGGACATGTTTTTTCTCCTTTTGGATGAATGGAATGGATTTGGCAATTTCAAGAAGGACGTCAACGCCTTCCTGGATTGTTTCGATATAAAGCGCCTCGGTTGTATCGAGCGGGGTGTGCATGACGCCTCTTCCCTGACCTGTTGCCTGCTGCCCCAGTCCCAGCGTGGGGATTCCTTTCGAGATGAACGCGGACGAGTCGTCGCTGCCGCTGATCCATTGCGCCTGTATGCCGCGCTTCGATAAGATTTCTTCACCGAGTTCGGCGAGCCAATCGCCGCGTTGACGGTGTCCTAGCCGCAGGGCATTGAGTTTGGATTCACTGCCGATCCCATCGAGATTGATCACCGCCGAAAGCGGCGCGGGCGGACGGGCAATAAGCTGCTTCGCGCCCCACAAGCCCGATTCTTCTCCCGTCAAAAACGCAACCAGCAGATTGAACGGCAGTTTTTCTTTCGCAAGCGCACGCGCCGCTGCGAGGATTGCCGCGACGCCCGAAGCGTTATCGAACGCGCCAGGGAAGCGGACTCCGTCTGGGTCATCGCCGAGGTGGTCGTAGTGGGCGGTGAGGGCGAGGGTGAAATCATCCGCCGCGCCGCGCACGAAGCCGAGAACGTTATTACAGGGAAGAGACTCATGTTGAAGGGGCAAATCCAATTCCACGTTTGCGCCATTCATGTTGGAGAGTTTTTCGGCAACGGATTTTTTCACGCGCAAAACAGGAATCTTTCCCTTGTCTGTATAAACCGTTTTGTGAAACCACTCGGTCTCGCCGTGTTCGACGAGCAACGCCGCAACGCCGAGTTCAATCGCAGTCTTGACTGTATCCGCAAGATTGAATCCCTGCGGACGTTCGGGGATAAGGACAACGCGACCTTTGAACGATTCGGGCAGGAGTGCGTCATCGTCACGGACAACAAGCAATTGACTGTTGACCTGTCCGCTTGCGGAGAATGCCGTCAGTTCGGCGAAGTCGCGGCGGGGAGAGAAGGCTTGGGGTCCAACGACCAGGCGCGGGGTCGAAATGAGGCGGGCGGCGGGGACGGTTACAGGCTGGAGGGAAGAGTCGAATCCCAGCGAGTCCAGTTCTGCGAGCAGATACTCTGCAACGTTGCGCGCGCCTGCTGTGCCAGAGAGTCGTCCCGCCGCGGCGGGGCTGGTGAGGAAAGAGAGATCGTGTTCGAGGCGATAATTTTTCATAGCGCGCCTGCCATGAGGAGTAAGTCATAGGCATAGCCGAACGCGACTGCGCCGATGAAGAGCGTGGCAATGACCAAGCCGACGACGCGCCAGCGGGCGATGGTCAGCGCACCCGCGATCGCGCCGATGGATGTGCCCGCGCCTGTGATGAGGAAGGCAAGCACTGCGCCGTGACTCATGCCCGCGTCGAGGAGGGCGCGAGCCAGGGGTAGGGAGGCTTCGGTGTTGAAGTAGAACGGCACGCCGAACGCGGCGGCAAGCGGCACGCCGTAGACACGTCCTTCGCCGAAGAGGGCTGTGATCCACGCGGAGGGGATGAGGTTGTTGAGCAGGTAGCCGATGAAGGCAAAGCCGAGGAAAAAGAGCGCCAGGCGTTTGCCCGCCAGCCAGGTCTCATTGAGGAATTGAACGAGGGTAACGCGCGGTTTGGATTGTGTGGACACGACAGGAAGGCTCAAGCCCGACGCGCCAGAGATGGGTTTGAAGCGCGCCTGATTTGCAAGCCAGCCGCGCGTTTCGAGCATTTGCGCGAGCGCGCCGCCGAGCAGACCAAGCGCAATCGAAGCGATGAAGAAGGCCAGGGCGAAATTCCAGCCGAACAAGCCCGCGCTGAAAATCAATTCTTGAGGAGAAGTGAGCGGTGAGGCGACCATGAACGCGACGATGGGCGCCCAGGGCATGTTCCCTGCCATCATGCCGAGTATGACGGCGGTCGTGCCGCACGAACATAACGGCGTAGCAACGGACGTGAACGTTGCAACCAGCACGCCCGATTTGCGGTTGCGCTTGAGGAACGCGGCGACCCGCTCTTGATCCACGTACAGTTTCAACGCCGCGGCGATGAGCGCGCTGGCGGCGAGGAACATCCAGTTCACCGACAGCGTGTGCCAGACTTGCGAGAGGGTGAGGGTTATGAGTTGAAGGATGAAGTCCATGTTTGTATCTCCACCCTTGTAGACGCAATAACTTTCAAATGGACGCAAAAAAGCGGACGTTAGAGAACGCCGCTGCGCTCGAAGGTTTTGGTTGAGATTTCCTATCGTTCCAATTCTTCCAACAATACGGGGAGTTGCTGGATGTGTTCGAGTTGATAAAAGCCAGGTCTGCCCACAGGCGGTTCGGCGCTTTCATGCAGCCATGTGATTTCATAAGGGATATAAGCCGCGTTCCCGCCGAGTTCCAAAATCGGCAGGATGTCGGAACGCAGAGAGTTGCCCACCATGAAAAAATTCTGCGGGTCGAGCGAGTGTTTCGCCAGCAGGCGCGCGTAGCTCGCGGGCGTTTTGTCGCTGACGATTTCGATGTGTTGGAAATATTTCCCCAAACCTGATCGTTCGATCTTTTTCTCCTGGTCAAGCAGGTCGCCTTTGGTGATGACCATCAAGCGGTGAGTTTGCGCGAGCGCGGCGATGGTCTCGCTCACGCCGTCCAGCAATTCAACGTCAGCGTTGAGCATGTGTCTGGCAAGGTTAATGATGGCTTGAATGTCGCGCCCCGATATGCGCCCCTCCGTCAGTTCCACTGCGGTCTCGATCATCGAAAGGGCGAAGCCCTTCACACCGAATCCAAAATGCGCGAGATTGCGTGACTCGGTTTCATAGAGGCGGTCGTGAATGAATTTCTCGTCGTGGTAATGCGCGAGCAGTTTGGCAAACTCCGCCTGCGCGCGGGCATACAGCCGCTCGCTGTGCCAGAGCGTGTCGTCTGCATCGAAGGCGATCATGTCGAAGTGTGGCATGATGTTTTTCGATCAGCAATCTTCGGACTGGTCGTCGTCGCAATCGTACGGGTAGTTGGGATCCGCGCACTTTTCGCATTTGGGATGATAGTCCACGACGCGGCCGAGACGGTCGAACTCGAAGTGACAGCAATCGAGAAACGCCTCTTTAAGTTTCTCCCGCGCCCGCTGCACGCGTGACTTTGCGCCTGATACCGTTAGTTCGAGTCTGGTCGCCAGTTCGACCTGGGAGAGTCCCTGCAGTTCGGTCAACTCCAGCGCTTCTCGGGATTTGTCATCGAGACAGCCGAGCATGCCCTTGACCGAAGAGGCGAGCTGGGAAACCGCGTCAGGCTCATCGTCGAGGGGAGAGGCGAGGGAGTCCGAGAGTTCATCCAGCGGGCGGGCGCGACGGTAATGGTCAATGATGGCATTGCGCGTGATCTGATAAATCCAGCTTTCGAGACGGTCTTCTTCGCGCAAGCCGTCTATCTTCGAGTGGATCTTGAGATAGACTTCCTGCAAGATATCTTCAGCGGCATCGGGGTCGGACACGCGCCCTGCGATGAAGTTGCGCAGTCTGGCGTGGAAATCGGTGTAAATGGATTCGAGATTCGCGTTCATGCGATATTCCAAAGCAGAGGAAGGAGATAGAGTAACATGCCGGTGAGGAAGAGAAAAATGAAAAGAATTGAAATTCTGTGCCTTGCGCCGAAAAAGACGAATTGCAGGATCAAGCGCATAATCCAAAAGAATGTGATGGAGGCGAGAATTGTACGACCAAACGCCGTGGAAAGCAATTCCGCGACGTGGAAGAACGATACATAAGCCGCTACAAAAAAGAGAAAGGTCAGGCAGATGTTGAGTATCTGCATGACCGCGCGGTTGATACGCGTGAACGAGGCGAGATCTTCCTTCCAGCGGAAGATGCGCCAGAAGAAGAGGTGAAAGACAGCGATGGCGAGATGGAAGACACCGCCCGCGAAGAGGAAGGTTTGAGAAACGCTCATGCCGTTGATTTTAACCGCCTGAATACAATCGCCGTCAATCCTGCCGCGATGGCGGCATAAAACGACCAGACGATATTGGCATACTCGCCGACCTGATTCCCGACTCCCGTGCCAGCCGCGTTCGTGGGCATGGTCAGCGCGGGTAAGATGAGCGTGGGGATGGCAAACAGAACGCCGTTGAAAATGAACAGCCATTTGGTCCACGCTTCGAGTTTGCCGCCCGTGAAGACGGGTCCCGCCGCGAGGGTGGCAAGGCAGAAAAACACGTAACCGAGCATGTCCTGCGCGAAGATCGGCGTCCCAGGGATGAAGACGAACGGTGCGGCCGCTTCATCTGCGATGGGCAGGTAATTGTTCTTGATGAACGTCAACTGGATGTAATACGTCAGCGAGCACATCACCGTGTAAATGACGCCGAACGACAGCCCAAGGTGGCTCCACACTTTTTTCTCGGGCGCGGCGTAATGATGGATGCTCACCATCATTGTAACGAACGCGGGCGCGAGCAGGAACGACAGGCCGTAGGCGACATCCAGCGAGCCGAAGATCAATGAAAGCGGGAACGCGATCAACATCAAAGTTACAAAGACGGATGACCAAAATCCAAGTTGCGCAACAGATTTATTCATGTGTCTCCTTGTACAAGACAACAGGCGCGGAGAGCAGGATGAGGGAAGCCTCCTCCCCCCTCGGCAATGCACGTGATCGTTATGAGCATTTTGCCGATACCTGAGCGTTGATAAGACTCGTCCACGGCGAGATCGGACAGGTAGCAGTAGAACGCGAAATCAGTCGAAGAACGCGCGACGCCGATGAGTTTGTCCCCGTCCCAGGCAGTGGCGGTTAAATTGGCGTTGTCCAACATGCGCTGGACTCGCTTGGCGCTGTCGAAGGGTGTGCATGGGGAATCCTGAAATGGATGAGATATTCCATTGTAGTGGACGCAGGAAATCGTAAATGGACGCACATCCAAGTCAAGATTCCACTTTCGGCGCGCTGAACATTACCTCATAATGCACGACCTTCTCTGTATTCATCGGCTTTTGAAGCGGGCGTAACGCCGTGCTAGATTCGTGCGATCATGGTTTCTCTTTCGATTTCATCGGGACAGTAGAGTCATAATTCGATCGTACGAAAGCGCGTAATGGACGATGAGGGCAATGCCGAATATGGAACCTGCCTGGTTCGTGCCCGCATCGAACAGCCCCCAGACCGCAAACCCAAAGAAACAGGCTTCGATCAACAGGCGCACCCATCCAGCCACGGGAACAGCGGCGTGCCCGCGCGGGCTTTCGGTTGGCGGTCGGAAGATTCCCCATATCGCCGCGGCGAGAAGAGGGATGAGGATGACGAACAGGAAATGTGTCCAACCTTCAAACCGATTCCAAGCCCAAAAACCCATCGCATACAGGGCATAGAGTTCCAGTACAAAACGCAGCACGAGATTGAGGGGATTGTTTGCCATGCCGTCTCCTATTTTCGTTCCGACAGTCTCGAAAACAACTTTCCAAAGAACAACGGATACCGATATGCAAAGAAGAGATAGATCGCGGTCTGCAAATCGGAGGCGATGACGGGCTTGGTGGATTCGATCTTCTTCGCAAGATTCCGCCCGACGAGAGCAGGATCAGCCAATGCTTGTGATGGCAGCCCAAGCGGTGATGCAGATTTGGTGTTCGTCAGCGGCGGGTGCATCAAGTTGACGTGAATCTTGTACGGTGCAAGTTCGATTGCCAGCGTGCGCGTCAGCGCTTCAATAGCCCCTTTTGTGGAGGTGTATCCTGGCAGCCGCGCAAAGCCCGTGATGCCTACGCCCGAACTCATGTTGTGGATGATGCCGCCGCGCGTTTTCATGTGCGGCAGGACCGCGGCAATGACATTGACATAGCCGAAGTAATTGACTTCAAATTCGCGGCGCGTTTCTTCAATCGTGCGTTCCTCGAATTTTTTGAAGATTGCCAGCGCGGCATTATTGACGAGGATGTCAATTTGCCTCCACGTCTGGATGACCGCATCCACCGCTGCGCGAACCTGACCCTCGTTCGAGACATCGCAGACCTGCACCGTGAGTTGATTCGGATATTCAGCGCGCAGGGTTTCGAGGTTCTCCGTCGAAAGATCGAGCGCGGCAACGCGGTAGCCGTCCGCAAGGAGCGTTTTGGTCATGGCAAGACCGATGCCATTGTTCGCACCAGTGATGAGGACAACTTTGTTGTTCATGGTTTACCTCGCAGTCTGTTCATAGTGAGAAATGATCCACTCTCCAATCATCTCCAAGAATCCAGGGACAAAATCATAGCCGTCGCGGTTTTGCATGAATGCGCGCATTTCAGCGGTCGTGCCGATTTCGGCGGGCGCGAACCAGTGATTGGATTTCTCGAAAGTATGAATCGTGTACTCGGCATTGCCCGCAGTCTTTAGCGCCGTCTCGACCAGCGGGATGTTCACATCGGGCGGGACTTGCGTATCCAGTTCGGCGTAGAGGGCGAGGGTGGGCACAGTCAGGGCTTGGAGCGCGGGCGCGGGGTCGTAATCAAGTACGAAGCACAGGTAATGCGCTTTGAAGAAACGGCACGGCGCTTGAACTTTTTGGATGAAGCGAAGTTGCCCCTCCAAATCGGCGACTTTCTCGTTCACTTCCTCTTCGCTCAGTCCATTGCCCAGCGACTCGGCGCGTTCGTTGGTCAGAATTTGGTCCCAGACTTTTTCGCCTGAGCCCGCAAGCAACACCACAAACTTCACATTGTTCGAATATTTCGCAACGACCAGCGGAGCGATGTACGCGCCCTGGCTGTGACCGATGAGTCCGATGCGGTCGGGGTCAATCTCGGCGCGGGTTTGCAGAAAGTCAATCATCGCCGCCACGTCCTGGGCGCGCTCGTCGAAGGTCTCGGATTCCCAGTCGCCCGTCGAGCCGCCGACGCCGCGCTTGTCGTAGAGCAGGACGGCAATACCGCGTTCGGCAAGATACTCGCCGATGTTTCGATACATGTTCCAACTGCCGTTCCGCGTCGCCGCGCCCGAACCAGGGACGAGGATGACGGCGGGCGCGGGCGTTTCATTGAGCGGGGTGAGCAGCGTCCCTGCAAGCGTGACCGCGCCCGTGTCAATCGTCACATCAGCGGAGCGAAAAGCCGAATGGTCAGAATCAGGCGCGGGCGTAGAGAGAGGCGGGCGTCCACATGCGGCGAGGAGGACAGTCAGCAAAGTCCAAACAATGAGGCGCTTC
>DATLZK010000029.1:0-2917 GCA_035574015.1 Anaerolineales bacterium
CGGGAAAAGTCAATACTGCGCCGCCGTTTCGCAGATGGGCGGCGACCTGCCGCACGAAGGCAAGGCGCGAGGCAGATTCATCTCTCAAATAGAATAATTGCTTCGACATGTTTGTCAGCGCGTCGAGGAAGGGACGCCCCAGCGCGATGATGTGCAAGTCAGGACGGTTGAGCGCGGTGAAGAGGGCAAGCGCATCGGTCAAGCCCGGATGATTGGATAAGGCTAGAAAGCCGGAGGGGGGGATGCGCTCTGCGCCGAAGACACGCAGATCACGAACGTAACGCCGAACGGTTGCACGTGCGGCTTCGACAAGTCCGCGCTCGGCGAGCATGGCGTCGAAGTCCGCAACTTGATATGCCAGCGTTCGCGCCGGTCTGACAAAGAGTCGGCGCAGCGTGCGTGAGAGAAGAGGATGATCTTGCCAACCGAATGCCACGACGAGATCGTTTAGATTGATTTCTGTCAGGGTCTCGATGATGGATGACATTACTCAGGCTCCATGGAAAAGTGAAGGGGGTATCCTTCTAACCCTGCCGCAAAGTGCGCCTTGTTGATTCGCCGCTCGGCTTCGCTTTTGGGGAGGGTTTGGACGTAGGCGTTGCCGTAGAAGTGTGCGGTGAGCATGACCTCAACGGCTTTCGGGTTGGGCAGGTAAAAGATCGTCTTGAGCACATGTACCACGAAGTCCATTGGCGTCACATCGTCATTGTGGATGATGACGCGATAGAGCGGTTCGAGTTCGGTCTCTTCTTCCTGTTCTTCGATGATTTCGATTTCTGGAATGGCTTGGGGGGTCATTGATTAACCATGAAGGGTGAAAGCGATCTTTTCTTCAAATATTTGGATTTTATCTTGCTCTGTTGCAAACATGGGCAAATTGTCATGGGCATTACTTTTCACCCTTGGGAGGAGGTGGTTGGGTGAGGGAAAGCGGGGATGAGTACCCAGGTCTATTATCTTCGCAACAGAGCAATTTTATCTCTTTGGGAGGGGCAATGTGAAGCAAAATGTGCTGCCTTTCCCTTTGCCTTCCGATTCGACCCAGATGCGCCCGCCGTGCACTTCGATAATGCGCTTGACGATTGCCAGGCCAATGCCTGTTCCTTCGCTTTTGGGATTCAGTTTATCGAACAAGCCGAAGATCTTTTCGTGGTATTGTGGCTCGATGCCGATACCGTTATCTTTGACGAAGAACACAATTTCTCCGTTTTGTTCACGCGCTCCGATCTCGATGCGTGGCTCGGGTTGATCTCCCATGAACTTGACGGCGTTTTCGATCAAGTTTTGCATCATTTCCACCAGGCGCGGGTAGTCG
Source organism: Anaerolineales bacterium (assembly GCA_035574015.1). GTDB lineage: Bacteria > Chloroflexota > Anaerolineae > Anaerolineales > Villigracilaceae > Defluviilinea. The sequence continues at coordinate 1,316 of DATLZK010000029.1, forward strand.
CCGACAACAACCGGCAGGTTCGGTTCCACGTGGATTTGGATTGACTTCTCCATCAAGTGTCCTTTGACGAGCGATAACGCCTCCTCGACGATTGTTGAAAATGGGGCTTCGGATGGCGGGTTTACGATGCGTCCCACGCGCGAGAGTTCGAGTAATTCGTCCAGCAAGCGGTGCATTTTCTCGGTGGCTTCGCCGATGCGCTTCAGGTCTGATTTGAATTTTTCTATGTTTCCAGATCTTGCATCCGTTTCCAGTAATCCAATAAAGCCAGCAATGGTAATCAGGGGAGATTTTAGGTCATGTGAGACGGTGTAAATGAATCGTTCCAGTTCGGCATTTTTTGTTTCCAGTTCTTTGATGACCCTCTCGCGTTCGGCTTCGGCGCGTTTCCGCTCGGCGATTTCACGTTTCGCGTTTGCGAAGGCTTCGTCAATTTTGTGAAGGGTTTGACTGAGCAGAAAGGTGCAAACGAGGATATACAGGGCTTGTGCGGTCCAGAATGCAAAGGGAGGGGTGGGGATAGAGGGTGGTAAGATGCCCCGTTGTCCAAGTTCAAGAATGATTGCGCTCGTTGCAATGGAAAGGATACTCCAGCCAATCGCGGCACGCCAATTTAGCGTCAACCCTGCGCAAACGATCACGATCAAGTATCCCATGAAAGCGGGATTTTTGTAATCTGCGCCGAAAAACATTGCGCCTGTGAATGTGAGCCATAGAAGAGAAACAGTCAATATCCCTGTCAATCGGATATATCCCCAATTGAGCATCTGCTTCAGGAGAAGCATGCCCAGTATGGTGGGAACGATGATGACGGCGCGGCGGATTTGTGCTTCCGGCTCGAGGGGCGCCAAGATGCCATAAAGGCTGGCGGCGGAGATGAAAATCCACAGAATGGAATTCAATAATGCGGCGGTTCGCGTTTTGTCGTCTTCTCCTTCGAAAGTGGGAGGCAAAACCCACTGACGGATGTGAGCAAACATAGTGTTTCTCCCGGAAATTGAAGTCAATGCGAACGGCGGTGCTTATATTAACCTCAATTCGTGATAAACGCTCATGTCCGAAAATCCATTGCCGAGCTTGCAGAGATTTTTTGGGTTTTCTCAGCGTTCTCTATACCTTTGCGGTGAAAAATTCATTGTTCCGAACTGATGTATATTATAGACGCGCTCCCGTCAACTCGGATATCTAAACAAAAAACCCGCCTCTTTTTGAGACGGGTACGCTGATTACCGATTCGCGAATCGCTGACCTACACGGCGACCTTTTGCCCTGCCTCGAATCCCTTCCTCAGCGCCTCACAATTCTTAGGCAGAAGATGTCTGTGCCGTTCGGGTAAATGAGCCTCGAGCGCTTTCTCCACGTCTGTAATGGTTATTTCCGGCAAGGCTGTAAGCAGTGCGCCGACCGCGACCATGTTGAGCAGTTTTTTGTCGCCGATCTCTTCGGCGATTTCATTGCATGGCACAAAGATAACTTTAATGTCCGTGCGCTTTGCGTCGCGATCTACCATGGATTGGTTGACAATCAAGGTCCCATTGGGGGCGAGCAGTTCTTCATATTTGTCGAAGGATGGCAAATTGAGCGCGATTGCCAGCGAGGGAT
>DATLZK010000030.1:0-5628 GCA_035574015.1 Anaerolineales bacterium
GTGGGATTCTTTCTACGCCGAGCATCGTTGGCACGTTAGGACCATAAATATCTGCATCCATCAGCCCGACGCGCGCGCCAGCCTGTGCGAGGGCGATGGCAATGTTTACCGATACAGTGGATTTGCCTACGCCGCCTTTGCCCGATCCGACCGCAATCGCGTTGCGGATAGGCGTCTTGACGAGCCCGCGCATTCTGCCGTCGTTTGGGACGTCCGATGCCCATTTGACCTCGACGGACTTTACTCCTTCGATGGACAGTATCGCCTGCTTGGCTTCTTTTTCAATCTGCTCGCGCAAGGGGCAGGCGGGGGTGGTCAGCACAATAGTGAAGGAGACATGTCCATCCTGGATCTCGACTTCGCGGATCATGTTAAGTGTGACCAAGTCCCGATGCAGTTCGGGTTCCTGGACTTTGCTGAGCGCAGTGAGGACGGTTTCTTTTGTGAGTTGATTGGTCATTCTTGTTACCTGTATCAGACAGGGGACACGAAGGCTTTTGAAAATTTGTCACCTTCGTATCCCCGATAGTTTTTAATTGGATGAGGCAGCCGGTGCTCCAGCCGCTTTCGCGGCTTTTGCGGCTTCTTTTGCCTTGCGTTCTGCTTCATTGCGTGCATAGTTCAAGGGACGAATTTGCTTATAATACGAAGCCGGCTTGAGCAGTTTTTCCATATTGTACACGTTGCGCGTGTAGGAGGCGATCTCGAAATCGTGATCCATGATGATCGCGTCGAAGGGGCAATACTCGGCGCAGAAACCGCAATTCATGCAAATATCTGCGTCAATGTAGAACTCGGTCGGTTCCGGGATGGGACGGCCCGTTTGCGGGTCGTTCGATCTCACGATCCAAATGCACTGCGGCGGACAGACCTTGGCGCAGATGCCGCATGAGGTGCAGCGCACTTCCTTTTTTCCGTCGGGTCCTTCATCGTAAACCAGAAATGGGAGGTAGCGTGCCTCTTCGGGCAAAATCAGACGTTCTTCTGGGTATTGGATCGTGAAGATACCGCGCGTGTTCTTGCTCGAACGATGCCGGATGCCTTCTTCTGTGTAATATCTCTTTTTGCCGCGCAGCAGCCAGGCGAGATCTTCGAGATAAGTGTCCCAAAATCTTTTCCAGGTGACGCTCAACCCTTTAAGTATGCCTTTACCGTACATGTTCAACTCCTCTTTAGCGATCCAACTCGCCCATCACAATATCCAGCATGCCGAGCAGGGCAACGAAATCTGCGATCTTTTTGCCAATACACATTTGCTCGAGCGCGGTGATGTTGACGAACGAAGCGGGGCGCACATGATAGCGCCAGGGATTTGGTTTGCCGTTGGAGACGATATAGAAGCCCAATTCACCTTTGGGGGATTCCACGCGTCCATACGCTTCACCTGGCGGGACCCGCACCTGATATTGCGGCTTCTGTGAGTTGATCGGTCCCGCGGGGATTTGCTTGATGGCTTGCTCCAGAATCCGCAGTGATTGACGAATCTCGTCAAGGCGAATCAGGTAGTTGTCGTACATATCGCCGTTGTAACGGACAGCCACATCGAAATCGAAGCGGTCGTAAATGCTGTATGGGTCGGCGCGGCGGATGTCATAAGGTACGCCGGCGGCGCGCAGAACGGGCCCTGTGACTGAATACTTGATGGCCGTTTCTGCGTCCAAAACCTTCACGCCTTTCAATCTTGAGACAAGCACTTCGTTTTCCGTCAGCAGGCGGTCGAATTCGTCTGTTTTGGCGGGCAGGCGGTCGAAGACCAGGTCCTTGATCTTCTGCATTACGTCATCCGGTATATCGCGCACCACGCCGCCGAAGCGGAAGTAGTTGCACATCATGCGTGCACCGGAGACAGCCTCAAAGACATCGAGAATTAATTCGCGTTCCTCGAAGGCGTATAGTGCGGGCGTGTACATGGCGCCCAGATCGTTCAGTAACATACCCACGAAGACAAGGTGGTTTTGAATACGGCTGAGTTCCGCCATGATGACGCGAATGTATTCGGCGCGTTCTGCGACCGGAATGTTCATCAGTTTTTCGACCGTGATGGCATAACCGAAGTTGTTGCTCATCGAGTTGAAATAGTCCAGCCGGTCGGTGAAGGGCATGTTCTGGAGGTAGGTGTTGCGTTCGCCGATCTTATCGTGGTTGCGGTGAAGATATCCCACCACAGGTTTCAAGCCAACGATTGTCTCACCGTCCAGCATGATGGCGGCGCGGAAGACGCCGTGTGTAGATGGATGTTGGGGTCCCATATTGACGATGATGCGATCGGTTTTGAGACCATCCTCGCCTTCAACGGAGTAGCGCTTGAGTGCCTGATAGAGCAGTTCATCGCCTTCGGGGATCCATTTTTCGGGGTCGAAGTTTGGCGGGAACTTCAGGTTGTCTTTGTAGGGGTTTTTATCCTCCGCCATGAAAAATTTGCCATCGGGCCAGCGGCTTTTGAAGGGTTTGGCATCTTCTTCGTAGAATGGTTCTTTCCAGTCTTTGCGGAGGGGATGACCATCGAACCCTTCCCACATCAGAATTCGACGCAGGTCTGGGTGTCCGGTAAATTTGATGCCAAGCAGGTCCCAAGCCTCGCGCTCTTGCAAGTCAACGCCAGGCCAGATGTTGATGAGCGAGGGGACTTCGATGGGGTCCACGCGCGGGACTTGCACTTTGAAGACCAGCCCAGGTCCGCCGGTGGTTTTGTAGGCATGATAGACGACTTCCATTTTGTCGGGGAAGTAATCTACACCGGTAACGGCAGTCAGCAGGTCATAGCCAAGTTCGTCGCGGATGAAGGTGGCAACCTCGATGAGTTTGTCTTTTTCGACGATGAAGCCGGAGTAGCCGGGGCGGGTGTCGGGGGAGACTGCGCCCGGGAAACGCGCGGCCAGGTCAACGGTCGGGGTTTGAAGCGTGGTAGCCATTAGGCACTCTCCTTCGTCGCCAAGGAGGCGGCGATTTGCTTGATCTCCGCGTTGCGGCGGGGGTCAATCAGATCGGGACCCAAAATTGGCACAGGGATTGCGACGCTGTCGGGTCCTTTTCGATACCAGCGAACTTTGCGGAGGGATTCCCGGTCAATCTTTTCCTGGAGTTTGATGAGACCTGCGATGAGTGCCTGCGGGGTGGGAGGGCAGCCGGGAATGTACACATCCACTGGCAGGAATTTGTCAATACCTGCGACGACGTTGTATCCTTCCTTGAACGGACCGCCGCCTGAAGCGCACGCGCCCATTGCCACAACGTATTTTGGTTCGGGCATTTGATTGTAAAGGCGCACGATAGCAGGCACCATCTTTTTGGTGACTGTGCCAGCGACGATCATCAGGTCTGCCTGGCGCGGGGTGGGGCGCATGACTTCCATGCCAAAGCGTGCCATGTCATAGCGCGCCGTTTGTGCGGCGATCATTTCGATGGCGCAGCAGGCGAGACCGAACATGAGGGGCCACACCGACGAACGTCGTCCCCAGTTGTAGAGGCGTTCGAGCGTTGTGATGGCGACAGCGTGTTGCATGTCGTCGGGGATGTCATATTGTGGCAAACTTAATTTTTCATTGTCCATGGATGTTCTCCTCGAACCAGTCTTGATAAATTGCGTAGAGGATGTCATCGTTCACTAGAGCGGGATCATCCTCGAATTCTTCAAGTTGCAAAGTCCAATTCAAAATCTGTTGCAGGGAGACTTCTTCGATGTTTACCTCGGGGTGTTGCCTGCGTAGTTCCATTGCGATGGCGTAGGTGGATTCCCAGGTTAAGGTCATAGGTGAGTTGGGGAGGTTGGAAAATTGGAGAATTGGGAAATTGGAGAATTAGTCTCTACCCCTCCCTATTATCAATCTGCGCGCGCTGTAATTTTCCGGAATAATCCACATAAATGGATTTCCATTCGGTGAATACTTCGAGCGCGGTTTGGCCGGCTTCGCGATGTCCGTTGCCTGTACCGCGTACGCCGCCAAAGGGGAATTGAATCTCGGCGCCGGTTGTTCCGTGGTTGACGTAAACCAGGCCGGTGAAAATATCGCGCATGGCGGTAAAGGCGCGGTTCACATCCTGCGTGAAGATGGAGGTGGATAATCCATACTTCGAGCGATTGTTGATTTCGATGGCTTCTTCGAGTGATTCGACTTCGATGATCGAAAGCACGGGCCCGAAGATTTCTTCCGCTTCGAGCGTGGACCCGGGCTTGACTCCGTCAAATAAAGTGGGGGTGTAAAAGAAGCCTTTCCCGTCAACGTTCGCGACCGACGCACCGACCAGCACTCGCGCGCCCTCTTGCTGTCCGATTTGTACGAATTTGTGTATTCGCTTCAAGGCGGCGCGGTTGATGACCGGTCCAACATCTACAGTGGGATCGAGGCCATTGCCGAGTTTCAGTTTCTTTGTCCTCTCAACCAATGCTTCTTTAACTTTGCTTGCAATGCTTTTTTGTACAATCAGGCGGCTGGCGGCTGTGCAACGCTGACCTGTTGTACCAAAGGCCGCCCACACGGTAGCATCGGTGACCAGTTCGATGTTGGCGTCATCCAAAACGATGATGGCGTTTTTACCACCCATTTCGAGCGATACTTTTTTGTTGAGTCTGCCTGCGGTTTCAGCGATTGCGCGCCCGGTGGTGGTGGAGCCGGTGAAAGAGATCACGCGCACGTCGGGATGTTCGACGAGCGCTTTGCCCACCTCGACACCGGGTGCCATGACAAGGTTGAGTACGCCGGGGGGCAAACCGGCCTCTTCAAAAACTTTGACGAATGCCGCGGAGATGGCTGGAGTCTCCGGTGAGGGTTTCCAGACGATGGTGTTGCCTGCAATCAACGCGGGGAAGATCTTCCACGAGGGAACGGCAATGGGGAAATTCCATGGGGTGATGAGCCCAACGACCCCAGCGGGGTCACGCACTGCCATACCGAATTTGTTCGGCATCTCGACTGGGGCGGTGTAACCTAATAGACGGCGTCCTTCACCTCCCATGTAATAAGCCATGTCAATGGCTTCCTGCACGTCGCCGCGTGCTTCGGCAATCACTTTGCCCATGTCTTGCGTGAGCAGACGTGCGAGTTCCTCTTTTTTCTGTTTGAGAAGGTCGCCGATTTTGAAAAGGATTTCTCCACGCAACGGGGCGGGGAGAAGTCTCCAGGCGTTGAAGGCTTGCTTTGCCGCGTTGACCGCCGCGTCTACCTCGGAAATTTCGGCTTGGGCGATCTCTGCCAATACCTCTTCGTTGGCGGGATTGATGGTTGGAAATGTTGCCCGCCCTTTAACCCATTTGCCGTTGATGTAGTTTTGATATTCCATCTTGCTCCTGTTGTGATTTCCGAATTTTGGTGCTATCTGTCACAATTGACCATTATAACCGTCAACCACTGTATGTCAACCGAATTTCGTAAAAAAATATTTTCATAAATGAGAAAGTGAGTATAATCACTGCGGAAATATGACAACCACCCGTCAGAAGGTTTTCTCATATTTGATGAAGGCGCGCTTGGCTTCGGCGCGGGAGGTGGCACGCGCGCTGAAAATGTCGGTGGCGGATGCGCGTCATCATTTGCGCGTGCTGGCATCGGATGGGCGGTTGGAGGTGGTGTCGGCGCGGCGGCGCGGAGGGAGGGGCAGGCCCGAGAAGGTGTATTCGCTGCCTCGAGCGGC
>DATLZK010000031.1:0-24757 GCA_035574015.1 Anaerolineales bacterium
GAGGGGTTACACCACCGACGACGCGCGCGTTTTCGATTAATTCGCGCAAGATTTGACCGGGCAGCACGCGCTCCGGTGAATAGCACAGATGGAAATCGGTGCCCGCTTTGAGCCCTGAGCGTTCCAGAATGGGTGCCACCAGGTCAAGGGTTGTGCGCGGCGGCGAGGTAGATTCCAAAACCACAAGGTTTCCTTTCCTCAAATACGGCACGATGGATTCTGCCGCTGATTTGACCGCGCTCATGTCTGCCAGTCTGAACTTTCTTCCGTTGTATTCGCCATGTGCGTTTTCGTGAAATGGGGTAGGCACGGCAATGAGGAACGCGTCCGCTTCTTCTGGTTTGGAAGAAACGGTCATGTTTCCGGATTTGAGCGCCGCTTCAACAATTGTTCGTAAGCCCGGCTCGTGAATGTGAACATTGCCGTTGCTGAGCGTTTCGATCACCTCGGGATTGATGTCCACGCCGATGACCTTCAGTCCGTGCGTGGCAAAAGTGGATGCGGTGGGAAGTCCAATGTATCCCAACCCAATGACACAAATCTTTTGGAAGTTCACCTTATCTCCTTGCCTCTCTGCTTTGAAAGCGGAGAGAAAATATCGGGCATATTATACATAAGATGGGCAGCGCAAAACTTTTTCTTTGCCATTTCGTACACAGATTTGGATGGCTGACTGTTTCTTGTTGTATAATGAAACGGAGGAGTTATGGATTTTTTGCTCGATCCGAACATTGCTTATCTCTTTTTAGTGGTGGGTGTATTATTGGCGATGCTGTCGCTTGCGACACCGGGGACAGGTTTTTTCGAGATCGGCGCTTTTTTTTCCATTGTACTGGCAGGCTACATCGTTTACGAGTTGGAATTGAGTCCAGCATGGTGGGCATTTATTGTGTTGGTGGCGAGCATAGTTCCTTTCGTTTACGCCATCCAAAAACCACAGCGCGGATTCTATCTGGGATTGTCCATTCTGTTGTTAGTCATTGGTTCCGTGTTTATGTTCCCGCGCACAGAAGATCAACCCGGCATCAACCCGCTGATTGCCCTTGTTGCTTCGGCTTTTGTGACAGGCTTTTTGTGGATTGCTGTGCGCAAATCGTTTGAAGCCGCCCGCGAACGCCCCACCCACGATTTGGATGCTCTCATTGGACAGTTTGGAGAAGCCAAGACCAAAGTCTTTGAAGGAGGCACCGTACAAGTGGCTGGAGAGTTATGGTCGGCGCGGAGTGAAAAGCCCATCAAACCCGGTACTCCCATTCGGGTGTTGCGGCGCGAAGGGTTTGTGTTGATCGTTGAAAAAACAGATTCAAAATTATCAACAAAAGGAGGCTGAAATGGAATTAATTAGTGGCGGCGCTGTATGTATTTTGGGCGCACTCGTGCTTCTTGGCTTTGTCTTTCTGGCAAACGCCATTCGCATCGTGCCGGAATATCAGCGCTTGGTCGTATTTCGACTCGGGCGTAGCATTGGTGCGAAAGGTCCTGGCATCGTTTTGCTTATCCCTGTTGTTGACCGCGCCGTGAGGGTGGATTTGCGCGAGCAGGTGCGCGAAATCCCACATCAAACGGCGATCACGAAAGACAATGCCAGTATCTCTGTGGATTTCATCTGGTACTACAAAGTGCTGGACCCGGCAGAGTCGGTGTTGCAGGTGGGTAACTTCGAAATGGCAGCACAGGGCATGGCGACTACTACATTGCGTGCGGTCATTGGCGGTATTCCCCTAGATGATGTGCTTTCTGAACGTGAGCATATCAATACCATGCTGCGCACTCGTCTCGATGAGGTGACAGAACGCTGGGGCGTGAAAGTGACCAATGTTGAAATCCGCGAAATCATTCCGCCGCGTGATATTCAGGAGGCTATGAATCGTCAGATGTCGGCGGAGCGCATCCGCCGCGCGGTGGTGACCGAATCCACCGGTACCCGTGAAGCGGCCATTAACGTGGCGCAGGGTGAAAAACAGGCTGCCATTTTGCGCGCCGAAGGTCAAAAGCAAGCCACCATCCTTGAAGCAGAAGGTCAGCAGCAGGCGCAGGAATTGAAGGCGCTTGGCTTTGCCCGCGCGCTTGAGCATATCTTCAACGCGGCGAAAGCCATTGACCAGAAGACGATGACCTTGCAGTATTTTGAAACGTTGAAGGCATTGGGCGCAAGCCCATCCACTAAGTATATCTTCCCGTTGGAATTCACGAGTTTGCTTGAGAATTTCCTAGCAGGAAATGAGGGGAAGAAATAAGCAGGAGAAAATAGAGGATGGGAAGTGGAAAGGGACACCGCTCATTGCCCTTTCCACTTCTTGTTATAAAATGAGCAGAGTATGGAAATCCAGCCCGCAAACTTGCTTGACCTCAACGCACTGCGCCGCCTTGAACATGCTTGCTTCGATAAGGATGCCTGGTCTCTGTTCGATTTGATCGCTGTGCTGACCTGGCCGCATGTCGTGCGATTGAAGGCTGTAGAACATAACGAGATGATCGGATTTGTAGCAGGCGACCCGCGTCCTTCCCAGGGTGTATTCTGGATCGCCACCATTGGAGTGGATCCACGCTATCAGCGACGCGGCATTGGCGCGGCGCTCTTGCGCGCCTGTGAGGAAAGGTCTGCGCTTCCGCGTGTGCGATTGACCGTGCGCGTTTCGAATCGAGGCGCCATTGCGCTTTATGAAAAGGAAGGCTATCACACGATTGATATTTGGAGGGCGTACTATAATGACGGAGAAGATGGGTTGGTGATGGAAAAGATTTTATAGCCGCTGTTCATTTCTGTCTTGCCGAGGCGCGCGGCAAGACGTTCGGTGTTTCACTTCTTACCCCAACCTCTCTCAGTGGGAGAGAGGTAGGGGTAGGGCGAAAAAGCAATGCCGATGACAATCCTTTGTCCATGTTTGCAACAGAGCATTTAGAAGTCTCTACGTGTGGGATATAATCACATTTCATGACCCCCGAATCTCTTCCGCCGCCCGTTTGGGTAGATGAAAAGCGTACATTCGATCAAATGATTGCAGACCTGTCCACGCATGTTCGCGTGGCAGTAGATACCGAGTCCAACAGTTTACACGCCTATCGAGAACAGGTCTGTCTGATTCAGTTTTCGACCCCGAAAACGGATTATCTCGTTGACCCGCTTGCGCTGGTGGACTTGCAGGCGCTTGCCTCATTTTTTTCCAATCCAAAGATCGAAAAGATTTTTCATGCGGCTGAGTATGACCTGATTTGCCTGAAACGCGATTTCGGTTTCGATGTCCACAATCTCTTCGATACTATGCAAGCCGCGCGCATCCTTGGTTATTCGTTTGTGGGGTTGGATAATTTGCTTCTAAAAAAATTTGGCATCAGAGTAGACAAACGACACCAAAAAGCAGATTGGGCAACAAGACCATTGCCACCCGAACAAATTGACTATGCCCGTTATGATACGCATTACCTCTTCCGATTGCGCGACGTACTGGAGGCGGAACTGCGCGCCGCGAATAGATGGGAACTCGCCCTCGAAGATTTTACAATGGCATGTTCAGTGAATTTGCCCAAAGAAAAGGTCAACGGCAGTTCATGGCGGCGATTTCAATCGCGGAAGGATTTGTCGTTACGGGAGTTGACTATCCTGAGCGAATTGTGTCGTTGTCGCGATGCCATTGCCGAACGAATGGATCGGCCGCCTTTCAAGGTCGTGTCCGATGCAATGTTGTTGGAGATTGCGCGCCGTCAGCCCGAAAAAGATGTTGACCTTGCAGGGATTGGCTTGACCCCCAGGCAAATCCGACTGTGGGGCGATGAGATTTTAGCGGCGCTACGGCGTGGGCTGCGCGCTCCGCTCGTGAAACGGGAGCAGACAGTTCGTCCGAATGAAGCGGTGATAAAGCGTTTGGAAAGGCTCAAGAGTTGGAGAAAGAAAGTCGCAAGGGAGATGAACGTCGAGTCGGATGTTGTCTTGCCGAAAGTGTTTTTGAATGTGCTGGCGGAAAAACCGCCGAAGAGTATGGATGAATTGAAGGACATCCTGCGCGAGACGCCCACTCGCTTTCAGCAGTTTGGTGCACAGATTTATCGTTTACTTGGAGGCTGAATTGAAAGTCCACTTTCATGGCGCGGCGCGTACAGTCACAGGAAGTCAACACTTACTGGAGGTCAACGGACGCCGTATCCTTCTGGACTGCGGCTTGTATCAGGGGCGGAGGAGCGAGACTTATGCTCGAAATTTGAACTTCGCTTACGATCCGCGTACTGTGGACGCGGTCATTCTTTCTCACGCACATATTGATCACGCGGGAAATTTGCCTAATCTGGTGAAGAATGGCTATACAGGTCCGATCTATGCCACGCGTGCCACGGTTGATCTGGCGAAGATCATGATCGCTGATTCGGGGCGTATTCAGGAAGCCGATGCAGAGTTTGTGAATCGAAAGCGTCTGGCGCGCGGCGAGGAGCCCATCGAACCGCTCTACACTGAAGCCGATGCGCGGCGCGCGGGGGAGTTCTTTCGAGAAGTGGACTACAATGTGGCGTTCGAGCCGGGGCCAGGGATCACTGCCCGCTTCATTGAAGCCGGCCATATTCTGGGATCAGCCGCAATTGCTTTGGAAATCGAAGAGAAGGGGCGGAAAATCCGTTTTTGGTTTTCGGGCGATATTGGAAGATATCAACTTCCCCTTTTGCGCGACCCAGTTTTGCCGGATGCGGCGGATTATCTCTTGATGGAATGCACGTATGGCGATAAGCGGCATCACGATCCGTCGCTTGCCTACAATGAGTTTCGCGATGTGGTCAGGCGCACGCTCGAACGCGGCGGCAAAGTGATCATTCCCGCTTTTGCTGTGGGACGCACTCAGGAATTGGTGTATGACCTGAATATGATGATGACCAATCACGAAGTGCCGCGCGCGCCAGTCTTTGTGGATAGTCCCTTGGCGGTGGAGGCGTCAGCGATCTTTAAGAGACATCCCGAGTGCTTTGACGCCGAGACGAGGCAGTTTGTGGAAGAGGCGCGTCATCCTGCCTTGGATTTCAAGATGCTGACCTACATTCAATCGGTGGAGGAGTCCAAGGCTTTGAACGACCGTAAAGAACCGATGATCATTATTTCGGCTTCGGGCATGGCAGAAACGGGACGCATCCTTCATCATCTTCGCAATAACATCGAAGATAGGAGGAATACAATCTGCATTGTTTCCTGGCAGGCTCCACACACTTTGGGGCGGCGTTTGGCAGATCGTGAAAAGCATGTGAAGATCTTTGGGGAACCTTATACAGTCAAAGCGGAGATTGTTACGATTGGTGGTTTGTCTGCTCATGCCGGGCAGGATTTGTTGGTCAAGTATGCGGCCGCGGTACGAAAAACAGCAAGGAAGATTTTTCTTGTACATGGCGAAGAAAAACCGGCTTCTGTGCTTATGGAAAAATTGCGCGAACAGGGCATTTATGATGTGTATTATCCCGAATTGCATTCGGACGCGGAAATTTGAGTTATAATCTCGCCTGCTTTGGGGAAGGTGCCAGAGTGGTTGATTGGGACGGTCTCGAAAACCGTTGTGGGCTCCGGTCCACCGAGGGTTCGAATCCCTCCCTTCCCGCTGGAGGAAGCGCGTTGGAAACGGCGCGTTTTTTGTTTTCCTGTCATATCGTTCTTCTACACTGATCTGCAGATCAGACTTGGAATTGTTGGTTGACCTATCTCACGCCTGATTTTTTTAGTGGTAAGATTTAGGCGATGAAACTCACTCTTGCTCTCGCCCAAATTTCTACTGCATTGGGGGACGTTGAATCCAACCTTGAGAAGCATTTGGAGTACATTGCACGAGCCAAAGCACAAAAGGCGGATTTGATCGTTTTCCCCGAACTTTCCCTGACGGGCTACGTTTTACAGGATTTGGTAGCATCTGTCGCTCACAAGCCCACAGAGGAAGATCCCATTTTCAAGCCGCTCCTCGAGGCAAGTCAAAATCTGGATATTATGGTTGGCTTCGTGGACGAAGACGCGCGCCATCGCTTTTATATTGCTTCTGCCTACCTCTCCGACGGACGTGTACTCCATGTCCATCACAAGGTTTATTTGCCCACTTATGGGCTCTTTGATGAGGGGCGATTCTTTGCGTGGGGTGATTCAATCCGCGCTTTCGATACGCGCTTTGGACGCGTGGGAATGCTCATCTGCGAAGATTTCTGGCACGCCTCTCCTCCCTATTTACTCTGGTTGGATGGCGCAGACATCCTGCTCTTTTCCTCCGCATCCCCCGGTCGCGGCTTGACTGACCGCGAGAAATTGGATTCTGCGCGCTGGGTGGAGCGGGTTACCCGCGCTTATGCCAGCATGTTCACCTCCTTTGTGGCACATTGCAACCGCGTTGGCTTTGAGGATGGTCTGCTCTTTTGGGGAGGAGCAACCGTCAATGACCCAAATGGAGAACTCCTTGCGCAGGGACCCTATTTTGAGGAAGCCCTTACCGTGGCAGAACTCGATTTGAATCAACTCCGCCGCACGCGTGCGCGCCTCCCTCTTTTGCGCGATGAACGTACAGCGTTGGTGCAGAAGGAATTGAATCGCATCCTGGCGAATTCATCGCGGGGGTAAGCGGCGGGCATGGAGAAACAAGCATTCACTTTACAGGAATAAAACAATGCAAATTGACTTGACGATCAACACCAGCGTTGCCCGTCAAATTTTGACCGCTTTCATTAAAAGCGAGGTCACCCGTGCCGGATTTTCACGCGCGGTCGTTGGCCTCTCCGGCGGAATTGATTCGGCGCTGTCCTGTATGCTTGCTGTCGAAGCATTGGGAAAAGAAAATGTGCTGGCGGTACGAATGCCCTATCGAACCTCCAGCCCCGATTCACTGGAACATGCCGGGTTGCTCATTGAACAACTAGAAATCCCTAGCAAGACCATCGAGATCACTGATATGGTTGAACCGTTGTTTGCACTCGACCCCACCATCTCGCGGCTTCGCAAAGGTAACATCATGGCGCGCCAGCGGATGATCGTTCTCTACGATCAATCCGAAGTTTTCAAGGGACTTGTTATCGGCACGAGCAACAAAACCGAGATCTTACTTGGCTATAGCACGCAGTATGGTGACTCTGCCTCTGCTATCAACCCCATCGGCGACCTGTATAAAACACAGGTGCGACAATTGGCACGCGCGCTGGGCATCCCTGCGCCCATTCTTGAAAAGCCCCCTTCCGCTGATCTATGGGAAGGGCAAACAGACGAAGGTGAACTTGGCTTTACCTATGAGCAGGTGGATAAACTTCTCTTCCTCCTTGTGGATCATCGTTACAGTCCCGAGGAATGCATTGAAGTAGGCTTCGATGAAAAATTTGTCAAAGCCGTCATAAGGCGCGTTCAACGTTCGCAATACAAACGTATGCTCCCTCCCATTGCCAAGCTCAGCAACCGCACCATTGGCTACGACTTTTTGTATTTGCGGGACTGGGGAACTTGAAATCCATTTCACGAACTTCAAAATAGAGGCAGAGGAGCCTTCTGCTTCATGTTGCCTCACAAAAAGGTTATTTATGATTCGCATCCCTCCTTCACTGAAAAACCGTCGTTTCTTCTATCTTTGGCTAGGTCTGCTCATTTCGATCTCTGGAACACAAATGCAGATCTGGGCGTTGTTCTGGCACATCCGCACGCTGACCGAAGAACCCATTGCGCTAGGCGGCATTGGTTTGGCGCGTATCCTGCCGGTGATTCTCTTTTCTCTGATCGGTGGCGCTGTGGCGGATTCTTTCAAGCGCACAAAGATTATGTTCATCACCCAATCCTCTGCGGCGCTTCTCGCCCTGACTTTGGGCCTGCTCACGCAATTTGGTCATATTACCATCTGGCACATTTACGCGCTGACTGCGCTTCAGGCTGTGGCAGTGGCATTCGATGGACCGGCGCGCCAGGCAATCGTCCCGAATTTAGTGCCGGCAAAAGATTTGCCCAATGCTTTTAGCATGACCTCACTTGCTTTTCAGACAGGTTCTGTCGTAGGGCCCGCGCTGAGTGGCATCGTTATTGCCTACGCTGGGCAGGAGGCGGTTTATTTCATCAACGCCGGCTCCTATCTGGCAGTGATTTTAGCCCTGATCCTGCTTGGTGATGTGCCACAGAAAACATCCGCGCAATCCAATCCTGTCAGTTGGACTTCGATTCGAGAGGGTATCTTGTTTATCATCAACAAACCCATTATTCTCTCTACGATGCTGTTGGACTTCATTGCCACCTTCTTTGCCTCTGCCAATACGCTTATGCCCATCATCGCGCGCGATATTCTCAAAGTGGGCGTTATCGAATATGGCTGGCTTTCCGCGGCGCAGTCGGTTGGAGCGGTCCTTGCCGCGTTGATCGTCTCGCAGGTTCGTGAACTTCGCAAGCAAGGTCCGATCTTTCTCGGCGCGGTGGTCGTCTTCGGTGCCGCGACGGTCGTTTTTGGCCTCAGCCGCTCCTTCGTCCTGGCTTGGTGCGCTCTTGCGGTAGTTGGGGCGGCGGACTCGGTCAGCACCATTATCCGTAACACCATTCGTCAATTGCAAACCCCCGATTACCTGCGCGGACGCATGACGAGCATCAATCAAATCTTTTTTCAAGGCGGTCCACAATTGGGCGAGATTGAAGCGGGCGTCGTTGCTCAAATTTTCGGTGCTCCGTTTGCCATCATCAGTGGCGGCATCGCTTGTGTGTTGGGCATGTTGCTCATACTCCGCAAATGGCCCGAACTGCTCACCTACAATGGGGATGAGCCGTCTCTGGCTGGCGTTCCCGCCGATTGATGGCAACCTTGCGATTCCCATACGATTTTCATTTTTCGGTTGACTTGTGCTTTGAATGAGACTATACTGGTTGTATGCGAACGGTTACCTATCGAACGAACTTGGCTTTGGTGTTGAAAGGCACGCGCCTTATTGCGTGCCTTTTTGTTTATCCTCTTCATAAAAGGAGTCTCCCATGGACTACGGACTGATCGGAAAAATTGAAAAGGCTAAACGCTATGCACAGGAACCACATCGTTTTCGCTTCAAAACGTTTTCCCTTACCTTTCGCGGCGACAATAACAATCATGAAGTAAGTTACGATAACGGCACATTCCAGTGTGACTGTGAATTCTTCCTCACTCACAAGCGCTGTGGACACACCATGGCGCTTGAGATCCTTCTCAAGGACATGATCGCCGAACCGGTTCAATCCTAAGCCGACAATTGATCTCGTTAAAGACAGCCCTTCCCCGCCGAAGGGCTGTTCCGTTTTTTTAAACGCTACACAAAAGGTTGACTGTCAATTCATAAAAGTTTATGAGAATACGCCGTGTTTACCAACATTTTCGATTAGAATTTATTCGCCATGTCGAAGTTGAGCCGTAGAGACTTTTTGAAGATCGGTGGTTTGGGACTGGGTACCCTGGCGTTTTCTCCTGCGTTGAGCGAATATTTGAATTTCGACGACAGCAATTTGGTGCGCGTCGCAACGAATTCCGTCAGCGTGTACAGTCGTCCCGATGACCAAAGTCGTATTGTCGCCACGTGGTATCGCGATGAACTTGTGCATGTGTACGATGAAGTCATTGCCGCGAATCCGCCGCACAATCCGGTCTGGTATCGCGTATGGGGAGGGTATATGCATCGCGCCCGCCTCCAAAAGGTCAAGTTCATTTTCAACGAGACCCTACCAGCGTTGGAGGAAGGGACTCGTCGGCTTGCAGAAGTAACCGTTCCCTACACTCAGCCCTGGCGATACACCAAAACCTATAACTGGCAGCAGCTTGGCTTTCGTCTCTATTATGGGTCTGTTCATTGGATAGAAGCCATCGAGCCAGGTCCTATGGGTGAGCCATGGTATCGCATCTACGATGATCTGACGGGCTTCCCTTATTACGTAAATCCTCTCCACCTCCGTCCCATTCCTCTCGAGGAACTTGCTCCTATCAGTCCAGATGTTCCGCTTGAAAAGAAGCGCATCGAAGTCAATCTGACTACGCAGACTCTGACAGCCTACGAAGACGAAAAAGTCGTGCTGAATACCAAGATTTCCTCGGGCTTGCCAAATGGTCCGCGCGGCGCGAATGGACTTTCTACAAAAACGCCGCAGGGTGAATTCCGTATTCTCGATAAAATGCCTGCCAAGCACATGGGCAACGGCAACCTCTTTGCCGATCTCGATGATTACGAACTCCCCGGCGTTCCCTGGACATGCTTCTTCACCGCACAAGGACATGCCTTTCATGGAACTTATTGGCACGAGAATTTTGGCGTGCCGATGAGCCGCGGATGTATCAATATGCGGACAGAAGAAGCCAAGTGGTTATTCCTTTGGGCGATGCCTCCTCATCAAATCGGCAGGACGTTCAATCGCGGATTCGGAACACTCGTGCAAATTCATTATTAGTCCTCATGCCTTCAATTCACTGGACGGGAAAGCAACTTATCCAGCCGAAGCCTGTTTCTTTAGTGCGGGAGTCGGTGATCTATCCAAATGGTTTTGGTTATCCCAAAACCCAACCTGAGAGTCGTCTCATTCTCGGCGACAATCTGGGTGTTATGGCGGCGCTTCTGCCTGAGTATGAGGGGCGCATTCATTTAATTTACGCTGACCCTCCCTTTTTTACTAATCGGAAATATACAGCGCGCATCGGTCGCGGCGAAGACTCGCGCAAGCCTGCTGAATGGAAACTTGCAGATGGCTATCACGATCATTGGAACGATCTGGATCATTATCTGGATTTCCTCTACCAACGTCTGGCGTTGATGTATCGGTTGCTCGCGCCAAATGGGACGCTTTATCTGCATCTGGATTGGCATGCCGATGCCTATGCACGCCTCTTGTTGGATGAAATATTCGGCGCGGAAAATTTTTTGAACGAAATCATCTGGGCCTATCATGGACCTTCGCCGATTCGGCGCGCGTTCAATCGCAAACACGATACCATTCTTTCTTATGTCAAAGGACGGAATTACACTTTCAATGCCGATGCGGTGAGAGAACCTTATCATCAAAATACGGTTAATACTTTCAAGTCGTCTCCCAAGGCGGGCTTTGGAAAAGTGCCGAATCTGGAACGCGGTAAAGTGCCTGAGGATTGGTGGTATTTTCCGGTGGTGGCGCGTTTGCATCGTGAGCGAACCGGTTACCCGACCCAAAAGCCTATCGCCTTAATGGAACGGATTGTGTTGGCTTCATCCAATGCAGGAGATTGGGTTGCCGATTTCTTTTGTGGCTCTGGGACCACACCTTTTGTGGCGGCAAAGCATGGCAGGCGCTTCATTGCCTGCGATGAGACCTTTCGCGCCATCCACACCACGCGCAGCCGTCTGATGGATACAGGGGTGGTTTTTTCGTTGGAACGTGATTCTTCTGTCCCTTTTCAAGTTTTGTCCCCTCCCGAATCAACAAGGGTTGATTTGTCTGAAGATTTGCTCTCGCTTCGTACGCGCCTGGATTTGGATTATTGGGAGGTGGATCCCGATTGGGATGGGCAAACGTTTCGGAGCGCGGCGCAGGCTAAACGTCCCGCGCGAAGCGAAGCCATTCCTCTAGAATTGAAAATAAAAACCGGAGGCAGAGTCTGCATCCGGTTAGTTACCACAACAGGGGAACAGTATCAATTAAACATCTAGGCGGTAGCCTACGCCGCGAATGGTTTTGAGGAACTTTGGGTTGTTTGGATCAAGTTCGATGGCGCGGCGCAGCCACGAGATGTGAACATCCAGCGTACGAGTATCACCCGTGTAATTGGTTTCCCATACTTTCTTGAACAGGGCTTCGCGTTCCACAACTTCACCATGTTTATCCATCAAGATGTTCAACAACATCATCAGACGGGGCGTCAGCTTTGTGTTCTTTCCAAGACAGCGTACGCGTTTATGTTCGAGGTCGAGGCGAATAGGACCAACGCTGATGACGTTGTTGCCGTCGCCAGGCAGGAGGGCTTTGATTCGGTTGACAAGTTTGTGAACCGTGAAGGGTAAGATCAGTACAACATCCGCCAATTCCCTGTCCACGTGTCTTTCTTTTTCGAGGATCAGGATAATCGGTATTTTTGTATCCTTTTTTCGCAAGGCGAGGCAGATGCGAATGCCCGTGCTTCGAAGCGATGCGGCATTTACCACGACCAGGCTGGGGTTGATTTGTTTGAGTTTGGAGACCGCCTGGCTCCCATTTTGAAAGGAGCGAATATCAAATCCCTTCTTCTGCAAATCGGCAGTGAAAGAAGGGATTTCTGCATTTCGTCCTTCGATAACCAGAATCGTAGCTTTTTTCATCTTGGAAAAATCGTTCTGGAGGAGTTCAAATGCCGGCTCTTTGAGCGGCATTGGGAAGTCATTATACCCTAAATCTTAACGAAAGTTTTCTTGCAAGGTCATTGAATTTTTTAAGCGGTGTTGATTAAACTACGAAGTGTAAATTTTATCAAGACAATTGTTATGCTATAAGTACTATTGACGAAGGGGTGTTGATTTGAATGCTCTACCCACAATTTCGTAAAATTCTTCCAAAAGATGCTTGGTGATCGATGTATATCTTGCACTGTTGAATTTATGTCTTGCTGTGGCATAATTTTGTGCGAAGTGTACTTATCTCGATTCTTTTGACGAGGCGTGAGCAAAGGACGTGCGCTTCAGAGATACCACTTTTGCACGAGCGTATGAATTTATGATTTGGAGGTGTCTGTGATGGATGCTTATATCATGTCATCTGCCGTTCGTCATCATGATTGGCTGCGTTCCATTCGTCTTTCCTTTGTCACAGGCCCAACATCGCCTTTGTTGACGAAGGCAATTTCTAAGTTGATGGAAGCCTTTCGCAAGTTGGGGCATATTGTCCAAGAATCTCCTGATGCGCAAACGGAATTGCTCCTGACGACTGCGCCGTTTTTGCGTCCACTTAACTGGAGAGAGGCTTTGTTGTTCACTGCACGGCGTCGTTTTAAACTTGAACATACTCCTACCGTCTTGACGTTGATGCATGCTTACCCTGACGAATTTCATCGAATACTTGAGCATATTTCACAAGCGTTGCGCAAATCCCCGCCGGATCCATCCGATTTGACCTTTGCTGGGCTATCCCCTTCGGCATTTGAGACTCTCATTGAGCAGGGGAGACGCGGCGGACCCATCCTGGCGCTGGAGCGGGTGTTGCAGGCTCAAGCCAAAAGCATTCGCATCATTCTGTTTGTTGGTGAAGAGACGCCTAAAGAGGCTTATTTATTTGATTTGGTCGGCGCGTATCCGCGTGTATTAGCGACCGATGAAACAACGTTTTATCGCGACCTGGTTTTGCGCATTGCGACTGTGATGAGTACCACAGAGGTCACCGATCATCAGGTTGTCGGTGAACCAATTTCCGCAGGGCTGTGGCGCTCGTTAGATACACCGCGACAAATGCTGGAAGCCGCTCGTCAACTGGGCAAGCGCCACTTTTTC
Source organism: Anaerolineales bacterium (assembly GCA_035574015.1). Lineage (GTDB taxonomy): Bacteria > Chloroflexota > Anaerolineae > Anaerolineales > Villigracilaceae > Defluviilinea. The sequence goes on from DATLZK010000031.1 coordinate 13,399, forward strand.
ACCCGCACAGTCAAAATTGCAGACCTGGTAGCTGTCCCTTCTATTGGGGATGCTGTTGCCGACCAGTATAGCGAAGGTTGCTTTGCTACATGGGAGCCGCGCCTCTCTGCCCTGATTTCTACGATCACCGGCAGCGCTCGCCCCGTTGATAAAGACCATATTACCGATGAGGATCTTGCAGTTATCACCGGTATTCGATCTGATGGCAAAGGGGCGCTGGTACGTCATATCGAAGGGAGGCGCAATGACCCGCCCTCCTCTGAGGCCGTAGAAATGATTGCTCTTGACCAGCCACTGCCCAAAATTTTGTTTGCACAGAATGGATATGTCAATCAAGTGCCGGTAGTGCGCTCGAAGTTACATGGTCACCGTGGGGTGGCGGCTTATCATCCCGAATTTGTTGAATATGTGCCTCTCGATCTGCCCTTTTATCATTATCCGGTATCCTGTGCTACCGAGGCACAAGCGCGTGGCATTTATCAGGCTTTTTCGCGGGCGGAATGTTTGCTCAACCCTGCCGATCCACGACAAGTTGCTTTTACGATTCTGCCTGGTCACGGCGTAGTGATTGTTGAGAAATGGAATGCGGAGAAAGCACCCTTTCAAGTAATTTGGGAATATATGGACGCTGGCTATTTGGAGATCGAGCCACCGGTTCCACAGGGACCCTTGGCTTACCTGCCTGCGCCTGACGGTCGCTGTCGTTTGAAGAATCTGATGGACGCTTGACAATGGAGGCTTTATGCGCGCTATCTACGTAGATAAGCATATTCCTCGCGCTCTGCTGACCAAATTCATTACTCCCTATTGGGCTGATTTCGTTTGGACTCCCTTTTCTGCTGCGCGGGCTGGCGAATTACCCGATGTGCCTTTACCGGGTCCGCGTTGGCTGCGTGTGAAGAATCTACGATGTGGGATTTGTGCCTCTGATCTATCCTTGCTTTTCGTCCATGCTGACCCCTCAATCGCCCCGGCGGCGCTGCCGGGTCTCTCCCGCTTCTGGCTGGGACACGAGACGGTCTCTGTGGTCACCGAAGTGGGTCCTGGCGTGACGCGTTTTCGCGTGGGCGACCGCGTGTTGATGGATACTTACTTTGCTGGCGCCAATTGTGAGACGTTGGGCATTGAACCGAAGTGCCGGTATTGTAAAGAGGCGGATTATCATTTCTGCGTCAATAAATCAGAGGCGGGTCCGCGCGGGGCAGGAGGTGGGTTTGGCGATTCCTTTGTCGCTCATGAGAGTGAGGTGTACCCTGCGCCTGGCACTTTGAGCCTCGATCAGGCTATGTTGGTGGAGCCTATCTCGATTGCCATGCATGGCGTAATGCGATTTCCTCCGCAGGGGGAAGAGAAGGTGTTGGTAATTGGCGCCGGTATCATCGGCTTATTAACGACCATGGTCATACATGCTTTGGTGCCACAGGCTGAAATCACCGTATTGGCGCGTTATCCTCACCAGCAACAAATGGCTGAGAAGCTCGGCGCAAAACACATCTTGACCAAGAACGATTACCAGGCTGTGGCACGTCTGACCGGAGGGAAATATTTCTCTGCTCCCCTTAATCGCGGTGTGGTCATTGGCGGTTTCGATAAGATTTATGACTGTGTGGCTGATCCCCATACCACCAACGATGCTTTACGCTGGGTGCGAGCTGGTGGAACGGTGGTCATGATCGGGGCTCATATGGCTCCCATGCCCAAAGTGGATTTAACCCCTGTTTGGTATCATCATGTTCATCTAGTTGGCACGTATGGTCATGGCATGAGTGAATGGCAAGGGGTGCGAAAACATACCTACGAATGGGTATTCGATCAATTTGGCGCAGGGCGGTTTAACGTTGATGGATTGATCACCCATCGTTTTCCTTTGAAAGAGTATAAGGAAGCCATTCGTGTGGCAATATCGAAGGGTCGCGAAAAAGCCATCAAGGTTGCATTTGAGCACGAATGACATTGAGCCTTCGCCTACTTTTGGTCAAAATAGTGCTGAGAGGTTCGGAAGATTAACAAGCATCGGCTTTTGCTTGACGCATGATAGCAGTTATGGTAACATCGGCAAGCCTCGATGCGGGGTGGAGCAGCGGCAGCTCGTCGGGCTCATAACCCGAAGGTCGCAGGTTCAAGTCCTGCCCCCGCTACTGAAAGATCACGACGTTGTTCGTGATCTTTTTTGTTACGTACCTTATCCCTGAGTATGTGCACAAATTTTTGAAAGTAAAGGCTCGAAAAGAGGGAATTGAACAAGTAAGACAATATCAGTATCTGATGCAAATGAAAATCGGTTATTTTAGGCATCTTCAACGCGGCAAGTTACTGTAGTTTCGATATAAGCAGGGGCGTTAGTGTGTTTCTGGCTTCAAGCCTTGACTTTTGTTAGGGAAGTAAGTAGAATGAACTTAGTTAGTACAATGAACTTACAAAGTTCTGGTTGACTGGTTTCGTGTAGATACAAGAAGGATCGTATGAAGAAAGCTACTCGCCAGCATACAAAGCGGCATAATCGCAATCTTGTTCTGCGTACGATTTTTACGCACGATCCTATCAGTCGGGCAGAAGTGGCTCGCCTCACACATCTGACCCGTACCACAGTCTCTGAAATCGTAAGCGGCTTGCTTACAGAGGGTTTAGTGCAGGAGGTTGGCCGAGGCGAATCCATTGGCGGCAAGTCGCCGATTTTGCTGAGCGTGGTGGCAGACTCTCGCTACATGATTGGATTAAATCTGGCGCAAGACAAATTCATTGGCGCCATTGTGAATTTGCGGGGGGAAATCAAGGATGTTGTAGAAGCGCCTATTCGAGATAATAATGGGGAAAAGGCACTGGACCTTGTTTTTCAATTGATTGATCGGTTGTTGAAGAAAAAAATCAAACCCATTGTCGGAATTGGTGTTGGAACACCCGGTTTGGTCAACACGCGCGAAGGGATTGTGCTGAATGCTGTGAATTTGGACTGGCGTGATCTGCCTCTTGGACAATTGCTCGAAAAGAAATACAAGATTCCCGTCTCAGTGTTGAATGATAGCCAGGCGACCGCCATCGGTGAATTTGTGTACGGTGGCAACCATGCAAGTGATGAGAACCTGATTGTGGTCAATGTGAAACACGGCATCGGTTCGGGCATCCTAATCAATGGACGTCTGTTCCAGGGAGATGGTGGCGGTGCAGGCGAAATTGGTCACGTGGTAGTGCAGGAGAACGGTGAATTGTGCCGCTGCGGAAAACGTGGATGCCTCGAAACCATTGCTAGCGCAAGGGCAGTATTGCGGCGGTTGAATCTGGATTCGTTAGACAAAGCAAAAGAAGTCTTTGATGCAGGTGACAAGCAGGCAGTTCAGGTGGTGACAAACGCGGCGCATTATCTCGGAATTTCCCTTGCAAACCTAATCGGCACGTTGAATATTCGGAAGATTGTGCTTACGGGTGATATGACGCGCTTTGGCGAAGCATGGCTAAAGATTGTCAATGAAGCAATGCGAAGCGCGGCGTTGGCGCGCATGGCGGAAAATACGCACCTTGAGCTGGGCACATTGGATTACCGCGCCTGCATTCTTGGCGCATCCGCATTCTTATTGCTCGATGACTATTCTCTCTTGTTCACACGAGAAAAGCAAACATGGAATTGATTAAGCCGAAAGTCAAACCTCCTTTGGATGAAGGTTTTCGTCCTGCGGTATTGGCAAATCGAAACTTTCAGCGCAGGGTCAAGCCGGTTGGGGTGCGAGCCGTAATCGGCTTGGAAAGAAGCGAGGGCGAATTCTCTCGCTTTGAAACGCTCGTCTATCCCGAAGGTCATCCCAATTTTGAATCCAATTATATATACATCGAACGGCTTGTGAAATTCCTGCTCTGGCAGCGTGGTGGTCATACGATGTATATCGGCGCGCCGAAGCCGATTGGTGAGTATATCTGTAATGTGTACTCATCACATGGCATGCGAAAGTTCGACTGTTATTTCATGGGAAGACAGGTGTACGAGAGAGAATTTTCTGTAATTGCTTGCACAGCAGACGAAGTGCCCGCTTCGCGCGAGACTGGAAAACTGCTCGGCCGCAATTGGAATGGCTGCCGCATTGGGTTTGATCTAGGTGCTTCGGATCGTAAGGTGAGCGCAGTGGTGGATGGGAATGTACTCTACAGCGAGGAGGTGGTCTGGTCGCCGCGCGAACAGGCCGACCCCGAATATCACTACCGCGAGATTATGGCTGCCTTGAAAACAGCTGCGAGTAAACTGCCGCGTGTGGATGCAATTGGCGGCAGCGCGGCGGGCATTTACGTTGACAATCGTCCGATGGTGGTGTCGCTGTTTCGTGGGGTTCCGCAGGAACGCTTCACTGAGATCAAAAACATGTTTTTGCGCATCCGTGACGAGATGGGCGTGCCGCTCGAGGTGATCAACGATGGCGACGTAACCGCGCTGGCAGGTTCCATGTCTATTGGCGATAACGGGATTTTGGGCATTGCACTGGGTTCGAGCGAAGCGGCTGGCTATTTAAACATGGATGGTCACATCATGGGGTGGTTGAATGAATTGGCGTTCGCACCCATTGATTACAACCCGAGCGCGCCGCTGGAGGAATGGTCTGGCGATAAAGGCTGTGGAGCTTCCTACCTTTCACAGCAATGTGTCTTCAGACTCGCATCTAAAGCGGGGATTGAAATTCCCATGGATGTGGCAGATGTCGAGAAGTTGAAGTTTGTCCAAAAGGAATTGGAAAGGGGCAATGAGGGTGCACGAAAAATTTGGGAAAGCATGGGTGTGTATCTTGGATACAGCGTTGCTCATTATGCGGAATTTTACGATATGAAACATGTGTTGATTTTGGGAAGATGCACATCGGGGCGCGGCGGCGATCTGTTGATCGAAGGAGTGGAAAAGGTGTTTGAGGCGGAGTTTCCTGAATTATCTCAAAAGATCATGTTGCATTTACCGGATGAAAAATTCCGTCGCGTGGGGCAGTCCGTCGCCGCGGCGAGTTTGCCAATCGTTAGAAGGCGAGTATGAAATTTCACCTCGACACTGCTGAGGTTTTTGTCCCAGATGGTGCGCCTGTTGAGGAGGCGTTCTCACGCACCACACACTTGTGCTTTGCTGCCCATCAGGACGACATCGAAATCATGGCGGCAGGCCCTATCCTTGAGTGCTTTCAGTGGAAGGACAAGTGGTTTACAGGCGTGGTTGTCACCGATGGGCGCGGCTCCCCACGCAGCGGGATGTACGAGAAGTACAGCGATGAGGAGATGCGCCTCGTGCGTTTCAAGGAGCAACGTAAATCTGCCTATGTGGGTGAATACTCTGCTCTCGTGCTGCTGGATTATCCAAGCGTTGTTGTGAAGGATGCTTCACAAAATGCGCCTGTGGAAGATATTGTGACAATCCTTCGCGCGACGAAACCAAAAGTTGTTTGCACCCACAATCTTGCAGACAAGCACGATACGCACGTGGCAGTGGCTTTGAGGGTGATCGAAGCTCTTCGGAGGTTGAAGCAGGCCGAACGTCCGGAACGATGCGTGGGCTGTGAAGTCTGGCGCGGGCTGGATTGGATGATGGATTCGGATAAGGTGCTGATGAATTTGTCGAATCACGAGAACCTGCAACTTGCCCTGCTGGGCATCTTCAATTCGCAAATCGCCGGTGGCAAACGCTACGACCTTGCCTCAATGGGACGGCGCCGCGCAAATGCTACGTATTTTGAATCGCATGATGTAGATGCGGCGACGGCTTTGAGTTACGGGATGGATATGACTCCTTTGATTCATGATCCAAAGGAAGATCCAGAGCGATTCATCCAAGGATTTATTCAGCGTTTTGCACAAGATGTGAATGAACGGATTGAAAGAATGAGCGCGCGTTTTCCGAAAACGGTTCAGTGATCTGAAGGAAAGGAGGATGAGTAACCTTGTCATTTCCATGATCCAAACTGACAGATTGGATATGCTTTTGTAAATAAGGAGAAGTAAGATGAAAAAGAATCTGTTCGCTTTGTTATCTGTTCTGATGTTAGCCAGCCTCGTGCTGACCGCCTGCGGCGGAGGTGCAACACCCACCGCTGCACCAGCCGCTGAAGATACCCCTGTCGCTCCTACCTTTGCTCCTCCCGCGGCTCAAGCCGTCACGCTGAAGATCTATCTGCTCGATTACACACCGGACACGATTGCGTGGTTGAAGAGTGAAATTAATCCTGCATTCGAAGCGGCGCATCCCGGCGTGAAGGTCGAGATTACGGAAGGTTCATGGTCTGGCTGGGATACTACCTTCGCCGGTTTCTTTGCTGCCGGTGATGGTCCCGACATCATCAACCTCGGCTCTGAAATGAATACGCTCTACGGCGAAAGCCTCGCCGATATGGAGCCTTATCTTGGCGAAAGTGCATGGCCTGATATCAAGAACTTTGGACCCGCGCTCGAAAACGCGAAATACGAAGGAAAACTGCGCGGCTTGCCGATCTTCACTGCCCCGCGTTACGTGTTCTGCCGTACTGACCTGATGGAGGCGGGCGGCTGGACGACTGGTACGCCGAAGAACTTCGAGGAATGGATAGATTTCGCTTCACAGTTGTCCGTGATTGATCCGGCGACGAATTCGCTGGTTCAGCAGGCGCTCGTCCCTGTGGACGCGACTTCGATGGCCGACTGGCAGTGGTGGCTGTTGGTGTTCTACTCCCTCGGCGGCGAACTGTACAAGGAGGATGGTTCTCCCAACTTTGATTCGCCTGAAGCGTTGGCAACGACACAGTTCATGCTCGATATGCGCCAGGCGACTTATGGTCCTGCCGCGAATGCGGTTGGTCCGCTTCCCACGGGGCAGGGTTCTGTGATTGATGTGGATGATGCTACTGGAAAGAACAATGGCGCAGTATGTCTCGCGCATTCGGGGTGGGCAGCGCCAGCGTTCGACCGACCGATTTGGGATAAAATCTCGATTGACCCCTTCTATGGTGATCCCGATAACTTCCCGAACAGCCGCCCGGTGGTGCTTGCCTTCAACGATTGGCTTGCCGTGCCGGAATACAGCCCGAACAAGGAACTCGCCGCGGATTGGTTGAAACTTGCGTTCAGCAAGGAAGCCAATCACAAATGGAACGAGACCATGGGTTTGATCCCCGCCCGCAATGACGCACAGTACGGTTACGTGACCGAGTCACCGCAACTCCAGCGCGAGGCGGAATTGGCCGCTGAGTATGGCGTTGGTTTTGCGGGGATCAAGGAAGCCGCCAAACTTTCGACCATCATGCAGGATGCCCTCGGCAAACTCATTACGGAGGAACTTACTCCTCAAGAGGTGGTGGATAAGATTCAGTCGGAGTACAGCGCGGCTCTTGGTCAATAGAGTGTATGGAATCGGGCGGGGAGAAATCCCCGCCTGTTTCTTCTCCTGTGCCTGGAGGAACTGCCATGCCCGAAAATCCCTATCTCCATGTGCTGGTTGTCGTCTTTCTGACAGTCCTCTTCATTCTGGCAAGCAGTTACGGATTGGGCTGGATCGCCCGCCTTCTCGTACGGTTGCGCGGCGCCTCTCCAGGTTACCAGGAAAGGACGTTTTCGGGATATTTGTTTGCTGCACCCTGGATCGTGGGCTTTGTCATCTTCGTGGTTGTCCCTCTGGCGTTTTCGTTGTATTGGAGTTTTACCGATTACCGGGTCACTGCACAGGAGCCACCCCATTGGGTGGGCTTTGACAATTACTACATCATCCTGTTCAAGGACGAAAACTTCCGCGCCTCACTCGTAAACACCCTGTATTTGACCGTGATCGGACTGCCCCTGCAAATGGGATTTGCCCTGTTCCTCGCGGTCATGCTGAATCAAAAGATGCGCGGCGAACGCATCTTTCGCATGGCGTTTTATCTTCCTGTCATCCTGGGGTTCAATGCTGCTGTGTTGTTGTGCTGGCGCCTGATGCTGAACACGGGGACGGGCATTATCAACCAGATCATCCGCGCGGTTTCGACGGCATTCCCGCCGTTTGGGTATCTCACTCGGGCACTGATTTATGTTCAGGAAGTCACCGCTGCTTTCTTTCTGGGGCTTAATACAGGGAAGTTCAATCTGATGTTGAAGGTGATTGAAACCGGCTTTCCCGCCGAGAACCGCGTGCCGCTTTGGGTGCAAAGCCCGCTGTGGACGAAGATGTCTGTGATCCTGCTCATGGTGTGGGGATGCGGCACAATGATGCTGATCTTCCTGGCGGGCCTGAACAACATCCCCAGGGAACTGCACGAAGCCGCCGAAGTGGACGGCGCGACCGGCTGGCAGCGCTTCTGGCGTATCTCCTTTCCGCTCCTCACCCCGTACATTTTTTACAACCTTGTCGTGGGCTTGATCAGTTCCCTGCAAATCTTCGAACCGATCTTCGTCCTCTACCGCGATAATCAGCCGATTGTCTCCTCGGCGATTTCAATGGTCTATTATCTATGGCAGAAGAGTTTCAGTCATTTCGAGATCGGTTACGGTTCCGCCATCTCGTGGGTGGTGCTGGTCATCATTTTGATCGTCACCGTGATTCAGTTCCGATTGCAAAATCGCTGGGTCACCTACGAACTCTATTAGGGAGGAAACGATGATGCGATACTTGTACATCCTCAAGCGCATTTTGCTTTACATCCTCCTGACCGGTGCGACGATATTGATGTCCTTCCCGCTGTTTTGGATGATCTCCTCCTCTTTGAAGACATTGGAAGAAACGAACTCGCCCGGCATCGTTTGGATTCCGAGGAATCCCACGTTGGACGCCTACATCGGCATTTTCCAAAACGAGAATTTTCTGCGCGCATATTTCAATTCCGTTTTTTACGTCACGCTGGCATTGGCAGGGACGTTGATTTCCATTGCGGCGGTTGCCTACGCCTTCAGCCGCATCGAGTGGCCCGGAAGGAACATCGTGTTTTTCCTCATGCTCTCCACCATGATGATCCCTCCGCAGGCGCTGATTGTGCCTCAATATGTCTTCTTCAATAAACTGGGATGGGTCGGCACATTCAATCCTCTGATTGTGCCGGGGTATTTTGCAGGCGGCGCGGCGATGGTCTTTTTGCTGCGTCAGGCAATGGCGCAAATCCCAAAGGAATTGGACGAGTCTGCCTTTGTGGACGGCGCGACACATCTTCAAGTCTGGTGGGAGATCATCCTGCCGCTGGTCAAAGCGCCGCTCGCCACCGTCGCCACGTTTCTCTTTGTCGGTTTGTGGAACAACCTGTTGACGCCGCTGATGTACCTGCAAACCGTGGATATGTACACCCTGCCTGTTTATGTCTCCACGCTCTATAACATCAATCAAACCATACAGCCCTGGCCCACCATCATGACCGCCGCCGTCCTGACCACCGTTCCGCTCATCGTCGTGTTTTTTATCGCACAGCGTTACATTCTCGAAAGTGTGATCGTTTCGGGTCTGAAAGGCTGACGTGGACATCGAACATCTCGCAGGACAAAAACTTTTGCTTGCTTTTCACGGCAAGGAGAAACTCCCGCCCGAAATCGTGACCGCGTTCGAGAAATTTCATCCGGGCGGGGTTACGCTTTTCAGAAGTTTAAATGTGGGGGCTCTATCGCAACTCCGCGAATTGACCGCATCCCTTCAACGCCTCGCGCGTGACCTCGGCCTGCCTCCGTTAATCATCGCGACCGATCAGGAAGGCGGGCAGTTAATGGCAGTCGGTGATGGCACACCTCTGCCCGGGAACATGGCATTGGGCGCGACGCGTTCCAAAGAATTGGCGCGCAAAGCCGGCGAAGTGCTTGGGCGCGAACTCGCCGCGCTGGGTATCAATGTCAATTACGCGCCCTGCGCCGATGTAAACGTCAATCCGCAAAACCCCGTCGTCGGCACGCGTTCGTTCGGCGAAGATCCGGCTTTGGTCGCGGAATTGACCGTCGCGATGATCGAAGGGATTCAGTCCCAGGGCGTCGCGGCGACTGCAAAACATTTCCCCGGGCACGGGGATACTGTCACCGATTCGCATCACGGGCTTGGGACGGTTACTCACTCCCTCGAGCGGCTGCGCGCTGTGGAGTTGCCTCCATTCATTGCCGCGTTGAAAGCGGATGTCAAACTGGTGATGACGGCTCATCTCGCCATTCCCTCCATTGACGGTCCTGATGCGCCTCCCGCGACGTTATCTCCCAACATCATCAACGGCCTCCTGCGCCATGATCTCGGTTTTGACGGCGTTGTCATCACGGACGCTTTGGACATGCGCGCCATCCGTCAGGGGGAACTTTTGCGAGAAGACGCGCTGCGCGCCGCCAAAGCAGGCGCAGACCTTTTGCTCGTCACAAGCAATCCGCAGGATCACGTACGCGTTTTTGAAGCGTTGGTGAATGGTGTGCAAACAGGCCAATTGGCGATGGCTGAGTTACAGGCTTCTGTTGGACGTATCACTCGTTTGAAGAAATGGCTTTCTGAAAATGCAACGTCCCCAGATTTGAATGTGATCCGTTCCAGCGTGCACATGCAGATCGCGGATGAAATTGCAGAGCAGTCCATCACGCTTGTGCGCGACCATCAGCGATACTTGCCGCTTGCTCTCGATGCGAACAAACGAATTGCTGTCATCATTCCTGCGCCGAAAGACCTGACTCCGGCCGATACATCTTCCTATGTTGAGCCAAAACTTGCGCACTTCATCCGCGAATATCACACACGGACCGACGAATTCAAAATCCCCTTCGCGCCCGATGAGAGGGAAATTGCCGCCATAGTAGAGCGCGTCCAGGAGTATGATGTGATTATTGCAGGCACGATCAATGCGTATGCCGAAGAGAAACAGGCGGAGTTGATCCGCCAGTTGTTGAAAATCGGCAAGCCCGTCATTATTGTCGCCATGCGTCTGCCTTATGACCTTGCCGCCTTTCCGCAGGCTTCTGCATTCGTCTGCACGTACAGCATTCTGGAGCCGTCCATGCGCGCTGCAGCGCGGGCGCTCTTTGGCTTCGGGGAGATGAAAGGTCGTTTACCGGTATCCATTCCGGAGTTGGAATGAAGCGGCGGTCAGTCATGTCTCTATATTCCGAAATTTTCGAGCAGCCTGAACGAATCGAGCATCTGCTTGTGTCGCAGAGAAAAAACGTCGAGCGCATCGCATCCGAGATTCGACGGCGTGATGTCCATTATATTTTTCTCGCCGCGCGCGGCACCTCCGATAACGCGGGGCGGTATGCCAATTATTTGTTTGGAGCGATGAACGGGCTTCCGCTTGCTCTGGCAACTCCGTCGCTGTTCACCTATTACAAAAAGCCGCCGCAGTTACGAAACGCGCTGGTGATCGGCATTTCACAATCGGGCAAATCGCCTGACATTGTGAGTGTGCTGGAGGAGGGGAAGAGGCAGGGATGTTTGACTCTCGCCATTACGAATGATCTT
>DATLZK010000032.1:0-22762 GCA_035574015.1 Anaerolineales bacterium
GGTATCGTTCAATGATGATGTGGGCGGCTTGTTCGCCGTCCATTTCGGGCATTTGCGCGTCCATCAGGACGAGGTCATATTCCTGCCGCCGCAGGGCTTCCAGCGCTTCCAGCCCGTTTGCGGCGATATCGGCGCGGTAGCCCAGTTTGCTCAACAAACCGATGGCGACCTTTTGGTTGATGAGGTTATCTTCGGCGAGCAAAATGCGCAAGGGATGACGGTCGCCCATCGTGGCGTCGAACGCAGTTCGCTTTTGGGACGCAGCCGCTTCCTCGCCGGGACGCGCCGCCAGCGCTTCGCAAACGGCATTATACAACTGAGATGTTTTAATTGGCTTCGAGAGAAAGGCACTGAAGGCGATACTTTCCGCTCCTTCGGGTTTGCGCCCCAGCGAGGTCAGCATAATCAACGGTGTTTCTGCCGTGTCGGGCCGCTTGCGGATTTCCTGCGCCAGCGCCAAGCCGTCCATTTCCGGCATTTGCATATCGAGGATCATCAAATCAAAATGTTCCTGCTCGATGCGTTGCAGCGCCTCTTGGCCAGAAGCCGCGGCTGAAACCGACATTCCCCAACTGGAAGCGTGTTTTTGAAGAATCAGACGATTTGTATCGTTATCGTCCACGATGAGCAGGCGGCGGTTGGAAAGATCGGGTTGAACCTGACGCGGGAAGAGCGATGCAGTTCCGCTGGCAAGTTCAGCCTGAATGGTGAAGTGAAAGGTCGAGCCTTTGCCCTCCTCGCTTTCCACCCAGATGCTCCCGCCCATGAGTTCGATCAACCGTTTGCTGATGGCAAGTCCCAGCCCGGTTCCGCCGAATTTGCGTGTGGTGGAGGTGTCTGCCTGGGAGAACGCTTCGAACAAACGGTGGAGTTTGTCTTTGGGAATGCCGATGCCGGTATCTCGCACCTGAAAGTGAAGTGTGTACACGGAGCCTTGCACGTTCTCGACCGCAACCGAAACCGTTACTTCCCCTGCCTGTGTGAATTTGACGGCGTTGCTCAGCAAGTTCACCAACACCTGACGCAGGCGCGTAATATCCCCCTGGAATTTGACCGGCATGTTTTCCTGCAAAACGTATGCCAGTTCGAGGCGTTTTTCGAAGACTTTTGCCGCCACCAGGTCCAGCGCCGACTCGATGCAGTCCGCGAGGTTGAAGGGGACTTTCTCCACGGTCATCTTGCCGGCTTCGATTTTGGAGAAGTCCAGGATGTCGTTGATGACCGCCAGCAGGGTATCTCCGCTGTTGCGGATGGTCTCGACGAAGTTTGTCTGCTCGTCGTCGAGCCGCGTATCGAGCAAAAGGCTGGTCATGCCGATAATGGCGTTGAGCGGCGTGCGGATTTCGTGACTCATGTTGGCGAGGAACTCGGCTTTGGCTTTCGCCGCCTCTTCCGCTTCGCGCTTGGCTTTCTGCAATTCGGTGATGTCATGATAGATGGCGATCACACCGACCGTTTCCCCTTCGATGCGCACGGGGGCAGCGGAAATTTTGACGTCAATGAGCCGTCCGCTTTTCGAGCGTCGTTGGGCGGTTTGGTTGATGAGATTTCCCGCCAGTGCCTGCTGTGAATATTGCTGTGCCTGCTCGTGAGCTTCGGGCGGCACGATGAGTGCATCCAGTTTATGTCCCACGCACTCTTCCCGCGTATATTCGAAGAGAGACAAAAATGCTTCGTTGCAGGACTGAATGGTCTGATCTTTGGACATGACCACGACTGCCGCCGGGCTGGTCTGCACGAGCGTTTCGAAGAATTTCTTCTGGCGGACAATATCTTCTTCGGCCTGACGAGCGGCAATCATGCTAGCCAGTGTGTTGGCGATGGCTTGCAGGGATTCGGTTTCATTTGGCTGAGGTTGATGCCCATCCGATACGTACAACACCACCACGCCTAATACCTTGTCGCGGTGGACGATGGGCACGTTGTAATGACCGTGCGGCTTCATGCCGTCATATCGAATCTCATGCCGTTCATCCACGCAACTGGTGAAAAGGATTTTTTGCGTTTGTGCCGCCCGTCCGCACAGACAGGTGCCGAACGGCACACGCGCGCACGATTTGAGAAGCGGCGCCGCCATATTATGGGAGGCGCGTAAAAGCAGGGTGTTCGGATCGTCTTCGGAGGTCAAGAAGATGCCGCCTCTGGGTTCGGTGGGCAACCAGGGGATATTGACAATGAGTTCCAGTGCTCGCTCCAGCGTTTCTTGCGTAGAGAGGTCTTCGAGCGAGAGGTGCAACAGGCTGTTCAAAATTTCCTGAACCCGGTTGGATTGCTGTAATTCTGCCGTGCGTTGCGCCACCCTTTGTTCGAGCGAAGCCGCTAGGCTGGCCATTATGTCCTGTTGTCTGCCAATGAAATAACCCGTTGCTCCCAGTACCAGTGGACCTAGGTTGAAGACCCAAAGAATCGGATTTTTTCTGAGAACGTACTGTATTGCCCAAATTGAAAGGGGTAATTTCTGCAAATATAGTTCTGTGAGAATGGCAAGTACAGGCGGCAAAACTCCCAGCATCACCCCCATCAAGAAATACAATACCGCATACTTTCTTCGGTTGGATTGAGATGCATGTTTCATCCGTCTCTCCATACCTTGTAAATGCCGGGCTTCCATTATACGGCGTCTTGGCTTTTTTACATTGCTTTGAGGCAAACTGTAACGCCGCTGAAAGGTGTGCATAATCGGTAGTGATGCTATACTCTAACCAGGTCGCAGTGAACCTTATACAATTGAAAGTGGTCATTACAGGAGAAGTTTTATGGGCTTGGAGATTCTTGTCGTGGATGATGACCCCCTGAGCCGCAAGATGACAAGCGGGGTTTTACAGTCGGCTGGTTTTAATATCCTCACTGCAGAGAGTGGTGAAGAGGCACTTGCGCTTGTGAAGACGACCGCCCCGGCGCTTGCCGTGCTGGACGTGTTGATGCCGGATATGGATGGTTTCGAACTTTGTCGCCAGTTGCGTCGTGCCCCTGAAACTGCACAAATTCCCATCATTATTTTGACTGGCTTGAAGGAATTGGATGACCGTTTGCAGGCGTATGATGCCGGCGCGGACGATTTCATCCCCAAACCTTTCGAACCGGCTGAATTGATCGCGCGTGTGAAGGCATTGTTGCGGCGTTCCTCCGTGACCTTTGAACCTGCCGCGCCAAAATCCGATAACCGCACCATCGCGCTCTTTTCTCTGCGCGGTGGATGCGGTGTTTCCACGCTGGCGGTCAATCTGGCAGTGGGACTTGCCCAAATATGGGAATACAAAACCGTCCTTGTGGACTTGGCATTGACCAATGGGCAAGCCGCTTTGATGCTGGATGTCCCGCTGCGGAACAGTTGGGCTGACCTTGCCGCCATCCCCTTTAACGAAATGGAACCGGAGTTAATTCGGCGCGTGCTCCTCCGTCACCCGTGCGGGCTGGATGTGTTGGCAACTCCGCGCGAACCGGAACTCACCGAGACGCTGGTCAAGGAGCAGGTGGATCATGTGCTGTCGGTGCTGAAGTCGCAATATGAATATGTGGTCGTTGATTTGCCGCATGATTTTCGCGATACCACGCTTGCCGCGCTCGATGCCGCCGACGTGATTGTGTTGCTGCTCACGCCCGAACTGGCTTCGATCCAAAACGCCAGTTCGGCTTTGCGCGTCTTCGATAAGCTTGGTTATCCCCCCGAAAAAATCGAACTTGTATTGAATTGGACGTTCAAGGGGAACGGTTTGTCGCGGGCGCAAATCGAAAAGTCCCTCAAGCGCTCCATTCGTGTTGTCATTCCCAACGGCGGCGATGCCTTTTCCACGGCGATTACGCTGGGCAAGCCAGTTACCTACGCCCAGCCTGAAAGTCCATTTGCCGCCCTGTTCGAGGACCTCGCCTTTCACTGGAGCAATCCCGTTCATAAATCCTCTGCACCTCAATCTCCCAAAGGAGGATATCTGCGTGTTCAGGCGCGAATCAAGAGCCGAAAGGAGAAGCAGAAATGAAGCACACGCGTTTTTCCAAAGGACAGGGATTGGTGGAATATGCGCTGCTCATTGCGCTAATCGTCATTGGTACTGTGCTGGTTTTGCAATTGACCGGCGTGCGCCTTTCCGATGTGTATTGCCGCGCCGCCAGCGCCTTCACGGGCGACGATGTGTGTGGGGGCGTGGAATATGCCTGCGAGGATAATTTCAACGCCGGACTGGATGACTGGATTAAATCGCAAGGCACCTGGAGTTCAAGAGATGAACGCGTCTGCGTTAGCGGTGGAGGGATTATGTTCAACAAGTGTTCCACCGACCTCAACCCCAGGGACTATACCATTTACGTCTCCGGCGCACACTTAACAAAGGGCAATGGCTACGGAGTGTTCTTCCGCACTACATTGACTAACGATGGTCGGTTCAATGGCTATACCTTTCAATATGATCCTGGCTATGGCGGTGGAGCATTCATATTACGAAAATGGGTAAACGGCAGAGAACTCCCGCCTTTTGCTGTCGCTCCTGCCAAGGGCTACGATTGGTACAGCACGCCCAGGAATGTGAAGGTGGTGGTGCAGGGGAGCCAATTTACTGTGTACGTGGACGATAAACTTGTCTTGAAGGGGCAGGACTCCAGTTACACTCAAGGCGGCACAGGTTTGCGCTCCTGGGATGCATCTCAGGTCTGCGTAGATAATTTCCAGATCTCTGTTCCCTGATCCGCAGAATGTTGACCTTTTGCGAACCATGTTTTGCAATAGGAGATAACCATGTTCGAGAAAGATCCCTCTCTCAAAGAGTTTCAAGATGGATTACCCGACTTGCCTCCTGCTGTCGAGCCGGGCAAACAGCGGATGCACCGGTGGATTGCCATACTGGCTGTGTTGGTGTTGTTTCTTGGGTTTCTCAGTATTGTGAACAGCCAATCTGGCAGCCAACTTGTGCTGGGGAAGGGCGCGGTGGAAGGTGTGGTGTTGACCTCCAGCGGCGAACCATTTCAGGGGGAGGTGCTGGTGCTGGGAAGTGATCAATCTGTGCGCACGAACGCCGACGGCAGTTTTCGCCTTGAGAATGTGCCGGCTGGAGAGCAGTCGCTGATTATCCTTGATGAAAACGGTGGCAACGAAATTCGCGTCTATATCTCTCGCGGCGAGACTTATCAATTGGGTGTAGTGCGCTTCGTTGAGACTGCCATGCCCTAGTAGAACAAGTTCAGACTTGTGCTACGATTTCATCCAGGGGTTTCATCAATTTTTCTTTCGGCGTCTCATTCGCATACCCGATAAATACCATTGCCTGCGGTTCCCACGTCGCGGGTAAGTTCAGCGCGGCGCGGGTCTCCTCCTGTGCGTAGAGCGGCCAGCAAATCCAGTTGCCGCCTAAGCCTTCAGCGTGCGCGGCAAGCAGGAGATACGTCGCGGCGTTGGCGACGGATTGGATGGACATGATTTCGTCCTCGCGTTTGTGTTCGCGGACGGCGGTCACGTCGCGACAGAGGACGATGAGGACGGGCGCTTCGTTGATGCGACGAATGGAATTGGCGACGCGCTTCTCGATCTCTGCTTCGCTCGCGCCTTCGGCGGTCATATCGCGGCGCATGGCGGTGGTCAACGCGCAGGCGAGGCGTTCTCTAGCGGTTGACCCCACGAGGGTGTTTCGCGAAGCCGGCGCTACAATGGCAAACCGCCAGGGCTGAGTATTGTGCGCCGAGGGGGCGTGAGTCGCGGTGGTGAGAATCCGTTCGATAACGGAATCAGGCACAGGGTCCGGTTTGAAGCGGCGGATGGAACGGCGCGTTCGCAAGAAATGATGCAGGTCAGTTGTGCTTGTCGAAATGCGTGGGTCTGATTTTGTAAATGATTCGCCGTTGTCCTGCACGAGGTGTCCAGGGTTTGCCATCGTATTTGAGGGAAAGTTTGTTGATATGCTCATCTGCGCCTTCTCTTGTGTAACTGACTACTTCACCGCGTATGCCAAGATAGCGATAGGGATCATGTGGATCCTGGATTACCATGGCAACTTTCGGACGCGCTTTCATGTTTCTGTCCTTGACGCGCCCTTCGCTGGTGTTGATGAGAATGTATTCGCCGTCGGTGTTGAACCAGACGGGCGTGACTTGCGGTGAGCCATCGGGCATGATGGTGGCGAGGTAGAGGATGGCTTTGGTTTCGTCTTTGAGGAGGTCAAGGTATTCGGGAGGGAAAGTGTTCATGTGTCTCCTGTTGCAGTGTAAATCATAGATTTGTGTTGCGTGGATTTATCGAAACATGTCCTGTTCTTTGGGGCGGAGCAGTTCCTTGAGCGAGCCTTCGCGCAGAGGATAGGGAAACCCGCGCACGTGGACGGCGGGCGTGCCTTCGGCGGCTTGCCCCATGACGAGCGATGCGGCGGCGGCCAGTTCGTCTGCCACGCCGACGATGGTGATTTTCAACTCGTAACCGAACAAGTCTTTCCAGCCGCGTTCATCCACCACCGCGGGGATTCCGCTCAACCCGATGCACATGCCGACTGTGCCGATGCGCCAGGCGCGTCCGTGCGAGTCAATGATCATGACGCCGATTTGCTTTCCTGTTTGGGTTTCGATTTTTTCACGTATGGCGCGGGACGACGCGTCGGGGTCGAGGGGGAGGAGCAGGACACACTCTTCCACCTCCTCTCCCGTTTTCGGAGAATTTTGGGGAAGAGGGAGGGGGGCAACATTGGAATGGTCAATCCCGGCGTTCGCGCAGACAAAACCAAGACGGTGTTCGACGATGATGGCGCCAGGGCGCACGCGCAGTACTTCATTGCTTTCCTGCAAAATGAGTTCTACGAGGCGCGCGTCTTTTTCTGACTTTCGCGCGAGTTCGAGGGCACGCGCGGAGGGTGTGACATTCGCCAGATTCACCATCCGCCCTTCGGCTTTGCTGACGATTTTGGACGTGATGACCAGAATATCGCCATCCGCGAGGTGGATGTCGTTGGCATGCAGGGCTGATACAAGAATATCCGCCAGGTCGTCGCCGTGGCG
The DNA here is from genome assembly GCA_035574015.1 of Anaerolineales bacterium. Classification (GTDB taxonomy): domain Bacteria; phylum Chloroflexota; class Anaerolineae; order Anaerolineales; family Villigracilaceae; genus Defluviilinea. Next base: position 6,970 of record DATLZK010000032.1, read on the forward strand.
GATGAGGGGGATGTGTTGAAGAGGGGTGAGGGTGAGGGGCATTGCTTGAGAACGTCTGAACGTTACAATGTGCGAACGTTTAACGTTGAACGCCGGTTATTTTGATACCCGCATGGGTGGAGCCGTATTGCTTGTTGATGTGAATCAGTATGCTGGTCAGTCCCTCGACAACGACGGAATTCTCGATGGGGCCGGCGTCCCAGCCTGTCAATCCGGCGGCTTCAACGAGCATGAGGGTTTCGCTGCGCGCGCGTTTGCTCGTTCCAGTGACCAATACGTCGCATTCGATGTTTTCTTCATCGCTCAGGAGAAGTTCGTGGGAGATGTTTTGAAATGCGGCGGCGACTTCCACTTCCTCGCCGAGGATGTCTCTTGCTTCCTGCGCGGCGGAGCCGGCCGGCGGCATTTGCACTTTGGTCACTTTGGGCGGCATCAGGGGAACTGTAACGTCAACCAGCAGTTTCCCTTTTAGCGCGTCTTTGACGCTTTCCAGGATTTCGCGATGGGCGGCATAAGGGACGGTCAACACAACGATATCTGCTTGCTGCGCGGCTTCGTGATTGGTCATGCCGACGACGGAGGAGGAACCCTCCAGCAATTGCATGATTTCAGAGGCGGTTGTCACTGCTCGTTCAGAAGAGCGCGAGCCGATCAGGACCTGGTAACCTGCCTTTGCCCAGCGATAAGCAAGACCCTTACCTTCCTTGCCGGTGCCGCCCAGCACGGCGATTCGCACCAAAAGGGATTCTTCGTTCATTCTGTTCTCCTCTGCATGATGTTTGTAACTTCGTTTTGGTATCTTTCCCAAACTTTGGGGGCAATTTCGCGGGCTTTCGCGCTGATTTCTTTTTCATCGAGCGTCAGCAGCGCGCGGTCTTTCATCAATACTTTGCCGCCCACGATGGTGGTTGTGACCATGCTTTGCTGAAAGCCGAAGAGAATATGCCAGGGCAAATTACCCGCTGTGAGCGGAGTATTTGGGTGGTAGTCTACGAAGATGAGATCAGCATATGCGCCGGGGATGAGTTGACCAAGGGGCGCATCAGGGAAAAAGGTGTTAGCCAGCGCGGCATTGTTGTAGACTGCTATGCGGACCACGTCGTATCCGTTCATGCGACGCGGATCGCGGTGGTGGACTTTGTGCAAGAGATAGGCAGTCTTCCACTCCTCCCACATGGCGTTTGAGAAGCCGTCGTTGCCCAGGCAAACTTTTACGCCCATGCGCATCATGGATTCGATGGGGGCAACGCCGACGCCGTTATTCATGTTCGAGCGCGGTTGATGGGAAAGCCATGTGCCGCTTTCGGCAAGGATTTGCATTTCCCGTGCGTCGAAGTGGACGCCGTGCGCGGTGATGGTCCTTGGTCCGAGGATGCCATGTTTTTGCAGGCGGTCTATCACGCGCAGGCCGGTTTTGTTCAGGCTGTCGTATTCGTCGGCTTCGTGTTCGGCGGTGTGGATATGAAAGCCGGCGCCCTCAGGCGCCGCCTCGCGGCATAAAGCCAGAGATGAGTCTGAAAGCGTGAGGCTGGCGTGCAGGCCAAAGGTCCCCGCGAGAAGCGGGCTTTTCTTCTTTTTGAGGAAGCGGACGTTTTCCTGAATCCCGGCTTTCATTTTGGCTTCGCCGTCGCGGTCGGTCACTTCGTAGCAAAGCACAGCGCGCAAGCCTGCCTGTTCTACGGCTTCGGCAATGATGTCGAGTGATCCATCAATGGCATTGGGGGAGGCGTGGTGATCAATGAGGGTGGTTGTGCCGTGTTTGATAGCATCCACAAGACAGGGAAGCACAGAGTAGCGGATGCTTTCCGCGTCGAGTGAACGATCGAGGGGCCACCACAACCTTTGCAGAATCTCGGGAAAATCTTTTGGCGCGGGGCCGGGGATGGCCATGCCGCGTGCGTACGCGCCGTAGAAGTGTGTGTGGGCGCAGATGTTGCCAGGCATGACGTATTGCCCGCGGGCGTCGAGTTTTTCGGTGTGAGGATGTCGTGCAGTGAGTTCAGCGGTGCTGCCGATTTCTTTGATGCGGTCATTCTCGATAAGGAGGGCGTGATTTTCGAGAATGCGATTTTCCGACTCCCAGGTGATCAGTGTGGCGTTTGTGATAAGCATGTTAGCCTAATCCGAATTGGTGGGGGTGAGGCAGTTTGAATCCGTTTGCCGCGATCTCTTCGATGGCGAGGAAGGCAGCTTCACGAATTTCCGGTTCGTCGCCATACACGCTGTTGTAGAACGCGCCGATGATGCCCTCGTTTGCTATTCGTTTGAGGTAGGGAATAGCCGCGAGGCGTTCCTCCAGACTGCCGTGCTTGAAGGCAGTGAGCAGGACGTCGGTGGCAGGTCCGCCGCGTGGGATGCCCATGCCTTGTTTGCCGGCGTATTCGATGAGCCAGGGGGTTTCAGAGGGGGGTGTGAGTTTGCGCGGGATGCGCTTGTCGCCAACAGACATTTGCTCGAGGTATTGATTGGCAAGGTTGCGGACGACCCATTGATCATCTTCGACTTGAATATGTTGGAGCATTTCGATAGCCCAGGGTTGACCGACGCGCGCCAGCCCGTGTACCGCAGCGCGGCGGAGCATGATGTCTTGCAGGGTGGCAGCTTCTTTGAGGATGGCATGTCCTTCCGTTGGGTCGTTGGCAAGCGCTTCTGCGGCAGCGCGTTTCAGTTCTTCGTCGCCTTGTAGCATGGCACGCGCAACGACTTCGAGCGATTTCTCTGTGCCAATGGCGACGAGGGCGAGACAGACTGCACGCCGTACCGAGCCGAATGGTGCTTGTAAGGCTTGTTCCAGCAATGGGATGGCTTTGGTATCGCGCAGGGCGCCACTTCCCAAGGCGGCTAAGGGGATAAGTTCGAACGAGCGGGAATTGAGCAATTGCCGAAACAGTGTCGCGGCGCCTGGGTCTCCGCTCAAGACAAATCCTGCCATGGCTTGGGCGCGAAGGCTGAGCGGTAATCCTTCGGCTTGCAAAAGATTCAATAGGCTGGCAAAGACTTTGGCGCGCCAGGGTGCGTCCTTGGGCGCGTCCCGCAGCCAGCGCGCGACCGTAAAGGTTGCGCGGTGAAGCGGAGGTTCCGATTCTTTGAGGAGATATTCCACCAGTGGCGTGACCACCGCGGCATCTCCGCGCGCGGCCAAGTAGCGCAGAGCCAGCGTTTTGCCCTCCCATTCCGGTTGTGCAAGCAGGGCTTTCTCAGCGTTGTTATCGGCAATTGCGGCGCCGGCAAGGTAACCGTTCAAAACGGGATGCAGGAATCGCATTTTGTTGTTGGGATGCGAAACCAGCAAACCGCTGTCCACCATTTTGCTAAGCAGACCATGGGTGGGCGCCGCCTCACTCGCTTTCGATTTTTTGATGCGGATCTTTTGTGAATCGGGGAGCGTGGGCGGTTCTTCCGCGTCAGTGGCCACCTCTGCGCTCTCGCTGGATTTATCCTCCACGAGATCATATTGCTTGACCCACGTGCGGGCTTTGCGCGGGTCGAAGATCGGTTGTGCTGTGAGCGCAATCTGCATGGCGAGTAATTCGAGTGCGGCAATTGGTGTTCCGCTCGGCGCGACGCGGCGCACGTGTGTTGCAATCGCATCCAGCACGCGCGGACCCAGGCTATCTCCCGCGTAAGCCGCCCAGACCTTGAGCGTTAGTTCGAATGGTGTCAGATGTTGATGTTCGACATCGAGCCAGGTATTGAGCAACAGCGGATCAATGGACCCCGTTCCGTTTTGCTGTGACCAGGCTTCGAGCGCAATCGTTTGCGACCATAATTCTCCCCAACGTTGAATGAAGCGTGCCGCTTGACGCGTGTCCCATGCCATGAGGGCGAGGGGGTGAAAACCAAGTCCCAATAATCCGCCGAGTTGATGCACAGAACCGGTGGTCACGATTTGGACATTGGGGTAAGCCTGCATCAATGCTTTCAACCATTCCACCACTTCGCTTTGTCCGCTAGGGGCGAGTTCGTCGAAGCCATCCACGAGCAGGAGCGCGTTCCCGTTTTTGAACGATTGCTGGATGAAGCCGGGCAGACGTCCGAGATCGAAGATGGGTGCACGTTCACTCGCCGCGTTGATGATGATGTTCAACGGATCCCTCGCCGGGTCGTATGGAAGTTGTAGGTCTGCAACGTGATAGAAAAAGGGGACCGCTTCTTTTCCCGATGCAAGCCGAACCTGTGAATTTGCCGCCAGAGAAGCGAGATGTGCGAGGGTGACGGTCTTTCCTGTTCCCGCCGCGCCAACGATAACAAGGTTCTCTCCGCCTGAAATTGCCTCGAGAATGCTGAGCGAGGGCGCGCGATAAAGAGCGCCGATCTCAGGCCACGCAGGCATGTAAGGGAGCGTTTGGGAAATGATGTCGTCTGAAGCCGTGACGATGCCTGGTTCGATGCGCGCGGGGGGTGCCATTAAGCGGGGCTCCATCAGAATTTCATCCAAAGCGAAGAGCGGCGCGGCGAGATGCATCCCCTGCGCACGGCGGAGCGTCAGTCTGCGGTGGTTGTCCTCCAATCCGCTTGTGCGGCGGGCTTGCGCGGCTTCACGCTGTGCCTTCAGATTCTCACGGATCTGTGCAAGCAGAGGGCGTGTGCGGCCCAACAGCCACAGGAACACTATTCCGATGAGAAAACCTAAGCCGAACGAAAGAGGATCGAGGAGGGGCATAGCGTGAAATGACTCTTGTTGAAGAAACGCTTAGTTCGCGAAGAGAATTCGTCCGCAGGTGGGACAATTGAATAACTGACTGGTAGAGCGGGCGCTTTGTTGTTGTGCGGGAGTCAGTGTCGTGCCGCACGCCGCGCAGGCATTCTCGCTGATGGTTGCAACCGCCAGCCCGCGTTTTTCCTGTCTCAAGCGATTGTATAAATCCAGAGATTGTGCCGTTAATTCTTGCACGATTGCCTCGCGTTCGAGGGTCAGCCGTTCCAGTTCCTTTTGCAGGGCCTCGCTTTCCAACATCAATTCGCGGCTTTGTCGGCTTAAATTGGACTTTACCTCCTCGAAGACTTTTCGTGCGGAGACAAAATTCTTTTCAGCCTCTTCCACAGCCAGCATGGCTTCCAGTTGGCGTTCTTCCAAAGTCTCGAGATGCCGCTTGAGGGAAATCACATCTCTTTGCAAATCCTGTAATTCTTTTGGGTTATGCACCTGCCCGCCATACAGACTGGCTTCCGCCTGTTCGATTTTGATGCGCTGTTTTTCAACCTCCGCCTCGCACTGTTTCAGGACAGAAGTGGATTCTCTGTGGCGGGCTTCAACCTGCGCGAGTTGGTCGCTTGCGGCGCGCAGAGCGAGGTCGTTTTCGAGCGTTTCCTGTATCACCTGCAAACGCGCCCGAATTTGATCCGTTCGACTATCCACTTGTTGAAGCCGATAGAGACCCAGCACCGTGCTCATGGCTCGATTATAAATGCTGCTCCGCTTATTGAGCAGGCAAATTGTAGAAGTTATATACTGCCTGCGACAGTTGTGCGAAGAGCAGAGAGACCGGCTCCCACACCGTTTGTACGGGATGGTACGCGTAGATCACCAGCACGTAATTCCCACCGGGCGTGTAAACAATAGCGGCGTCGCTGATGTTCTTGATCACTCCCGAAGCGGGATCGCTGATCCACCCGTGTTTGTGTGCGACGCGCGTCCCCTCAGGAACGCCCGCTTCGATCAGCACCCCGATCTTATCCGCCGCAAGGAAATTAATCATCTGCTGACAGATTTGACTGTTGATCTTGTCGGGGAAGGCCGCGATCAGCGCGCCGCCACCTGCTGTGGCACATTGATAAATGTCCGCGAGCAACATGCCGGCATCCGATGGAGTAGTTTGGTTGAATAAGTCCGGATCGGTGAAGACATCGGTGCGCGAGTTGGCGGGCGTAGTGATGCGCTGTAATAATGGACATGGAGATTCCGCGCTGCAGAAGAACCCTGCCAGGAAAGTGTTTTCTAACCCGATCTTTCGCATATTGCTCGTTACAATGAGCGGTCCCTGAACCGGATCAAGGCTTTCCATCAAACGGTCGGCGGGTGGATTCTCGGATTTGCGAATCATATCCAAAATGAGCGCGGAGGATTGTTCGTTCAGCGCCTCAGAGCCGTATTTGATAAAGTATGAAACCATAATGGGAATCTTGATCGTACTGGACGCGGTAAAAGCAACATCCGGGTTGACAGGAATCAATTCACCCTTGTCCATGGCAAAATGAATTTCCTGTCCCGTTTGCAGATCGAGCAGGTACAAACCGATGACACCATCGAAGCCCGAGGCGAGAATATTTTGCTGGAGCAGAATTTCAAGGTTTTCGAACGTGGGTCTTGCCGCAACGCTTCGCTGATACGAAAGTACAACCGTGCGGTTCGTGGGCGACCGCAAAGTCTCTTCGATCAACCGCACCGCGCTTTCTATGTCTAGCATTCTCCCCGGCTGACCCGGCAGAAAGGTGGTGCTACCCGGCACAGGCTGTGCAGGAGTGGGGGGCTCATCGTATCGTTGCGAGATTTCGTTTTGCAGATAGGCAATCAAACGGCTTTCGTCTATCGTCGCGCTCAGCGGTATCGCCACAGGTTCAGGATCACGATTCCAGAGGTAGTTCCAAAATCCTCCCCAGAACGAACCGCCTGTGCGCGCCAGGTCTGCGGCGGCGATCATGCTGTCTATGTCCAATTGAAAACCAACGACCGACGGATCCACGTGGATGATCGCCTCACCGTATCTCACCTCAATAGGGGAATTATAGACTTGCAACACGCGCTCAGCCGCCACGCGTGGACTCACACCGCCTACTGGCACACCGCCAATCGTCATGCCTGCCGGATAATTATTTCGCTCCCGGCTGTACCTTACCAGCGCAACGATGGTGATCACAATCGAAATGGACAGCAGTACAATGGAAATGCCGCGCAGGACGGGAATGGAACTTCGATTCCTCACACAACCTCCAAAATCAGGATGAAAATCACAAAAAAGGGTGGCTACTCTCTTGGGCTTTTTGATTCACCACAAGGCGCTCAGAGAACACGGGGAATTCCCCTTATTTTCTCTGTGCACTCTATGATCTCAGTGGTGGCGCGTTGGTTAGCCCATTGTTTGAGCCACTCGCACAAAAAGTATAACATACCCATTTTGGACGTTTATGCTAGAATACCTCCGCCGCTGTTCGTTCTGGCAGGCAATCTCACTTGCAGGATGGAACATGCTCCGTTCTTTTCTGATCTACCTTTCCAAAGCCGCCTGGGCACAAAAAATGGTGATGAGCTGGTCATTTGCCTGGCGCGCGGCCTCCCGTTTTGTAGCGGGAGAGACAATCGAATCGGCCATTCAGGCGATTTGTGAATTAAACGCAAAAGGCATTTACGCTACGGTGGATCACCTGGGCGAACACACCTCCACAGTGGATGAAGCAGAAAACGCAACACAAGAAATCATCCGTATCCTGAATGAAATAGATCGGTCCGGCGTCAAAGCAAACGTTTCCATCAAATTGACGCAAATTGGAATGGGGCTGGACGAAGAAATTTGTAGACAGAACCTTGCGCGCATCCTCGAACATGTAGCAAAACACAACAACTTCCTGCGCATTGACATGGAAGACAGCCCCTACACCGATACCACCATTTCCCTCTACTATTCCATGCTCGAACGCGGCTTTACCACCCGGCATGTGGGACTGGTCATGCAAGCCTACCTCTACCGCACCGAAGCCGACGCGCGCAAACTGCTCGAACGGGGGACCCGCCTCCGCCTCGTCAAGGGTGCATATAAAGAACCGCCCGATAAGGCTTACCCGAAAAAGGCTGATACCGATGCAAACTTCGACCTGCTTGCCAAGATCATGATTGATGCCGCGCTGGCTTATGGACCCGAGCAGGTATCCCCCGATGGGCGCATTCCACCCATCCCGGCTATTGCCACACACGACGAAAAGCGCATCGAATTTGCAAAACAATATGCGAAAAAAGTCGGCCTGCCGAAGAACGCCATCGAATTTCAAATGCTCTATGGCATTCGTCGCGATCTTCAAGATGCGCTGGCACAGGAGGGCTATCCGGTGCGCGTCTACGTACCCTTTGGCACACATTGGTATCCCTATTTCATGCGCCGCCTCGCCGAACGTCCCGCGAACATTTGGTTCTTCCTCTCCAATTTCTTCCGTAAATAAACAACTTTTGTTCTATTGCAAACATGGACAAAGGGTTGTCGTCAGCGTTGCCTTTCGCCCTCACCCCCTGCCCCTTTCCTACTGGAAGAGGAGTTTGGGGTGAGGGAAAGCGAGCATAAATACCCGTGTCTATTATCTTCGCAACAGAGCAAGCAATTTTCAATATTTATGGTAAAACATTCCCATGCCCTCCCTCGCTCTCGTTACCGGCGCCGCGCATCGTCTCGGAAAATCTTTCGCATTGACCCTGGCACACATGGGATACGATCTCATTCTTCATTATCATGCCGCGGAAGAAGATGCGCTTCGGACTCAGACGGAAATCGAATCGCTTTCGAGACGCGTTTTCCTCGCCCGAGCCGATCTCACTCAACCCGGCGAAATTCAGAATCTCATCTCACGCCTGGACCTCATCCTTCAGAACCTCTCCTCTCCCCTTAAACTTCTTGTCAATTCCGCCGCTCTCCTGCCGCATGGAAACGTGGATGCGCTATCGCTCGAAGACTGGGATGCGTCCCTCGATTTGAATCTGCGTGCTCCCTTCCTGCTGGCGCGTGAATGTGCAAAGAGAATGAAAGAGGGCGGCTTGATCGTCAACATCACCGATGTGGGTGCGCAAAAGGCATGGAGCCGCTATCCTTCCTACACGGTGAGCAAAGCCGCTCTCGAATCGCTGACCCGTGTCCTCGCCCGCGCCTTCGCACCATCCATCCGAGTCAATGCCATTGCTCCGGGCTTTGTCCTGCAATCGGACATCGTCCCGCCTGAAGAGTGGGAAAGGCTGATTAATCGCATCCCCCTCCAACGTCCCGCGCGAAGCGAAGAAATCACCTCCGCCTTGGAGTTCTTAATCAGGAACGAGTATATTACAGGTCAAACCATCGTTGTGGATGGCGGCTATTCGCTCGTCTAACCACTCAGAGAGGAGAATCCCATGTCTGAAATCATCGAACTTGCCGAGAAACTACAAACCGAGGGTGACAAGTTTATCTCTTTTTTCTCATCGCTGACCGAGGACCAATGGAACTTGAAAGTCTATACCGAAGGGGAGACCTGGACGATCCGAAACATCCTATCGCACTTCGTTACTTCTGAACGCGGGCTACTCAAACTTTTCGAGCAGATCCGCCAGGGTGGTCCCGGCGCATCCGAAGATTTTTCCATTGATCGCTACAATGCCGCCCAACAGGCAAAAACCAAAGACTTGACGCCCGCCGAACTGCTCGCGCAATACAAAGAAGTGCGCGCCCATTCCATTGCATGGACGCGCTCCCTTTCAGAAGATGAACTAGACATCCAGGGGCGGCACCCCTTCCTCGGCGTGACGACTCTGCGCGAAATGATCAAGATGTTATATTTACATAATCAACTTCACTATCGAGATATGAAAAAAGTGCTGAAATAAAAAAATTCCATCCCCAAACCCGCTATGATCCTCTCACACCCTTCCTCTTTCTTCTTTCCTCTTTCCTCATGAACCTTCCTCCCTTCAAACTGGAACGTTACTTCGCTCAATACGAATTCACCACCGACTTCCTGCTCTGCTCTTCGGATTGCGAAGCCATGACAATTGCTGACCTGCTTGCTCTTGAAGAAGGCGCGGCAGAGAGATTCCAACGCGTCTGGTTGGGTTACACCGAATCGCAGGGTAGCGTCGCGCTGCGAAAAGAAATCACTACACTCTACGAGACGATCCAGCCAGATGAAATTCTCGTTCACTCCGGCGCGGAGGAAGCGATCTTTCTCTTTATGCTCGCAGTGCTGCAGCCCGGTGACCATGTCATTGTGCATTCGCCTTGTTACCAGTCCCTTGCCGAAGTTGCCAGCGGCATTGGCTGTGAGGTCACTCCCTGGTCGGCGCGCGAAGAGAACGGCTGGGCTTTGGATTTGGATGAACTCCGTCACTTCATAAAACCGAACACGAAAGTTGTTATCCTCAACACCCCTCATAACCCCACAGGCTATCTCATGTCCCCTGCCGATTTCAATGCGCTGAATCGAATTATCCGCGAAGAAAACCTGCTTCTATTCTCCGATGAAGTTTACCGTGAATTGGAATACGATCCGTCCACGCGCCTGCCTGCCGCGTGCGACCTGGGTGAGTATGCGGTTTCGCTTGGTGTTACGTCGAAAACATACGGACTTGCAGGCTTACGCATCGGTTGGATTGCTACAAAGAACAAAACGATTTATGAAAAAATGATTTCCCTCAAGGATTACACGACGATTTGCAATTCTGCTCCTGCCGAATTCCTTGCCGAAGTTGCCATGAGGAACCGTCAAAAATTAATCGCGCGAAACCTGGACATCATCAGAAATAACCTTGCCGTGATGGACGACTTCTTTGCCAACCATACCGACCTGTTCTCGTGGGTTCGTCCCCGTGCTGGCTCCATGGCTTTTCCGCGTCTGCTTCGGGGGAATGTCGAGGACTTTTGTGACAGACTCGTCAAGAACGCTGGCGTTTTGCTTCTTCCTGGTTCAGTGTATGATGATAGGGAAAATCATTTTCGCCTCGGCCTGGGACGCAAAAACCTCCCCCAAGCGATTGACAGATTGGAAAAACACCTGAATACCCTCACCTAATCCTCCACTCCTCTACTCCTCCATTCCTCTACTTCACTTAATTCTCCTCCCTCCCTGCTCCTCTCCCTTCCTATGCCCCTCCTCCGCTACTCTCGCCCTCTGCACTTGCTCTTCGCCGCGCTCACCTACTCCCTTGGCGCGGGGATTGCCGACTATCTTGGCAAACCTTTTCAGGCTGACACCTTCTGGCTTGGAATGTTCAGCATACTCCTCGCTCAACTTGCCATGGGGCTTTTACACGAGGTCTTTCGCCTCGATGTCGAGCCGCTTCTCGAAAACGAAACGCGTCGGCAGCGTCAGACTTTGCGGAACAATGCGTTATATATTTCATTGACATCCCTTGCCGTGATTGGTATTACAGCCTATGTGTTATTTTCGAGTGGTAAAATGCCGCCCGTCGCCCTCAATTTTTTACTTCTTTCATTGGTATTGATCATCGTCTATGCCCTCCCGCCATTTCGCAATCGCGGCTTTGGTGAATTTCTGCTTTCGATCCAAATGGTGTACATTTACCCATCCATTGCCTATATTTTACAGGCTGGCCATACGCACCGTTTCCTTTTCATTACCCTTCCCCTTATGCTTCTAACTTTTGCGTACTTCATGGTCATGGATTTTCCCACCTACGCATCCGACCGCAAGAACAATCGTGTTACGCTTCTCACGCGTTTGGGCTGGGAACGCGTTATTCCCATGCATCATTTTGTGATTGCACTTGCCTATTTTTTCCTTGCGGCCGCCGTTCCTTTTGGCATTTCAATATCGCTCATTGCTCCTGCTTTTCTCACCCTGCCTTTTGCCATCTTCCAGATCATACAACTCCGCGCCATTGCCCTCGGCAATCCACCCAACTGGAAACTTCTCACCTCCACCGCCCTCGCTGTGTGTGGATTAACAGTATACTTCTTGACCCTCTCATTCTGGCTTCGATAATTCACCCCTCAATTCTCCCATCTCTAATTCTCCCATCTCTAATTCTCCAATTTCTAATTCTCCACCCCCTTATGCCCGAATTCTTGACCCTCCTCCCTCCAGACGAAGCGCGTGAAAAATTGCTCTCGCATCTTCCGCAGCCGAAACTGGATACCGAGACGATTGACACAACCTCCTCTTTGGGTCGAGTCGCCGCTACGGACATCTTCGCGCCGCATCCGCTCCCCGAATTTCCGCGGACGACTGTGGATGGCTATGCCGTCCGCGCGCGGGATACATTTGGCGCCAGCGATGCACTCCCTGCCTATCTGACGCTTATTGGCGAAGTGCCAATGGGCGTTGCACCCTTATTTGAAATCGGCGCGGGCCAATGTGCGCTGATCCACACCGGCGGCATGTTGCCACACGGCGCTGATGCGGTGGTGATGTTGGAATATACTCAGATGGCACACAAAAACGAGATCGAAGTATTCAAAGCCGTTGCAGTTGGTGAAAATATCATTCAAGAGGGTGAAGATGTTGCGCAAGGCCAATTGGTGATACCGAAAGGGAGGTTGATTCGTCCGGCAGAGATCGGTGGATTGATGGCATTAGGGATCACCTCTCTGCGCGTGGTCAAAAAAGTCAATGTGGGCTTGATCTCAACCGGCGATGAAGTGATTGACCCCAATCAGACCCCGCGTCCGGGTCAGGTGCGTGATATTAACTCGTATACGCTCAGCGCGCTCATCGAAAAAAGCGGAGGGGTGGCAAAACGCTATGGGATCGTCCGCGATCAATTCGAGGCGTTGAAAGAAGCGGCAACGAAGGCACTTTCCGAATGTGACGCAGTCGTCATCACTGCTGGCTCCTCTGCCTCCACGCGCGATATGACCGCTGAAGTCATTCGCCAACTCGGCGAGCCGGGCGTTTTAGTGCATGGCATCAATACGCGCCCCGGTAAACCGACCATTTTGGGTGTGTGTAATGGCAAAGCCGTGATTGGCTTGCCCGGCAACCCGGTCAGCGCATTGGTGAACGGATATTTGTTCGTCCAGCCGGTCATCGAGAAACTCTTGGGTGTGCTCCCCAAACCAAAAGCAACCGTCTTGGCAACATTGACCGTGAATTTACCCTCGCAAGCGGGCCGTGAAGACTGGTGGCCTGTCAAACTGCAAGAACTCCCCTCTTCCAGCGAGGGAGAAATTAAGGGTGAGGAGAAATATCGCGCAGAACCAATCTTCGGCAAAAGCAATTTGATTTTTACGTTGGCGAATGCTGACGGACTGCTGCGTATTCACCCTGATGCGACCGGCCTGAGCGCGGGCGAAACAGTGGAAGTAATTTTGATTTAGGCTATTGCCATGGAAGTTTTTCCAAATCAACATTCCCCCCGCTCAAGATGACGCCTACCTTTAACCCGCTCAAATCAATTTTCTTCTCCCACAATACGCCAACCGCGACAGCGGCAGAGGGTTCGATGACGATCTTCGCGCGCTCCCATATAAAACGCATCGCCTCAATAATCCCCTGCTCACTCACCGTCACGATTTGCTCGACGCGCTGTTGAATGATCGGGAAAGTCAATTTCCCGAGCGAAGTCAGCAAACCATCGGCAATGGTCTTTGGATTTGTAGAGGGGATGATCGTTCCCTCCTTCCATGAGCGATAGGCGTCATCCGCCATTTCCGGTTCGCCAGCAATCACGCGGATACCCTTTTTGATTTCCGTTGCCGCGATGGCTGTACCACTGATCAGTCCGCCGCCACCGACGGGCGCGAGAATTACATCCAAATCGGGAACGTCCTCCAAAAGTTCAAGTGCAGCCGTACCCTGTCCGGCGATGACCCGTTCATCGTCGTAAGGGTGAATGACGGTTGCTCCGGTTCTTTCAACGATGTGCCTCAGCATTGCTTCGCGCGCCTCCAGCGTTGGAGCGCAAAAAGTGATTTGCCCTCCATATCCCTTCACTGCATTTTTCTTCACCTCGGGCGCGTTGTTCGGCATAACGATATACGCAGGGATGTTTCTTAACTTTGCCGCGAGAGCCAGTGCCTGTGCATGATTCCCAGAGGAATGCGTACACACCCCGCGGCTGGCTTCTACATGGCTCAACGAAAAGACCGCATTGCACGCCCCGCGGAATTTAAACGCACCCACCTTCTGGAAGTTCTCGCACTTGAGAAAGACACGCGCACCCACCTTCCGATTCAGACTCTCATTAGTCAATATCGGTGTGCGATGAGCATGGGGCTTGATTCGCTCTGCGGCTGCAAGGATGTCATGGAGCGTGGGGGACATAAAACTTCCTCAAATGCCTGCTTGAAGAGTACGATAAACGCATTATACAATACCGCCCGCGCGACACTTGACGCTCATCCCTCCACCCGCTATAATCTGCCCGCTTAATTTGAAAGCGTGGTGGCGGCATACAGTCGTCACCGCGGACCACACAAGGAGAAAGTCGCATGCCCCCACATCCAAAACGAAAACTCTCGAAGGGTCGTCGCAACAACCGCCGCGCACACGATGCCCTTCAACCTCGCAACCTGACCTTCTGCTCCAACTGCGGTTCCATGCGTCTGCCGCATACAGTTTGCCCGAACTGTGGATTCTACGAAGGCCGCGAAGTTGTCGAAGTCAAGAAGGAAAAGAAGAAGGCGGAATAAAGCCTGATCTGTACTCATGGACGGGTCGTGACCCTCACGACCCGTTTGTGTTTTAATCGCATGTATCGAACAGACTCAGCAAAACCTGGAGTGCCATGAAACTCGATCCAAACACGACTGCATTCATCTTTCCTGGTCAGGGCTCACAAATGGTTGGTATGGGCAAAGACCTGGCCGCGCGTTTTGAAATTGCAAGACAAACTTTCGAGGAAGCCGACGCGCTTCTTGGCTTTTCTCTCTCCAAGTTGATGTGGGAAGGACCGGAAGCCGACCTCAATGAGACTATCAACACGCAACCCGCGTTATACGTACATTCGATAGCCGCCTATCGGACATTCACGCATCTTTCCCCGCTCAAGCCGGTTACCGTTGCCGGGCATTCTCTCGGCGAATTATCGGCTCTCACGGCATCGGGAGCCTTGTCTTTTCAAGATGGCCTTAAACTCGTCCGTATGCGCGGCGAATTGATGAAGCGCGCCGGCGAACTTAATCCGGGCGGAATGGCTGCCATCCTCGGCTTGGATATTCCCATACTGGATAAAATCTGCGCGGAGGCAAGCACAGCAGAAGAGATTGTCCAGGTTGCGAACGATAATTGTCCTGGCCAGGTTGTGATCTCAGGCCACAAACCTGCGTTGGAGCGTGCCATGGTAAGTGCGAAAGCCGCGGGAGCCAAGCGCGCTCTTCTGCTACCGGTCAGCATTGCCGCGCATTCTCCATTGATGAGAAGCATTCAAGAGGAATGGAATACGGCAGTAGATGCCTGCCTCATTGAAACGCCTGCCATCCCTGTGGTAGGAAATGTTCACGCAAAACCCATGACAACCACAGAGGAATTACGAGCCGACATCAAAGCGCAGATGCAATCGCGCGTGCGTTGGACGGAATCGGTGCAGTTAATGCTTGGGAGCGGAATCCGGAATTTCGTCGAGGTAGGAAGCGGAGAAGTTTTGCTTGGCTTGGTCAAGCGCATTGATCCATCTACAGAGCGTTATCCGTTGGGAAACCCCCAGGACTTCGACGCGCTGATTTAATCGTTTCGGGATAGGGACCTTCTCTCCGCAAAGACTCAGAGAACGTTGGGAAGACCAAAAATCTCTGCGAACTCAGTGTCTCGGCGGTAGATTTTCAGACATGAGCGTTTATCCCAAGTTGAGATTGATTTACCCTTCCCAGAAATCTGCTATACTCGCATCATGCATGATCTTGAACAACGATTCCATCGCGCAGTGGGGAGCCTGATCGGAAATGAATCGCTTATCATCTCTCTCGATGAAAATGCCGCAGGCGAATTATTTGCATGGGCAGAAGCGATAACCCGAAAGATCGTACAGGATACGATTGGCTTGGACGACGAAGCGGCGGAATCCCGCCTTGCGCCGCGCTTGCGCGCCCTTCGCTTGATGGTACGCGCGTTAGCTCGCTGGGTAGGTGAGTTTCATGTGCTTGACGAACAAGCACGCTTATCGCTCTGG
>DATLZK010000033.1:0-18944 GCA_035574015.1 Anaerolineales bacterium
CCGCCGCAGGGAAATCGCATCATCCCCGCACAGGCATATGGCTTGAAAATGATCTCAATGGGTTTGCTGGTGAAACCCGGTCAACCCCTCATTTGGCGCGGCCCCATGCTTAACTCAGCAATTCGCCAATTCCTGGGGGATGTAGAATGGGGCGAACTCGATTACTTGATTGTTGATCTTCCGCCCGGCACCGGTGACGCGGCATTGTCTCTGGCACAAGCCATGCCCCTCAGCGGCGCAGTGATCGTGACCCTGCCCCAACTCGTCTCACTCGAAGATGCCAGCCGAGGCCTCAACATGTTCAAGGCTCTGGAAGTGCCGATTCTCGGCGTCATTGAGAACATGTCCTATCTCGATCTTCCCGACGGTACACGCATGGACATCTTCGGATCGGGCGGCGGCGAGCAACTGGCACAATCGGCAAACGTTCCCTTCCTCGGCAAAGTGCCCATTGATCAAAATGTACGCATCGGTGGCGACAGCGGCAAACCCATCATCGTCTCACATCCCAACTCACCTGCCGCAAACGCCTTCCGCGAGATTGCGCAAAAACTCGCCGCGCAGATCAGCGTCGCCGCGCTGACCGGAAAGAATGAACTGCCGATCAACATTGTAGAATAACCCACAACCGCACAGGTTCACGGTTGGAGCGGAAAATCTCTCCGAACAAAGCTGTGAAATACTCGAATGCGCGGTAACGTCAGGTCGGGATAAGGACTTTTCACCGCAGAGAACGCTGAGAAAACTCCAAAAAATCTCTGCGAACTCAGCGGTAAATTTTTAGACTCTGAAACTTGGCTAATCGCAAATTTGGCTGTCTTGTCCCAACCAACCATCCACAAACCACGAATGCGGCGAGCTCTATTCGTGAATTCGTGGACGGTTCGACAAAACCGCGCAACATCGCTTATTGGTTGGCGTCAAAAACTTGAGACTTGGAATTGCTGACAAAACCATCAGGTCTTTTTGCTCCGAAAGCAAAATGATCTTCACAACATTCGCAAGAAGCGCTCCATGCTCATCAAACAGATCTCTTTGAAGCGCAATGTGGTGAGAGTGGCACACATTACAGACCATTGTGAAATTCAAGACGCGCTCACGCAACTGCAAATTCCTCACCCAAAAACCACCATTGTCCTCATCGGTGGCGCAGGCGGCATCAGATGGCTGGATCAATTCCCCATGCGCAGAGCAGCGAATATCATTGCCCGCCTGGCAGAAGAGACACAATCTGTTGTGGTGGATGGTGGCACACAGGCGGGCATTATGAGCGAGATCGGTAAACAGCGACAGCGCCATAAGTTTTCATTTCCCCTCATCGGCGTTGTCTTTGACAACCTCTTGGCCAAAGAGAAAGCAACATCCATCCTCGACCCCAATCACACAAATTTCATTCTTGTCCCCGGCAAGGAGTGGGGAGACGAGTCATCATGGATTTCCAAAATCGCTACCGCCATTGCAGGTAATCAAAAATCCATCACGGTTCTTGTCAACGGTGGAAATATCTCAAAGACAGATGTCGAATACAGTCTGTTGGAAAACCGTCCCACCGTTATCATGCGTGGCACAGGACGCCTGGCGAATGAAATTGCGCTAACGGAGAATATGCTTGCTGTGGATATTTCCCAAAACCCCGACGAAATACTCGAAATTTTAAGGGCAAGGCTTTCATAACGATTATAATTGACGCAATCCACCCTCTATTCAACCGCAGAACACCACAATTCTTGTACTTTCTCTTCCTATCGAGAAACACAAAATGTCAAACCATAAACTGAATATTCTTCTCGTTGTTGCTTCCCTAACCGCCGCATCCCTTTCCTGTTCGCTTCCGAGCTCAGGCATTCAACCTAATGCCAATCCTGAATCTACTGAAAATGCACCTGCGAACGAACTTCCCCCAGGAGCACCTACCGAAAGCATCAGTCAACCACCTGCGACCGCCCCAAGCGGACACTGCGATAATCCTTTGCTTCCCGTAAAAATTGGCGCAACCTGGAATTACAAACTTTCAGGTCCTTATCCAGATACCTTTACCCGAACGATTGTCTCCATAGAAGAGTCCAGCTTTACAGATCAGGACACGTTCGGATCGGGAACCGTACGCACAGGCAAGTGGAATTGCGAAAACGGCAACCTCATTGCTCTCAATCCCAGCGCCACTGCCTCGGCTACTGTTTCATCCGCAGGACAGACCAGCGAATTTACCACAACCTCGCAAAGCGGTGTCACCTTACCAGCGATCATAAACAGTGGTGACACGTGGTCGCAATCCACTACGATCGAGGGAACCAATCTTATCAGCGGACTTACCGCGCAAGCCAAGAACGAGTTTACTTCAAACTGCACAGCCGAAGGCATTGAAGCAGTGACGGTACCCGCAGGGACATTCGATGCAGTCAAAATCACTTGCAACACCAACATGACCATCACTGTGCAGATGGAAGGCATCAGCCCGCCTCCTATTTCCATGAGCGGAACGACTACCAGTTGGTACGCGCCGGGTGTCGGCTGGATCAAATCGCTCGGCACAGGTGAAGATGTGGAATACACCATCGAGTTGACTTCCTATACAATTCCATAACCCTCTCATTACAGGATAATTCCCGCCATGCTTCCAACCATTGTCGGTATACGCTTTACTAAAGTAGGCAAAATCTATCACTTTGATTCAACCGCTGTTCCTGACGTTCAAGTTGGCGAACACGTGATTGTAGACACCGCGCGGGGCAAACATCTGGGCGAAGTGGTACAGGTTCTAAAAGAACCTCCTCCCAGCCCAGATGGAGGCTGGAAACCGGTAGAACGGCGCGCCACTCCACGCGATCTGCTGCTCTACCAAACATGGCAAGCCAAACAAACCGAAGCCATGATCAATTGCCGCGCTCGCGCCGCCGAACTCGGCCTCCAAGGCATCAAGATCATCGCCGCAGAATACAACTACGACGGCTCGCGCCTCGCTTTCCTTTTCAGCACAGAAAGCGAAGAAAAACCCGACCTCAAAACCCTCAAAAAGGATATGCAGGCGCTCTACCCCAACACCCATATTGAAATGCGGCAGATTGGTCCGCGCGATGTAGCCAAGATCCTCGGTGGCATGGGCGCATGCGGCATCGAAACCCGCTGCTGCTCAAAATTCCTCACCGAGTTCTCGCCTATCTCCATCAAAATGGCAAAAGAACAGGGCATCTCCCTCACACCCGAAGAAATTACCGGCATGTGTGGGCGACTCCGCTGCTGCCTCATCTACGAATACGAACAATACGTTGAAGCGCGTAAACACCTTCCCAAACGCAACAAACGCGTCGTCACCCCCAAAGGCGAAGGAAAAGTGGTAGATGTCTTGCCTATGAGCAACAAAGTCATCGTACAGCTCGAAGATGAAGATGGCAAGAAATATACCGAAACCTTCGACCGCGAAGACCTACAGCCCTGGGACGAACTCGAAGCCTTGCGCCGCAAAGCCGAAGCACCTTGCGACCGGCACAACAACGGTGGCTGCACATGCGGCAAAGCCAAAAGCCCAAATTAATGCACAAATTTCTCTGTGATATAAACATGCGTTGCGGAAACAGCGTTCACTGCCCGCTTCTCTCTCAGCCGACACCTAACGCGTGAACCCCAACATGACCCTCCCCGACGCCTGGGACTCCCCAAAACACATCCTCGTCATTCTCGCTCATCCTGACGATCCCGAATTCTTCTGCGGTGCCACCCTCGCCAAATGGGCGCGCGCTGGTCACCGCATCACCTATCAACTCCTCACCTGCGGTGACAAAGGCTTCAACGACCATACACCGCCGGATATGACCCCCGAAGCATTATGCGCCATTCGCCACGAAGAACAGCGTGCAGCCGCAAATGTCATCGGCGCGCAAGAAGTTCATTTCCTGGATTACCCCGATGGCTACCTCGTCCCCGATTTGAACCTGCGCCGTGAAATCGTGCGCATCATCCGTAAATTCAAGCCAGATATCCTCGTCACCTGTGATCCGCAAAATTTGTTTGCCACATACGGAATCAATCACCCCGATCACCGCGCGGCCGGGCAAGCTGTGCTAGACGCCGTCTTCCCGGCGGCGGGAAACAAGGGATACTTTCCCGAACTACTTGCAGAAGGCTTCGAGCCACACATGCCACAAGAAATCTGGTGCGCTTTGACTGCACAGCCGAACACCGTCATTGATGTCACCGATACCTGGGAAATCAAACTCGAAGCGCTCCTCCAACACAAAACCCAAATCGGCGATGTGGAAAAATTCAAACAGCGCATGAGAGCGCGACGCACAGAAGACAGCACGGATGAAAACCCACGCTATGAGGAGAAATTCCGCGTGGTGAAATACAAATAAGCGCAGCGCCAAACGTTCAAAACGACAGAATCAGCGACAAGCAGCCACTTTACAGGTATAACAAAAAGGAGTTTTTGGTGAATGGCAAAAATTTGCGCATCATCAACACACTCATTTTGATCCTGACGCTTATCCTGGGGGTGACAGGAATTTATGGCTTGGTGTGGCCCTTTCCGACAATCATATTTGATCTTCACCGCATTGCAGGCTGGGCATTCATCTTGTTAATTCCCTGGAAGACCATCATAGCAATTCGCTCGCTAAGGCGCGGCATGGACAAACGCTTTGACCGCAATGTGATGATCATCGTTTCGGTCATTTCAGCAATTGCTGTGCTGGTCGCCCTCATCCTTGCAATCGCATGGAAATGGAATCTCGGCGACTACTATGTCTGGATTGCGGGCTATGGGTACAGCGGCATCGGCTGGCATTGGGGCATTACCCTGTATGTATTACCGCTGCTTGTACTACACATTTGGCGACGCTGGCATCGCCCGCGAAAGACAGATTTTTTAGGAAGACGTCAAGCGCTGCAACTTATCGGTCTTGGTATAGCGTCCCTTGTGGGCTGGCGCGTTGCGGAGGCGCTATCGGGGGAGCGCCAAAGCCCGGGGTCACCGCGCCGGTTTACGGGGTCGCGTGAAGCGGGTTCATTCAGTGGGCTCGCTTATCCCGTCACCACCGGACCCGGTCAAGGACAGATCAGACTCGATCCATCTACATGGAAATTAAAAATTGGAGGAGCAGTCGAACATCCCTTCACTTTGAATTATGACGAAGCCCTCGCCTTATCCACCTCCAAAATGATCGCCACCCTGGATTGCACTGGAGGATGGTACACAACCCAAATTTGGCAAGGGATTCGATTGATTGATTTGTTGAAAGAAGCGGGTGTTAGGGAGGAAAGAATCGTTATTGCATTGAGGGATGTTTCAGGCTATACAGCGCACATCACACCCGCCGAAATTGCGGATGTATTACTGGCCATGAAAGTTGGTGGGCAGATTTTGGATCATCAGCATGGCTATCCCATGCGCGCCGTTGTCCCTTCGCGAAGAGGCTGGCATTGGGTAAAATGGCTGATGGAGATCGAAATCTCCAATCCCTCTAATTCTCTAATTTTCTAATCCCCTAATTCAACCCACCTCCGAAAGGATCAATGCCTTATGCTCAACCTCCTCAAGCAAGCACAAGAACTTTTCCCCTACACTCAAGCCTTGCGCCGCGATTTTCATCGGCACCCCGAACTTGGTTATCAGGAAATTCGTACGGGAAGCATTGTGGCCAAAGAACTCGAAGCACTTGGAATCGAAGTGACCAAAGGCATCGGCAAGACCGGTGTTGTTGGTCTGCTCGAGGGAGGCAAGCCCGGACCCACTATTCTGTTGAGATTCGACATGGACGCACTTCCTATCACCGAAGAGACCGGCGCGGAGTACGCATCCACAAACCCCGGCGTAATGCACGCCTGCGGACATGATGGCCATACCGCCATTGGGCTGACCGTTGCAAAAATTCTGCACGCGCACCGCGATCAATTGGCGGGCAATATCAAGTTTTGTTTTCAACCTTCGGAGGAAGGATTGAATGGCGAGGAAGTGGGCGGCAACCTGATGATGATTCGCGACGGCGTTTTGGAAAATCCCAAAGTGGAAAAGACCCTTTCGCTTCATCTCTGGAACGACAAGCCGCTCGGTTGGATTCACGTAGGTACGGGACCTGTCTTCGCTGGGGCTGAATTGTTCACCATCAAACTTATGGGGAAAGGGGGACATGGCGCCGCGCCGGAAACCACCATTGACCCTGTCATATGCGCCGCACAAATCGTCACCGCATTGCAGACCATCGTCGCACGCAATGTGAACCCACTCAAGCCCGCTGTGGTCAGCGTCACATCCATTCATGCCGGCACAGCTTTCAATGTGATTCCACAAACGGCTGAGCTCAACGGAACCATTCGCACCTTTGACCCAGAAATTCGCACGATGGTTTTGCATCGCTTCGAGCAAATCACGCGCGCCATCGCCGAAGCGATGGGGTGCACTGTTGAAATCACGCTCAAACAGGTTACTCCGCCGGTCATCAATAATGGTGATGTTGCAAAGTGTGTACTCGAATCGGCTCAAACGCTTTTCCCTCAAACCGAAATTGACACATCACCCTATATCACTATGGGAGCAGAGGACATGGGGTATATGCAGGAAAGGGTGCCCGGCTGCTATTTCTTAATTGGCTCTGCGAATGCAGAAAAGAATCTCAACTACAACCATCATCATCCTAAATTCGATTTCGACGAGCAGGCGCTCATCAATGGCGTGGCGCTCATGGCATCCGCCGCGATGAATTTGTTGAAGTAAACCTTTTACAGGGCGGGGTTGTAATCCCGCCCTATAAAATCGCCGCTATTCCTCCCATGAGCAATGATGATGTCAGCGCAATGATTACTGTCAGCCCGGCAATCACAAGCATAGCTTTCATTCCCAATTCTCGCTTGAGCACAGCCAATGTTGCAAGACATGGCATATAGAACATGACGAACGTGGCATAAACCAGCATTTGCGTAGAAGTCAGGACCGCATCGAAATTCATCGTTCCCAGCGCCTGCCCTAGCATGACCAGTGAAAGCTCCTTGCGAAAAATGCCAAAGATCAATGCTACGCCTGTTTCGGCAGGCAATCCCATTATCCAGGTAATGGGACGAAGCATGCTGTTGAGTAGGAATGTCAGATTGAAATAATCTAACACAGCGAGTATCATACTTCCCACAATCAGGAGAGGCCAGGCTTCGACAATAAACTCACGCATTCGGAACCAGGATTTGCTCAGCATGTTTCTCCATGTGGGCATACGGTATGGAGGAACTTCCATGATAAACCCTGGTGTATCTTCGGGCATCATGTTCGAGAGAGTACGACCGGTTACAGCAATGACCAACATGTTGAAAAGATACAACCCAAGTGCGGCGAACGGCCCCAGATAAAACGCCACCAACCCGAACACTACTACCAACCGTGCTGCACATGGAACAAGCGTCGCCAGCATCGCGGCGAGATAGCGATCTCGTGGCTCCTCGAGCGTACGGGTGGACATCACCGCAGGCACATTGCATCCGTAGCCAAGAATGAACGGCACAATGGCTTTGCCGTGTAATCCAATGCGATGCATGAGCGCATCCATAAGAAAGGCAATGCGCGGCAGATAGCCAATATCCTCCAAAAATCCTAAACCAAAAAGGAACGGAAAAAGATACGGCAGGACAATTGCCGCACCTGCCGCGATACCCTGTATGCCCCCCAGAACAACCTCTGACAAAATTGTTCCCTCGCTAAACAGAACCACTACCACCGGCATCAACAATTCAAAAAGAGCAAGCAAAGGCGGCTCGATGAGTTTGCCAATCCCATACACCATCTGAAAGAATAGAAAGAGAACAACACTCAAAACCACATATCCCCAAATGGGATGCAAAAGCACATCGTCCAACCTGTCTCGCCATGTATAACGCCGTTCACCCTGCTTTACGTGGATCTGTACGAGTTCCCTTGCGAACGCGTGCCGTACAGCCATCTCTTGTATTTCGCCTGCATACCTCTCACCTTCAACTTGTCCATTCCTTCCCAACTCCAGACACTTCAAAAACAATCTCTTCACCCCGCGTCCTTTGCTAGCCACAACGGGCAAAACAGGAATCCCCAACCTCTGTGAAAGTCCCTGCCCATCAATGCGCAGCCCTGCATACACAGCTTCGTCCATCATATTCAAAGCAAGGAGAAGAGGCTTCTTCAAGGGCAATAATTCCAGAGTCAATTCAAGCCCTGCCGCGAGATGGGTTGCATCCACAACACTGATGATCACATCCACATCATGCGATGCTAAATACCGAGCCGCTTCCTCTTCGGCCGGACTGCCTCCCTCGAGCGTATATGTGCCTGGCAGATCAACCAGTTCAATAATCTCTCCTGCCACACGCACACGACTTTCTGTAAACGTCACCGTCGTACCGTGAAAATTTCCTGTCTCGGCTTTGTACCCCGCAACTTGATTGAACAGCGTACTCTTGCCGCAGTTTGGGGGACCTATTAATGCGACGCGCATTCAACCTCCACAAAAATCTTTTTCGCCACTCCGCGCCCCAGTGCTACTTCGCGTCCATTTGCCTCCACCAACAACGGACCACCCAGTGGGGCCTGACGCAGCACGCGCACGCGGTCGCCCACATGCAAACCATGTTTTCTAAGTTTGACCTGCAGCAGTGCGGCAACTGATGTCAACCGCGCTGATTGACCAACCGGAACATCCATCAAATTCATCATGTTCTGCTTTATAACGCGGAGATCGCACACCACCAAGTGACGAACATCATTTTGATCGAAAATAAAAATCGTAAATTCTGACGAAAAAGATAAAATAAACACGAAATACCTTCCACAAAAATTGCTTTTCCCGCTTTTGCTACTTACTCAACATAGATTCGTCATGAAAATGCCTTGCTTTCCCGCGTCCCCTGCTCCTCTCTTCCTGGGAGAAGACAGTGATAGGGTTAAAATAGCAATCGAAGCGAGCAGAGTATTGTTTGCGACAGAGCAACTCTGCAATGAGAAAGTCTTTATCCCAAACTGACGTTAGGAAGGAAGTCAAAAATGAAAATCGCGGTGACTGGCGCATTCTCCTATTCAGGCAAATACATCACGAAGCGTTTGCTCGCTCGCGGCGAAGAGGTCATCACGCTGACAGGGCACCCAAACCGTCCCGATCCATTTGATGGACAGGTCAAAGTTTATCCTCTAGATTTCAACGAAGAAAGCATGACTCAATCCTTACAAGGTGTGGATGTGTTGGTCAACACCTATTGGGTACGCTTCGACCGACGGAAAAACACCCAGCCGCGCGCTGTAGAAAACACGCGCAAACTGATCAATGCAGCCAAAGCCGCAGGCGCGAAGCGCATTGTTCACATCAGTATTGCCAACCCATCCGTCGATTCACACCTGCCCTACTATTGGGGCAAGGCCATGAACGAGAAATTCGTCATTGAATCGGGTTTGTCATATGCGATTCTTCGCCCCACAGTGTTGTATGGTGGCGGAGAAGATATTCTCCTCAACAACATCGCGTTCCTCCTACGGCATTTCCCCCTCTTTTTCATTCCCGGCGATGGAACGTATGGAATTCAACCTGTCCACGTGGAGGACTTAGCCGACCTCGCCGTAGAGGCTGTATACAGCAGGGGGAATTACGTGATTGATGCCGTCGGGCCCGATTCATACACTTTCAAGGAACTGGTGCAATTAGTTGGTGAAACCATCGGTGCGAGGCGCCTCTTGATCTCCGTCCCACCGAGGGTGGCTTTACTTGCCGCGCAAGTCATTAGTCTATTCGTGAGGGATGTGGTGCTTACCCCCGAAGAAGTGGAAGGATTGATGGCAAATCTGCTCGTATCAAAAGAACCGCCACGTGGCAAAACCGTCTTTAGAGACTGGCTGAAACAGAATCGAGAAACAATTGGTGTGAGATATGCTTCCGAACTGGCAAGACACTACTCATGAAATCACAAACCGCTTTTGGCTTGGATGGTAATTTCTCCCGTCCTCACATTGTTCATTCCCCCCTCGACAATCGTACTACACCTCACCCCATCCCCAGGGAGAGAAACGCCATAGGGTAAGTTACTCAATCTCCACCATCCCATTGCATTTGGGACTATCCATACATCCATAATACTTTCTCCCCTTGTCAGGACCTGTGCGGTGCACGCGCAGGACCATCATTTTCCCGCAGACTGGGCACATCGGAACCGAATCCGCTTCATCCATCGCGCGAAGCGATTTCGTCTGTTTTACCTTCATGAGCGCGAGCTGAAACAATTCCACGAGATCGGTTTCTGAATAATGATCGCTAGAGGGGATATGCACAAGCGGGAGCCCCGCACTCAAAAACAAGTCCTCCATGAATTGATCGGCTTCGCGCGTTTCATTTTTCGCAACCGGCTTGACCAATTCAATGCCAAAAGCAGGCTTGAGGGTATCTTTATCGCAAAGCAGAAAGTCCACATGCTTGCGAAAGATCTTGTTGAAAAAATGCACATTTTCATTGGGGCGCACAATGTAAAAAATATCGTTGAGCGCCACCTTCGGACATATGACGTAATGCCCCTTGACCATCCCCTGCAGGACGCGAAACAACGCCAACTCCGGCGTGGACATGAATGGCTCACGCAAACGATAGGGTAAACGGCCACTCAAATCCTTGACAATTACATGATTTTTCTGCACAGCCATAGGGCACCCTCCGACGATTGGAGAACATCCAACACGAATCCCAAAGGCGAAAGTCGTTAGCCCGAAAGCAACGTTTCCAGCAACTTTGCCTCTTCCTCTTCTGTTTTCACCTGCCCATCCAGCCACGCATTGCGAAGACGGCGAAGGATAAGGGCATACTTCGGTCCCGGCGCAAGATTGCGCTTCTTGAGATCATCGCCGGTGATATGCGGCTTGACGTGGCGCCACTCTGCAAGATATTTGAAGAAAATATCCTTTGTGCGTTCATTTGGCGCGGCAAAATAAAGCGCTTCGAGCGCGTCAAGCGGGACGGCTTCGAGACGCTCCACATATTGGCTGGGCTTCAAATCCACGAAAGAGGAAAGGATCGAATGGATCGAAGAAGCTCCCATCAGCGAATCATACAAATCGGCGGTGAAATGCAGGCGCTCGTTCAACGCTCCAATGGTCTCGCGCGGGAATGGCATCAGCCAAAGAAGCCAGCCGAGATACGGCTTATTGACTCTGCCTTGCTTGTCCACATTCCAGGGAAGCAGCGGTTGAACCTCCCGAATAGTATGCAGTTTTTCTAACCGCGCGTAGGAGGCATCGTCGAACGAAAGTGCCGGATGAATGATGGAAAGCAAATTGAGTTCTTCCAGGCGCCTGAGCATAAGCGCCGCGTCGTCCTCTTGAAGGATCAAATCCAGTTCATGGCGAATGCGCTGTGCAGAAAGTTTTGCAACTAACGGGCGCGCGTGCGGAATAAGCGCGAGCGTCTCCTCGGCAATTTGGAACGCATATCGCTGCTCATAGCGCACAGCGCGATACATGCGCGTGGGATCGTCCACAAAAGACTTCGGATGAAGAACACGAATCACCTTGCGCTCAAGGTCTGCCTGCCCGCCCACGAGGTCAATCAATTCACCAAAGCGCTGCCCATCCAAGCGAAGCGCTAGCGCGTTAATCGTAAAATCGCGGCGGCGAATATCTTCCTCGAGTGTCCCCAGCCTGACGGTCGGCAATGCGCCCGGATGCTTGTAAGTTTCGGAGCGCGTCGAGACAAAGTCAAGTGTATCTCTTTCGTTTGAGGAAATGAGCGAATGAGGCAAAAACCATTTCGCCGTGCCGAATTTCGGATGAGCCGTCACTTTGCCACCATATTTTTTTGCCAGGGCACGCGCCAGTGTAATTGCGTCCCCCTCCACGGTGAGGTCAAAGTCTTTGATAACGGAACCCAGCAGAAGGTCCCGCACCGAACCGCCAATCATATAAATGGGCAGGGCAAGCGTCTCTGCTTCTTCGGCAACCCGCTTGAGAAGGTCCAATTGCGCAGCATCCAGCGCTTCCTTCAAGAGACGCACAAAGCGATGTTCCATGCTTGTATTCTATCAGAGAAAATCGTGTATAATCGGCGCATGATGCTGAACCCTTTGCCGTCCTCCACTGCATACAAGCCTGCCTGGTCTGGTTAGGTTCGGTTCGCTGTGCCTTGAACGGCTCCCAGATCTGGCGAGCCGTTTTTATTTCTTCGCGAAAAGACTGAGCGCTTCACGCGCCGCTCAAAGAGGATACCGTTATGGACATCAAAAGCCTCACCGAAGAGATGCACCGTTTCGTCGAATCAAAAGGCTGGTATGCACAGGATAGCAAACGCCCGCAAACGCCGCGCAATCTGGCGGTTTCCCTCGCCATCGAAGCGGCAGAGATTTTAGAGCATTTTCAATTCACCGATGAGATTCGAGACAGGGATGAACTGGCAGGCGAACTTGCAGATGTAATGCTATATCTCTTACAACTGACTTCCATTTCAGGCATTGACCTCGAGGAGGCTGTGTTGAAGAAAATCGAAATCAACAAATCCCGCAAATGGGATAATTGAGGATTACGAACACCTTGCACACGCTCTCCCACTCCCTCGCCCCTCTCGCGCAGGGAGAGGAAATGGAACATCGCTCGTCAGATTACACAAACACTATACACCAAGTGACAAACATGAACATCACCATTTTCGGCGGATCCCAACCCAAAGAAGGCGATGCAGCATATGCCGAGGCGATGGAACTCGGCAGGCTACTGGCTGAACGCGGACATACCGTGCTGACCGGCGGCTATATCGGCGTTATGGAAGCAGTTTCGCGCGGTGCGCATGAGGCGGGCGGCCATGTAATTGGCGTGACATGCGAAGAGATCGAACGCTGGCGTCCTGTGGGTGCTAACCGCTGGGTCAAAGAAGAGCGAAAGAAGAAAACCCTCCTCGAGCGGCTACAGGCTTTGATCGAGGGGGGTGATGCGGCAATCGCCCTCCCCGGTGGACCCGGCACGCTCACCGAAATCGCGCTCACCTGGAATCTGATGATCATTGGAACCCTGCACCGTAGGCCGTTGATCCTGATTGGAGACGGTTGGCAGTCCGTTTTCAATCAGGTCTTCACACAATTAGGCGAATATACCCCTGTATCGCAGCGCGAGTTACTATGGTTTGCGAAGGATGTAAAAACTGCCGTAAAAATGCTGGACACTTTACAATGACCATATTAAACATTATCGGCAATAACTTTTTGTGGCATCGAATGTCTCAAATTGCGCGAATTTTTCGGGTCATTCGTACAAACTCGATGCGAAAATCAAAATCTCTTGCCTATTACCGATAAAGTCTATCAATCTTCAAACGAAGATATAAAAAGAGGAACTATGGCTGAAGAAAAGTTACCCACCCGTGCTGAAGATTTTGCAGAATGGTACAACCAACTCGTCGTGCGCGCTGATCTTGCGGATTACGCACCCGTGCGCGGTTGTATGGTCGTCAAACCCTATGGCTGGGCACTTTGGGAAAATATTACCGCATGGCTGGATAGGGAATTCAAAGCGACGGGCCATGTCAACGCGGCATTTCCCCTTTTGATCCCCATGTCTTTCTTTGAAAAAGAGAAGGAACATGTCGAAGGCTTCGCGCCGGAACTGGCTGTTGTCACGCACGGCGGCGGCGAAAAACTGGAAGAGCCTTTGGCAGTGCGCCCCACCTCCGAGACCATCATCGGATACATGTATTCCAAATGGGTGAAATCCTGGCGCGACTTGCCCCTCCTGATCGTACAGTGGGGATCGGTGCTTCGCTGGGAGATGCGCACTAAACTTTTCTTGCGCACAGCAGAATTCTACTGGCATGAAGGCCACACCGCACACGCTACAGCCGACGAAGCCAAGGAGGAAATGTACCGCATTCTGGATATTTACGAACGCTTTTGTTACGAAGAAGCGGCAATCCCGGTCTTCAAAGGCACAAAGAGCGAAGCCGAACGATTTGCCGGTGCGCAGATTACCACCTCCATCGAAGCGATGATGCAGGATAAGCGCGCCCTGCAGGCTGGCACCTCTCACTACTTTGGACAAAACTTTGCCAGAGCCTTCGATATCAAATATCTCGATCCCCATAATACCCTGCAATATTGCGAAACGACCTCCTGGGCAATCTCCTCACGCATCATCGGCGCAATTATCATGGTTCACGGCGACGATCAAGGGCTGATCCTGCCCCCCCGCCTCGCGCCCATTCAAGCGATCATCATTCCCATTTACAAAAACGACGCTGAAAAGACAACTGTCATGGAATCTGCCAATCGTATTTTCAAAGAACTTAAGGATGCAGGGATTCGCGTCAAAATGGATGACCGCGACAACGTCAGTTCTGGATTCAAATTCAACGATTGGGAAATGCGCGGCGTGCCCGCGCGCGTGGAGATCGGCCCCCGCGATGTAGAAAAGGGAACGGTTGCCCTTGCCCGCCGCGACAGACCCGGCAAAGAGGGCAAATCCTTCGTCCCGCAAGCGGGTCTCGCGGCGACCGTCAGCCGGCTCCTGTCCGAGATTCAGGATTCGCTCCTCAAGCGTGCTATCGCCTTCCGCGATGCAAACATTCACGAACCCAAAACCTACGAAGACTTGAAGAAGATCGTCGAGGATGGATGGGCTTTTGCTTACTGGTGTGAATCGGCAGAGTGTGAAGCCAAAGTTAAGCAGGAAACGAAAGCCACCACGCGCAACATCCCCCTCAACCAACCCGATTGGGAAGGAACATGTGTGGTTTGTGGAAAACCCGCAAAACGCAAAGTCTATTTCGCGAGGTCGTACTAAACCCAGTGATCTCGGCAAACGGTCACCAGCAGAGCGGTGACCGTTTATGAACCATGGATTACTGAACGTATGCCCGCCATTGACCTTGCCCGCCTCAGAAAACAAACCGTGCGCCTGGCCGATCTTTTCGATCAGCCGGAAGAGTTTATAAGGGAGCATCGCGAGATTTTGGATTATTATGTAAACCACACCTTGCGAAGTCAGGTTGTGGCGCCTGCCTCTGTACTTCCAACCTACCGCACGCCGCCTGTAGTGTTGAGGCAAATTGAATCAGAATTGGGTCCGCTGGCAGAGAGCAAACCTTTGCAAGCGCTCGAACTTGCTGATGCCTTATGGGATGAGGGTTGGCTCGAGACCCGTCTGCTCGCCGCGTTCTTGCTGGGGCGAATCCCGCCGCAGGAGGAAAGGTTGCTCGCGCGCTTGACTGCTTGGACTCAGCAAGTTCGCGACCCAAGCGTGCGCGCCGCCCTGCTTACCACCAGCCTCACCCGCCTGCGCAAGGAAACACCCGATCTGTTCCTGACACTGGTTGGCGAGTGGTTGCATCCGGCACGTCCGCGTTTGTGGTCGAATGGCTTGCAAGCATTGTTGCCCCTTATCTCATCGCCGGACTTCCACAATCTCCCCGCCGTCCTCGATCTGGTAGAGCCTATTGTCAAAGCCTCTCCCGCAACGTTACAATATGACTTGCAAGAATTGCTCACAGCACTGTATAACGCCTCACCAGATGAAACGGTTTACTTCATTCAACAGATTCTGAAATCCACCAGGAAGTCCTCCTTTGCAGTTTCGCTTAGACGCATGATGCCAGAACTGCCCAAGGAACTTCAAGCAAGTCTGCGTGAACTCGTACGCCAATAGCACAGGCACCACGCCCCATTTTTCTTCAAAGGAGAACATCCATGTTGTTGATCAGTGGAATCATCGGGGGCATTGTGCTTTTCCTCGGACGCGAATTGACCTTTCTCTTCGCAGGCAGCATGGCTGCGCTATTTGCCGTTCGCCTTACTCCGCTCCTGCCGGCAGGATGGCCTGCCTGGTCTGATAACGCTTTTATCATTGGCTTGGGCGTCATTGCCATGCTCATTGCCCTGCTGCATGAACGTGTGGGGTTTGCTCTTTCGGGTTTTCTTGCTGGGGGATATTTTCTAGTCGAGTATTTCGCGCCACATGGACCACCTCTTCCTCTCCTGCCCTTCATTGTGGGGAGCGTCACCGGTGCGGTGATCATCGGCATCCTGGGAGAATGGGCGATGATCGCCATTTCAAGCGTCATCGGCGCATACTACCTTACCTCGCTCTTTACGCTTCCACCCATGGAGCGAATCCTTGTGACCGCCGGGCTGGTTGTCATCGGCGCGCTTACACAGGCATATCTCTTGTACTTGCAAAGACAATCTGAACGATAGCGTCCGTTTAATATGCTGGATCCAACCCGCCTCATCTACCTGCACGGCCTCGAAAGCGACAGCAATAGCGGCAAGGCGCGCCAATTCCGCGAATGGTTCCCTGGAATGCTTACGCCCGATTTCAAAGGGTCATTCGAGGAACGCATGAGTCAACTCGAACCCATCCTTGCAGAGAAGAAGGATTGGACGATCATCGGCTCATCCTTTGGTGGGCTGATGGGGACGGTTTACACCTGCAAACATCCTGCACAAGTGCGAAAATTGATCCTGCTTGCCCCTGCCCTCCTGCGCGAACCCTTCGGTTCTTATCTGGACCTCGAACCCGTTTCTGTTCCGACGGTTGTCATCCATGGGACATTAGATGAGATCGTGCCACTCGAAGCCGTTCGCGAGGTTGCGCAGCGTTTATTCACCAATCTTACATATTACATTGTGGAAGATGATCACCGCTTGCAAAAAACTGTGGGAGAACTGAACTGGAAAAGCATTTTGACGTAGTGCAGGTTGATAAACTGTAATTACCCATCCTCACCCTAACCCTCTTCTAAAGGGAGAGGGCACCAGCACGCAGAATGCGATTTTCGTCGCGAAACGATAAATTTGCTGCATTTTGCTCCCCTTCCCCATGGAAGAGAGGCTGGGGGTGAGGGATGAGCAGTCACGATAAACTACTTATACAGAGAACACCATGAATCAACAAATCTACTGGCACACTACCGTACAAATGCCGGGCGAAGAACATGCCACTGCATCCCTGCCGGCAAGCGCTGATGTAGCAATCATTGGAGGAGGATATACGGGCTTGAGCGCCGCACGAACGCTTGCACAGCGCGGTGTTAAAGTCGCCGTCCTCGAAGCGGAGACAATTGGCTGGGGGGCAAGTTCGCGTAACGGGGGAATGGTGCTGACCGGTTTGAAACTGGGCATGAAAACGGTGATGAAAAAGTATGGGAGAGAAATTGCACAACGCTTGTTTCAATGTTCGCTGGACTCCATCCGCACCGTAGAACAGATCATCCAGGAAGAAAATATTGATTGCGGCTTCGCGCGATATGGTCATCTCCTGACAGCCAATAAACCTAAACATTTCGAGGCACTCAGCGAGGAAGCCGAATTCATGGAAAAGGAATTCAACCACAGGGTAAAACTTATCCCTCGCGAGAGAATGCGCGAGGAAATCGGCACCGATCTCTATCACGGCGCGCTACTCGATGAAGTCAGCGGCGGACTGAACCCTGCGCAATATGTGACGGGTTTGGCGCGCGCGGCAGAAAAAGCCGGGGCTGGGCTCCACGCGCGGGCGCGCGTGACGCGGCTCGAGCGTAGAGAGAAGCGCTTTGTCATCGAAACGACAAGAGGCTCATTACGCGCGGAATCCGTTTTGGTGGCAACCTCCGGTTATACGGGAAACGTCACAAAGAGTCTGCAAAAAAAGATTATTCCTATTGGTTCGTTTATCATCGCAACCGAAAAATTGCCGGCGGATCTGGCGCGAGAGATAAGTCCAAAGAACAGGATGATTTTTGATTACAAACATTATTTGAATTACTTTCGGTTGTGGGAGAATCGTCTGATCTTTGGCGGGCGCGCGGCGTTCTTCCCCGAAACGTCAAAGACCATCGAACGCAGCGCCGAGATTCTGCAGCGTGAGATGCTCCGGGTGTATCCGCAATTGAAAGAGGTGAAGGTCGAGTATGTGTGGGGTGGCACCCTGGATTTCGCGTTTGACATGATGACACATGTCGGCGAATTGGATGAAATATACTATTCGCTTGGCTATGCGGGACACGGCGTGGCAATGGCCACTCATCTTGGTAAGACGGTTGCCGAGGCGATGCTGAGCGGAAATATCAAGGAGCATCCATTCGCACAATTCGATTTCCCCGGCGCGCCGTTGGGATTGTATAGCGGTTCGCCGTGGTTCCTGCCATTAGTGGGCGTTTGGTATAAGATTTTGGATTGGATTGAGTAGGTTTTGAGTAAATTGATGAAAAGACCTTGAGCGAATTGTGCCACTCTCAGATAAGGGCTATCAAATGCTCTGTTGCAAACATGGACAAAGGATTGTCGTCGGCGTTGCCTTTCACCCTCACCCCTGCCCCTCTCCCCCTGGGAGAGGGGTTTGGGGTGGGGGAAAGCGAGCATAAATACCCGTGTCCATTATCTTCGCAACAGAGCGGCTATTAAAAATTTTGCAAAGCAGAGTAAAATTGCCACATTAGCCTACCCCGGAGGAGAGTGACCCATGAGCACAGTAAAAGAGAAACAACTGGAGGGCGAGGTCTACTATCCCTCGCCGGAAGTAGTGGCGCAGGCACGTCTGAAGGATTGGGACGCGCTCGCCGAAAAAGCCCGCAAAGACTTGCAGGGATTCTGGGCGGAAGAAGCGGAAGAATTGGAATGGTTTAAGAAGTGGGACAAGGTGCTGGACGACTCAAATAAACCTTTCTACAAATGGTTTGTCGGAGCAAAAGTCAACATCGTACACAATTGTATTGATCGTCATTTGAAATCATACCGTAAAAACAAACTGGCGCTCATCTGGGAATCGGAGGATGGGAAATTGGAGCGCACATTCTCCTATCATGCGCTCAACCGCGAGGTCAGCCGCATGGCAAATATTATCAAAGCGATGGGTGTGAAAAAGGGTGACCGCGTAACGATTTACATGGGGCGCATTCCCGAGATCATGTTTGCTATGCTGGCATGCGCGAAGATCGGGGCAATTCACTCGGTGGTGTTCGGCGGCTTTTCGGTGGATTCTTTGCAGGGCCGCATAGAGGACAGCCAAT
>DATLZK010000034.1:0-24581 GCA_035574015.1 Anaerolineales bacterium
CGCTGGAGTTGGGGGGCAAGAGTCCCTTCATCGTGTTCGACGATGCCGATTTGGATGGAGCCGTTGAAGGCGTGGTGGACGCGATCTGGTTCAATCAGGGTCAGGTCTGCTGCGCGGGGTCCAGGCTCATCGTGCAGGAAAACATCGCGGAGCGGTTCATCCAAAAACTCAAGCGGCGCATGGAACATCTGCGCGTGGGCGATCCGCTCGACAAGGCGATTGACATGGGCGCCATCGTGGACAAGACTCAATGGGACACGATTGACGGCTGGGTGAAGACGGGCATTGCCGAAGGCGGCGAGTGTTATCAGCCGAACATCCCGCTGCCCGAAAAGGGATTGTTCTACAAGCCCACGCTCATCACGGGTCTCGACCCAGCCGCCGCAACCGTGCAGGAAGAAATTTTCGGACCCGTGCTGGTCTCGCTCACGTTCCGCACGCCCGCCGAAGCCATCGAACTGGCGAACAACACGCGCTACGGTCTCGCCGCGAGCGTGTGGAGCGACAACATCAATCTCGCGCTCGATGTGGCGAGCAAAATCAAGGCAGGTTCGGTGTGGATTAATTGCACGAATCTCTTCGACGCCGCCTCGGGCTTTGGCGGTTACCGCGAGTCGGGCTTCGGACGCGAAGGCGGACGCGAAGGACTCTTCGAATACGTCCGACCGAAATGGATGGATCGCCCGCGTCCCGATTTGACTTCGTTGAGCCTCGATCCGCTGACCAACGAACCGACTCAGCCTGTGAAATGGGGCGAACACATCCCGGCGCGTCCCGCTAGACCTGAAACGGGTCGGGCAAATGGGCGTGATCTCCCCCGCGTAGACCGCACCCCGAAGATGTACATCGGCGGCAAGCAGGTTCGCCCCGATGGGCATTACACCCTGCCCGTCTTCGGCGCGGACGGGCGGCTGATCGGTCAGGTCGGCGACGGCAACCGCAAGGACATCCGCGACGCGGTGGAAGCGGCGCACAAAGCGCGGACTTCGGGCTGGGCGATGCGTCACGGCTACAACCGTTCGCAGATTCTGTATTTCATCGCCGAGAATCTCGACGCGCGCAACGCTGAGTTTGTCGAGCGAATCGTTGAGATGACAGGGCGAACGAAGAAATCCGCCCAAGCCGAAGTGGACGCGGCGGTGGAGCGGCTGTTCACTTACGCGGCGTGGGCGGACAAATACGGCGGCACAGTGCAGGAGACCACCCTGCGCGGCATCACGGTGGCGGTCAACGAGCCTGTGGGCGTGATCGGCATTGCCTGCCCCGACGAGTATCCGCTGTTGGGGTTCATCTCGCTGATGGCGCCTGCGATTGCGCGCGGCAACACGGTGGTGATGATCCCCAGCCAGAAACATCCGCTCTCCGCGACGGACTTCTATCAGGTATTGGATACGTCCGACGTGCCTGACGGCGTGGTCAACATCGTCACAGGCGACCGCGACCACTTGACCAAGACCCTCGTCCAGCACGAAGACGTGGACGCGGTCTGGTACTTCGGCACGGCGGAGGGCAGTTACTGGGTCGAGTACGAATCCGCCGCCAACATGAAGCGGACGTGGGTCAACTACGGCTTGCCCCGCGATTGGATGGATCGCGAGCAGGGCGAAGGTCATGAGTTCCTGCACGAGGCGACCCAGGTGAAGAACATCTGGACGCCGACGGGGGAGTGAGGGGGAGAGAAATGTGCAGTGTATAATTGAACCGTGAGGTGATTTATGATTACTCCAACACCTACTAATGTTCTGAAACTGCTTCGTCAACTCCCGCCAAAGGAACATTTGAAAGTCATTTCGCTCGTTTTGCCAGAGATCGAAAAAAGTCTTGGCGAAAAACAAGTTCGCGCTCGCAAGTCCCTGCGCGGACTGTGGGCTGGCGCTGGCATTACTTCAAAGGATATTTCCGCGCTGCGCAAGAGGATGATGAAAAACTTTCCTCGGAGCGATATTTGATGAGCGATTATGTGACCGATACTCACGCTCTGATTTGGTACCTGGAAAACAGTCCTCGCCTTGGTTCACAAGCCCGCGCCGCTTTTGATGCATGTGACCAAGGCGAGGCCCGCATTTATTGCCGACAATCTGCCTTGTTGAGATTGTGTATTTGGTGGAGAAAGGACGCATTTCACCTGAAATGAAAGCCTTGTTGGACGACGCGCTGAAGTCCGGCGAAAGCGGTCTTGTGCCGGTGGACCTGAACGTAGATGTTGTTGATCAAATTGCCAATGTCCTACGCGACGACATTCCTGACTTGCCTGACCGGATTATCGCCGCGACGGCGCTGGCTTTGAAACTGCCTCTCATCAGCCGCGATAGAAAAATCAAAGTGAGCGGGTTGAAGACAATTTGGTAGGCCGTGAGCAGGGCGAGGGTCACGAATTCCTGCCTGAGGCGATGGACACCTTATGAGCCAGGGAACGTTGCCTAGAAAAGCGTGCCGATGTGAAGCGCGCAATAAGTTGAAGATTGATCCCGATGAAGAAGGCAAACAATTCAAACAATAGACTTAGCAGAGGAGTTCGTGAACTGGGAAGATGGTTTATTCCCGGTTTAGGCATCAAGCGTTGGCTTCTGCTTGTGCTGATGGGGATTACCTGTTTAGGCGTAGGCTTGGCGATCTTCTTGCTAGACCTCTATCGCACCGATTCGACCAATCCGATTCTCCTCACAATTCTTTCCTACGCTTCGCTGCAATTCCTGCCCCGCGAGGCGCGTGTTGTCATCTTTGGCGGATTAGGTGTTGTGATGATCATGCTGGGAATGTGGGGACTCAACCGCTCCCTGCTTAAGCCTTTTATACGCCCAGGGCGTCCTCTTGTAGAAGAATTGACGAAATATCGCCGTCGAGAGCGCGGTCCGCGCATCGTTGCCATCGGCGGTGGACATGGTTTATCCACACTTCTACGCGGCCTCAAAGCGTACACGCGCAACCTTACGGCGGTTGTCACTGTGGCGGATGACGGTGGTTCATCTGGACGTTTGCGCGAGAGTTTTGGCATCCTTCCGCCGGGAGACATTCGGAATTGTCTCGCGGCTTTATCCGATGATGAGCAAATGCTCACGCAGTTGTTTCAATATCGCTTCAGTGGGGCGAGCGGCCTCGACGGGCACTCGTTTGGAAATTTGTTCCTGACCGCCTTAGCAGAAATCACGGGTAGTTTCGAGAGCGCCATTGCAGAATCGGGCAAAGTGTTATCTGTGGGTGGACGAGTGTTGCCTTCCACATTGCATAACGTCAAATTGGTTGCTGAAGTGCAATTGCCCCATGCGGTGAATCGGGTTCGGGTGGAGGGAGAGAGCCGCATTCCCCAAATCGCAGGCAAAGTTCGTCGGGTATGGCTCGAACCGAATGACGCTCCTGCTTATCCGCCTGTTATCAAAGCACTCTTAAACGCTGACATGATCGTGGTCGGACCGGGGAGCCTCTACACAAGCCTTTTACCGAATCTCCTCGTTAATGATCTGACCGGTGCCATTCGAGCCAGCCGCGCCCTCAAAGTATATGTCTGCAACATTGCTACACAAGCGGGGGAGACGGATATGTACTCTGCCTACGATCACATTCGCGTCATTGAAGAGCACATCGGCGACCGTCTGTTTGATGTGCTGTTATGTAATGATCATTATGAGGGACAATTAGCAGAGGGAACCGCTTGGGTGCGCGTGGATGAAAAAGCGCTGGCAGATTGGCGCGTTCAATTGGCAGACCTGACCGATGAACAACACCCTTGGAGGCACGACCCGAGTAAACTTGCCGAAGCATTGATCAAGATTCTCGATGAACATACCATCCCCTCGGAATAACACAACGTCAGTTTGGGATATTACGGCACTTCTAGAAAATTCACCGGGTCACCTTCATTGCTTCGACAGGCTCAGCGCAGCGCCCCTCTCCCGTTTAAGAGGGGCAAGGATAACATAATAGTTTTTGGGCTTCCTGGCAGTTACATTCATCCTATAATGCGAAGGCAACCATCACATTGATCCGCATAATCGCTTTTGCATATTTTCCATGTGATAAAATCGCCTTGTCTTCTTCATCACAAGTTTATTTCGGAGGTCTGACATGACAGTAAAAGTTGGCATCAACGGATTTGGACGCATTGGACGGCAGGTGTTCAAAGCAATCCGTGACCGATACCCAAACGAACTCGAAGTGGTGGCATTCAATGATATTGGCGATACCCAGACCATGGCTCATTTGCTCAAATACGACTCAAACTATGGGCGTTTCAACGGCAAGGTCGAGGTTGCCGAAGATAGCCTTGTCGTTGACGGTAAAAAAATCAAAGTCTTCAAAGAGACCGATCCCGCTGCCATCCCATGGAGCGATCTCGGTGTTGACATCGTCATTGAATCCACCGGCTTGTTCACAGTCAAAGAAGATGGCGTCAATAAAAAGGGCAAGGTTGTCAAAGGTGCGGTCAACCATATCACCAAAGGCGGCGCCAAAAAAGTCATCATCTCTGCTCCCGCTGAAGGCGAAGACCTGACGATTGTGCTCGGCGTAAATGAAGACATGTACGACCCT
Source organism: Anaerolineales bacterium (assembly GCA_035574015.1). GTDB lineage: Bacteria > Chloroflexota > Anaerolineae > Anaerolineales > Villigracilaceae > Defluviilinea. The sequence continues at coordinate 4,528 of DATLZK010000034.1, forward strand.
AAAGTTCATCATGTCGTCTCGAACGCATCTTGCACCACAAATGGTCTGGCCCCTGCAGTGAAAGTGGTCCACGATAAATTCAAAGTCGTACGCGGCTTCATGACCACGATCCACGCCTATACAAACGATCAAAGAATCCTTGACCTCCCACACTCCGATCTACGGCGCGCCCGCGCAGCCGCCTTGAATATCATTCCCACCTCGACCGGCGCGGCGAAAGCCTTGAAATTGGTTATCCCCGACATGGCCGGCAAACTAGACGGTTATGCCCTGCGCGTTCCAACATCCACCGTTTCCATCATTGACCTAACCGCCGAATTCGAAGTGCCCACCACAACCGAAGAACTGCGTCAGGCTTTCCGCGATGCCGCGCAGACCCCGCGCTTGAAAGGCATCTTGCAAGCAGTGGATGAGCCGCTCGTCAGCATTGACTACAAAGGCGATCCACATTCTTCATCTGTTGATTTGCCTTTCACACAAATGCTGGGCAAAGAAAAAAGCACCTTCGCCAAGATCGTCGCTTGGTACGATAACGAATGGGGTTACTCGTGCCGCACCGCGGATCTTGCCGCCCTGATGGCGAAGAGCCTTTAGCGATTGCGTGCTGCGTAATCATAAAGAACACGCATTACGCAGCACGTGGGGAGAATAAGCCATGAATAAAAAGACTGTCAGAGATATTGATCTCAAAGGTAAACGCGTGCTCATGCGCGTGGATTTCAACGTTCCCATGCAAGATGGCAAAGTGACAGACGATAAACGCATCCGTGCCTCACTGCCGACGATTCAATATGTATTGGAGCAGGGTGCATCGCTGATCTTGATGAGTCATCTGGGGAGACCAAAAGGCGGTTCAGATCCGACCCTCAGCCTGCGTCCCGCGGCGGAGGTTTTGTCCTCGCTTTTGGGGATTCCCGTCAAAATGGCGCCCGATTGTGTGGGTCCCGAAGTGGAAGCGATGGCAAGAGAACTCAAACCTGGCGAAGTGCTGATGCTCGAAAACACGCGCTTTCACGAGGGGGAGGAGAAAAACGATTTGGAATTAGCGCGACAATGGGCGGCTCTGGCAGATATTTACGTGAACGATGCCTTTGGCTCTGCTCACCGCGCTCACGCCTCTACAGAAGGTGTCGCTCGATTCCTTCCCGCTGTAGCCGGCTTTTTGATGGAACAGGAATTGGAATATCTCGGACGCGCTATCGCCAATCCGGAACATCCATATATTGCAATCCTGGGCGGCGCAAAAATCAGCGACAAAATATTGGTTGTGGAAACCTTGCTTTCCAAATGTGACAAGTTGATCGTCGGCGGTGGCATGGCAAACACTTTCCTCGCCGCCAGGGGCTTGAACATGCAAGACAGCCTCGTAGAAACAGCCTCGCTCGATGTGGCAAAGGCCATCATGGCGAAGGCCGGCGAGAAATTGATCTTGCCTATGGACGCGGTCATCGCCGACCGTTTCGATCCCGAAGCGAACACCCAAATCGTTGATGTAGATAAAATCCCGCCCGGCTGGCGCATGTTGGATGTGGGACCGAAAACGCTCGAAGTGTATAAGGAAGCGTTGAAAGGCGCCAAGTTAATTGTATGGAACGGACCGGTTGGCGTTTTCGAGATGCCAAAGTTTGCAGAAGGCACATTTGCCCTCGCAAGGATGCTGGCTGAATCCGGCGCTATCACCGTGATAGGCGGTGGCGATTCGGCAAGTGCGGTCAAAAAGGCCGGCGTCGCGCAGCGGATGACCCATGTCTCAACCGGTGGTGGTGCATCCCTCGAATTTTTAGAAGGCAAGATACTGCCTGGCGTCGCGGCGTTGATGGATAAGTAACCGTTCTTACGGATCGTCCCGAAGGCTTTCAAGCATCAGACTCTGGCTGATTGCCAAACCTTCGGGACGATTTGTGTAAATGTCTTGCTAAAAATGCATGTTTGAGGTGCTGGAACCTTAAACGAACGAGATTATATTTTGGCAGGTACTCTATTGCAAGCATGGACAAAGGATTGTTGTCGGCGTTGCTTTCCACCCTCACCCCCTGCCTCCACTGGAGAGGGGTTTGGGGTGAGGGAAAATGCAAGGATTGAGGCCGATATGACGTGGTGGAAAATCCAGGTTGCCACAGCACACAGACAGGGCACGGCAAAGTGTACTCTGTTGGATTGCACAAACGAAAGATGTTTTGTTCTTAGCCCATTTGCAGAATCATATTTCGCGAGCACGCGTGTACCCGACATCGTACGCGGCTTTTCGCGATGGCTGGTAATTCAAATGTTATGCCCACACTTGCGAATTGTCATGTAAAATAAGACAACCTGTCTACATGCAGAGGTGCTCATGCCTTTTGCCGTAGGTGAAAACGTAGGACCCTATCGAATCGTGGAGCAACTCGGTCAGGGCGGCATGGCAACCGTGTTCAAAGCCTATCACGCTTCGTTGGATCGGTATGTTGCCATCAAGGCGCTTCATCCCGCGTTTCATCAGGATGCCTCGTTTGCTTTGCGCTTTCAGCGTGAAGCGCGGGTGATTGCCAAGTTGGAGCATCCCAATATCGTTCCGGTCTACGATTATGCCGAACATGAAAACCGCCCTTATCTTGTCATGAAGTTTATCGAAGGGGAGACGCTCAAGGCGCGCCTGGACAAGGGACCACTGTCTTCGGAAGAAATTTTGCGAATTGTAGATGCCGTTGGCTCAGCGCTGGCGTACGCGCACAAGCAGGGAGTACTGCATCGTGATGTTAAGCCGTCGAATGTGTTGCTCGGTACAGATGGGCAGATCTATCTTGCCGATTTTGGTCTGGCACGCATGGCTCAGTCTGGCGAATCTACCCTTTCCTCCGATATGATCATGGGGACGCCTCAATATATTTCCCCCGAACAGGCAATGGGAATGGCAGACCTTGATCAGCGGACAGATTTATATTCTTTCGGGGTAATGTTGTATGAAATGGTAGTGGGCAAAGTGCCGTTCAATGCTGATACTCCCTTCTCGATCATCCATGATCATATTTACACGCCTCTTCCAATGCCTCGCGCGGTCAATCCGAATATATCGGAAGCAGTGGAACGCGTGTTGCTCAAATCACTGGCAAAGGAACGCGCTGATCGTTTCGAGGATGCCGCACAAATGGTTGAGGCGTTTAAGTCTGCGTGGGGTGAAGCCGAAGCGAAGGCGCAGGTTGCCTCTGCCCCTCAAACAATAATCACTGTGGAGAAAACTGCGCCGCGGCAGGAAGGGCTCGCAGCGGAGGAAAAGGCTGAGGTAGCGGTAGCGGTTTCGAGGTCCGAAAAGAAGCGCCCTGTGTGGATGTGGATTAGCGCAGGGTTGGCGCTCCTCCTCTGTGTGGGTTTTTTTGCTTTGGCGCGCAGTAATCGCTTGTTTGCGCGGTTGATTACCGCCTCGCGTTCCCCTCTCAATCCTCCTGCGCCCGAATCGGTGAAGCCCCCTTTGTTTACGGCGACGGCTTCCAACTCTCTGCAAGACCATCCGCCTTCCAACGTCCTCGATGGCAATCCAGAGACCATTTGGAGTTCGGGCGAGAATGCTCCCCAATGGATTCAAATTGATCTGGGTGATCTTGTGGATGTTGAGGAAATCGTACTTGATATTTCACAATCTCCTTCTGGTGAAACCGTCCATCAAATTTGGGTGGGTGCGAAACCGCGGGATCTCAATCTTGTTCACGTGTTCAAGGGTCACACGGTCGAGCCGCAAGTGCTTGTCTTCAAACCGCAGTCTCCGCTCAACGATATTCGTTATATTCGAGTCGTTACGATGAAAAGTCCCTCGCTGGTTGCCTGGAAGGAGATTCAAGTAAAATTGTCGCCATCCCCCTAGAGAGGCTTACTACATGCGTACACCCTTTGTTGCTGGCAATTGGAAGATGAATAAAACTGCCGCGGAGGCGCGTGAACTTGCTTCTGCGTTGATTCCCGAATTGAGCCGCATTGCGGGCGTGGAAAAAGTTTTATGTCCGCCGTTCACCTCACTCCCGGCATTGTCGGAAATGCTCAGTGGTGTGGATATTGGGCTGGGCGCGCAGAATATGCACTGGGAGGAAAAAGGTGCATTCACCGGCGAAGTCGCGCCGGGTATGGTGAAGGAATTTTGCCGATATGTCATCATCGGTCACTCCGAGAGGCGCACGTATTTCGGCGAAACGGATGAAACGGTGAATCGAAAACTGCGCGCGGCGATCAGGTTCGATCTCATTCCGATTGTTTGTGTAGGCGAGACTCTCGATCAATACGAATCGGGGCTCACCTCTCAGGTGGTTCGCCGACAAATTAAGTTAGGCTTCGCCGATATAGATTCTGCGCTGGCGCGTCGCGTTGTTGTCGCGTATGAACCGGTGTGGGCAATTGGTACAGGGAAAGCCTCCAGCGGGGAGAATGCAAATTACGTGGTGGCACAGATTATTCGTCCCGCCTTGAGCGACCTGTTTGGGGAGGAGTGTGCGCAATCCATTCGCGTTTTGTATGGTGGCTCGGTGACTGCTTCAAACGCGTCCGAGTTTTTTTCGCAGCCCGAAATTGACGGTGCCCTGGTAGGTGGCGCAAGTCTTAAAGCGGATGAATTCATTGGCATCACAAAAGCGGCGGTGAAGGGGTGATCGCTCGTGAGGAGAGATCACAACAGCAACTGATGGTTTGCTCTCCAACAGTCATCGTCTATCATCGGGGAAATTTATGGATCAATTGCAAGGCTTTATCTGGTTCGTGCTGACGCTCGTGCCGCTGATCCTGCTCCAGCGGCTGCTGCATCGCGAGGTGCAGGCAGTATTTCTTATCCTTACACGGGATGCGCGCCTGACAATGGGGATCTTCTCGCTGATTTTTCTGCCGGGGGTGTTTCTCCATGAATTGAGTCATTTCATCATGGCAAAACTGTTGCGCGTGCCTACCGGGCGTTTTTCTCTCCTGCCTCAACATCTGCCGGATGGGCGGTTGCAGCTTGGCTATGTGGAAACTGCCAGATCAGATATCGTGCGCGATTCGTTGATCGGTGCCGCGCCGCTCATCTTCGGGACGCTCTTCGTTGCCTATGTTGCACTCTATCAACTCGAAATGCGAGTGCTGTGGGATGTGCTTCGTAACGGTCAGTTCAATCTGTTTTGGATGGGCGTCAGTGCGTTGCCCACGGTGAAAGATTTTTATCTTTGGTTTTATTTGACGTTTGCAGTCAGCAGTACCATGATGCCTTCATCGTCGGATCGTCATGCGTGGTTGGAATTGATCATTTCGATCGGCGTACTGTCTGCGTTTGCGTGGTTGTTTGGCGCTGGACCATGGATGCTGAATCGTGTTGCTCCGTTGATCAGCAATGTTCTCAGTTCGGTAGCAGTGATCTTCGGGTTGTGTGGGTTTGTGCATGTCATTTTGTTGTTGCCCATTGCATTGATTCATAAACTGCTCGCGCGGGCGACAGGTGTGGATGTGGTGTAGCCCAGCCCGTGGAGTATAATCGCGGCGCAAACCGCCGCTTATGAAGACTTCCGATTTCGACTACTATCTTCCCGAATCGTCCATCGCGCAGACGCCGCTGGAGCCGCGCGATTCGTCGCGTCTGCTTGTTTTGCATCGCGCTACCGGGGAGGTGGAGCATCGCATCTTCCGCGACATAAGCGATTACCTGCATCCAGGGGATTTACTCGTCCTGAATCAAACACGCGTCATTCCTGCCAGAATCTACGCGCGCAAAGAGACGGGGGGACGCGTGGAGTTGCTTCTCCTGCGCCGACGCGATTCGTTGACCTGGGAAGCTCTGGTCGGTGGAAAAGGCTTGCGTGTGGGGAAACGAATCTTTGTGGAACTTGATCATGATGCCTTGCATGCGCCCCAGGAAAGGATTGGTGTGGAGATCGTGGAGGAGCTCAATGGTTCGGAACGGCTAATTCGCTTCTCTGAGCCCATTGAACCCTATTTTCCCAAAATAGGGAACATTCCTTTGCCGCCATATATCCACGAGAAGTTAAGCGACCCTGAGCGGTATCAGACCGTCTATGCGCGGGAACCGGGGTCTGCTGCGGCGCCAACGGCCGGACTGCACTTTACGCCGCGCTTGCTGGAGGCATTGCAGGAAAAAGGGGTGAAGATTGCGTTCGTCACGTTGCATGTGGGGTTGGATACATTTGCTCCCGTAACAGAAGACAATCCCGAGGAGCATAAGATTCATTCGGAATGGTGTGAGTTGCCGCAAGAAACAGCTGCCTTGATCAATGAAACAAAGCAAAAAAAGGGAAAAGTTGTTGCCGTGGGAACCACCTCTGTCCGCACGCTTGAATCCGCTGCCAATCCCCCAATCCTCCAGTCTTCTCATCTCGAACATCCCACCTCTTATTTTCCAGTGTCTCCCTTCGCTGGTCCAACATCTCTGTTCATTCTCCCTGGTTATCAATTCAGGGTTGTGGACGCGATGATTACGAACTTCCATTTACCCAAATCCACGCTCATCATGTTGGTCAGCGCGTTTGCCGGGCGCGAGAAGATACTCGAAACGTATGAATTGGCGATCAGGGAGGGTTATCGCTTTTATTCATTCGGGGATGCGATGTTGATTCTGTAATCTATCCGCTTGTTCCTTGGGAGGTGAGTCAGTGTAAGGGAGTGCCGAGTGTGCGTGATCAATATCCGAAGGTGTGAGGGACGGAAACTCAATAAGGAGGGTTGATTTAATGTTAGGATTATGGATATGAGTCTAGAGGTGCTGAACAAAGAAATTATCGCTTGCTGTAAGTGCCCGCGGCTTGTAGCATGGCGTGAGGAAGTGGCGCGGAAGAAACGCAAGGCGTATCGAGATCAGGATTACTGGGGTAAGCCGGTTCCTGGCTTCGGCGATGCGAAGGCGCGTGTGCTTGTGGTGGGACTTGCTCCTGGGGCGCATGGGTCGAATCGCACCGGGCGTCAGTTTACGGGAGACGCGTCGGGTAGATTTTTATATGCGGCGTTGTATCGCGCGGGGTTTGCGAATCAGGCATCGGCTGAGTCGCGAAGCGATGGTCTTATCCTGAAGAATATGTATATCACTGCTTGTGTGCGCTGCGTCCCGCCGGGGAATAAGCCAAATCCCGAAGAGTTGAACAATTGCCAGTCCTATCTCGAACGGGAAATCCAAATTCTCAAACCTAAGGTGATTGTTTGTCTGGGGCGCACCGCATTTGAGAGGGTGTTGAAAATACTTGCCCAAGCGCAACGGTCCTTCCCGTTTGCGCACGGCAAGTTGTATCGGATCAACGAAATGTGGCTTCTGGGTTCTTATCATCCAAGCCAGCAAAACACCCAAACTGGAAAATTGACTGCGGCAATGTTCGATGAGATTTGGAAGAAGGCAAAGGAACTTTGTGATGAGTAACTTGATTGCACCGGGAGAACTTGCGCCTGATTTCGAATTGGAGGATGTGCAGGGGAATCTTGTGCGTTTGTCTGATTTGCGCGGCAAGGTTGTCCTGCTGGCTTTTTTGCGCGGCTTCATGTGACCGTTCTGCCGCGCGCAGTTGGCGCGCTTACGAGATGACTATGATCAGTTCGTTCGTCGTAACGTGGTGATCGTTGCAGTGGGGCCGAATGATGCAAACGCTTTCAGACGTTATTGGGCGAATGAAAAGATTCCCTTCATCGGTTTGCCCGATCCCGATCATAAGGTCGCAAGGATGTATCGCCAGGAAGTCAACGTGTTCAAACTCGGCCGCATGCCGTTGAGTTGCCTCATTGATACCCAGGGATATGTCCGTTATGTTCATTATGGCGCTTCGATGCGGGATATTCCTTCCAACGAGGAACTCCTGCATGTAATAGATGAATTGAACGCCTCATCAGATTGACATGGCGTTGGGACGCATTGCTTTTCTTGGATCGGGTGAGACTTCCCTCGCGGGCGGGCGTATCTTCGAGACACTTGCCCGCCTCTTGCCCAGGCCGCTGCGGATCGCCGTTATGGAGACGCCCGCGGGTTTTGAACTTAACTCTGCTCAAGTTGCGGGACGTGTGGGCGATTTTCTCAAGGCACGTTTGCAAAACTATAAACCGATCGTGGACATCATTCCCGCCCGAAAAAAAGGGACTTCCTTTAGCCCTAACGACCCTGAGATTATCAAACCTCTCCTTTATGCTGATCTGATCTTCATGGGACCGGGTAGCCCTACCTATGCTATTCGGCATTTGAAAGATACGCTGGCATGGGATGTCATTCGTGCACGGCATCGCAAGGGCGCTACACTTGTGTTTGCCTCTGCCGCTACGATTTCGGTGGGCGCGTATGCTCTGCCGGTGTATGAGATTTATAAAGTGGGGCAGGATGTGCATGTGGTCGAAGGCTTAAATCTTTTTGCAGATTATGGCTTGTCTCTTTCGTTCATTCCACATTGGAACAACGCCGAAGGGGGAATGGATTTGGACACCAGCCGCTGTTTTGTTGGCATGGAGCGCTTCGCCGAATGGTGTGCTTTGCTGCCGAAGGGGGATAATACGATCCTTGGACTGGATGAGCATACCGGCATTATCATGGATTTTGAGAGTGGAATATGTGAGGTCAGCGGTGTTAGTACTGTTTCGCTTGTTCGTGAAAATGATCCCGCAATCTATCCGGCGGGATCGAAATTTGCGCTGAGTGAATTGGGGAAGGTGCATCTGCCCGAACCTCTTGAACAGGGTATCTCTTCGCAAGCATGGGAAATGGTGGTGAATGCTCCTCCGCTCGAAGAAGACAAACCAACAGCGGAAGTCATCGCGCTTGCAGAGCGCCGACTTGCCGCGCGCAAGGAGAGGAACTGGGCGGAATCGGACAGGCTGCGGGAGGAGATCGCGGCAATGGGATGGATCGTGCGAGATACGAAAGAAGGATATGTTCTGGTCAAATCATCATGACATGCAATCCGTAATGGCAAACTCTATATATATCTGATATGACATGGCTTCCATCCAGAATGCGATAAAATAAGCACGCATATTCTCACAAGGAGACCTTCATGCGCGCGGTAGACATCATCATCAAAAAACGGGATCGTGGTGAATTAAGCCGAGAGGAAATTGAATTTTTCATTAAAGGTTTTGTTTCGGGTGAAATTCCTGATTATCAGGCGTCTGCCTTTGCGATGGCAATCTTTTTGAACGGGATGACCCCGCGTGAAACAACCGACCTTACTCTGGCTATGGCGCATTCAGGTCAGGTTCTCGATTTGAGTGATGTGGTTGATTTTGCAGTGGATAAACATTCCTCGGGCGGCGTGGGAGATAAGACCAGCCTCGTTGTGTTGCCGGTCGTGGTGGCTTGTGGTTTACCGGTGGGGAAAATGTCCGGGCGGGGGCTTGGTTTCAGTGGTGGTACGCTCGATAAAATGGAGTCCATCCCCGGTTATCGTGTGAATCTAACCACGGAAGAATTCAAGAAACAACTCAAGGAAAAAGGCATTGTGTTGACCGGCCAATCGCTCGATCTGGCACCGGCCGATGGAAAACTTTATGCGCTTCGTGATGTGACCGGCACAGTGGACTCCATTCCGCTGATTGCCTCCTCGATCATGTCTAAAAAAATTGCCGCTGGTGCACAAGCCATTGTTTTGGATGTTAAGACAGGCAATGGTGCTTTTATGCAGACTCTGGAGGAAGCCCGTCAACTTGCCGCGTTGATGGTGGACATTGGCAAACTGGCAGGGCGAGAGGTGGTGGCTTTGCTTTCGGATATGAATCAGCCGCTTGGCTGCGCCGTAGGAAACGCGCTCGAGGTGATCGAAGCCATCGAAACCCTCAAAGGTGGTGGTCCTGCCGATTTTGTGAAGCATTGTCTGCACGTCAGCGCGCACATGTTGCTGTTAGGAAAGCGCGCTAAAAACCTTGCCGAGGCTCGCGCTTTCGCGGAACAGGCAATTGCGAACGGTTCGGCATTGGAAAAATTCCGTGTGCTCGTTCAGGCGCAGGGAGGAGATGTCTCGTATGTGGACGATCCGCGCAAATTCCCGCGCGCGAAGTTCATCGAGGTGGTGAAAGCTCCTCGAAGCGGATACCTGTCGCAGGTCCGCGCGAGAAGCGTGGGGGAGGCGGCGGTGATTTTGGGCGCAGGGCGGGCGAAGAAATCCGATGCAGTTGATCATGTCGTCGGGTTGATCATCCATCATAAAGTGGGCGAGCGGGTCGAAAAAGATCAACCGTTGTTCACCATTCATGCCAACGATGAGGCAAAACTTGCTGAGGCGCGCCGCATGGTGCTGGCGGCGCATCAATTCAGTGAGGAACCGGTGGAGGCGCTCCCGCTCTTTTACGAGTAAGTGGATGTTTTCTTCCGAAGGCTTGCGTTATTTTTAAGAATGGGGCATACTTGCATCTAGGAGTGTTTGTGTTATGGCGAAAGTGTCCCTGCGGGCGTACCACCGCGAAATCGAGACGATGATTGATCGCAATCAGTTGGAGGAGGCGATTGCTCATTGTCATCACATTCTGAAGACGTATCCCAAATACCTGGAAACATACCGCTTGCTGGGCAAGGCGTATCTCGAAGCCAAGCGTTATGCCGACGCGGTGGACATTTTTTCGCGGGTGCTCGCCGCCGATCCCAATGATTTCGTTTCGCATGTGGGCATGAGCATCATCCGCGATGAAGAGAACAAACTGGATGATGCCATCTGGCACATGGAGCGCGCCTTTGAAGTGCAGCCCTCCAATGCGGCTGTACAGGCGGAATTGCAAAGGCTGTATGGACGACGCGATGGCGTCACGCCTCCACGCATCCGTCTGACGCGCGGAGCGCTGGCACACATGTATTTGCATGGTGAGTTGTATCCGCAGGCAATCTCCGAAATCAAAAGTGTCTTGCAGGAAGATGCGGGACGCACTGATTTACAGGTTCTTTTGGCGCGCGCGTACTTTCGCAACGGACAAAAGAACGACGCGGCGGAGGTAGCTTCCTCGCTTTTGAAGCGTTACCCTTATTGCCTTGATGCCAACCGCGTCCTGGTTGAAATCTTTGGCGTAGAAAAGCCGGAGAGTGCTCAAATTTATCGCAAACGTGTGATCGAACTTGATCCGTATGCTGCGCATGTGACTGGCACAGTGTTTCAATCGAGCGAGGTGCCGGATGCGGCAGTGACTATCGAACATTTTGATTGGAGTGGAAGGCCAAGCACCTTGCCGCCTGAGTGGGCAAGCACGCAGGCAATCAAACTCGATGCAGGTTTGGAAAGTGAACAACCCGATTGGCTGAAGAGCGCGGCGGAACCTTACAGCGCGCCTGCCTCTGAACCTTTTGTGTTCGATCAATCGCAGAGTCAGCCTGCTTCTGCTTTCGAGGAGCCTCGTTCCTCTTCTATGCCTTCTGCCGCGCAGGCGGAAGATGATATTCCCGACTTTTTGCGCGCGGCTGGATGGGGTAAGGCTACCGGCGCGTTCGATGAAAGTAAATCTGCCTTTACATTTGAGGAGGAAGCAGGAGCGCCCTCTGAAGCCGAGCCGATCGAAAAAGGTGAGTTGCCTGACTGGCTCAAATCTATGGCACCTCCCGAAGTGCTACAGCCTCCTGCGGAAGAAAAAGAGGAGCCCCTCCCTGATTGGATTGCGAATCTTGGCAAAGGTGCAGTCGAATCGGTGACTGCCTCTCCAACAGATATAACCGCCGATGGGGTGAGCGATTCGAAAACAACTGAGGAGCAACCCGATTGGCTAAAAGCCCTTGCTTCGGAAACTGAAGCGCCTCCTTCTCCTTCCGCCAAACCGTTTGAAGAGACGAAGACCCTCGGCAAAAGCGAAAAAGAACAGGAAGATGCTTTCGCGTGGTTGGAGAGTCTCGCCGCGAAACAAGGCGCGACTGAAGGCTTGCTCACGAAACCAGAGGAGCGCCTTGAGGAGGAACCGGAATGGATCAAACAGGCGAAAGCACTGGCAGAAGAACAGCCTGCTTCTGAACAACCTCAAGTTTCCACAAGCAAGCCCGAGATAGATCAAGAAGATGCCTTTGCATGGCTAGAAAGCCTCGCGGCGAAACAGGGCGCAACAGAAGGTTTATTGACCAAACCGGAGGAACGCCGCGAAGAGCCGCCTGCCTGGGTAAAGCAAAGCGAAGAAGTGAGCGAACAGTTGCCGACCTCGCAAGAGCCGGCTTCTGCTCTGGATATTGACGCGTGGCTGAAGAGCCTCGAAGAAGAAGAGGCGAAGCCTGAACCGGTTTCGCCTTTAGACGAAACCGCGGTATGGCTCAAGAGCCTCGATGAGCAAGAGACCCCCAAGGCAGAAGAGATGCCATCTGAAGAACTGCCTGAATGGTTGCGAGGTCTCGAAGAAGAAAAAGCCGCGGCGGCCGAGACGGCCATCCCTGCGCGTGAAGCGGAGAAACCAGCGCAGGTGAGTCCCATTGGGGAGGTATCTGCTTCGGTCGAATCAAGGTCCGAGGTTGAAGAAATCCCGAGTTGGCTAAAAGGCATCGAGGAGGAACGACCTGTCGCGCCGAGTCTTTCGGAGGAATTGCCCGCGTGGTTACTTGATGAGACCGGCGAAGTGGTAGCAGAACCTCCGAAGATTGAGCCGACGCGTCCTGCTGATTGGCATCCCGTCGAAGAGATGAAGGAGATGGCTCAGACGGAAACGCTTCAACCCAAGCCTGAGCCTGAGCCTGAACCCGAGCCGCCTCCTGCGCCGAAACCGAAGAAACCTGCCAAACGTGAGCAAGCGGCTGAACCATATAAGGAGCCTGTCACGCGCAAAGCAACAGGCATGTTGGATATGCCGCTCGATCCGATTTTGGCTCAGGCGCGCAGTGAACTCTCGCGCAGCAACATCCCTGGCGCACTTGAAGCATATGCTAAACTTATCAAGAAGGGACGCTACCTTGATGAGGTCGTGTATGACCTGCGCGAGGCGTTGTACCGCTATCCGGTGGAGGTGAGCATCTGGCAGGCGCTTGGTGACGCGTATATGCGTGCCAATCGCTTGCAGGATGCACTCGACGCATATACCAAAGCGGAAGAATTACTTCGTTAGTTAATCAGACCTGGCAGGTTTCCGCAGTATCCGAGTGAAGTGAATGCCGTGTCTGCGGGTCATATTCGTGCGGAAGTGTATTGTCGAGACCTGTCAGGTCTCAAATTTTGTTTTGGAGGAAATCTGTGGAACGATCTCTTGTATTGGTCAAGCCCGACGGTGTGCAGCGCGCATTGATCGGGGAAGTTATTTCTCGTTTGGAGCGGCGCGGCTTACGTCTCGTCGCCGCGAAGTTCATGCGGGTCAGCAGAGAATTGGCGGAAACACATTATGCGATTCACAAAGGCAAGCCATTTTATGATGGGCTGATCGCGTACATTACCTCCGCGCCGGTGATGGCTATGGTGTGGGAGGGACCGAATGCGATTGCCGCCATCCGCCAAACCATGGGTGCGACTCGTCCCACCGAAGCCGCGCCGGGCTCCCTGCGCCATGACTTTGCCCTCGAAGTGGGGCGTAATCTGACACATGCTTCGGATACGCCCGAAAATGGCGCAAACGAAGTGGCGTTGTGGTTCAAGCCCGAAGAGTTAGTGGAATGGACGCGGGACGTGGATCGGTGGGTATTTGAGAAGTAGGAGGTTGAGGGAGGGAGGAGAGGGTGGGGGGAGGGATGGGTGATTAAGAGGATTGGAGGATTAGGGATTACTGCACACGCAGCAGCACTTTTCCATCGCTCCATAATTCTTCCAGGTCGTAATACTCTCGCATATCGGGCGAGAAGAGATGCACGACCACATCGCCATAATCCAAGACGAGCCAGCCTTCACGCGATTCTCCCTCCACGCGGCTTTTCTTTTTGAAATCCTTTTTTGTGGCTTCGAGCACGGCTTTGGCAAGTGCGTCCAGCATACGGTCGCTGGTGCCGTTGCATAGGATGAAATAATCGGTAAAGGAGGCAATGCCTTTGATGTCCAATAGGAGAATGTCTTCGCCCTTTTTGTCCTCCAGGGCGGCGACGATTTTGTGAGCAAGTTCAAGCGCGTTCAGAAATCACCTCTATCGTTGCACGTGAGCGCCGAGACAGTGGCTGTCACGTGTGTAATGGTGCGGAGTATAACCGCGTATAAATCGAGCCATTGGGGTTCAAATCGCTTTTGTAGAGATGTATAGAGTCTACCCTTACAGTGCCAAGCGAGTCAATCTTTGTAGCCTCGAGGGCGCGGCGGATCGTCAGCAAATCAGAGGTTGAAATGTGTTGCCGTACGCGTCCGATGGTGAGATGAGGAGAGAACTCACGCTCATCGGCTGTGTAACCGAGTTTTACCGCGCCGGCTTCGATGCCGCGCCGCAGCGCTTCCAACTCAGCCGGGGCTTGGACTCCGATAAAGAGGACACGCGGTCGCTTCAGGCTTGGGAAGGAACCGAGTCCGCCCACCTGGATCTCGAACGCGGGGATGAGTTCTGCTTCCCGTTTTAAGGTTTGAGCGAGCAGGTCCACGTTCGAGGGCGAAATGTCACCCACGAATTTCAAGGTCAGATGGATGTTGTGCGCGGGGACCCAGCGAACAGAAGAATCACCAATTGTCTGGCGAAGGACTTTTGTTTGTTCTTGAATGGTTTGCTGCAGGTGCGAGGGGATATCCACCGCGATAAAGGTTCGCAAAAGGCTCATAGTTCAGGCAGGCGGATGCAAACCCAAAGCGCGCTCGACAGCCTCTTTCAAATCCTGATAGCCGACCGGTTTCGTCAAGTAGGTGGATGCGCCCGCCTCCATACTGTTTTTGATGTCGGTGGGCATACTCTTGGCGGAGATGACGATGACCGGAATGGCAGCAAGTTCTGGATCACGGCGCATGGCGCGCAAAATATCCAGACCGGAGACTTCCGGCATCATAATATCCAAAAGGACGACATCAGGCTTGTCGGCTTTCATCATGGAGAGGGCAGGCGCCGAGGCGGAGGTCTTGTTCACGCGAAAGCCGCTGACGCGCATCATTTCCGCGAACAGTTCTGCGGCATCTTCTTCGTCTTCGATGATCATCACGGTTTTTTGGGTCATTGCGAAAGTAACAATAGCACAAGAAGATAGATTACGCAAGAGGGGCGATTGTGGGATCTGTAAGAATTCTCGCACTTCTTCTGTCTAAATGTGCGCAAGGTTTTTGATTGATATGGAGGCAGGATGTATCGGCTGAGCGATTTTCGTGCAGAGAAGGATGAGTTTTTCAAGCATCATCCCCAGAGCCCGTTAACCCCGGGGCAGAGGCGTAATTTTACCGGCTTGCGTTATTTTCCTGAGAATGAAGCGCTACGACTCGAAGTAGTGGTTGAGCCTTTTCCGGAACGTCAGTTTATCGAAATGCAGACCACGACCGGCAGTGTACAAACGTATCTTCGGTACGGGCGTTTCAAGTTTCAGGTGGAGGGACAGGAAGCGGAGTTGACGATTTATCAAAACGAGCATGGTTTCTTTTTGCCGTTTGTGGATGCGCTGGCTGGGAAGGAGACTTATCCTGCGGGGCGTTATCTTGAACCTGAACCGCTGCCGGGCAATCGCTTCCTGGTGGATTTCAATCTTGCTTACAACCCTTATTGTGCGTACAACGAGATGTGGTCTTGTCCCATTACACCGCCGGAGAATCGCTTGAAGGTTCCGATTCGTGCCGGCGAGAAGATCTTTCATGAGTAGAGGCTACTTTGACAAGGTCGCCTTCGCTAAAATTCCCTCACCTCTAGATTCTCTCGCGCAGGGAGAGAGGGATTTCTGCTAGCAAGACGTCTGTTCCCTCTCCCTTGGGGAGAGTAGGGTGAGGGCAGGAGGTTGTGTGAAAATTTGAGATGGTCAAGTACTTGCTCTTGTCAGCAGGTCTTGCCTGGAATGCATTTCGTAGCGAAGCAAACCGTTAGGGTCTTTTTTGGGAACTTCAACGGTCTTGTCTCATCAGGGGTTCCTGGCAATGGAAAGCGAGAACGATGATATTGAGCTGTCGTTCTATGTTTTCTGCGATTTTTCGATGACATCGAGCAGGGCTTCGTATTCCTCCCAGCATTCATGACAGGCATCCAAGTGTTCACGGATGAGCGGCATCAAGAGCGCGGCATCTTTGCAGGACACTTGTCTTTCTACATATTCGTCGAGTTTTTGGTAAATTTCGTCGCAGGTGAGTTCTTCACTGCTCGTTTGTTCAAGGATGCGCAGGAAACCTAAAACGACCTCGTCAGAGAGGCTTTCGTGTGGTTTGAGGCTGTTTCGAATGCGCCGGACAAGGTCTCGTAAGTTCATACGTTGATTTGATGATTAATGATTTATTAATCTTACTTTTGTTCAAATAATGCCAGCACATCATGAGGAGAAATTTCCTCGGCGGCGAGGCGAGTTCGCAGCCGCAAGCGCGCGTCATGTAAAAGTTTGTAGAGCGCATTGCGATTGGTCTTGAGTCGACGCGCCGCTTCCTCCATCGGGACATTCTGTATCCCCAGCAGGATCAATGCCTGGCGTTGACGCTCGGTCAACTCTTCTTCGATGATGCGACGAACACGTGCGAGCATGTCGTTGCGCTCAGCGGAGGTTTCCGGTCCCGCTTGTAAATCGGCGAGCAGGCCGGGGGGCGGTGGAAGGTCTTCGTTTTCGGTCAATTCATCGAGGGAGGCGTCGCGCCAGCGTTTGCGGCGGAGTTCGGTCAGCGCGATGCGGACTGCAATTTTGTGCACCCACGTTGTAAATTGGCTTCTGCCTTCGAAGGTATCCAATTGGTCAAGGACGCGCAAGAGGGTCTCCTGCGTCACTTCTTCGACGAGGGCGGAAAATTGAGGCTGGTCGGGTGAAAGCCAGCGGGAGAGCGCGTAGGGCAGACCTTTTTGGATAAGGAGGCGCAAATCTTCGAGCGCTTTGTTTCGTCTGTCGTCATTTGCGCGGAGATCCAAGAGCCATTCTTCGTTGGTTCGATTCGTCATGCGGGAAGATTATAAAGCAGGTTGAGCGGGTTTAGGTTTTTCCCGTTCTCGGTGACTGTTTTTTGCTTCTTCGTAACGGTTTATCCACCCCTCACCCCCGGCTGATGGGAGAGGGGAGCAAAACGCGAAAAGTTTTCTTTTTCTGCCGCAAAATCTCATTTCGGCTGCCGATCTCCTTGGGAGAGGGTTAGGATGAGGGTGGGTAATTATGGATGTTTTTTTCACTTTAAGAACTCGCTCAGCACGCGCCACTCTTCGATGTTGAGTGTTTCGGCGCGCCGCTGAGGGTCAATGTGTGCGCGGGTGAGTAGATCGAATGCTTCGGCAGGAGAGATGTGTAAACCCGCGGCGAGTGAATTTCGCAGGGTTTTGCGCTTTTGGCTGAAGCCAGCTTTGATGAGTTTGAAGAATTTATCTAATAAGTCAGGAGGAATGCGCGGCGAGGGATAAATTTCCACACACAGCACAGCCGAGTCAACCTGTGGTATTGGGTAAAACGCCTCTGCCGGGATGCGCGCGGCAATGCGAGGTTTACCATATACTTGCACGCTTAGCGCTAGTAGACTCATCTCCCCCGGTTCTGCGCAGATGCGCTTTGCTACTTCCTCTTGAATGGTCAATACAAGGCGACGCGGTTTGGGATGGCTTTCGAGCAGATGTCGAATTAGAGCGGATGTAATGTTGTATGGAATGTTTGCGACAACGAGATAATCCTTTTCTGTTATGAGATCGGAGGGTGAAAGTTCGAGAATATCCCCATGGATTAGAAGGACATTTGGGTAGGGGGTGATCACTGCTTTCAGGGGCGGGAGCAGACGTTCATCTAGTTCGACCGCGATGACTTGTTTTGCAGAGACGGCAAGGTAGCGCGTTAGGCTTCCTAGGCCAGGACCGATCTCTAGCACGGTATCCGTTGGTTGTATCTCCGCGGCTTTGGCAATGTTTTCCAGAGCGATAGGGTCTTGTAGAAAATTTTGTCCAAGTTTCTTATCGGCGCGCAGGCCGTAGCGTTTGAGCAGCGCGACGGCGTCGAGCGGGGGGATTGGGCTTATGGGCATACAACAGTATTCTCCTGTGGCTCTCCTCCGCCGACCGAGAACTGAGAAGCAAACCATGTGCCTTCGTTGAATTGTTGAACGTATTTGCGGAGGATTTCGAAATCCACTTCCCAGATGAAGACCTTTTTCTTGAAGGTGGGATCATACACGCGCGAGGGTTTGAAATGTTCCTCTGGGAAACTGAGGAAGTGAATATCTTGCGGCTTGATTTGCGTGCCGATGCAGGCAAGTTGGCTGATCTGTTCGGGGCTGAGGTCGGTTTGGATGGAGCCTTTGAAAGCGTGGATGAGTTCGGGGAGTTTTGTGATGATCTCCGGGCGGGTCAGTTTGTCGCGCAGGGCGCAGAGGACGCGGTTTTGGTTGTCGGCGCGTGCGAATGAGCCTTCGATGCGGATACGTGCGAGGGTCAGGGCGCGCGTCCCGTCGAGGTGAAGCCAGCCGGCGCGAAAGAACAGGCGGTCGTTGGTATCCTCTGCGGTGCGTCCGTCCACGGGTTCGGGCAAGTATACATCTATGCCACCGAGGGCGTTGACGATTTTTACAAAGGTGTGCATGTTGATTGCGGCGTAGTGATCAATGCGCGTGCCGAAGTTGAGGGTGAGGGTGCGGGCGAGCAGGCCGGGTCCCTGTGCGGGGTCGTTAGTGTATCCAAAGCCGGGATTGCCGTAGAGGTAAGCCTGGTTGAGTTTGGCGTGCTTCTGTCCGTTGAGGTTATCTGCGATGTCTGGAATTTCTACCCACAGGTCGCGCGGGAATTCGAGGATGCTTACCCTCGGGGTCGCAAACTCCACGCGGACGAGGCGGATGACATCTGCCAGTCCGTAGGTGTATGTGTCGCCGCGTGCATCACTGCCGATGAGGAGAATATGCACGGTTGCCGGCGCGTTGCAAAGACCGTTTAGCGGGGTTGGCGTCGGGGAGGGAGGGGTTTGTTTGGCGGAGTCAAGCGCGGGCGTCGCGGGAGGCGGGGTCCACGTGGGCGGCATCCCAATCGGAATGATGGTCGAGATTTGTAGTGTCGGTCCAAGGGGTCGCTTCCAGATTCCCAAATAAAGCCTGAAAACGTAGGCGGCGAGGAGGAGCGTCAGGGTAGTAAGGATGAAGAGGGTGATTTTTTCGGAACGGGTCATGCAGATTTCTTCGCAGCGAGTTCATTCCAGCACGTAGATAATGTTTGGTGGTACAGGGGTGAGGAAATAGACGGTGACCCATGAGCTCCATTGTTGCCAATCGCTATCACTGTAGCCAAGATCAATCCAGGGTTTGCCCACGCAGCCGCCGCATACGTCTTCGACGGTGGCAAAGCCGTAACCGGGGATGTAGAGCCGCTGACCTTGCATGGCAAGGTACCAGTCATATCGTAATGCCACCACACCCTTTTGTACTCTTGCGCCGCTGGATGTGCCGGGGTAGCAGCGGTCGCCGCCCGAGCGACATGGCGAGTAGGATGTGGCATACATTTGCACGGCGCGCCAGTATTCAATGGTGACGCCATCCACGACCGCCGTTTTGATTTCGATCTTTGTGCCGTAACCGAGAATGCGGTCCTTGGGTGGGCGCACTACCGTTTCGTCTTCGGTGATGCGTGAGACTTCCTGTCCATCTTCATATCGGATACGGATGCGTTGTATGCTTAGCCCATTTTCGCCAGGTTGCAGGAGTTGTGTCTGATCGAGGGGGACATCGGCGGATGCGATGAGTTGGCTTTGGAAGGGGATGGGCTTTTGGGTCAACAAGATGGATTCGTTAACCCGCACAACTCGGATTTGGCCATCGGGGGGAATCGCTTCATTCTCAGCCGGAAGGCTGTAATCCAGACCTATGAGCGGAATCCCAGCCTCAGCCAGCGCTTCGCCAACGGTTTGAGCTGAGGAAGCGATTTGCAGAGTTTTTCCGTTTACGGTGATGGTGAGGGTGCGGGAGGGGTGGAGGGAGATTAGGGGGTGGGAGGGTTGGGAGGATTGGGAGAATTGGGAGATTGGAACGTGGGGAGGAGGTTCAACTTTGTCTTTCGCGGAGAGTTGTATTCCTGCTTCTTGCAATGCTTCTCCAACTGTGAATGCAGCGCTCTGGATGGTTTGTTGTCCTTCTGGGGAGGAGATGGTGATGGGGATGGCGCGGCGGATTTGGAGGGTGAGGGGG
>DATLZK010000035.1:0-12841 GCA_035574015.1 Anaerolineales bacterium
TATACCTCTTGACGAAATGCGATAAGTTTGTTAATGTTCTCTTTGGTAGCAACTTGGTTTCTCATAACCCCAAGCTTCTACCAAAGGGCGGTTTTTTTCAAGAGCAAAACCGCCCCAAATTTTGTCTAAACTCGAGTTGGAGGAAAAAGCGAGAATTGGAGGAGGGGAGGATTAAATCCTCCCCGCCACGTAATCTAACACATCAATTTTCGTCAAAATACCAATCGGTTTGCTGTTCTCCACAACAATCAGCGCCAGACCCGATTTCAAAGAGGGCATGGCTTCTTCCAACGAAGTTTCGGGGGGGAAGACGCCGCTTGCATGATGCACGAGTGGGTCAATTGGCTCATCGTGGCTGTGATCATGCTTTTCGAGCATGTGATTGAGTAAATCCACTTCTTCGATCATGCCTGCCAGGGTGCCATCCGCGCCGACAACGGGCATTTGCGAAATGCCATATTGATGCATGATGGAAACTACTTTGCGAATAGGGTCGCCCAGCGTCGCTGTGAAGAGAGTTTTGTCAGGCTTAGCCAGGAGGAGGTCGGCAAGGGTCATTTCACCGAACTCCATTGAGAGGAAGCCAAACTCACGCATCCACTTATCATCGTAGAACTTGGAAAGATAACGCGAGCCCGAATCGGGGAAAATCACAACCGCCAGGCGATCTCCGCTCAATTTGCGGCAATACTTCATGGCGCCTGCCAGCGCGGAGCCCGAAGAGCCACCGGCAAAGATTCCCTCCTGCCGCACCAATTGACGCGCCCACAAAAACGATTCTTTGTCCCCGGCGCGCTCGATCCAATCCACCACCGAAAGATCGAGCGTGGAGGGCAGAAAGTCTTCTCCAATGCCTTCGACTTTATAGGTCTTCGGATAAATGCCTTTGGGAATCTTGCCCTGGTTCTGCCAAATCTCAGTAAGAATGGAGCCCTCGATATCCACACCTACAATTTTGATATGGGGATTCTTCGACTTCAGATAGCGCCCTACCCCTGTGATCGTGCCACCCGTCCCCATGCCGATGATGACATCGGTCACGCGCCCTTCGGTTTGTTCCCAAATCTCAGGGCCTGTCGTCAACTCGTGCGTAAGCGGATTATCAGGATTGTGATATTGATTGGCGAGGATGGCGTTCGGCGTTTCGCGCACGAAGCGTTTTGCCACTTCATAATAAGAGCGTGGATCTTCCGGCGCGACGGCCGTCGGCGTGATGACTACTTTGGCGCCAAAGGCGCGTAACAGCAATATCTTTTCATTGCTCATCTTGTCGGGCATGACAAAAATGGTCTTATAGCCCTTCAGTGCCGCGGCAATGGCAAGCCCCACTCCCGTATTCCCGCTCGTTGCTTCTACAATGGTCCCTCCCGGTTTGAGTTCGCCTCGCTTTTCTGCCTGTTCAATGATGAACGCCCCTACACGATCCTTTACCGATCCCCCCCGGATTCATGAACTCCAGTTTTGCATAAAGCGGGACAGGCAAATCTCGTCCGATCCGTCCCAGCCGCACAAGCGGCGTATTTCCTATCGCCCCCAGAATACTGTCGAATACTCGCTTTTGTCCCGAAACAGGCAAGGTCATTCTCACTCCTTTGGTTGGAATGGAGATATTTTACCAGCAGGCTACACCCACTTCTCAAATTCTCTAATCAAAATTCTCTAATCGAAAATCTCTACTCACCCCCCTACCCCTCTACCCTCCAAACCACTTCATCAACCTCTGAGTCTCGAACGAACGCTTTTCCTCCATGTAACCCTCTGTCGCTTCGCTCAGCGTGATCATTGGTTCCGGTTCTTCGAGAAAACTCCCCTGTACCATCATGGCTTTGCCGCCGCCAACTTCCAAATAGCAGCCGCCCTCACCTTTGAAAATCGCGGTTGGCTCCTCACCCCTAAACTTTGAAGCGATTCGCTCGGCGACCACTTCACCCATTTGCTCTGCAAACAGACCGGCTTTCGGCAAAGGCTTTCCATTTGCCAGCAAGATTTGGGTCACATCGCCGATGGCGTACACATCTGCAAAAGAGGTTTCAAGCGTACGCTTATTCACCTCCACCCATCCCGATTCGCCCACCAAGCCACTTTCGCGCACGACCGCAGGCGGGCGATGCGGCGGCACCCCCAATAGTAAATCGAACGGCATACGCTTGTTTGGAAACACCACCTCGCCCGCTTCGATTGCCGTCGCTTTGTGGTTCGCATAAAAATTGATGCCCTGCTCTGTCAGTCGCCCCTCGATGAGGTCGCATCCTGCCGAACCCAATACAGGCAGTGACATCGGCTGGGGCGTAAACACATCGAGATTGGCTTTCACGCCCCGCGCGCGGAGGCGCTCGTGAATCAACAATGCCATTTCATACGGTGCAGGCGGACACTTATACGGCGCGCCGAAAATTCCAATGACCAAACGCCCACCCCGAAAGTCGTTCAGCGCTTTTGCCGCGCGAGGAATCTCATTAGCATCATATACGTTGCAGGCATATTCCTGAAATCCCGGCACAGCCGAGGGATTCAATTCCGCGCCCAAGGCGACGATCAACGCGTCAGCCTGGATGCGCTCGCCGTTCACGGTGGCAGATTTCTCGTGAGGATGAATCGCCTCGATCGCCGCCCGCTTCACGCGCACCCCGAACCTGCCGAGGCTTTCGAGGGGCTTTTGTCCCGCCTCAAGCGTGGACTCACCCACCAGCGCCCAACTCTTGCGGAATCCCACCATAAAAACATCGCGGCGATCCACAAGGATCACTTCAATGTCATCGCCAAGGTTTTGTTTGAGGCGATGTGCCGCGGCAATGCCGCCGAATCCACCACCGAGAATCAACACACGTTTCATTGAAAGCCTCCATTGAAAAAAACATGAATTGCTAAGTTCAATCAAAACGAGGGATGCTGCCTGCTGACTTTAGTCCTGACAGAAAAGGGATCAATACACCGGCAAACTCGTATCCACTTCTCGCGCCCAGGCGTTGATCCCACCCTTGAGATTTTTGACCTTCTTGAAGCCCGCGCTTGCCAGCAATTCAAGCGCGCGCGCTGAGCGCGAGCCGCTCTTGCAGAACACCACCATCTCCTCCGCGCTATCCAATTCGGAAAGACGCGCAGCCAGTTGACCCAGCGGAATGTTCACCGCGTTTGGCAGTGACGAAATTTCGAGTTCGTGTGGCTCGCGCACATCCAACAACTTGAGGTGATTCTTCTTCAGGCGCTCAGCCAGCTCGGTAGCGGTAATATCCCAGCCTGCGCCTGCCGAACCTTCCTCGCGGTCATGACTTGGCACACCACAAAACTCCTCATAATCAATCAGTTCCTTGATGTCGGCGTTCGGTCCACAGACGCGACAATGCGGATTCTTCTTGAGCCTGACGAAATCAAATGTCATCTCGAGCGCATTATAGAGCAACAGTTTTCCGATGAGAGGTTCACCGATCCCGAGCAAAATCTTCAGGGCTTCGGTGGCTTGAAGCGTACCAATCGTTCCGGGCAAAACGCCCAGTACACCGCCTTCTGCACAGGAGGGAACAAGGCCGGGCGGTGGAGGTTCAGGGAAGAGACAACGATAGCACGGTCCTTCTTTGGCATAGAACACGCTCACCTGCCCATCGAAGCGAAAGATGGAGGCGTATACATTCGGCTTGCCCAAAAACACCGCCACATCATTGGTCAGATAACGCGTCGGGAAATTATCGGTGCCATCAAGAATAATGTCGTACTCCCGCGCGATGCGCATGGCATTTTCTGAAGTGAAGGGCTCGTTATAAATATCAACTTGAATGTCGGGATTCAAATCAACAAGTTTGTCTCGCGCGCTCTCCACTTTTAGTCTTCCAACCGTGGAGGTGCCGTGAATGATCTGACGCTGCAGATTCGATGCATCCACAACATCATAATCCACAAGCCCAATGCGTCCTACGCCAGCCGCGGCAAGATATAACGCAACCGGCGAACCCAGCCCACCCGTGCCGATGACCAGCGCGGAGGAGCCCTTCAATTTGCGCTGACCTTCCAAGCCCACTTCGGGGATGAGCAGGTGACGCGAGTAGCGCAAAATTTCTTCACGAGTGAGGTCGGGCAACATATCCACCTCCTGCAATGGACGGGATCAACATCAGCCTCTCACCGTCCCGAATGGGAGTCTCGATGCCCTGCAAATCCTTGATGTTCTGTTCGCCGACAAAGATATTCACAAAGGGGCGCAATTCACCACCTTCATTGAATAAGTGTGGCTTGAGGGCAGGATATTGAGTTGTCAAATCTGCGAGTGCTTCTGAAACATTCGCTCCAGTTACATGGACTTCGCTCTTTCCGTCGGTGTACACACGCAAAGGAGTTGGAATTCGTAATACGGGCATGAAAATCGCTCCTGAAAGATTTTTTAATGGCTTACCTTACTTCGTTTCTTTCTCTGCCCTTTCTCCCTCTTCCAATGGGAGAAGGAGGGGGCGAGAGTGCATCCTCTCGTTAATGGCTTACTTTCTGCAACTGCTCCATCAATTTTTCTGCGCGAGCAACGCCGTTGTTGACAAAACGTACCTCCCCGCGCGCATCGAGCAGGAAGGTGGTCGGCACACTCATCACGCCCCACTTTTTCGCGAGGTCTGGTTGTTCGATGGCGTTGATCTCGATAACATCCAACATTTCACCAAACAATGCTTTAACCTGATCGAGGGCAGGGCGTTGAATCGTCTTGCATGGCGCACAATCCGGAGTCGTGAAATAGACGATAACAGGCTTCCTCGGCGGAGAGGCAAACAAGGCAGAGAGATGATGATTGGCGCGCACCAGCAGGCGCTGATGAATGAACCAATACACCGCCGCGCCCAAACCGATGATACCGACCGCGAGCAAAAAGCGCAACAGGACGTCCAGAGTCATGGGCGCGCTCCGGTTTTCGGCTTCATGCCGGGGAAGGTGCCGGGAGGCGGCTGTTTGCTAAAGCCAGGCAAATGGAATCGCGCCAGCCAGTAATATACCGCACATCCCACACAGAACCCGCCAAAGGCGTTCAACGCCGCCAGCGCGACGACAATCCACACGAGGGTCCACCCCAAAATGCTGGCTCCGAAATACAAAGCCAGCGAACCACCTGTCATAAACAGAAAGCCCAGAAACTGCGCAAAACGATGCGGCTCGGGATTGTCATCCAGCACATCGGGCTTCAGCCAGCCCCGCGGCTTGAGCAGGTACTGATACACAAAACCAAATCCCGGCACTTTCAAGGCAGAACCAATGCCCATCACCAACGCGACAAAGGCGGCGAGAATGGGCAGGTTCAGCACAAATGCGAGGATATTCAAAACAATGATGAAGAGTTGATTCGTCTTCAAAGCGGAGTGGTCAACTTTTTGCAAACTTTCTGTAGTCATATCACTTTCCTATTTCAATTTCTTCTTCTTCAAACCTGGAACGGTCTTCGGTCAATCGCCATGAGCGGCTCGCGATGGCTTTGCCTTGATGTACACTTGTGATGAGATAGGAGAAAAAGGGCTGCGCCCATTCGCGATCATATTCGGAGGGAAGGTTGGGGTGATCGGGATGTGAATGGAACACGCCGATCAGACTCAGCCCGAGGCGATCTGCCGCTTCTTCGGCTTTGAGATAATCTCCGGGCGTGATCAGGTAGCGGTTGCGACGCGCCTCTTCCTCTCGCGAATTCGGCAAAGGGAAAAGGTGGGTCACGCGGCGAAGGTCATCATCCACACCCAACAGAAACCCCACGCCCTCTTCGGGGTATGCCTGCTCGCTATGTGCATGGATGCGGGCAAGCAATTCTTCGCTCAGATACAGCTTCATTTTCCCTCCCATAAGACTTCATCGCTTAGATACTTATAGCCTGCATCCGGGAAGACGGTCACGACGACACCCTCCGTGAGGGAGTGCGCCACGCGCAATGCCACCACTGCTGCCGCGCCCGATGAGATTCCCACAAAGAGACCTTCCTCACGCGCCAATCTTCTAACCATGGCATGCGCATCTTCGGTCCGCACTTCGAGCGTTTCATCTGCAAAGGCAGGATCATAGATGGCGGGCTTGATGGCTGTGGGCATGTGTTTGAGTCCCTCAAGACCGTGAAAGGCGGCATCGGGTTGGAAGGCGATGATGCGAACATGGGGTAACTGTTCACGAAGATAACGCCCGGTTCCCATCAACGTCCCTGAGGTGCCGAGGCCTGCGACAAAATGAGTGATCTCTCCATGGGTTTGCGCCACAATCTCCGGACCTGTTGTTTTGTAATGCGCTTCCCAATTTGCAGGATTGTCATATTGATTGGCATACCAATACAAATCGGGATGGGTCTCAGCGAGTTGCCGCGCTTTCAGGATGGCGCCATCTGAGCCCTCAGTCGGGTCGGTGAGAATCAACTGTGCGCCCAGCGCTTTGAGCATCATGATCCGCTCTGGGCTGGCGCTGCCGGGAATGGCCAGCGTCAGAGGGATGCCCAATGCCGCGGCGAAGGTTGCATAGGAAATGCCCATGTTGCCGGAGGTGGAGTCGAGCAGGCGTTTGCCGTTGCCGAGGTTGCCGTTCTCCAAGGCGGTCCGAATAATGTGAAGAGCGGGACGGTCTTTGACCGAGCCGCCCGGGTTGAACCATTCGGCTTTGGCAAAAACTCGTACACGCGGAGGCAGGCTCGAGGTCACGCGGCGAAGCGGGATGAGAGGCGTATTCCCGACTAACGAAACGAGGTCTCTCGTCCGGTTTTGCTCTGTGCGAAGGAATTTGTAATCCAGGATCGTCATACAGTCTCGTTGAATCAAAAGCAGTCAACGGGCAAACAAAAAGACGGCGAACAAACGCCACGCATGATGGAGTTCAACACGCGGGGGTCGTCCTACCGTCTGAGCCGTTGACTGCACGTTCTGTATCTCAGGCGGTGGTTACGAACCCCGCCTCAGACACAAGCAAAGTAGAAGTGTGTTCATAGTTTTCTGTGTGACGTGTGTTATTGTACGATTCTTACCCGAAATGTCAAGTCAAAAATTCGGAGCGTGTGCATTCAGGCGTTGTCAGTGTAGTACAACTTCTAGAGGTTGTGCTTTTGCATGGGCACATTCGGAGCGGCTTTCACTGCTTGTTATGTTCCTCCCGCCGCCGATGCCATCAGGATTATCTTGTCGTCTTCTTTGAGAAGCGTATCCATGCCGTTCAATTCGCGAATATGTACGCCGTTGACGAAGATGTTGAAGTAGCGCCGCAAATTGCCGTTTGAATCCACAAGGTGGGGTTTGATAGGCGGATAGGTTTCGATGATATGTTCAATGAGTTCTGCGACGGTGGTAGCGGGAACAACCAATTCGCTCTGGTTGTTTATGTAGTATTTCATGGCAGAGGGGAAGCGAACGATAGGCATAGGAGGATTCTACTTGAGGTTACGCAGTGATTCTCTCTCAGTGTCCCTGCAAAAGTTGTTGTGGGAGCAATCTGTGGAACAACTCTTGAAGAACTGTCCTTTTGATTGCACCCTTCTCCTATATTCCCGACTTGCATGAATGGTATTCTCTTGTTAGCGAGGAACGTGCATTAGTTTTTCCTTGTCCGCTGGCGGGCGAGGCGGGTGAGCAACTCAAGAAGGGAGCGCATCTTATCGGACGAGGAGGCATCGTCTGTCACGACGGTGTGCTTTCCTCTTTCTGTTTCGACGGTGAGGGTGTAGGTGAAGGCGTCTGGTTGCGGTGAGGGGGCAAGCATGCGTTCGGGAAGTTCATCGAAGTCGAGATCATCGAGGAGTTCGATTAATTGACGCGCTTGGTCGTCGGGCAAATCATCCAATTCGAATTCTGCGCTGAGCCTCATGCCTGCAAAGCCGCCGGCTCGTTCAAATTTGATGCGTTCGATTTTCATGGGATTCTTGCCTTATTTCAGAGTCGCCGCGCCGACGAGGCGCAGGATCGCTTCGAGGCAACCTTTGCTCGGCTCTGAGGGGGGTGCGCCGACGGCGATACCCACTTCAGCCCATCCTTTTTTGACGGCTTGCTGTTCGAGGCTACCTTCGCCGAATAATTCCGCCGCGACTTGATAGGTTAGGTTGGCGCAATCTTGAAAGTTGGAGTTGGCGCCAAGTTTATCGCGCAGAGTGATATACCAAATCTGGCCGGCTTTTTCCCAGGCATACCCGCCAATTTCCAGGGCTGTGACGTAAAAGGCATGATTGGGAATGCCGGAGTTGATATGAACACCGCCATTATCACTGGTGGTGTTGACGTAATCTTTCATGTGGGCTGGTTGTGGGTCTTTGCCCAGAACGGGATCGTCATAGGCGGTGCCGGGGGCTTTCATGGAGCGAATGCCTACACCTTTGACATTTTCGGTGAGCAAGCCCGCGCCGATGATCCAATCTGCTTCGGCAGCGGTCTGGTTGAGGTGACGTTGTTTGACCAGCGAGCCAAAGACATCCGACATGGATTCGTTCAGCGCGCCGGGTTGAAAGGAGTACACCAGTTTGGCTTCGAACTGGGTCACGCCATGCGTCAATTCGTGACCGATTACATCTATCGCAATCGTGAAGCGATTGAAGAGGCGTTCGTCGGGCGGGAGGTCTTCATCTCCATCACCATAGACCATTTGCTGACCGTTCCAAAAGGCGTTGTCGTATCCTTTGCCGTAATGAACAGTGGAATCGAGGCGCATGCCAGCGTTGTCAATCGAGTTGCGGCCATATACTTCTTTGAAGAGGTCATATGTTACGCCGCTTCCATCATACGCTTCGTTGACTGCGACATCAGAGGTGGGTGGTTCACCCTCTCGGCGCACAGGCACGCCGGGCAGTCTGGTCCCATTTTGGGCGTCGTAGACGATGCGCTCTTTACCGGCCGCGGCGACGCGAAAGGCGGCAGCGGTGAAATCGGTGAGGGCGCGGCGCTGACCGCGCATCTGTTCGGAGGCTTTGAGCGTTTCGATGGCAAGGTTCCGCTGTGCCTCGGTGCCGTTTGTAGCGATGTGTTCCAGCATGTGAGGAGGGACGATGCAAAGCAGGGGGGAACGATAGTTGTGCATGGCGCAGTCCTTTCTGGTAGAGGGCGGGAATGATGGTCTCAGTATACGTTGTTTCAGGATGATTTTCAATAGGCAGGTGTTAAAGTTGCGGGATGCTTGAAGAGTTTACAGGTTCACTTACAACAATATTTGCGCGCGCTGTGAATTTTTGGTGTTGCTCACAAACATGCCGTCACCTCCCTCAGCACCGGTGAGACCTACACATACGACGCAAATGGGAATATGATTCTCCGCGTCGAAGGCGGCCTGACCTACTCCCAAACCTTCGACATCGAAAACCGCTTCATCTCCGTGACCGTCAATGGGCAAACCACGCAATTTGTCTACGACGGCGACGGGAATCTCGTCAAAAAGATCAACCCCGATGGCAGCAGGACCCTCTACATCGGTGGCATCTATGAAATAGACAAATCCCCCAGCGGTTCGGTCACCCGCACAGTGACCTACTATCCGCTCGGCGGAGCCATGCGAATCAACGACACCCTCTACTTCATCCTCAAAGACCATCTCGGCTCCGCTTCTGCCGTCACCGACGCAGCCGGGAATCTCCTCGGCCAAACCCGTTACGACCCCTATGGCGAAACGCGCTGGACGACCGGCAACATGATGACCGACAAGTTGTTCACCGGTCAAAGGGCAATCGCCGCGCTGGACATCTATCACTACCAGGCACGCTTCTACTCGCCGTCCCTGGGGCGCTTCCTCAGCGCGGATACGGTAATCCCCAACGCCGCGATTCCGCAAACTTGGAATCGGTACGCGTATTCTCTCAATAATCCAATTAATTACGCCGATCCGTCCGGACATTGGCCATGCTCACTTACAAGTTCCGGATTTAGTTGCACCGTCAGCACATTTGGAATAGGCCCCGCGTTAGATCAAATTGGTAAGAGACTGGGTGTAGAAAATGCCAGCCAAATCGTTTCCGAAGCAGTATCAACCATGAGTCTCGGATTTGATATTGCAGCAGAGGTCGTTGATTTTGCGGCGAGTGCTATTGTCACAACAGGGATAATTGTGGGAGCCACAGCTGGAGCCGCCATAACGTTGCCAGGCGGGGAAACAGCCGTAGTCACTGGAGTAGCAGGAGCGTCCGTGGGGTGGGCAACGACAGAATTGGGCGTAAAACCGCTGATATTAGCGGGTAATGCTTTAGCTTCACTTGCCACTTTAGCCACAGTATCATCCGAGTTGATATCAGGTGATACCGGTTTTGAGGCTACTCTTGGTATTAGCGCAGAAGGCGTCAAAATGAGTAGTCAGGTGGTTATTGGTTCGGCGAGTCAGGTCAGTATCTTGGCAACAACGGCGGGTTGGATATCGCCGCTTGCCTATCCCTCCCTTGGGATGCAGACAGTAGCAATAATGGGAGACTTAGGGGTTATATCTCCACCACCCATCAATATTGAATTTGCTGCCTCATTATCAAAGAGGTCAAAAGCTGAGCTCAAGTTAAAATGGGAGAGAGGTATCCGCAGTCGGTCACAAATTGCGCCTTTTTAGAAAGCGCAAAGCTCAATTTGTGACCTTGGATATTATAGAGACAAGATGATGCAATTTACTTTCCTCCATTTGCTCCTAATAATATTGTTGGGGTTGCTGGCTTTAGGCTGCCTGATAATAGCAATAAGGCAATTCACTGTCGTGTACCCAATCGAGAGGAGCAATCAACTTCGACGGTCGTTAAAAATAGCTGGTTTGATTTCTATAATGTCACTCATTATGATATTGATATTAGGTGTTTTTATATGGGCCGAAACTGGGGTTTTCGCGAGCATGATTCTAGCATACCCGGCTCTTTGTTTAGTTCCATTCGTCTTCGCAATAAGCGCTTTAGGGACATATGTTCAGTTCTTCTGGTACGCAAAGTTGCACAAGTACAAGGAGGATATCACCAAAAGACAAATTGAACGATTTGATTCACATAATCATAATTCGCCCAACAAATGAACAAATGAAAGAGAAACAAACCGTTTAGTATGGCCTGTCCGCTCTCTTGGAGCCGACCTCCAATGGCGGAAACGGCTTATGGGGGGAATGCTACATGAGCTCGGGCGGCAGCATCCGCATCGAGGGCAGGACCGTCAGCCTGTCCACCGTCACCGTGAACGGCGGCATCAATTACGCGAACGGCGGGCAAGGCCGCATTGCAGTGTATTACCACAATTCGATAAACACCAGCCTCACGCCCAACGAGTACACCACCATCCAGCAAATTGACCCGAACACCACCCCCACACCGACGCCCACCGGCCCTACTCCCACTCCCACAGGGACCCCGCTTCCTCTTCGGTGGCGCCTACGAGACTCACTCCGATGGTACAATCCGCAAGTACTACTCAGGAGTTTATCCTGAGCCCGTCGAAGGGTCGGTCAGACCGTTCGACAGGCTCACAGCGGCGCCCTCGCCGTCCGCACATGGGACACTGATCACTGGTCACTCGATTACTTCCTCACTGATCATCTCGGTTCCATCGTCGCGGTCACGGACAGCAACGGCACCTTAATAAGCGAACAACGTTACCTCCCCCTCGGACAGATACGAGCAGATCCAACTCCAATTACCCAGACTGATTTCGGGTACACCGGGCAGAGGGCATTGCCTGATACCGGCTTGATGGATTACAAAGCGCGCTTCTACTCGCCGTCCCTGGGTCGCTTCCTCAGCGCGGATACTATCGTTCCAAGTTATGCCAACCCTCAATTGGCTCCCCTCATGCCCAAGCCCAAGAAGGACGATGCGCTGTCGCACTCGGGCAGTGGCACAGGTGGAAGCGAAGGTTGGAAATGGAACGGGGAACAGCGGATGTCGGGAAGACGATGACCTATGCTGGCTGAAGAATAGAGATACTGATAATTCCCAGCCAACCATTCCTATAAACCCAGTACAAACGCCGGCGTTTACGCAGGCTCCAGAGCTGCCAGGAACACATCCTCTGTGTGGGAATGCTGCTGACTGTGAGGCTGTTATTGTCCTGTTGTCATTGGAGTTGATCCATTTATTTGCGTTCGACTTGCTCATGGTGATGCTGGTTGAAGAAGCCATTGCTGCAGGTCCCGCGGGTTGGATCGGTCTAGTTCTTGCGTCACCAGTAATTATTGGCTTTTATTATAGAACATGGCAGACTATTGGAGAGATACGGGAGGCGTATGAATGGCGTGACTACTATAATGAGATTAGTCCTTGACGGCGATTGTCAATATGTTTTCGCAAGGCTTTCCGACCAAAAACAGCAGGTACAGAAGGAGTAAAAAATGGAAATTGCGTTTATATGGAATATGGTTTTGCTGTTAGGGGTAGGAGTTTTTATTGGAATTATGCAAAGGTCTGGAAGGATGACAGCGAACAGGTTCGCTTTAATTGCCGTGGCATACTTGTCGTATTTCGCTATGAGTGCACTTCATGCAGATGCCGCTCCATTATCTCCTGGAGCGAAGCGTTTCGAGATAGGTCTTCTTTTTGGAATTTGGATTCTTGGATACCCTATGGCACGCTGGATCTATGGACAGTGGCACTCTCAAGATCATTGAGTCGTGACTTCTCTCGGTGCCGGAAAATCATAAATCTACGATGCCAACGGGAATACACTTGCACCTGGCGTAAGTGCAGGTGTGAAAGACCAGAATGGATTACAATATTTCCTGACCGATCATTTGGGTTCCATCGTCGCAGTCACGGACAGCAGCGGCACGTTAATGAGCGAACAAGGTTACCTCCCCCTCGGACAGATACGAGCAGATCCAACTCCAATTACCCAGACTGATTTCGGGTACACCGGGCAGAGAGCATTGCCTGATACCGGCTTGATGGATTACAAAGCGCGCTTCTACTCGCCGTCCCTGGGTCGCT
>DATLZK010000036.1:0-42554 GCA_035574015.1 Anaerolineales bacterium
ACTTGCCATTAGCAATGACCGCATGCCATTCGCCCGCCTCTGCGCCCGTGAATTTGAAGTGAATGGTGGCATTTACGCCCTGCGCCTTTTCGGGAATAAAAGCACCGGGCATTTTTTCCATAAGTTGAGATACTGTGAGAGGCATTTTCGTTTCTCCTGTTTTGTAAATTACAAACTCACCTTCTTATCAGAGGCAAGTTGTGTGTCCTGATCACTGCAAATTTTCAAATATTGCCGCCGCGCCCATCCCACCGCCAATGCACATGGTCACCATGCCGTACTTCGATCTGCGGCGAGCCATTTCATAAATTAACTGCGTGGTCAGTTTTGCGCCTGTGCATCCCAGCGGGTGACCGAGCGCAATCGCACCACCATTGACGTTGACCTTCTCCTCATCCAACTCTGCCAGGCGAATCACTGCCAAGGACTGTGCCGCGAAGGCTTCATTCAACTCAATCAAATCAATATCGTTCAGATTCAGCCCGGCGAGTTTGAGCGCTTTGGGGATTGCCACCACCGGTCCAATTCCCATAATCTCAGGTGGGACGCCTCCTACGGCAAACGAAACAAATCGCGCCAGCGGCTTAAGCCCCAACTGCGCCGCACGCTCTGCCGACATGATCACCACCGCCGCCGCACCATCAGACATTTGCGACGAATTGCCTGCCGTTACTGTACCGCCTTCCTTGAACGCTGGCTTGAGTTTGGACAGCGCCTCCATGCTCGTATCCAGACGCGGACCCTCATCGCGCCGAACAGTAAACGACCTCTTCTGCACCCGTCCATCCACATACTCTGTAACTTCGACATCAATCGGCACAAGTTCGGGATCGAACAAACCACTATTTACTGCCTGCGCGGCTTTTTGATGACTCCGCAACGAAAAAGCATCCTGATCCTCACGGCTGATGTTGTATTTCACGGCTAGATTTTCGGCAGTCAGTCCCATATTGGTATAGTAATGTGGCAGGTCTTGCGCAAAGTAAGGGTTGGGTGAGAACTTGTAGCCCATCATCGGCACCATGGTCATGGATTCGACCCCACCTGCAATGGCGACCTCGATTTGCCCCGATTGAATCGCGTGTGCGGCATGAGCGATAGACTGCACACCTGACGAGCAATAGCGGTTGATCGTCTCGGCAGGAACCGAATCGGGTAAGCCTGCACGCAAGGCAATCATACGTGCCATATTGAGGCCCTGCTCTCCCTCGGGAAAGGCACAGCCAAAGATCACATCGTCAATCTGCGCGGGATCGAGATTCGGCGTCCGCTTGAGCAATTCCTTGATTACGGTGGCCGCCATCTCGTCGGGACGAACCGTAGCAAGTCCACCTTTCTTGGCTTTGCCCACTGGTGTTCTCACAGCAGAAACAATCACAGCGTCTTTCATGGTCATCTCCTTTTTTTTCACCTTTTCACCCTCTAATTCCTCAACGGCTTTCCCGTCTGTAGCAGTGCCCACATCCGCGCTTGCGTCTTCTCCTCACCCAATAGCGAAAGGATGGCTTCGCGCTCCAGATCGAGAATATATTGCTCGCTCACCCACTGGGGGCGAGACAGTTCACCACCGCATATCACATAAGCAAGTTTACTCGCAATGTAATGATCATATTGCGTAATGTAATTGCCTTCTTTGAACATCCACGCACCAATGCGTAGCGCCGCCAAGGCATCGCGACCCGCCGCATAGATGGGCTCAGGCGCAGGTGGTTTGTACCCTGAGGCAATCATGTGCAAGACTTCCCGTTTCGCTTCAGCCAGCAGATGCTCCCGATTCATCACCACACGATCCGACGGCGAGAGGAGATTCATCTGCCGCGCCTCCTCCGCGCTGGTCGCTACCTTGGCTTGACCGATTTGCAAAAACGCACGCTGCAAAGCCGGAAGCACCTCTGCATTTTCGATGCGCATCACCGGATTGACGACGCGGCGAATCATCTCTTTGGTACCACCGCCTGCCGGAATGACTCCC
Source organism: Anaerolineales bacterium (assembly GCA_035574015.1). GTDB lineage: Bacteria > Chloroflexota > Anaerolineae > Anaerolineales > Villigracilaceae > Defluviilinea. Next base: position 1,973 of record DATLZK010000036.1, read on the forward strand.
GCACCAAGTTCAACGAGACCAATGTACGTCTCTGCCGCTGCGACCACGCGCGACGCGTGCATCGTGATCTCACATCCGCCACCGAGCGTCAAACCCGCAGGCGCAACAACAATAGGCTTGGGCGAATAGCGCATGCGCATGTTCAGATCTTGCAACTTCTTCACAGCCGCTTCGAGCATATCCCACATGCCTTGCTGTGCGCCGACCACCATCATGAACAGATTCGCGCCCGCACTGAAATTTTCAGCCTCATTACCGATCACCAGCCCATCGAAATCTGTTTCGAGGCGATTGAAGGCCTCCACCGCCATATTCATAATGTCCTCGTCGAGCGCGTTCATCTTCGTGTGGAACTCGAGACATGCCACACCATCGCCCATATCGCGCAGCGTCGCCCCGGCATTCTCGCTGACCACTTTCAAGCCCTTCAACACCACCGCACCTTCGGGTTTCTTGATTTTCACATACTTGCCTTTGAGGACATCATAAACCGCTACCTTCTCGCCGTTCCTATATTGATAAAACGATTCGAACCCAGCCTTGAGCATGGCATCCAACCATTTGGCAGGAGGGTATCCTTCTGCCTTCATTCGCTTCACGGTCTCTTTCACACCCAGCATGTCCCACATCTCGAACGGACCTGCTTCGTGCATGAAACCCCAGCGGACAGCATCATCAATCGGCTTCATCGTGTCTGCAACTTCGGGGATAATGGAAGAGGCGTACTGGAAGCCCTGATAAGTCAGCGCACGCACGAGCCTCCCAGCTTTATCCTCCGCATCGAGCAGGACCTTGAGCCTGCTCCCGAGACCCTCGACATCTTTCGCCGCCTTGACCGATTCGAATCGCGGCTTTGTCGGTGGAACATGCTCAAGTGTATTCAAATCCAATGACCAGAATTCCTTGCTTCCGTCCTCTTTGCGAACTTCCTTATAGAAGCCAACTTTTGTCTTATTGCCAAGCCACTTGCGCTCGATCATTGCAGAAATCAATTTATTTGGTGCTTCGGCTCTGAGATATTCCTGCGCAAGTTTATCGTGCGGGATCAACGGGGCAAGGTTTCGCGCCACATGATCCCATACATCCACACCCACAAGATCAATCAAACGGAAGGTAGCAGTTTTGGGCCTTCCGATCAGAGGGCCGGTGATCGCATCCACCTCCTCAACCGTATAGCCATTCTTGAGGATGAAATCCATTGCAAACGCGCCCGTTCCAAACGCCACACGATTGCCGATGAAATTGGGCGTATCCTTGCACAGCACAACACCCTTTCCCAGGCGATGCTCACCGAAACGGCTGATAAACTCAACCACTTCCTTGCTGGTATCCTTGGTCGGGATCACTTCCAGCAACTTCAGATAGCGCGGCGGATTGAAAAAGTGTGTGCCAAGAAAATGCTTCCTGAACTCCTTCGAGCGCCCTTCGGCAATGGCATGAATGGGAATCCCCGAAGTATTCGTAGAAACAATGGCGGTAGGTTTGCGCACTTCATCAATGCGCGCCATCAGATTTCTCTTGATGCTCAAATCTTCTACAACGGCTTCAATAATCCAATCTGCCTCGCCCACCGCGCTGAAATCATCCTCGAGATTGCCAAGCGTGACGAACGTCTTAAAATCCGAAGACATCAAGTTGGCAGGCCTGGCTTTCAAGCATCTATCCCAACCATCATTGACAATCTTATTGCGCGCTTCTCTATCGCCTACCGGTGCATCCTTTGGGACAATATCCAGTAGCGTCACAAACACACCTGCATTGGCAAGATGCGCTGCAATGGCCGCCCCCATGGTCCCCGCGCCGATGACCGCCGCCTTGTGAATATGATATGCCATAATTCTCCTCGCTTTCCAATCTCAATCTCTATTTTTCCAATTCTCTATTTTTCCTCTCTATTTTCCAACCTCTACCTCAACTCCGCCCCGCTATATCCAAGTATTTGCCGCGCCACAACCAGCCGATTAATTTGCCCCGTGCCTTCGTAAATGTCCGTGATCTTCGCATCGCGGAACCACTTCTCGGCAAGGAACTCGCGGCTATATCCAAGCGGACCCAAAATCTCGACCACTTTTTGAGTGATCTTTGTCGTCACATCACCTGCTTTTACCTTGCTCATGGAAGATTCAAGTGCGTTTGGCTTTTTGTTATCCGCCATCCATACTGCCTTGATAACCATCAACCACGCCGACCTGAGCATGACTTCCATATCAATTACCTCACGCTCGATGTTGGTCAACTTTTGGCGCGGCAAACCATAGCGGATTTGAATTCCATTCTCTGCGAGTTTCTCTTTCAGGAACTCCAATGCGGCTCGCGCGACGCCGATGCCGGATGCCGCGACGAGGGGCCTCGTCGCGTCGAAGGTGGCCATGGCGCCCTTGAAGCCGGTCGTCGTTTTCTCGATTGTTGGGCTGCCAAGCAGGTGATCGAAGGGAACGCGCACATCCACAAGCGAGATCGCCGCCGTATCGCTGACACGAATACCCATCTTGCGCTCCAATTTAGTGACCTTCACTCCAGGCGTCCCCGCCTCGACGACAAAGGCGCGCATCCCTGCGCGGCCCGCCGAAGGATCAATCGAAGCCCAGACGACAATAAAGCCTTTGCCAAGCTTTTCGTATTCGGTCAGCGATTTATCGCCTGCGGTGACAAAAATCTTTTCGCCGTTGATCACCCATTCGTTCGTCTTCTCATCCAACACCGCGCGCGCGCGAATAGAGGCAGTGTCAGAGCCGGCGCCCGCTTCGGTCATGCACATTGCGGCAAAGGTCGGCTTTTCGCCTGCAAAGCGTGCTAGGAATTTCTCTTTTTGCTCAGGTGTCCCTGCGGCTTGCACGGCTGCCGCGCCCAAGCCGCCGCCCGGGGTGCAAAGATACATGCCTACATCGCCCCAGGCAAGCGCTTCGATTTGCGCGGCTAACATCTGGTATCCAATGGGGGGACGTTTCCCATTTCCTCTTTCACCCTTGCCCTCCTCCCCTTCAGAGGAAGATTTCTCTTTGGGTGCCAGTGATCCGGCTCCCATTGCTTTCATGGCATTGTGCATGAACTCGATGTAATCCCAGGGAATTTCATGCTCATGTTCATCGAAGTAACGCGACTTGGCGCGCATCATTTCTTCCGCAACGGTCTTTAGTACGAATTGCGTTTGAAGGATTGGTTTTGGTGGTTCAAATTCGATAGGCATGGTGCCCTCCTAAAGTATCTTATACGATTGCAAGCCCTGTAAAAGTTGCAAAGCCTCTTCCGTTCCTCATCCACATCTCCACAGGATGATCACGGATATAGCCATGGCCACCCAAAATTTGCACGGCACGGTCGGTGACCATCATCGCCATATCTATGGCTCCTGTGGATGCAAGGTATGCTTCGATATACGCGTCCTCTTTGCCATTATCGAGTTTCCACGCGGCTTCCCAGGTGAGCAAACGAATGGCTTCGATCTCGGTTCGCATTTCGGCGAGCATAAAAGCAACAGCTTGTTTTTGTGCAATCTTGACCCCGAATGCTTCGCGTTCCTTCGCATAATTCTTGCTATACTCGAAGGCGGCATTCGCCACCCCCACTGCGGCTGAGGCGGCGGCAACGCGCATCGAAGCGAGAAGCGGCTCAAAGTCATGCCCCGAAGCGCCACCCAGGCGATTCGACGCAGGGACTTTAACCTCATCCAATTTGACGCGATACATTGGCAGCGCATTCAAACTCATCAGTTTTTCACGCTCATTAGAGATGGTCAGCCCCGCTGTGTTTTTGGAAACAATAAAGCCTTGAGTCACGCCGTCGAGATTGGCATATACGAGAATTGCCTCCGCCTCTTTTGCAAACGGTACAAATGCCTTTTCACCGCTGAGAACATACTCCTCACCTTGGCGCACTGCGGTAGTTCTGAGCGCTAAGGGATCAAAGTCAAAAGCATATTCAATGAGCGCGGCTGTGTAGGGGCGCCAATCTCCTTCGATGACTTTGGGTAGCCAGAATTGCTTTTGTTCCTCATTGCCAACAAGCAGAATTGGCATAGCAAAGAGCGCTGGTGTCATCACTGCCAATGTACCGGCGAGATCGCCGAACGACATGGCTTCAAGCGCCAGCACACCTGTCACCGCGCTCCGCTCACCAAAGCCACCATACGCTTCAGGGATGGAGGCTTGCAGCAAGCCAAGTTCCCAACCTTTGCTCACAAGTTTGGCGGGAAGTTCACCGCTTTCTTCAGCCTCGCGCGCAGCAGCGCGTAAATCGTTGACCGCGTATTTGTTCACCGCTTCGATGAGCATTTGTTGTTCTTCAGTTGGATCAAATGAATACATGCGTGACTCCTTTTGAGATGATGGAGAGTATCAACACACGGACACGCCCGTTTCAAAGAGCGCTATACGTCCATGTGGACATCGGTACACACGTTTATCTTCCTTTCAATCTCTTCCCATGCTGTTTTCTCATCGTTCAGCCTTTGATATCGAGGGGGAACACCCTGTTCTACTTCGTTTGCATTGGCAATTTCGATCAAGCCATGTTCGTAGAGATATTCAATATACGCGCCCGTTTTCTCGATGACGAGAAGATGGTTATAGCCTCCCGTTTCACCATACACGATCTGGCAAACTTCGGCGGTGGTATGAGGCTCGGAAAGGGCGCTCAGAGTTTGTTTCAAGCGGCGGAGGAGATTCTTCGTCGTCGCTTCAAGCGGCACGGAAAGTTCATCGAGCGCATCATCGTGACCATTCAGGAAGAGACGCGCGCCATGTGACCATGTCTGCAAGCGCGCCAGAGATTCCAGGTAATGCATGATACCTGTGGCTGGACTGAGAAGTTCGGGTGAAAGGTGTGTGGTCATACCATTGACGACCATATCACCGATAAACACGACATCATCTAGCCGAAGTGCAACATGTCCTGGACAATGCCCAGGCAGGTGAATGATGTCAAAGATATCAATGTAGTGATTTACTCCTGAGTAAGTAAAGTCCACAGGGACAGACTTGTAGATGGCTTTGGTAAAGCGATAGATGCCGAGGAGCGTTTCGCGTGTTTCGGCGGCAAGTCCCGCGTCGGTCAGGAAAGATGCGAGGCGGCGCTCCATGATGGCGAGCCGTGCTTCGTGGTGTGCAACGGTTTGCCTATCCAATTCATGGATGCCGATTTTTGCATTGGTTAAAGGCTTTAGCCTGACAAGCCCGCCAAAGTGATCAATATGTGCATGTGTGAGGAGAATATGAGTAAGATCGGAAGGATGCACATCTAGCCGCGCCAAACCGGACAGCAGATTCTCATGAGAGGTCTCGGTGCCAGAACCGCAATCAATCAGCACACGGAGATCATCTTTTTGAACAAGATAAACATACGCCCAAAAGTTTGGGAACGCTTCGAGCGGTATGCGATGGATCGTTGCTCCGCCTGAGGTTCGGAATACAGCAGGAGAAGGTTTGTGATTCATTTGAGCAAGCCGTTAAGCAGTAGATCGGAATATTGATCGGCAATTTGTTCGATGTTCAAAGCGCCAGTGGGACGATACCAGGTGAGAGTCCAATTCATGACACCAAAGAGAGCGCGCGCGGCGAGCGCCGGGTCTTCGCAGCGAAAGACATTCTGGCGCACACCGTCCGCAATGACACCACGCCACAAAGCCTCAAAGCGGTCCCGGTTGGGGACATGGCGGGCGTGGTGCCGTCGCTCAAGCGCGCGATGCTCGAATAGCAAAACTGCGGCGAGATCCATATTTTCTGCAAGGATTTGCAGATATTCACGGATCATTCGTCGCAGCTTTTCATCTGATGGAAGAGTCTGATTGACGATGGCAGAGATGCGTTCGTTGAGGAGGATCAGCGCACGATCAAGGAGTTCAAGCAGAATTTCTTGCTTCGATGAGACGTGATGATAGAGACTCGCCTTCTGTAAATTGACAGCATGGGCGATGTCATTCATGGATGCACCGTGAAAGCCTTTTTGACGAAAGACCTGCGCGGCGGCTTCGAGGATGTCTTCTCGGGTCATAAGCGCTACCTACCGAACGGTCGGTCGTTTTGCTCATCATAACGGATGCGCTCACAACTGTCAAGGTAAATGGCAAACACGACAGCGAGATCAACGGGAAATTGCGTAATAATGCTATAATCAAACCATGAGCGTTCCACAACCCGTTAGCGAAACAGAAAACACACAGTCTTCCGTAGAAACCGCGGTACAGCGCGAGCAAGAAAGACAGATGAAACGCATCATGGGCGGCGTGGTCATTGGTGCGGTCATTTTGCTAGTTTTGTTGGGAGGAGCGATTTACCTTTTGCTCCAACCCTCCACCCCCACTGATCGCATCCGCGACATCTTCATCATCGTTGTTGCTTTTGAGTCGCTCGTCATTGGCGCCGCGCTCATTGTGCTGATCGTTCAATTGGCAAGTCTGATCAACCTTCTGCAAAACGAAGTGCGCCCCATTCTGCGCGCCACCAGCGAAACTGTCAACAACCTGCGCGGCACAGCGGAATTTTTAGGTGAAAATGTCGTTGAGCCGGTCATTAAACTCAACGGATATTTAGCAGGCTTGATGCGTATGTTAGAATTAATGGGGCTTAGGAAGAAGTAGTAAGGCTTCGAAGGTTTTGAAGACCTTCAGGCTTGAATGACTAAGAAAAGAAACCTAACCATAAGGAGGTTACCATGTCTGACCGTGATGAATTTGGCGCCTTTCTCGTAGGCTTCATTGTTGGAGGACTTACAGGCGCAGTGATTGCGTTGTTGTTTGCTCCGCAATCCGGTGAAGAGACGCGTGCTTTGATTCGAGATAAATCCATCGAATTGCGCGACAAGGCACAACATACTGCAGAAGAGGCGCTTGCCCGTGCTGAAGCTGCTGCCGCGGAAGCCCGCGCGCGCGCCGATGAACTTGCCAGGCAGTTACGCGAACGCGGCAAAGAAGTAATTGAAGATGTACGCGAGCGCGGCAAAAGTGCTATGGAAGCAGTTCGTAAACCTAAGAAATCTGAGGGTGAAGAAGCTGCCGCGTAACGAGCAACGGCGCTCAAGGGTTTGACGAGATGGTCAAACCCTTGTTTTTTTATGAGATACCTTCTCCGCCTTTTCTTCCACCTACTCTATCATCAATTCGCTTTCGCCTATGATTTTGTTTCGGCGGTTGTCTCTTTTGGTCATTGGAAAGACTGGATCATGGAGGTGTTGCCTTTCATCAGAGGGACGCGTATTCTCGAAATCGGTTATGGTCCTGGTCATTTGCAGCGCATCTTACTGGACCGGAACTTGGTTGCCGTTGGAATTGACGAGTCTCGCCAGATGGCGCGCCTCGCTAAGCGGAGGCTTACGCGATTTGGTTCTCGTTTTTTGTTTTGTGGGTGGTGTGGGAATTACATTTCATATCATGGCTACACGCAAAACAACTTGACGCGCGGACGCGCTCAATTCCTGCCCTTCCAAAATGAAACGTTCGACACCATCATCGCAACTTTTCCATCGGAATACATCCTTGAGCAACAAACGCTTTCAGAGGCAAGGCGATGTTTATCGAACGGAGGCAGGTTCATTGTTCTGCCTGTTGCGCTGCCGAAGAGTCCGCTCCTTGCCTGGTTATTCAAGGTCACACAGCAAGCTCCGCGCGAGGCACTGAAGATCGTTCAAGAAAAATGGAAAGAGCCATTCCTCGCCTCACACTTTGAGGTACAAGTCGAGATCCTCGAAACACAATCGGGGTATTTGCTCATCGTGATCGCAAGCAAACCTTCAGAGCAAGCATAAACTCAGGATAAGCACCCGAGATGTTATTTTTTAACGTCAGTTCGGGATAGGGACTTTTCATCACCGAGTAACTTGACGATAAATGTTCCACCTTGCTCTGTTGCAAACAAACGCGCATACTTCGCATCGCTTGCCATCTCTCACCCCTGCACCTCTCCCAGTGGGAAGGGGTAAGGGAGAGCGCGGCGACCTCAAAACGTTTATCCCGAATTCACGTTATTTTAAAATCTGAAATAGATTACTGTAATCATCTGTCCAGAGTTCGATACCTGTGGAATATTCACGCAAATCAACCGCACGCTCACGAATGGCGGGAATTTCCAGCAAGGCCGGGTCACGCGAAAGCAAAAGCCAGTGCGATTCATATCCGCCGTTTGAGTCACCCGCATAGATCACACTGACAATGCGCAAACCATAATATTGTGCCAGTTGCCAAAACACAGGCTGCAGGTCGAGATGCCGATTCGTGATATGGGCGGCAATGATGCCATCTGGAGCAAGATGCTCCAGATACAAGGCAAATGCTTCTTTTGTTACCAAATGAACAGGTATCGAGTCGCTGCTGAAAGTATCCAGCACAAGCACATTGAAGTTTTGCCTGTTTCCTTCGGCAAGTTCACGGTCAAGCGAGATGCGTGCATCACCAAGGACAAGGTCCACTTCTGCTTTGCTATGCCGGACAAAGGAGAAATATCCACCCTGCCCCTCTGCCAGTTCCACAACGATTGGATTGATCTCATACAGGCGATACACGTCTCCGGGTTGACCATAGATTGCGAGGGTCCCTGTCCCAACCCCGAGTAAGCCCACGCGCAAGCCCTGTGCATAACGCGGGTGATTCAAAATTGCCAGCGCCGCGCCGCTTTGTTCAACATAGTATGCGGTTGGCAGATCGCGCACTACGGCATCTACGAATTGCAGTCCATGCACGGTAATGCCATGCACCATGAGATAAGCAGGCCGTGGTGGGTTGCCGACGAGTTCTTCACGTACACGAATCACGCCATAGAAATTCCGTTTAGCATACAACGCGCCTGAAAAGAAATGACTTAGAACAGCAAGCAGAATTACAACCAGAACAAAGGAGGTAAAAACAAATCTCACAGGAGCAATGATGTCCTTGTAATCCTGTCCAGCAAAGGAACGAATTTCATCATTGACGGCCAGGGGAGCGCGTTCCACTCGCCACAGTGATAACAGAATGGCAATCGTCATTGTCAGCGCGACAAAAAATTCCCAATAACCGTTGAAGAGGGCTGGCGCGATCAGGTTGACGAAAATACCGCCAAGCATCCCACCAATGGAGATCATCAAATAGAACACTGTCAGGTTTTCGGCGGGAGGACGCAGGCGGTACAGTTCGCCATGACAAATCATGCACGCGGCAAACAAAGTCAGGGAATATGCGCTGATCTGCCAGAAAATGTGCAGTGCAGTTACGTTGAACATGACAAACAAGGTCAAGGCAGTGGAGAGAATGAATAGTGCAGTATAAATCTTGCGGTCATATGCACGCTTTCCGGCGAACGTCAGAATGAAGGAAAGCAGATAGAGCGTGAGGGGGAGAACCCATAAAAAAGGAATAACCGCTACTTCCTGCGAAATCTGATTCGTAACCGATAAGAGAAACACGGACGCGGTCGCGCTCAGCATGATCCATAACGAGAGCAAGGGCAAGGGGGGAGATTCCGTCTGTTTGGCAGAATCCGGTTTCGGCTGCGCGTGAAGCGCTGCGCGTCTGCTTCGGACTCCCACCCAGCTTGCTATTATCCCAAAGAGCGTAAAGCCCCCCGTCCATATCCATCCCTGCCAGCGCAATGAAAATGTCGGTTCGATCAAAACCGGGTACGTTAGTAAGCCAAGCAAAGACCCTGCATTCGATAATGAGTAAAGACGCGCATAGGATTGTTTGGGAAAGACCTGGCTGTACCAAGCCTGCATGAGTGGGCCGTTCGACGCGAGGAGAAGATATGGCAAACCGACAGAAACAAGGAGTAATTCAAAAATATCGAGTATCGGAGCGCCGCCATCATCGGGCTGCCAATTCGAGTCAGGCATAATAGGCGAAGAGTGGATAAATGCGAGCAACCCCAACATAAAAACAGTAAATGTAATCAGCGTGAGATGAATGACTGGTTGCCTTCGTGCGGTCACGCGGCGAATGAGCCAGTACGCATAAACGTATCCACCTGTAAGCAAGGCTTGAAAGAACAGAATCACGGTTGACCAAACCGCAGGCGTGCCGCCAAAGCGCGGCAGGATGAATTTGCCAACCATTGGCTGAATTTGAAAGAGGAGGAAAGCGGAGAGGAAAACGCTGAGGGCAAAAGGGATCATGCTATCTCTCGCACAAGTTTTAGGGTCATAGCATAAAAAACACAAGTGTGATGCGGTATCTTGGCATGAAAAACCCGGCAGGCTTATGGGAAGACCTGCCGGATCCAGTAATGGAGGATGAATTTATGGCAGCGTGGCCGGGCAGTTGGGATCGTCCGCGCCGCTTCACACTCAACCCGAACCGCGCGCCGCTTCGACCAACGCATTCTAAAAGATAGAGCGCTTCGACGCACTATAAAGATCGTCCCGTTGCCATCTTCATTTTGTGTCGGATCAAAGCAGAGCGAAAGATCCGATCAAAGAACCCGCGATAACCATCTTTATCATACAGGATCATATAATCTGCGGGACCATACTCCTCTGGTTTGAGCATAATTGCCCCATTGGGATTAATCTCTAGGATGAATAATTCACCCTGTTCATTCATGCGGATGTCACAGCGTCCATAGCCAACTCCTTGCATAGCAAGGAACATTCGCCTGCCCAAATCCTGCAAGCGAGCAACCAGTGTCGGCTCCGTCACCTGCTTGAAATTGAACGGCACGCTATAATCCCACTTGATATCGGTGTGCCAGAATTCTTCACCGGGAGGAAAGATCAACTCTGCAGGAGGATAAACAAAGGGATTGCTGAAATCATCCGGATTGTCCACGACAAGCACGTTGTATTCTTTCCCAACAATAAATTCTTCCATGCGCGCTGCACCAAACTGCGAACACATCCGCGCCACTTGAGCGCGCAATTGCTCAGGCGTATCCACGCGCGAGTCGCGATACATGCCGGTACTCCCATAACTCTTGGGATGTTTCACCATAATGGGATAACGAAGATTCTTGACGAGTCTCTCAGCCTCCTCCACAGATTTCACCTGATAGCCTTTTGCAAAACCGATTCCGTTTGCTTCCGCAACTGCCTGCATCTCTTCACGAGTTGGGTCGAAAAATTTTTCGTTTGCACCTGTGTAGGGAAGATTCAACTGTTCGAGCGCGCGGATGACTTCGATACCCTCATAGGCAAACTCACTCTCTTCATCGTCCTCATATCCTTCGCAGATGTTCAAGTACACATCAAATTGATTCCGGGCGGCAATGGATTTGAGCGTCTCCAGCACGGGTGCTCTCATCGTAAACATTTCCCAATCGTAACCATTCAGGAAGGGACCAGGATCGAAATCCTGAGGTTCTTCATCGGTTAAAACACAGACACGCCATGTCATGGGTATGATCTCCTTCTTGTGTTTTCCAGGATTGTGCAAGAGAGAATCATCTATTATTGCGTATTCAAATCGCGTCTTGCATTATCGCGAAATGAATTTCAATCTTCCAATCTTTTTTATTATTACACAATCTCACTGTATGACAATACTTTCAAACATTAAAGTTTCCCACCAGTGATCATCCAAGCAACACTTTGAAAATTTACCGCCGAGACGCTGAGCTCGCAGAGATTTTTTGGAATTCCTCCGCGTTCTCTGCGCCTTTGCAGCGAGAAAGTTCTTATCCCGAACTGACGTTACATGAGCAGTATGAGGCACGTTCATGGTGATAAAGTTACCTGAAGCACTGATGACCTTTTTCAACAGCGTGTATAATAGCGGCATGAAAAAAGTGAAGCCATTTCGCCGTTCAGCATCCATTTTCATACTTCTTGGACTTGCGTTTCTGATCCTTGGCATTTCCACTGACCAAGAAGCCTTTTCCTGGATTGCAATCGGGTTGATCTTGGCATTTCTGATAACCAATGCAAGAGGGTTGCGCTTGCGCAGAAAGTAATCTCGCAGTTACATTCCATGCAAGCCGCGCTTGACGTGGCTTCTTTTTTCAACTATAATAATTTAGGTATGGCTAAATTTTATTTTAGCGTTAGGAGAAAACCATGAAATCGCTTTCCCGAAGAGACTTCCTCAAGATGGGTGGCATTGCCGCTGTGCTGGGAACAGCAGGCATCACAACGATTGCCCCCCGCCTGCACAACCACACCGAAACTCAATCTTCGCCGCACACCGGCCACATGTTACAGCAAGGCAATCATGGTGACCTGCCTGGCACAGTGGGCGAAGTAAATCACGAAAAAAATGGCTTCAACCCAACCGACATCCTGACAGATTTCGATTACGGCAAGGTTTCCACATTGCCGAACGGGCAGACATTACGCGAATACAATATTGTTGCCCTCAATAAAAACATCGAAGTTGTGCCGGGCATCGAATTTCCGGCATGGACTTACAACGGGCGCATTCCTGGTCCCACCCTGCGCGCCACCGAAGGCGATCGAATCCGCATCCATTTCAGCAACGGAAGCAACCATCCCCACTCCATGCATTTTCACGGATTTCATCCTGGCAACATGGACGGAGTGCCCGGCACGGGACCGGGCGGACTCGTCGAGCCTGGAGACAGCTTCACGTATGAGTTCGATGCGGAACCGTTTGGTTTGCATCTTTACCACTGTCACGTCTTTCCCCTTGCACGCCACATCGCAAAAGGACTTTACGGCGCGTTTATCGTTGATCCCAAACAAGGGCGTCCGCCGGTTGACCGCGAGATGGTGATGGTCATGCACGGCATTGACATAGACTTCGACGATGAAAATGATTTCTATGCAGTGAACGGTATTCCGTTTCACTATCAAAATCACCCCATCCAAATCAAGGTCGGCGAGAAGATTCGCATCTATCTTGTAAACATGCTCGAATTCGATCTCATCAATTCCTTCCATTTGCACGCGAATTTCTTCTACTACTATCCCACCGGTACAAGCCTCACACCCTCCGAATTTACAGACACCATTATTCAGGGGCAAGCCCAACGCGGTATTCTCGAGTTTACATACAAATATCCCGGCATGTATATGTTCCATGCTCACGTCACAGAATTTGCAGAATTGGGATGGAACGGCATGTTCGAGGTTTTGCCTTAGAGGTGACATCATGACTCATCCTACCCCCCACACAGTAACGAAACGCTTCACGTTTCGGACCTTCATCCTGCTTCTGCTACCGGTCATTCTCCTCGCTGGTGTGATCGCTCTCTTCCTCGCCACTGGCGGAGGATTGAATCTCGATCCCGCCGCGCCGGTTGAAAATCTGAACATCGAGCGATATTCCCTTAAGCCAAATACGATCGAACTGTCCGTCCGCAATACGGGACCCGACGAACTTACCATCGCATCTGTCATCATCAACGACGCGGTCATGCCATTTCGCGTAACGCCGAATGCAACCATCCCGCGCTTGGGACGCGCCACAATCCACATCAACTACGCATGGTCTTACGGCGAAGCATATGGGATCAAGATCTTTACCAGCAATGCCATACCCTTCGAGGTGGAAATACCGGTCGCGTTCGAGACACCTGCTCCTTCCCGCACAACCTTTTTGGGATTCACACTCATCGGTATTTATGTCGGTGTGATCCCTGTCTTTCTGGGTATCTTCTGGTTCCCCGCACTACGCACACTCGGACGCCGCGCTATGACCTTTCTCATGGCAGCGACAGCAGGTTTGCTGATCTTCCTCGGGCTGGATACGCTTGCCGAGGCATTGGAATTCGCTCATCAGGTACCCTCTGCGTTTCAAGGCATCGGACTTATCGGCATCGGTGCAGTTTCGACATTTCTATTGCTCGAGGCAATCTCGAACCAACAGACAAGCGTATCGGGCAATGAAACACAGCGCCGGCTTACGATCGCGTTCATCATCGCAACCGGCATCGGATTCCATAATCTCGGCGAGGGGCTTGCCATTGGCGCGGCGTATAATGTTGGCGAGATTGCCTTGGGCACTTTCCTCGTTGTCGGTTTTATCATCCAAAACATTACTGAAGGGCTTGGCATCATTGCTCCGGTCCTGCGGGATAAGCCCGGCATTGGTAAACTTGCCTTAATGGGCTTCATTGGCGGTGCCCCTGCTATTCTCGGTGCATGGATTGGCGGTTTCACGCCCTCGCCCATTCTTGCCGTGCTGTTCCTCGCAATTGGCGCAGGCGCCATCTTCCAGGTCGTTTACGAGATCTCAAAATTGATCCGAAAAGATACAGAACGCCAGTCCATGCCAATGACCGTATTCAGCGGCGTACTGACAGGCATGATGCTCCTATGGGTTACAGGCTTGTTGATCAAATAAATGGATAAATGATGAAACAACTCACCATCTCTATTCAGGATTACCTGAAACACATCTACGAACTGACAGAAAACGGCGAAAGCGCCAGCACGAACGCGCTCGCCGCAAAACTCAAGATCAAACCCGCCTCGGTAACAGGTATGATCCAGAAACTCGCCGCGGCGAAGCCTGCGCTGGTTGAATACAAAAAACATCAAGGCGTGACCCTCACCGCCGAGGGCAGAAAAGCCGCTCTCGAGGTCATCCGCCATCATCGTCTGCTCGAAGCATGGCTTGTACAAACGCTCGGTTACTCATGGGATGAGGTCCACGAAGAGGCGGAGCGACTCGAACATGTTATTTCGGAGGACTTCGAGCAGCGGATCGCGGACGCCATGGGACATCCGCTTCGCGATCCGCACGGAGAGTTGATCCCCACCGCCGACCTCAAGATGCCCCTGGAGGAAGCAATCCCTCTCGCCTCTCTCCGCCCGAAGCAGAGCGGCACGATTCAATGCGTCAAAGCTGCTGATCCGAAATTACTCCAATACCTCAAAGGCCATGGACTTGTCCCCGGCGCACGGATCGAAGTGCAGGAATATTCCCCCTTTGATCACAACCTGACTGTTAAGGTCGCCAATAAGATTGTTGTCCTTGGATTGAACATCACAAACAAAATCTTTATTGAAGTCAATCCGCCCAAAACCTCAAAGAAGGGTCGCTGATTTTCACTATCCAGACAAACCACTTTCCCTCACCCCTGCCCCTCTTCCAGCGGGAAAGGGGTTGGAGGCGCGCACTAAACCTGTCGAAGCGGTGAGGTAGGCAGGGCAAATTTTCAGAAGTATGCAATATCCCGAACTGACGTTTATAGAAGGGGTCAAGACCGGCAAAAGAATATGCACCCGAAGTTCACGGGTTATAATCTCAACCGATCTATGAAACTCGACTCGCTTACCCTCCACCATCTATCCATGCCGCTCGTCGCCCCGTTCGAGACTTCGTTCGGGCGCGAGACCAATCGCCAGTGCATCCTCATCGAACTGCGCGCCAACGGGCTGACCGGTTATGGCGAGTGTGTTGCCTCGCGCGAGCCAGGATACAACTATGAAACGACCGGTACCGCGTGGCATATCATCAAGGACTTCCTTGCGCCGCTCATTCTTGGAAAGGATGTACTTGACGCGGAGGACTTTCAAAAACGCGTGGAGCGCATTCGCGGTCACCACCTCGCCAAGGCGGGCGTGGAAATGGCATTATGGGATTTGCTCGGGAAACGCGACGGCAAATCGTTGAGGGAAATGCTCGGCGGTGTACGGGAAAAAGTTGAGGTGGGAGTCTCGATTGGGATTCAAGAATCCATCTCCGGCTTAGTGCGAAGCGTCGAGTCGTATTTGGCACAAGGCTATCGCCGCGTCAAGATCAAAATCAAGCCGGGGCGCGATGTCGAAGAGACGCGTGCTGTCCGCCGCGCTTTTCCAGACTTGCGTTTGCAGGTGGATGCCAATTCCGCCTATACACTCGAGACGGCAAGCGCACTCCAACCGCTCGATGACTTGAATCTTTTACTTATTGAACAACCTCTGTCTGAGGATGATATTTGGGATCATCGCACTTTACAGGCAAAGTTCAAGACGCCGATCTGTTTGGATGAAAGCGTGATTTCGCCCCGCCATGCGCGCTACGCTTTGGAGATGGAAGCATGTCGCATCATCAACATCAAACCAGCGCGTGTGGGTGGGTTGAGTCGGGCAATTGTCATCCATGATTTTTGTCGCGCGCGAAATGTGCCGGTTTGGTGCGGCGGTATGCTGGAGACTGGCGTGGGACGCGCTGCAAATCTCGCGCTTGCGTCATTGCCCGGCTTTGTCTTACCGGGCGATATTTCCGCATCGGATCGTTACTATCATCGCGATATAACGAACGAGCGCTTCAGGCTGAATGATGACAGCACGATTGACGTACCCAACGCGCCGGGCTTGGGCGTGACACTCGACCGCGAGGCGCTCAAGCAATTCACGCTTGCTTCGCTTACGCTCGGATCTGAGGAGTAAAGTTTCACCATTCAAATCAGCGTGATGGCGCTCTCTTCTACCCACGCCACACGATGCACATCGCCCTCCTCCCCCAACAAAACCGGTAAGAGGGATTTGAAGGCTTGGGCATCACCGGATGTATAAAACGTAAGATTTCCCCGCGAGGTGGATTCGTTTCTCAGCCCCCCCGCTTCAAGTAAACGCCGAACCTGTCGCGCCACGGCAGGAGCAGGGTCTATCACCCGAACCTTTTCCCCTACGATTCGCTGGATGAGCGGAATCACAAATGGGTAGTGCGTGCATCCCAAGACGACCGTGTCAATATTTTTCTCCAGCATTGGCAGGAGCGCCTCCTCCAAAATTGCGCGCGTTTCGGCACCATCCAGATTTCCCTGTTCAATCTGCTGGACTAAACCAGGACAAGTATGTTGAAGCAACTCCACGCCGTGTGCAAAGCGCTCCACGACGGAAGCATATAGCGCGCCCTGAAAGGTGGCGGGCGTCGCCAGCACGCCGACTTTTCCTGTTTGGGTGGTCTCCGCGGCAGGTTTAACCGCCGGCTCCATGCCGACAAAGGGAACGTTTGGAAATTTTTCGCGCAGATATTTCAACGCCGCGGCGGATGCCGTGTTGCACGCCACAACGATCATCTTCGCGTTTTGCGCGAGTAAAAAATTCGTGATTGCTTCGGCAAAGGTGCGAATTTGCATCAGCGGGCGCGGACCATAGGGAATGTGTCCTTGATCGCCAAAATAAATGACAGATTCTTCGGGCAGTTGAGCGCGCAGCGCGCGTAAGACTGAAAGCCCTCCTACGCCGGAGTCAAAAACACCAATGGGAAAAGTAGATTGGGGCAACATGGAAAAAAGTAACTGCCTACTCACCCTCACCCCCAGCCTCTCTTTCGATGGGAGAGGGGAACAAAATGCAGCGAGTTTGTCGTTTTGCGACAAAAAATCCCATTCTGGATGCTGATTCCCGCTCCTTTAGGGAGAGGGTTAGGGTGAGGGTAGATAATTACGAAAAAGGAATTTACGACGCCGCTTCCACGAACTTCCTGAACAAATTTCTTGTTCCTTCCTGATCCGTCAGCCATTCGGGATGCCACTGCACAGCCAAGCCAAAGGGATGATCGGGCAGTTCAACCGCTTCGACGAGACCATCCGGAGCGTGAGCCGCAACGCGCAGCGAGGAAGCAATGTCTTTGAGTCCCTGATGGTGGAGGCTGTTGACTTTGATAATCGGCTCCCCAAAAATCTCAGCGATGCGCGTTCCCTCTTCGATTTTCACTTCGTGAACCAGAACGGTTCGCATATTGCCAGGGTAATCATGGTCAAGTGCATTTGGGAATTGATCGCGCAGATGGGTGTAAAGGGTTCCACCCAGTGCAACGTTCAGCATCTGGCAGCCGCGGCAAATGCCAAGGAAGGGTTTGCCGTCTGAGGCGGCGGCGCGGATCAACTTCAATTCAACGGAATCCCGCTGCGGGTCCACGCCATCGAGGCGGGGATGCGGTTCGCCCGCGTAATGCTCAAGGGCAATATCCCCTCCCCCTGAGAAAAGAATCCCGTCCAAGCGGGAGTACACGACATCCCATCCATCTTCTGCAATCATGGAAGGAATCAAAAGCGGAATGCCGCCAGCCTGTATCACAGCGTTGATGTAGGATTGCATGAGCATGACGGTTGGATGTCCATGAACATTGGTGGATTGGTTGGTGGTAATGCCAATAACCGGTTTCATATCTGTATTGTAAATCAAAAAAGACCCTAAAGGGTCGGGTGCCTTTAGGGTCTGCCGCGTTATTCAAACTTTTGCTTGAGGCGGGCGGATTTACCCGTGCGCTCACGCATGAAGTATAACTGTGCGCGCCGCACACGGCCATGACGTTCGACAACGATCTTCTCGATGCGCGGAGAGCGCAGCAAGAATGTGCGCTCGACTCCAATGCCATTGGACGCCAGACGGCGCACCGTGATGGATTGTTCGTTGCCACCTTTGCGCAGGCGAATGATCGTACCTTTGAATTCCTGAACGCGTTCGCGGTCGCCCTCTTTGATCTTTACATGCACGCTGACCGTATCGCCGGCTCGCAGGTCGGGAATATTTTCGTTGGGTTTGGCTTCGAGAGCCTTGATGAGGTCTGCCATAGTCTTTCATCCTTAAATGGTTGATTCGGTTTCAGAGCGGGCGGATTATAGCATGGCTTTGGAATAATCACAAGTTGAATTTGGTTGTGATGGTTGAGGAAAGAAGAAATTTCAAAAGCAACCTATTGATCGGATAATGAGGCCGCAGTCGCCACATACTGAAGCCAACAAGCGGCACGACTTTGGCAGCGCTTATGGCACGAGTCTGGAGACTTGCGCTACTGCGCTACCCGAGTAGTTGCAGAAGTTTCCTCGCCAGTTGAATCACCGGCGCGCCGATTTTGCCCACGTTCTCAGCAGCCTTGATGAGGCCTTCGATGCTCACGCTGTACCACTTCTTGTTTGGCTTGGGCTTGCTCAATTCTTGTTCCAGGTGCTCCAGATTGTCACGGACTTCCTCCGCCTGTTCAGCAGACAGGTGTTGGAGCATTTCCTGCACGGCGGCGGTCAATTGCGCCAGGGTGGTTTGGACTTCGGAGGTGAGGCCGCTGTTGAAACTGCCTTGAATGGTCTGCTGTAACTGGTTCTCGTTTCCGAGATTGACCATCGAGCCGACGACTTCCTTCGCTTCAAAGTGTCTGTGCTCATGATAATGGATTTCTTTAGCCATGTGTAATTCCTTCCACCGCATCTGTGGCGAGATGAAGCCGTTCAGCACTTGCGCTATATTCAGACGCAAGACACGCCCCTGCCAGGTGGGGCGGATTTCCATTTCGCCTTCCCGTTCGCGGATGAGCAAATCCTGGTAATCCAGCCGCAGGCCGGGATATTCGGAGGGGCAGAGATACTCTTGAACCGGGAAGTTCTCCCGCCCGGCGCTCTTCTGGAAGGTTTTGTGGATAGCCTGGAAGTGCCCGCGGATGAACGCCAGCAGGTCGCGACGGGTGTTCTCCTGCCCAAGCACGTGAATCTCGACCCGCCTTTCGGCGACGTTCGCCCGCACCAGGGCGCGGTTTTCGCCCGAAGCCAGGATGACACCCCAGCGCCAGACGCGCCCGGCCTCGATGTGCTCATGGGCGCGGACGATGAAGCGGGTGATGACGCTCTCCGGCAGCGTGGCATAGGCATACTCGAGGGTCAGGCCCTGTGTCCAGGCCGGGTCGGCGGCTTCGGGTGGCTCATCTTGTGGCATGGCGTTCGGCAGATACCAGACACCGGCTTCCGGTGCCGGATAGGCCAGTTCAAAGCGCTGCAGGAGTTTGAGAATGAGGTCGCGGTGGTAGGGCTGGTACTCGTGCAGGATGCGTCGGTTCATCTCCGGCGTCAGGCGTCCAGCGGCGGACAAGCGCAGCTCCTGGTCGGTGATGATGCGATAGACGGCGTCCGTCACCCAGTTCGGGTTGAGCACGCCGTCCGGGGAGAGCGGTTCGCCGGCCTCGTTGCGGAAATCCAGCACCACGCCCAGGTCGTGGAGCAGGGCGAGCAGGGTGCGCTGGTCTTCTTTGTCCCTGATGCCCTCGGTGGTGCACAGTTCGGCGTAGCGCTCGTAGGGGATGATGTCGCGCCGTTCTTTCTCTCGCTCCAGCGCCTCCTTGACGCGCAGATGGCTTTGGGCGAAGCGCACGCGCACGTGTGGCAGGGAGCGGATGGCTTCCTCCAGCGCAGCGCGCAAGTCATCAATGCCTGTGTTCTCGGCGGCGGAGGTCTGCACGAAGGTGGTGATGTGGGGGAACTCGCGCTTCAGGCGGTTGTAGGGCAGGTCAAGGATGTGCTGGGTAGCATCAGCATGGTTGCCGACCAGGATGACCGGCGATTCGCCGCCGAAGGCGCGGATGGTGCGCAGCCAGTATTCGACGCGGTTCTGCTCGTAGGTCTGGCGCACGTTGAGGACGAGGACGTAAACGCAGCGCGCCGAGAAGAAGAAGGGATGGGTGGCGTGCATGAAGTCCTGTCCGCCGAAATCCCACACCCGTGCTGTCACGGTGCCGAAGGGCAGGGCGTGCGTTTCCACCGTCATCGTGCTGGGGCGGTTGGGGTCGTAACTGCCGTCCTTCAGGCGATGGACGAGCGAGGTCTTGCCGACCGCTGGCTGGCCGACGAAGAGCACGCGCACTTCGCCCAGTTCGCGCCCGGCTTCCCAGATGGCGCGATAGAAGCGGAAGATGGCCTGGGCATCACCGCCAAAGATTTCGCTTCCCAGCAAAGCGCGCGGCAGGGCGAGGGCCAGCGGGTTGCCATGTAAGAAGAGGCTCTTCAGACGAGTAAGGCGCGCCATTTCTGGCGGGAGAGAGGTCAGCTGGTTGTTCCCAAGGTCGAGCCTGGTCAAGTTGGTCAGGTTGCCGATTTCGGGCGGGAGGGAGGTCAGCCGGTTGCGCGAAAGGTTGAGTTCGGTCAGGCTGGTCAGGTTGCCGATTTCGGGTGGGAGGGAGGTCAGTTGGTTCTCCGAGAAGACGAGCGTGGTCAGGTTGGTCAGGTTGCCGATTTCGGGCGGGAGGGAGGTCAGCTGGTTGCTCACAAGGTTTAGTTCGGTCAGGCTGGTCAGGTTGCCGATTTCGGGTGGGAGAGAGGTCAGCTGGTTGACCCAAAGGTCGAGTTTGGTCAGTCTGGTCAAGTTACCGATTTCGGGCGGGAGGGAGGTCAGGCCGAGCCCGAAAAGGTCGAGTTCGGTGGCGCCGCTTTCGGCGGCCCGGCGGATGCGGGAGAGGGCGGTTTCGAGAGTCATGAGTCGCTAGTCTCCAATCGCTGGTCGTCAGTCGGCAGGCGGCATTGGGGGAAAACCGTCCACGAATGGGGTCACAAATGCGCGAATCCAGGATGCTGTTTAGATTTTAGAAGTGCTGTGGGACTTTACTCGTACTTGCGTATCGCCAGCACGGCGTTATGGCCACCGAAGCCAAAGGCATTGCTGAGCGCCAGTTTGATTTTCTTTTCGCGCGCGACATTGGGGATGTAATCCAGGTCGCAGTCGGGATCGGGCGTTTCATAATGGATGGTCGGCGGAAGGATACCCTCACGCACTGCTTGCACACAGAAGATGGCTTCGAGCGCGCCAGTTGCGCCCATCATGTGACCGGTCATGGACTTGGTTGACGAAACCGGAATCTGATATGCCAATTCGCCAAAAGCAGCTTTGATGGCGCGCGTCTCCGCCAGGTCGTTGAGAGGTGTACCGGTGCCATGCGCGTTGATATAGCCTACTTCATCCACGTTAGCCCGTGCGGCATCGAGCGCCATGCGTATGGCCGCCGCGCCGCCAGCGCCATCTTCAAGCGGTGCTGTCACATGAAAAGCATCGGAGGTTGCACCATAACCGGCGAGCTCTGCCAGAATATTGGCGCCGCGCGCCCGTGCATGCGATTCACTTTCAAGAACAAGAATTGCCGCTCCCTCTCCCATCACCAAGCCATCACGATTCTTGTCAAAGGGTTGAGGCGTCATCGAATAATCCTGGCGGCGCGACATCGCGCCGACGCGGTCGAACGCGGCAACACCCACCAGGCAAATTGTCATCTCTGCCGCGCCGGCCAGTGCCGCATCAATCATCCCCGAGCGAATCATGAGCCATGCCGTTCCAATTCCATCTGCGCCAGAAGCACACGCCGAAGCAACCGAAAAACATGGACCCTTGATATGATTATCAATGGCTACCATCCCGGCTGTGCCATTCGGCATCAACATCGGAATCAAAAATGGACTCACGCGGCGCGGTCCCTCCACGTAATTGGTGATCACCGCATCCTGCAGTGACTTGATGCCACCAATTGCAGAAGAAATCAAAACGCCGATCCTTCCTGCATTGGCTTCTGTAATTTGCAAACCAGAATTTTCGAGCGCGTCTTTGGCGGCTGCCACACCCAACTGTTCGACACGATCGCGCCGCCGCGCTTCTTTCGCGTCCATATACTTTTCCGGCACAAACCCCTTCACTTCTGCGGCAATATGCACATTCAACGAAGAGGAATCGAACAGCGTAATCGGGCCGACGCCCGAAATTCCATTGATGGCATTCTTCCAACTTTCCTCGACCGTCAGCCCCAATGGATTGATGGTTCCCATTCCGGTAATGACCACTCGCTCCATTTCTTCCTCGCTATGAGTTATCGTAAGATTCGCATACCCTTACAACCCCACCCCTCTTCCTGCGTCACGCAGAAGAAGAGAGATGCCGCTTCACGCGCAGCCTGCACCTGTTCCCGTTTCGAAGCCAACTCCCCGCCTCAGCCTTCATCGCCGATCAGCACGCGCGTATCCGCCCACCCATATGCACATTCGAGAAGTGAAGCGCGGCCAATCTGTATCATTTTTTCACGCACATATACGCCGCCCAAATGTTCATAGAACTTTCGATACGGATTATCCGCCAAAACCCAAACCAACATCGAACGGATGCCCATCTCGCGCAATCCCAGCGCCGCGCTTTTCATCAAGGCACGCCCCGTGCCTCTTCCCTGAAACTGCTTCAGAACATAAATGGCATACACTTCCCCCTGATAGATCATATCGTTTTCGAGTTCCCTGCCATAATTCACAAAACCGATGATCTGGTCTGCCTCTTCTGCCACCAACACCAAATGATACGAATCGTTCGGGTTGGCGAGCGTTCTTTGCCAGCGCTCGGTGCGTTGCTCAACAGACAGAGCATCCAGCACCTCATCTGGCATCAGGCCACGATAAGTCTCCTTCCAGGCTGTAACGTGAACATGGGCAATCCCAACCGCATCCGCCGGGGCTGCTTTCCGAATCAGGGCCATCGTTACTCTCCCGCTTGAGGAATGTAATCTCCTTCTACCCAAAACTCGCCTGATGAACTGACCTCCTTTTTCCAAATCGGCACAATCTCTTTCAAGCGATCAATGCCGTAGCGCGCCGCTTCGAACACACCCGTATCACGGTGAGCCGCTGTACAGGCAATGAGAACAGTAGGGGTCTTCGGATAAAGTTTGCCAATGCGCTGAACGATAGCAATGCCTTGAACATCTTTCCATCTGGCACGAATTTCATCTGCCACCTGTTTCATCTTCGCTTCTGCCATAGGGATATAGGCTTCGTACTCGAGATATTCGGTCACATGCGCATTGCCGCGCGTGGTCTCACCGCGCACCATGCCGGTAAAAATCGCCGCCGCGCCCGTGGATGGAAGCGTGATCTTGGCAAGCAAGTCGTTCAGGTCAATTTCGGATTCGGTGATGGAACAGATTGTTGGAAAGTGAGACATGGTGATTGAAACTCAGAAAGACCGGAGATTAGCCACCGCTGACAGGTGGAAACAGGGCAATCTCCGCATTGGCAGGAACAATCGCCTCATCGAGCGCATACTCGCGATTGATCGTAATCAGCACCGATTGCATGGATTCTTTGAGGCTAGGATAATCGCTCGCAAGTTTCTCTTTCAAGCCTTTTACCGTCATATCCTCAGGAATATCGAGTTCGAGGGATCTCAACCCGGCACGTTCGCGAAGGGTGGCAAAGAATAGAAGTTTGACGTGGTTCATGTTCATCAGCAAAATGATTTCTCGCTCTGTTGAATTGACACAGTCAGGTGAATTTTATTCATTCATCACATCACCGGATTGTCCGCCATGTTTTTCGATCAATCGAATATTCTGGATGCGCATGGTCTTCTCAGCGGCTTTCGCCATATCATAGACGGTGAGCGCCGCAATAGAAACC
The DNA here is from genome assembly GCA_035574015.1 of Anaerolineales bacterium. Lineage (GTDB taxonomy): Bacteria > Chloroflexota > Anaerolineae > Anaerolineales > Villigracilaceae > Defluviilinea. Next base: position 25,945 of record DATLZK010000036.1, read on the forward strand.
GCCGTCAGCGCCTCCATTTCGACGCCGGTCTTACCGACAGTTTTTGCTGTGGCAGTGATGATCACACCAGGGAGAGAATCATCGAGCGTCAGGTCCACGTCTACGTGGGTGAGAGGCAAAGGATGACATAACGGAATCAGGTCCGGGGTCCGTTTGGAAGCGGAGATGCCTGCAATTTGTGCGACCGTCAGCACATCGCCTTTCTTGATCTGTCCGGCGCGAATCAAATCCAGAGTCTCCTTCTTCATGTGGACCTCGCCCCGCGCCACCGCGATCCGTTCGGTATCGGGTTTGTGTCCGACGTCTACCATGCGGGCGCGTCCTTCTTCGTCGAGATGGGTCAACAGTTTAGGCATAAATAAATTATAGTAGACCTGAGGGGTTTTGAAAACCTATTGGTTCTATTGATATAATGCACTCCATGGACAATTTGCTGGGACGACAACTAAATTACACGGTTCACACGCCTGTGTATGAGGGTCCGCTCGATTTATTGCTCAACCTGATCGAACGTGCTGAATTGGATATTACCGCTCTCTCACTGGCGATGGTTACCGATCAATATCTTGCTTACATCAGCACGATGGAGCACTTGAACGCGGATGAAATCTCCGCGTTTTTGGTGATTGCGGCGAAGTTGCTGCAAATCAAATCGGAGGCGCTCCTGCCGAGGCCGCCAGTGCGTGAGCCGGGCGAGGAAGATGCGGGACAGTCTCTTGTGGATCAGTTGAAGTTATACAAACGCTTCAAAGAGATCGGGGAATGGCTGAATGCACGCCAGCAAGCGAACTTGCGCACCTATTTACGCGTCGCACCGCCGCCAAAAGTGGAGCCAAAACTGGATTTATCGAATCTGACACTCGAAAAACTGGTCGCCGCTGCCGAACAGGCATTCGCCAAAGAAAGAGAAAAGCAACCGCTGGGCACAGTTATTGCGCCGCCGCGTGTGACCATCCGCGAAAAGATTGATTTGATCGCAAAGACGTTGCGCGAGGTGGAGCGTGCCACGTTCCGCGCGCTCATCACGCCGGGGGCATCGCGCCTGGAGATCGTCGTCACCTTTTTAGCCATGCTCGAATTGATCAAACGGTACCGCATCCAGGTTCACCAGGAGAGATTGTTCGACGACATCGAAATTCACCGCCTGGAAGACTGGTCGGATGAAGAGGAGTTAGAAATCGAGTTCGAATAGCGCGGTGAAGGAACTGATAATACCTGCTTACACCTGCCGCATATTCGATAGCATCTGTGACATTTTCTCAACCTTTCCAAAAATCCACAAACCCATAGCCGCTCCCAGCGCATCGAAGATCAGCACATCCCAAATGGACGCGCTCCGCCCCGGCACAAAGGACTGATGAAACTCATCCGTCACCGCGTAACAGATAGCAAACAGCCATGAAAACAAACGACGCTCCGTACGACGCTCAAAGCCATACCAATAGGACGCGGCAAGGAGTGCATACCCCAGCACATGTCCGCTCTTTTTTATGACTTTATCTGCCCAATCGAAATATGGCAACGCGGAAGAGGGTTGGGAAGAAAACCAGAAGATTACTGCCATCATCACGAGGGCAGGCGACCATCTGCGCAGAACGCGAGAAACGGTGGACATACTCCAACAGGATGAGCCATTCCCGAAGGTAGCAATGGCTTTATGGCTGAATATCGCTTAACAGAAGATCAAGAAATAGTTGCTACAAATCTTCCAATCGGATCGAGACTGTTCGGCTTCCATCCCCCAGGTCCACGCCCTGAACGACAACTGCTTTGCCACTGGGGTCACCGTCGAAGACTATGCTGAACGTCCCCTCTTCAATCACAGTCAACAGTTCACGTTCGGTGTATCCGCGTGAGGTATATTCGGCACGATAAAACGCTATCACCTCCTCGAGCGGCAACTTTGTGTAATACAAAATCCCATTATCCCCAAACTCGACTACGTTATAGGCATCCTCGGTCATTGGAAAGTCAGACGAAGCGGCAGAACCACCGCCGGGGGCTTGCTCTATCCCTTCCTGCGTCGGCGCATCGCCTCCTCCAAAAAGCGTCTGACAGGCAAGCAAGGCAAGTGCAAGTACAGTAAGAGCCATCAGCATTCGACTTTTCATGTCAACCTCCTTTTTGGGTTTGTGTGATTGTATCATCTCTACCAGGATTATCCATCGCAAAAAGGTACAATACGATGCAATGCTACAAGCGAATGAAGTCCTCCTGAAAGAAAATGGTGAATGGTGGCATTTTACAAAGCCACATCACATCATCACTGCATCGCATCACAAGGAAGTCCTGTCTGCTTTGCGAGAAATCGAAACGTTGATCGAAATGAACGGTTGGCACGCGGCAGGATTTTTGAGTTATGAATCCGCGCCTGCATTCGATCAAGCATTTCAAACTCGCCTTGCCGATGACGAAAATCAAGAGGCGTTTCCCCTCCTCTGGTTTGGACTCTACCCTCCGCCCCGCCTCGTGACTCAGCCGGAGCCTACCGCCGTCAAACCAGCCTTATCCTGGCTCCCGACTCTTGACCGTCAGGCGTATAACGCCGCCATCGAAAAGATCAAAGAACACATCGCGCGCGGCAGGACGTATCAGGTCAATTACACGATGCGCTTGCGAGCAGACTTCACAGTTGACGCGTGGAACTTCTTTCTTCATCTCGCACAGTCGCAAAATCATCACGCGGCATACGTGGATACAGGACGCTATGTGATCTGCTCTGCATCACCTGAATTGTTCTTTCAACTCGATGGCGAGGTCATCACCTGCCGTCCGATGAAAGGGACGGCGCCTCGGGGGCGCACCACGCGTGAGGACCGGGAGCAGGCTAAGGCTTTGAAAGAATCGGAGAAGAATCGCGCCGAGAACGTCATGATCGTGGATATGATTCGCAATGACCTGGGGCGCATCGCGAAGATCGGCAGCGTGCAAGTTCCTGCATTGTTTACGGTCGAAAAATACCCCACACTCTGGCAAATGACTTCCACCGTCACAGCGAAGACAAACGCCTCGCTGACGGAAATCTTCACCGCGCTCTTCCCCTGTGCATCCATCACCGGCGCACCAAAGGTCAGCACGATGAAAATCATCGCCGAACTCGAGACCACGCCACGCAGAATTTATACGGGAAGCATCGGTCACATTGCGCCATCACGTAAAGCAACATTCAATGTTGCCATTCGCACCGCCCTGATTGACCGTAAAACCCAAATCGCAGAATACGGTGTGGGTGGCGGCATCGTCTGGGACTCCACCAGCACCGATGAATATGCCGAAGCCTTGCTCAAAGCCCGCGTGCTAACCGAGGAAACACCCAAATTTTCTCTGCTCGAAACCTTACTGTGGACTCCTGAAGAAGGATTTTTTCTCAAGGAAAAACATATCGAGCGATTGCTAGATTCAGCAGAATATTTCGATTTTTCGCTTTCAAAGGAAAATGTTGAAAAAGCACTTGAAGAACTTGCCTCTGGTTTTTCTGTGGCGCAACGCGTGCGTCTTCTCGCTGACCCCAAGGGGAAGATCACGACAGAACATAAAACGCTCAATTTTCCAAAGACGTGGCGAGCGCGTCTTGCAAATCGCCCTATCAATTCAAAAGACGTTTTTCTCTTCCATAAAACAACACACCGTGAGATATACGATCTCCTTCGCAGAGATCATCCCGATTGCGACGATGTTTTGCTCTACAACGAACGCGGCGAATTAACCGAATTCACCATAGGCAATCTCGTCGTCGAAATGGAAGGGAAACGCTTCACTCCGCCGGTCTCCTGTGGCTTACTCCCCGGCGTCTTCCGCGCGCATCTGCTGGAAACAGGTCAGGTGGAGGAAAGGGTGATTCGGCTGGAAGAACTGAAGAATTGCACAAAGGTCTTTCGAGTGAATTCGGTGAGGAAGTGGGAGGAAGTTAAACTGATAAACTGAGCGTTTTACGCGAAACGACAGCCTGAAGGATAAGCCGAATAAACGCGGCTTGAACACACCTAAAGGTAAGCGCAATGGGGCTGAACCAAAAACTCGATTACAATCCCGCGCATGACCCGCTGGCTTGATCCGCATCCTGTTGAGATACCCGCTTCGATTCAGACCTTGAATCTGCATCCTCTCGTCGCACAGACGCTTGTGCGGCGCGGCATGCGCTCGCGCCAGGAAGCCGAAGCATTCCTACACCCCGATTTGCTCCCTTCTGCCCCATTTCCCGGCATCGAAAAAGCGATTGAGATCATCCATGCCGCGCGGCGTAAGGGAGAAAAGATTTGCGTGTGGGGCGATTTCGACGTGGACGGTCAAACATCCACCGCGCTGCTAGTGCAAACATTGCGCGCCCTGGGCGCAGAGGTTGTGTACTATGTCCCCATTCGCGGCAAAGAGAGTCACGGGGTTCACATTGAAAGTTTGAAGCCCATCCTCGATAACGGCATCAGGCTCATCGTCACATGTGATACGGGTATTACCGCGCACGAAGCGATTGAATATGCCAACTCGCGCGGCGCGGAGGTGATCGTCACCGATCATCATGACATAGGCGAAACACTTCCCAACGCAAAAGCAATCCTCAATCCCAAGTTGCTACCCGAAGATCACCCTTTGAGAAACCTTGCAGGTGTAGGGGTAGCCTATAAACTTGCTGAAGCCCTTTTGAACTTTGAATTCGAAACCCAGAATTCAGAAAGCAGCGAACTTCTCGATCTCGTAGCGCTGGGTTTGATTGCCGATGTCGCTCTGCTCAAGGGCGAAACACGCGCGCTTGCCAAAAAAGGAATCCAAAAACTACGCGAGACGAAACGGCTTGGTATCAGAGTGATGGCTGAACTTGCCGGTGCATCACTTGAAACGCTCACCGAGGAGACCATTGGCTTTACCTTTGCACCGCGCCTGAACGCGCTGGGGAGGCTGAGCGATGCCAATCCTGCTGTTGAACTTTTGCTCACCCGTGACCCAGCCCGCGCAAGAGTGCTCGCCGCACAAATCGAGGGACTGAACGCGCAAAGGCGGTTGCTCACGAGCCAGGTCTATGAAGCGGCTGAGGCACAATTGCGTGAGCATCCATCGCTGCTCACCGAACCTGCCATTGTTTTATCGCATCCAAACTGGCCCACCGGTGTGGTGGGTATCGTCGCCAACAAACTTGTCGAGCGTTATCACAAACCCGCCATCCTGCTCACTGAAACCGAAGACGGCATCCTGCGCGGCTCTGCTCGCTCGATTGAGGGACTGCATATCACAGAGGCGATTGCCACACAAAAGGACCTCTTGCTTGGCTTCGGTGGTCATCCCATGGCTGCCGGCCTCGCGCTCAAAAAAGATCAATTGGAGTCGTTTAGAAAGGGATTGGGCAAAGCCATCGAAAAGCAACTCGGTGAGATCATCCGCGAAGAACCCACGCTTCAACTCGACGCCTGGCTGGGTCTCGATGAAATCAGCCTCGACCTCGCCGACGCGTTAGAGGCGCTGGCGCCTTTCGGCGCAGGGAACCCGGAACTGGTGCTGGCAACACGCCGCGTGACCTTGAAATCGGCAATGGAGATCGGAAAGACAAGGGAACATCTCCGCCTGCACATCGAGGATGAGCGCGGAAACACACAAAGCCTCCTGTGGTGGGGTGGCGCAGGCGAGGACTTGCCTACCCCAGGAAGCACATTCGACATTGCCTATTCCCTGCGCGCCAGTTCGTATCGCGGACAGCGTCAGGTCACTTTGCAGTTCGAGGAGTTCCGGATCGTCGAAGAAAAGCCCATTGAGATCAAAAAGCCGGAAATCGAAGTGATTGATCTTCGCCTCAATTCATCTTCCATGCCACAGAATGTCTTGATCTGGGCAGAGGGGAACGACAAAGCAAAAGGCAAGCCGCGCTTTGAACTGCATCAGGCTGACGAGTTCGCTATTTACACAACTCCCCCTTCTCCTGCCGAGTTGCAGAAAGCCTTGGAGGTTGTTCAACCCAAGAAAGTGTATGTGATTGCTATCCCGCCTGCGGAGGAAAAAACCGACGAGTTTCTCACTCATCTGGCAGGGTTATGCAAATATGCCATCCAACAGCGCGGCGGCAAAGCGACGATCCACGAACTGGCGGCGGCGCTGGCTTGCCGCGAACGCGCCGTGCGAATCGGCTTGGAGTGGCTGGCGGCCGGGGGGCACGTATCCGTTGCGGGGGAGGATGATGCGGTCATTCTCTCCGCGGGAAGCGGCGAATCGAATCCCTATCTTCAAAAAGAATTATTTCTGGCCGTCAAAGGTATCCTTGAGGAAACGGCCGCTTACCGCGCCTACTTTTTGCGCGCAGAGGTAAACAGCCTCATTCGGTTGGTGTGAGCGTAGGCGTTGGCGTGGAAATCTCGGGGATGATCACCGCATCAATATTGACCGAGCCACCGCTTGAATGCGTGATCAAAACCGTATGCGTGCCTTGAACAAGTACACCCGAAACCCACTCTTTGATTTCCGTTGTCTCGCTGGATTGATCGAGATTGAAACCGAGGTTGTCAAGTGTAATGGTGATCGTACCGAGGCTTGGACCCGCCTGATATTGCAGTTTCATTTGCTGACCAAGGAACGTAAATGTCAACGTGTCGCCGATGGTCCCGGAAACATGTAGCGTGCCTTGATAGACACCTGGCACATTCGACTGGCTGATCCAATTCCCTTCATAAATGAATCGAAAATCGGTGTCATCGTAGGTTGTGAGGACAGGCGGCAGAGTTGGCGTTTGAGTTGGGATGGGTGTGAGTGTGGGAGTAGGGAAGAACAGATTAATGGGCGTGTCGGTCAAGTCGGGGAATGTAGCGGTAGGGGAACTGCGCGGATGCAGCGTACGTCCCACATCCGGTCCGCCACCTGGAGGTGTTTCGGTCACTTCGGGTGAGGGGGTAAAGATTCCCGGTTCGGTACCGAGAAAAAGGTAAGTAAAGGGCGTGGGCGTGTCGCTCACAGGTGCCGGTATGCGCGCCGCGTTCAATCGTCCGAGCAAAAGAACGAGGGCAATGCCGAAAAGGGAAAACCCGCCGAGGAAGATCGGAACGAGGAGGGAACGATCGAAGGTTTGTCTATTTTCCATGATTCGATTTCACAGCCCGATCTGTCAATTCCAGCGCTTTATCCAGCACATCGAATCCTTCCTTCAACTGTTCCTCAGTGATGATCAACGGAGGAAGAATCAGGACGGTATGCCAGTGTGTATATAAAAACAATCCATGTTCAAGGCAATAGGACTTGAAGGCATTCATCTCTGGCGATGAACTGTTCCACGGCGCCATCGGTTCTTTTGTTTTTCGATCTTTGACCAATTCGATGATACCGAACAATCCGATACTACGGACTTCGCCGACAGAGGGATGCGCCTCGCCCAAATCGGACAACATGCGCTTCAAGACCGGACCCATGCTTGCCGCGCGCTCGATCAGCCCATCCTCCCTCATAGCCTGGATATTTGCAACCGCCGCCGCGAGCGAAACGGGATGCGAAGTATACGTCAGGCCGCTTTCGTACACGCGCTCATCAAATGCCGCGGCAATCTCCGGCTTCATAGCCACTGCGCCGAGCGGTGCATAGGCAGAGGTCAATCCTTTTGCCATGGTGATAATGTCCGGCACCACATCCCAATGCTCAACGGCAAACCATTTGCCGGTGCGCCCAAAGCCGCTCATCACTTCGTCTGCAATCATCACAATCCCATACTTATCGCACAAGGCGCGCACACCTTGCATGTATCCCTGTGGCGGGATGATGACGCCGTTCGTGCCGGTCACCGACTCGATCAGAATCGCCGCGATGGTTTCGGGCCCTTCATATTGAATGATCTCCTCAAGATGATTGAGATAATCCTGTGCGAAATCTTCTTCCGATATATCCGGATTCGTGCGGTGGAAGGTGGAGCGATAGCGATAGGGATCGAGAAAATGCACGACGCCAGGCATCAGATTTGGCTCCCAAGCCACGCGGCGCGGGTCGCCGGTAGCTGCCATGGCACCAGCCGTCGCGCCGTGATAGGAACGATAACGAGCCAAAATCTTGTGACGGCCCGTGTAGCCCCGCGCAAGTTTGATGGCATTCTCATTGGCGTCTGCACCACCGAGGGTGAAGAGGACCTTGCTCAGCGCGCCCTGTGGTGTGACCTCCGCGACTGTTTTCCCTGCCAGAGCGCGAATTTTGGTCGTCATGCCCGGCGCGGCATAGGGAAGTTCAGCCGCCTGTTCCTGCATGGCACGGATGATACGCTCATCGCCGTGACCGATGTTCACGCACATCGTCATCGAATTGAAATCGAGATAGCGCTTGTCGTTGAAGTCCCAAAAGTAAACACCCTTGGCGCGCTTGACCGCAATGGGATTGACCCTCGCCTGAGCAGACCAGGTGAAAAAGATATGTTTCTTCGTCAGAGATAGAATTTCATCATCGTCAAGATCGAACATGAGACTCCTCTTCTACGGGTGTGCCTGAAAACCGTGCCCTGATTCTCGCGGGGTTTAGACTTTATCGGTAATAAGCAAGAGGTTCTAATACACAGCATCGAATTTGCGCGCATGGCCCGCAGAATTCGTGCCATGCGAGATGCGATGCCCAAAAAATTCAGTTCAGGAGAAGGACTTTCTCACCGCAAAGATGCATAGCGCCCTGAGAGAACCCAAAAAATCTCTGTGGCAAATTTTCGGACACGAGCGTTTATCCCAAATTGAAGTTTGTTATTTGTGATTGTTTATTATAACCCTTCACATTTCAGGGATTTGTGATAAACTTCCGCCGCTCAAAACAGGTACGCACACAACGTGCCTTTCCGCTCCCGGCAAGCCTACGGCTTGAACGGGAGCAATCCCATGGAAAGGAGGAAACCCCTCATGCGCAAATACGAACTGATTTGCATTATCCAGCCCGATCTGGACGAAACCGCGTTCAAGGGCGTCATGGATCGCATTCAGGGCTGGATCACCGAATCCGGCGGAAGCGTGGATAAGGTGGAAGTGTGGGGCCGCCGCCAACTGGCGTATCCCATCCGCAAGCAAACAGAGGGTCAGTATGTTCTTATGAACATCACACTCGACCCGCGCGCTACCGCGGAACTGGAGCGGAATATCCGCTACCTCGAAACGGTCCTGCGCCACATGTTGACTGCTGTCTAAATGTTGTTGTATGATGCTTCTCGGTCCACTTTATAAAAAAGGAGAATGACATGAGCCGAGGCTTGAATAAGGTTCAAATCATTGGACATCTGGGAAGAGACCCCGAAATGCGCTATACGCCCTCCGGTAGACCGGTGACGACCTTTACTGTTGCAGTCAGCCGATCCTGGAACACGGTGGATGGCGAGCGCCACAATGAAACCGAATGGTTCAATGTGGTTGCCTGGGGCAATCTGGCAGAGATTTGCAAACAATATCTTACAAAAGGACAGCAGGTCTACATTGAAGGGCGACTGCAAACCCGTCGCTGGGATGATAAGGAAGGCGTCAAGCACACCAGCGTGGAGATCGTTGCCAGCGAAATGATGATGCTTGGCGACCGCCGCGAACACAACAACATCACCGCGCCCGATGCTACCCCTGAGGAGAATCTCTCCGCATCCGACGAGGACGAGTTTCCCTTCTAAGCGCCTGAAAACTGATCGTTTTGTATAAATGACAGAGGTTTTCGGACGCTTTCTAAAAAATGCCTCTATGATCTAAAGAAAGAAATTGGAGCAACAAATGAGCGAAGAAAAGAAGATACCCGATGGGCAGGCACAAAGCGGCGACCGCCGCTTCGTCGCCAAACCCAAAAACTGTCAATTCTGTGCAGATAAGACACTGACGATTGATTACAAAAAGGTTGATCTGCTCAAACGCTATCTCACTGAGGAGGGCAAGATCCGCCCACGCCGTCAATCCGGGACTTGCGCGAAACATCAGCGCGCCTTGGCGAGAGCGATCAAACAAGCCCGCATCGTTGCCCTCCTCCCCTTCACAAGCGAACAGGCAGAGGAGATGTAATCCCAATGAGGCGGAGGCGGGTCCTGCGAAGTCCCGCCCTCCGCTTGCTGGAGCCCCGCATGGCAAAACAAAGTTCCAAACCAAAACTAATAACAAAAAAGCACATCGCGCGTCTTGAACGGGAGCGCCGTCTGGTTCGCCTTGTGCGTACGGTGGCATTCAGCATGATCGCCATCGTCATCCTTTTGCTTACCTACGGCTATCTCGATTTAAACTACTTTCAACTCAGAAAGCCCATTGCCGAAGTAAACGGTGAAACGATCACCATCGCCGAGTGGCAGGAGCGCGTGCAACTCCAACGCCTGACCCTCGCGAATGAAATCGAACAATATCAACTTATGCAGCAAACCTTCGGCTTCGATACCTCCGCGCAGCAGCAACAACTTCAATTCCTGCTGCAAAGCCCCGATATACTGGGTCAGCAAGTCCTCGACCAAATGATCGAAGATCTATTGATCCGACAGGAGGCAAAGAAGCGAGGCATCACCGTAACCGAAGAGGAACTGGAAGAGTACATTCAAGCGGCGTACCAATATTTCCCTCACGGAACCCCGACCCCTACGGTCACCCCCACACCGTTTGAATACCCGACTCTTACCTCTCAACAATTGACCCTCTACCCCTCGACCGCCACGCCCACGACGGCACCTACCTCCACCCCTCAACCGACTGCTACGCGCGATCCTTCCGCAACACCCACAGCCACCTTCACCGCCGCGCCGCCCACCCCAACCTTCGTACCCGAAGCGGCTACGCCTACTCCCACCCCCTACACACTGGAAGGATTCCAAACCGCCTACAACAACACGATTGAAGATTTCAAAACATTCGGCATCAGCGAAGCGACACTGCGCGCCGCCTACGAAATGCGCCTCCTCCGCCAAAAGGTGATGGAAGCTGTCACGGCCGATATGCCCACCACCGAAGAGCAGGTCTGGGCGCGGCATATTCTCGTCAAAACCGAGAGCGAAGCCAAAGCAGTCATAGCACTGCTGAAACAAGGCGTAGACTTTGCCAAACTCGCCAAACAATATTCAGCCGATTCAGGCTCCGCCGCGCAAGGTGGCGACCTGGGCTGGTTTGGCAGAGGCGAAATGGTTTCTGAATTTGAAAACGCCGCCTTCACCCAACCTATCGGCGAAATTGGAGAACCGGTCAAAAGTTCCTTTGGCTATCACATTATTCAAGTGCTTGCCCGCCAGGAAATTCCGCTCACTGCCTCGCAACTGGAACAAAAACGTGAGACCACCTTTTCAGAATGGCTGACAAAAGCACGTGAAGAAGCCACAATCGTCACAAACGACAACTGGAAACAGCACATCCCACCCATGCCAGACTTCACCGCGCAAGCGCGGTAAGACATTCCACAAACAAAAATCGCCCGCTCCTCTCAGAGGCGGGCGATTTTTTCATCCCCTTTGCAGCATCTCATCGGTCACCTGATCCAGCCTCAGGCTGATCACCTGACTTGCCGAATCGCGCCCCATTGTCACACCATAAATCACATCGGCAGCCTGCACCGTATTGCGATTGTGTGTGATGATAATGAACTGCGTATCCTTGCTCAACTCTACAAGCAAATCCCGGAAGCGCCCCACATTCGCCTCATCGAGCATCGCATCCACTTCATCCATCACACACAGCGGCGTAGGCGAGACCTTGAGAAGCGCAAACACCAACGCAATAGCCGTCAGACTGCGCTCACCGCCGGACAATAAAGCCAAACCCTGTTCACGCCGCCCCGGCAGGCGCGCTTCGATTTCAATCCCCGTTTCCACCAGGTTATCGGGATCGGTCAGAGCGAGCCGCGCCGACCCTCCCCCAAACAAACGCGTAAACATGGCGCGAAACTGTTTATCCACCGCGTCGAACGTCTTGGCAAATTGCTGACGGGTCAACTCATCCAATTCCGCAATCACCTTCCTCAAATCTTCCTCTGCCTTGCGCAAATCGTCCACCTGCGCGCGCAGGAAGGAATACCGTTCCGATTCGCGGTCGAACTCTGCTTTCGCCTCCGGGTTGACCGGCCCCAGCCGCCGCAGTTGACTTCGCTGACGAATCAATTGATTCTCCAACTCAGGAGAAATCTCGGTCACAACCGGTAACTCCTCCACCATCCCCTCCAGTGGCAAGGGAACGGGCCCCGAAACCTCCGGCTCATATTCAAACATCACCAAGCCGAAATCATCTATGATCTTCTGGCGCAAATTATCCAGCGCCTCTTGCTTTCTCAATTGCTCCAACTGCACCTGCCCCAACAAACGCTCGGCGGCGGCAAGTGCACGTTGCGCACTGGCTTCGGCATCCTGCAAACGCGCCTCCTCCGCTTCAGCCATGCTGAGTTCCCTCTCGGCAGGATCGAGATGAACTCGTAGCGCTTCAATCTCTTTTTGCAATGCACCCTCACGCTCATGCAAGATAGACTTTTCCGCCTCCAGTGCCTCCAGCGATGAAGCGATCTCACCCAATCGTGCCGTCAACTCCACGCGCCTCGCATCGTAACGTTCCACCTCTTTGCGCCTCTCCTCCACCCTCGAACGTAAATCCTCCAAAAACTTTTCCGCAACAGCCACACGCGTCGCCCAATAGGACGCCTGACTTTGCGCCTCGTTTAAATCCATTTCATTCAATTGGGCAGAAAGGGAACGAATCTCCTCCTGTGCACGCCGCGATTGACCTTCGACTTCAGATTGCGATTCGATCAATTTCATGCGGATCGAAGCCGACTCCTCCGCCTCCGCCTTTAACTGACCAAGTTGACTCTTCTGCCACTCCAACTGTTTCCGCGCCGCTTCAGACTCCACCTCAGCCTGATTCTCGTTTTCCTGAGCCTCCTCCAACCTGACGCGCGCCAGGCGTACAGCCTCCTCAGCCTGATTCAATTTATCTTGCGCATCCTTAATATGTGCGGAAAGCGATTCGACTTCAGCGTTCAGCGCTTCGAGCTGCGCGTTCAGGGCGGCTAAGGCAGAGGTCAACTCCCGTTTTTGGCGCGCTCGGCTCAGGGTCGAGGAAGAAGCGGAATTTCCGGCGACGATCAGACCATCACCACGGAAGACTTCTCCGCGAAGCGTCACCACGCGCGCGTAAGTCGGCAACTTTTTAATCAATCTGCGAGCAGTCGCGCGATCGCGCGCGATGAGCGTGTGGCCAAGCATCAATTGCACTGCCGGGCGCAGTTCCTCCGGCGCGTGGACCAGGTCACAGGCAATGCCCAAACACCCCTCCTCGTTTGGATCCGACAACGATTGGCGATGATGATTCTCGAGCGGGAGCAAGACGGCACGCCCTGCATCATCGGCTTCAAGCAACTGCAAAGCATCTTCAATGTTGCCGGCGTCGAGCAGGACGGCGTCAAGTGTATCGCCCAGCGCAGCAGTGATGGCGCGTTCGAGTTCGGCAGGGACATCGAGCAATGCACTCAATACACCGCGCGCACCTTTGAGGCGGGCACTGCGTGCAGCTTCAAGCAAATATCGCGCGCCTTCAGCATACCCCGCAAGTGATTGTTCGGCCTGTTCCAACACTTCAAGTTGGGTCTTGAAACGAGTATGTTCGGCAAGGCGCTGCGCGCCTTCTTCGCTTTTTGCACGGCGTTCGTTTTCGAGTCGCTCGACTTCTTTTCGGTTTGTTTCCTCTTTTTGCTGTGCAAGCCTAAATTGTTCTTCGATCTCTTCTCGTTCCTTGTGCGCATGTGCGAGTTTTTCTTGCGCCTGTCGTGCGAGCGCTTCGGCTGTTTCCATGGCGTTCTCTGCAGTTTCTATGCGGGTTTTCAGGAATTCAAGGCGGGAGGTCAATTCGTCCAACCGTGCCTGCGTTTCAGCGCGCTGGGCATTCCATTTTTCGAGATGAACGCGCGCGGCTTGTAATCTTTCCTCCAAGTCAGCACGCTCCTTATGCTTCTCTTGCAGTATTTGCTGTGCCTGCATCCATTGCTTTTGTGCTTCTTCGAGTTCGGCTTGTAGACGCGCCTGCTCCTGTTCGGTCTCCATCCATCGTTCACGCGCGAGTTTTTCCTCGTCAGCAAGGCGTTCCCGATCGGCAGTCAGGGAAGTCTGTGCGGCAAGCAAGGCGCGGCGCCGCTCTTCGAGAACTGCCAGTTCGCGGCTGACCTGTTCGCGCTGATTGTGCAATTCTGCAGAGCGCCGATGCCATTCATTAAGTTGAGCGCGCAATTCCGCGAGTCGTTCACGAAAAGCATTGTATTCCGCTTGTGCTTTAGCATGCTCCTGGCGCGCTTCTTGCACACGCGCCTCTTGTGCCTTCACCGTCTCGCGCGCGTCAGAAAGTTCTCGCTGCGCCCTGTGCCAGTGATAGCCATACCATTCGCGCAGAATAACCTTCAAGTCTGCTTGAGCACGGGCATATTCGTTGGCGCGCTTTGCCTGCCGTTCGAGGCTACGCAAGCGCGGCTCGAGTTCGGACATGATGTCGAGCACACGTTCGAGATTGCGCGTGGTGGTCTCCAGGCGCTTGAGCGCCTCTTCGCGCCGAGCGCGATACAACCCCACGCCCGCGGCTTCCTCGAACAAGCGACGGCGCTCATCGGCTTTGAGGGCAAGGGAAGCATCCACAAGTCCCTGTCCGAGGATGGTATAGGTGCGTTCGGACAAGCCTGCCGCGGCGAGCAATTCATTCAGATCGCGCAGGCGAACATGCTGCCCATTCAACAGATATTCATTGCGCCCATCGCGGTAGGCGCGACGAGTCATCGCAACTTCGGTAAAGTCCACGGGAAGCCAGCCGCTTGAATTGTCGAAAATAATGTGTGCCGAAGCCATGCTGGCACGAGGACGATGCTCCGAGCCGTTGAAGATCATGTCCTCGGTCTTTTTGCCGCGCAAAAGCGTATAGGACTGTTCACCCAACACCCAGCGCAGCGCATCAGCGATGTTCGATTTGCCCGAACCGTTCGGTCCAACAATGGCGGTGATACCGGCGGCAAACTCAAAAGTTGTCTTTGAGGCAAATGTTTTATAGCCCTGTAGTTCGAGTGACTTGAGACGAAGAGGCATGTTGATACGTGGATCGAAAAAAGATTTTATTTGTGTGGAATCCCTAATTTGTCGAGTGCATCCTGAGCGGCGTTGCGCGTGGCAGCTTGCTTACTCGGTCCGTATCCTCTGCCATACGTTACACCCTGGATGCGCACCTCGACAACAAATTCCCTTGCGTGATCAGGACCGTGTGAGGAAACTGTTACGTATTGAGGGGTTCCCAGTTTTTCAGACTGCGCCCATTCCTGTAGACGGCTTTTTGGGTTGCGCTCCTCTTCCAGGATACGCGTCTGCCATTCATCGAGGAGAGGGTGGACAAATGCCTTCACTGCCTCGATCCCCGAATCCAAATAAAGCGCGCCGATAAGCGCTTCGAAGGCGGATCCGAGCAAACTATCACGCTCTCTGCCACCAGAGGTATACTCACCCCGTCCGAGGCGAAGAGCGCGTCCCAAATCCAGGCGTCGCGCGAACAGTGCCAACTGGTCATTGCTCACGAGCGCGGCGCGCGTTTTCGTCAGGTCACCTTCGGACATTTCGGGAAAACGATGATACACCCACTCACCCACCACGAAGTCCAGCACGGCATCGCCGAGAAACTCGAGACGTTCGTTGTCTTCGAGAGCATTTGGATTTTCGTTTACAAAGGAGCGATGCGTGAGGGCACGCGTAAGAAGGGATAAATTTGAAAAGGGCAGATTCAAGCGTTGGCTGAGATGCGAAGCGGATTCGACTTCCAGCGGGTCAGATTCGTGCATTTCATTCATCTCCCTGGAACTCAGGGAACGGTTACCCCTCACAAAAAGCGAGTGAGGAAAAATCGTTCCATCAGTTCCGATGATTGAGCGGGCTGAATTGTATCATGACTTCGATTACAATCCATATATCATATCGCGCGGAGAGAGAGCATGGTAGAGATCAGCAATGAAACGCGTTTTTTGCACGCCCTGGATTTGGGATTGGGCGCGTGGCAATGGGGAGATCGAATCGTGTGGCAATTTGGACACAGTTACGGCGTGGAGGAAGTGCGGCAGGCATTTCAAGTCTCCGTACAGGAGGGCATTCGCTTCGTGGACACGGCAGAATTATATGGGAATGGTCTCTCAGAACGATTGCTCGGCCGGTTTCTCAAGGAGACTGATCAGCCGGTCCTCATCGCAACCAAGTTTTTCCCCTGGCCCTGGAGATTCACAAAAGGCGCAATACTTCGCGCGTTAAAGGGAAGCCTTGCCCGCTTGGAGGTCGAGAGCGTTGACTTGTATCAAATTCACTGGCCCAGTCCGGTGATGAGCACCGATAGCCTGATGGATGGCTTGGCAGAATGCGTGAAAAGTGGACTGGCTCGTACGGTGGGGGTCTCAAACTTTGGGCAGACGCGCATGCTCGCGGCCTATTCGGCGCTCGCGCGTCGCGGCATTCCACTTGCGTCGAATCAAGTGCATTACAGTCTGTTGCATCGCACGGTGGAAAAGAACGGTACGCTCGCCCGCTGTAAGGAACTGGGGATTCGCCTAATCGCCTACAGTCCACTCGAACAAGGATTGCTCTCCGGCAAGTACAACGCAAAAAATCCACCCCCGGGATCGCGGTCGAGAATCTATGCAAGCCTGCTTCCTAAGATTGGTCCCCTGCTCAAAGCCATGACAGAGATCGG
>DATLZK010000037.1:0-39536 GCA_035574015.1 Anaerolineales bacterium
CCCGCCGGCAAACCGTTCCATATCATCCTGATCACCGCCTACGCTGTGCCAGGCTTGAAAGAAGCATCGCGCCAAGCCAATGTGAATGAGGTCCTTATTAAACCCGTCCAACCTGAGCGCATCTGCCAAATCGTAGAAAAGTTAACAGAAGAATGGGAACGTTCCCAACCTGCCATAGCCCAGAAAGCCGCTCCCAAGCCCAAGATTCTCATCGCCGATGATCGCCCCGATAACGTGACGCTGCTGGCGCGCTACTTAGAAAACGAGGGCTACGTCTGGATCGCTGCATCCAATGGCGAGGAGACTTTGGCGCTAGCGCGCCAACATATCCCCGATCTACTCCTGCTCGACGTGAACATGCCGAACAAGGATGGTTTCGATGTGGTGACAGAGATCCGCGCCGACCCTCTCCTGAAGCACATCCCCGTCATCCTCCTAACGGCGGCCCGCCTCGACCCGGTTGACATTCACTCAGGGCTCAATCTCGGTGCAGATGACTACATCACTAAACCTTTCGACCGCCGCGAATTGATGGCGCGCATTCGCACAAAATTGCGCGTGAAGGGGGAGGCCGATGACCTGCGGCGCCGCAACCGCGAACTCAGTCTGCTGCTTGAAATCACCGGCATTCTGAACGCGCGTAGCAACTTAGATGGAATGCTGAATGACATGTTACAGTTACTGGTAAGCAGACTCAGCGCAAGCGCGGGATATGTTCTAAATTTCGAGAACGGGATAGATTATTGCTTCCCCACCTCCGCTGCAAAGATAGACTCGTTGCGGATCAAAGAATATTTGGACCGAACGCCTCGCGAAAATCGCGCCTATCTCATCGAGGATGTTCAAAAGGAAGCCTTCTGGAAGACCGAATTAGGCAAAACAACGCGTTCAGCCGCCGTGGCTATGATGCTCAATCGGCACAGTGGAATGCTTGGCGTCATTCTGCTGACACACAACGACGCCGCGTATTTCCGAGCGGATCAGATTCCAATCCTGCAAGCCATCGCCAACCAGACCGCCGTTACCATCGAAAACACACAATGGTATGCCACCCTGCAAAGACGAACCTCCATAACATAAACCCTGCCCCATGCCCGATGCGGCGAAAGGAGAAATTCACATGCTGCAAACCATCCTCAAACCCGCTGTTTTGCTGATGAACCGTCTTGGCAGTTCGATCAAACCGCTGATCCTGGCGACGGTCTTCCTGTTAGCGATCGCCGCACCCACTTACGGATTGATTACACAGTTGAACGCGGATATTGATTTTTCACGCCAGGAAATAGCCGGCAACGAATACCTGCGCCCCACCTTTTCGCTTCTTCAGCATGTCCAACAACATCGCGGCGCGTCGAGCGCTTTCCTCTCCGGCGAGGCTACGTTCGAGCAAATTATGGCGCAGCAAGAAGCCGCCATTGAAGAAGACCTGCGCGCCATAGACGCCTTGGAGAACAAATACGGCGCGCAGTTTGGCCTTGGCAAGCATTGGGAGGAAATCAAAACCGACTGGCGAAATCTTCAAGAGCAGGTTAAAAGCCTCTCGCCCGACGAAAGTTTTACCCTCCACACCAACCTCATTGACAAAATTCTGGATTTTCGCATCTCAATTGCGGATGCATCCAACCTAACCCTCGACCCGGATGTGGACACATTCTATCTCATGATCACTTATGTGAATGACTACCCTGCCGCTTCGGAATACCTGGGACAAGCACGCGCTTTTGGCACGACAGCGCTTGCCAACAACGCTGTAAGCGAACAAGTGGCCATCTTACTCTTCCTGTCGCGAATCATTCAACACACGACAGATCTCGCGAACGATAAAGTGCAAAAGGTTATCGAGTATAACCCCTCTGTGCACGCCCAGCTGGAAGAACCGTTCCAAAAAGCCGCGGCGCAGCAACAAGCATTTCTGGAACTCCTGGACAAGGAAGTGATCAACGCCCCAACCGTCACGCTGACCCCTCAAGAATACTTCGACGCGGCCACCCTCGCTATTGACGCTGAAGTTGAACTCTCAAATGCCATTTCGGCGGAATTGGATCGGCTACTGACTGAGCGCGTGCAACGGCTGGCAGCACAGAGAATGGCCTTATTAAGTGTGGTTGCGATCTTCGCCGTTTTGGCGGCCTGGTTGTTTGCTGGTTTTTACGTATCAGCCACATCCCAATTGCAAAATTTGGTTGATACGCTAGAAACCCGCGTGGCCGACCGCACCAAAGCGCTGGCGACATCCTCTGAAGTCATCCGCCGCCTCTCCTCTCTGGACCGCAAGACGCTGGTCGCTGAAGTCGTCAACCAGCTACAAGCCGCTTTTGGTTATTATCACGTCCATATTTACACCCTAAACGAAAACGGCGAATTGATCATGGCAGGCGGAACCGGCGAAGCAGGCAAAGCCCTGTTGGAACGCCGTCACAAAATCCCGGCAGGACGCGGTTTGGTAGGCCGCGCCGCCGCGACAAAACAAGTTGTCCTCGTGCCAGATACAGCCAAAGATCCAGATTGGCTTCCCAATCCACTTCTGCCAGAGACCAAATCCGAAATTGCAGTTCCAATTATGAGCGCAGATCAAGTATTGGGCGTTTTGGATGTGCAGAACAATGTGCCCAACAGCCTGACTCAGCAGGACGCAGACGTTATTCTCACCGTCGCCAACCAGGTGGCAGTGGCGCTGCAAAATATCACTTCGTATGAACGCGCGGAACAATCCCTAAGGCTGTTGGAAGCGCAGCGATACGCTCTCGATCAACACTCCATCGTCGCCATTACTGACGTAACGGGAAAAATCATCTATGCCAACGACAAATTCGTGGAAATTTCCAAATATTCTCGCGAGGAACTGCTCGGTCAGGATCACCGCATCATCAATTCGGGGTATCACCCCAAAGAATTCATCCGCAATTTGTGGGTCACAATCGCTAATGGAAAAGTGTGGAAAGGCGAAATCCGCAACAGGGCAAAGGATGGGACGCTGTATTGGGTGGATACCACAATCGTGCCGTTCTTAAACGAACAGGGTAAGCCCTATCAATACGTCGCCATCCGCACCGACATTACGCAGCGTAAGCATCATGAGGAATTGATCGCCCAACGCGCAGTGCAGCTTCAAATCGTGGCTAATATTTCCAACGTAGTGTCCACGATTCTCGATCAAGAAAAACTTCTACAGACGGTGGTGGATCTTACCCGCGATCAGTTCCGCCTCTATCACGCCCACATCTACCTGCTCAACGAAGCAGGCGATACGCTCGTCCTAGCCGCCGGCGCGGGCGAAGTAGGAAGACAAATGGTTGCGGCAGGACATTCCATTCCGCTTTCCCGCGAACAATCGCTGGTAGCGCGCGCCGCACGCGAAAGGCAAGGCGTTACTGTGAACGACGTCACCCAAGCGCCCGACTTCTTGCCCAACCCTCTGTTGCCCGATACGCGTTCCGAAATGGCCGTGCCAATGATCGTAGGCGAAAAGTTAATCGGCGTGTTCGACGTTCAATCGGATCAAGTCGGAAGGTTCACAGAAGAAGATATCAACATCCAAACCACCCTGGCCGCGCAGGTAGCGGTCGCCATCCAGAACGCGCGTTCCTTTGCCGAAGCCCAACGCAAGGCCGAGCGCGAAGCAATTCTCAACGCTATCAGCCAGAAAATCCAAAGCGCTACTAGCGTGGAGGCGGTGCTGCAGATCGCCGCGCGTGAACTAGGCCGCGCCCTCGGCGCCCCGCTCACCATTGCTCAACTGGGCTTGAAAAACGGGAAATAGCGTCTATACCGAATCACGCTTTTCGGAGTCGTTACTCATGTCTTTCGCCAACTACCGCAAACGGTTGGATGCACTCTTCGCGAACCTCGAGCGGTTGTCCGCCAACCCGCTGGCCGACGCCGCCGCATTCCGCCGCGACTTGGAGGAATTATGGGCGCGAATGCGCAAACTGGAAGAGGACCTCGCCAAAGCGGATCAGAGCGCTTCACGGAAAGATGCTCCCTCCACTTTGCCCGCGCCCGGCCTCTATGAGATCGAACGCGTCGGCTACGCATACGATCAAGATTCCATTCGATCGCTACAAGACTCGGAAAGCCAAACATTCGCCCACTTGGATGGAATTCAAGCCCCCTTAGTGGCCGGCGGTGAGACCATCGGCAAAATGGTAGTCCGGCCACCTTCCGAACGCCAGTGGACAACAGAAGAACTATCGTTGTTGAACGCAGTGGCAAAACAAGCCTCCCTTCAGATCGAAAACCTTCGCCTGCTCGAAGCCGCCCAGCGCGCCCGCGCCGAGGCCGAAGCCGCCACCCGCCGCTTCATCCACGAACGCTGGGACGCGTTTTTAGACGCCATCCATCAGAGCGAGCGCGTTGGGTTTGCCTACGATCAATCGAAAGTTATGCCATTTGCGGGCCAACCGCCGCCGGGCGAAGCGATTGGCGAATCCGTAAAGATGTTAGATGAAGAAATCGGCACGGTGTTCGTCAAGCCCAACCCATCCCGTCCGCTCACGGAAGAAGAAAAGGCGATGGTGCGCGCTGTGGCGCAACAGGTGGCACAGCAGGTGGAAAATCTCCGCCTGCTTGCAGATGCCTCCCGCGCCCGCGCCGAAGCGGAGGAAGCCACCCGCCGCCTGACGCACCAAGCCTGGCAAGAATATGCCGCCCGTAAGGACGGCGACTTCACCACCTTAGGTTTTGCCTACGACTCAAATCAAGTTCTGCCGTTGGATGCCCTTCCGCCACCGCAAGATATAACCTTGTCTCAGCCGCTGGTTGTACGCGGCGAACCGATTGGTCAACTGGCGGTAGCCAATTGGCACAACGTAACGCCCGAGGCTGCAGAATTGGCGACGACCATCGCAGAACGCGTCAGCGCTCACCTGGAAATCGTCCGCCTGACGGAAGAATTGCAAAAACGCGCCTATGAATTGCAAGAGCTCGACCGTCTCAAGTCGGCTTTCCTCGCCAATATGTCGCACGAGTTGCGAACGCCGCTCAACTCCATCCTCGGCTTTACCGACGTGATGCTCGAAGGTCTCGACGGTCCGCTGACTGAAACTATGATCAACGATTTGAAACTGATTCAAAAGAACGGCCAGCACCTGCTGCACCTCATTAACGATATTCTCGACATGGCCAAGATCGAAGCGGGACGCATGAACCTGACGCTCGAAACCTTTGCGCTGACGGACCTGTTCGAGGAAGTCGTCAACCTGACCTCCTCCCTTGCAAGCGAACGCAACAACGCCTTGTTCATCGAAGCCGATTCCGATCGCGGTATTGAAATCCACGCCGATCGCACGCGTCTGAGGCAGGTGATGCTTAATCTGATCAACAACGCCATCAAATTCACCGAGCGCGGCAAAATCTCCATCCGCGCCGAGCGCCGCGATCAGACGGCGCTCATCACCGTCCGCGATACCGGCATTGGAATCCCGCCTGAAAAACTGGAGGAAATCTTCAAGGAATTTACCCAAGTGGACACCTCCACCACGCGCAAAGTGGGCGGGACAGGCCTGGGACTACCCATCAGCCGCAAACTGGTCGAGATGCACGGCGGACGCCTGTGGGCTGAAAGCACAGGCATCGCCGGCGAAGGTTCCACCTTCTTCGTGGAATTGCCGCTCAAAGCCGTTATTGTAGAGACCGAAAAGGCATAGATAATGGCTCTTCCGCTCTACTTGGAATGCGTTATCTGTAAAACGCAGCAGCCATACGAACCCTTTGCGCCGGCGGTTTGTAAACATTGCCAGTCTCATTGGCTCGAAGCCCATTACGATTACGCCGCCTTCAAGCGCGAACTTCTGCGCGGGCTGCCCGGCCGACCGGCCAACCTCTGGCGTTACCAAGACATCCTGCCGCTGAAGGACCCCGCCGCTCTCGACCTCTACCCTGCCGGAGGGACTCCGCTCTGGCACTCAGGACGCTTCGCTCCCGCCCTGGGAGCAGATTCGGTGTTCATCAAGGATGAACGCTACGGGCCAACCTCCTCCTTCAAGGACCGGCAGGCCGCGGTAGCCGTGGCTGCCATGAGCGAAGGCGGCGTGCGGGAGGCGGTCATCGCTTCCACCGGCAACGCGGCAGTGGCTTACGCGGCGGCTTGCGCGCGGGCGGGCATCAAACTGTGGGTGTTCATGACCAGCCTCGTGCCGCAGGAAAAGCTGCGCGAGGCGGCGCTCTTTGGCGCAGAGGTGATCCGCGTAAGCGGCAACTACGACCAGACCAAACAGATTGCCGCCCAATTCGCGCAAAGGCGCGGCCTTTTACTCGACCGCGGCGCAAGTTCCATCCCCGCTAAAGAGTCGATGAAGACTATTGCTTACGAGATTGTGGAAGGACTCGGCTGGCGCGCACCCGATTGGTATGTGCAAGCCGTCAGCGGCGGCATTGGCCCGCTGGGCGTTTACCACGGCTTCAACGAATTGTTCGACATGGGCTTGATTGACCACATTCCCAAACTGGCTGTCATCCAAGCCGAGGGATGCGCGCCGATGGCACGCGCCTTCAAGGCAGGCAAGAATATGGCCGAGCCCGTCATCCCCGACACGCGCATCATCATCCTCTCCACCGGCGATCCCGGCAAGACCTACACGTATTTGTGGACGCTAACCCAGGAATACGGCGGCGCAATGGAATCCGTCACCGACCTCGAGGCCTATGCCGCCATGCAGTCGCTGGCCAAAAGCGAGGGCATGGCGGTGGAGCCTGCAGCAGCGGTCGCGTTTGCGGGCCTAGAAAAAATGCTGAAAAACGGAACGATGAAGCCCGACGAGACGATTGTCGTCAACTGCACGGGTCATACCTTCCCCGTCGAAAAGCACGTGCTCGGCGAGCAGTTCGCGGTGGATGTCCATCTAAGCGAAGATCAATCTCCTGCGCCGCGCGAGGGACTGCAAGCCGCGCTCGAAAACCTGGACGAGAAAACCACGACCATCCTTCTCATTGACGATAATCCCGACGACGCCTTGCTCATCCGCCGCCTGCTGGAAGCGCGCAAGGCCTACCGCGTCTTCCATGCCCGCGACGGCTGGGAGGGATTGGCGCTGGCTCGGCAAAAATTGCCAGACCTTATCGTCAGCGACCTGATGATGGCCGGCATTGACGGTTTTGGTTTGGTGGAGGAACTCAAACTCGACCCGCGCACGAAGAACATCCCGGTTGTGGTCGTCAGTGCGAAAGACATCACTCCCGAAGAACGACAACGGCTGAACGGACATATCGAAGCGCTTTACCAGAAGGGTTCTCTCTCGACGCGCACGTTCGTGGATCAGGTCATCCAGATTGCGGAAAAAAGCGCGGAATCAGGAGAATAAAATGGGCCATACGATTTTATACATCGAAGACAACCCCGATAATATGCTGCTCGTGCAGCGGGCGCTGGAAGCACGCGGGTATAAATTTCTCCAGGCCGAAAACGGCGAAAAAGGCGTTCAACTCGCAAAATCGGAAAATGTGGACCTGATCCTGCTCGACATCAACCTGCCCGATATTGATGGTTACGAAGTTGCGCGCCGCATCCGCTCCAGCGGCATAGGCAGGCTGGCCTACGTCCCCATCATTGCCATCACCGCCAACGCCCTCAAAGGCGACGCGGAAAAAGCGCTCGCCGCGGGATGTGACGTATACATGTCGAAACCCATCAACATCCGCGAATTGTGGGCGCGGGTGGAAGCCTTCGTCCCTGCGCCGCAATGACGATAACGTTTGTTCTATACCTGGAATGTTCGGATTGCGGAAAACGCTACTCGACGCGTAAGGCGCACACCTTCTGTCCCGATTGTCAAGCCGCGCTCATCACCCGCTACGACCTGACGGCGGCGCGTCGACACCTGGACCGGGAGGCGGTGCGCGCCCGCCCGCGCGGGATGTGGCGTTGGCGCGAACTCCTACCCGTGGAAGACCCTGCCCACTGCGTCAGCCTTGGCGAGGGGGATACGCCCATCCTCCACGCGCCGCGTCTTGGGCAGAGACTTGGCCTGATGCAACTTTATCTCAAAGACGAAAGCGGCAACCCAACCGGCTCCTTCAAGGCGCGCGGCCTGGCGGCGGCCATCTCCAAAGCGAAGGAACTCGGCATCGAGAAAGTCATCATCCCTACCGCGGGAAACGCCGGCGGAGCAATGGCGGCCTATGCGGCGCGCGCGGGCATCCGCGCCCACATCTTCATGCCCAAAGACACCCCCAGCGCCAACATCAAAGAAAGCCGCATGGCAGGTGCCGAGGTGGTTTTGATTGACGGTCTCATCAGCGAGGCGGCGGGCATGGCGGGCGAAAAGGCGCGTGCCGAGGGCTGGTTCGATCTCTCCACCTTTAAAGAACCGTACCGTCTCGAAGGCAAAAAAGTGATGGGATATGAGATTGCCGAATTTTTCGACTATAAAGACCTGCCTGATGTCATCCTCTATCCCACCGGCGGAGGCACGGGACTCGTCGGCATCTGGAAAGCCCTCGACGAACTGGCCAAATTGGGCTGGCTGGAAACGGACAAACGTCCGCGCATGGTGGCGGTGCAAGCCGAGGGTTGCGCGCCGGTCGTCAAGGCATTCCATGAAGGAAAAGACTTCTGCGATTTCTGGCTGAACGCGCAGACGATGGCTTCGGGCCTACGCGTGCCAAAAAGTTTCGCCGACCGGCTCATCCTCTCCACCCTGCGCGAGAGTAAAGGCACAGCCGTCGCCGTGAGCGACGAGGCAATCTTTGCCGCGCAAAACGAGATTGCTAAGCAGGAAGGTCTCTTCGTCGCGCCCGAAGGCGCGGCCACTCTCGCTGCATTGAAAGAATTGCTCCGCCAAAAATGGATTGCGCCTGAGGAGCGCGTTCTGCTTTTGAATACGGGCTCGGGATTGAAATATCTGGATCGCATGGAAGAGAAAAGTAAGTCAGATTGGTAATCCGACCTACCGGCATTCAAACAACACCTGCGCGCCCCCATTTGGTCTCGGGGGCGGTTGCGGTCCCGGCGGCGGAAATTGGGCGAACATCCGCTGGCTGAATTGTTCCACCACCCTGCAGGAATTTCGTAGCCACTCCAGTATCTCCTGCTGATTACCCCCGCCCATCCCCATCAGCACATACCGTAACTCGCCATTGACAACCATCTGCGCGAGATCGCCCGCACTAACCACATTGTCGTGGCCGCCAAATCCGCCCATATAAAGCACGGGGCGGCCGGTGGCAAGCACAAGCGACGCACCCCACCTGCGAACTTTCCACCGCAACCAGATATTTCACGTCCTGCGTGTTGGCCTGCAAAAATTCGTAACTGCCTACCCTGCGATTAGGGTGACGTGTTGATAAGCGAACAGATTGCGCAGGAAGGCGAAGACGTTCCGCCCCTGCTTGCGGCAGGTGGAAATCACAGCCTGCAGACGGAACACCTTCCACCAGCGCAGAGGCCAGAACTGCCTCTTCCTGCTCTTTCAGACGGCGAAGCAGATTGCGTCCCGGCGTGTTCTTGGGGCGTCCTTTCCCCGCTTGCGGCGGCGGTTCTTCCAGTTCCGCTTCGGAAAGTATCCGGCGATACCGCTCACGCGCCTGTTCCGCTGCGGGTTTGGACAGGGGACGCACTTGCGCAACAGTTCCAGCAGAAAGGCACGCATCTGCTCTGCCCATGACGAGCCAGCCTCGACAAGACCCTGCAATTCGCGCACAATATGGGCGTTGCACAACCCGTGCTGCCTCCCGGTAAACTTGAAATAAGATGCCCAACTGTCATGGATGGCATATCCCTGAAAGTCTTTCAACACGGAAGCTGCACTGCGCAAGGCCGCCTCTCCGCGTTTTTCATGCACGAACAGGTGCATGTACTGCTCGTTACAGGCAGCGTGCAGCCATCCCAGTTTCCCCCCAATCCGCAGCCCGGTCTCGTCGAAATGCGCCGTTTTCGCCTGCTTCAACTGCTCCCACACGGTCTCCTCCAGCGACGCAGCCAGTTCGTACTCCTGTTCCAAGCGTCGTTTCCACCGTTTCGCTGTTCAACTCATCCCCGTACAAATCCGCAAACAAGCGGCTGATTTGCTCCAGCGACATCTTGTGGTCCACCGAGAGTTTGGTCACCAACGCCCGTACCCCAGGCCCGTATTGCACTGCGCTGGTCACATAAGCAGGAGAGCGTTCGGTAATTCAAAAGCACCGCAACAAGTGAGCCAAGAAAGGACTACTCCGGGTAGGATAAGAAGAGTTTACCAAAACCATTCTATCTACCGGAGTAGTCGTTATGGAGTTTATCATCAAATGGCTGCAAACGCATCTGGTAAAAGCCTTACCGGAGTGGGATTTGTCCCTGCTGGCAAGCAAAGAGCGAGGCAAGTTGCGCTTGAGCCCGGAGCAATTGTTGCAGGTGATCCATGCCCAAGCGCTTGCGGAGTGGGCGTTAGCCATGGCACATCGGTTTTCTCGCCCGCAGTTGAAGAAGCGAGCGGGCGCGCCACAGAAGTATCGAGATAGCAGCATTTTACTCATGGCCATTGTGCAAAGCGTCTGGCGGAAGTCGTATGAACAAATCGTTGATTCTGTTGCCACTCATCCCGACTTGGCCGAGCAGATTGGATTTACGGGACGCACGATCTCCAAAGGGCAGTATTGGGAACGACGTCAGGCGCTGGGGATTTTGCCCTTCCTGTTCTTCTTTCTGGGACTGGTGGGGCAGTTGGTGCGCTTGGGTGTCATCACGGGTCGGGAACTGATTGTTGATTCGACCTTGCTGAAAGCCTGGTATCGGGATGATCCCGATGCTACCTGGCAGAAATATGCAGGCAGGAAGCCGCTTTTCGGCTATAAGGTATATACCGTCTTGTGCCATCAGGCTGATTTGCCCGTGTTTGTGTTCGTCACGGCCGCTCATGTCCATGACTCCCAAGTCGGTTGGTTGATTGTTCTGCTTGCGGCTGTGCTGTACGGACTGCGGGTTCTGGTCGTGTATGCGGACGCTGCATACTTTGACGGCAAGATGTTCTGGGTTATCCATGACTTCCTTGGCGGTCATGCTGCGGTTGACTATGACCTGCGACGTTCGGGCAAACGGAAACTGGCAACCCTGTTCTTTCTCCAACAATGGCAACGGCTGGTGATGGCGCCATGTACGGCCATTGAACGCCACTTTGCTTGGATGAAACGCTATGTTGGCTTGAACGATTTCCAAGGCTACACGCTCTTGCGAGTGACACAATTTGTCTTACTCACTTACAGTGCTGCTTTGGCTGTGGCTCTGGCTGCCCATCGCTACCAACGCCCAGATTTGTATCACCGTCACTCCATGGTCTTGGCTCAAGTATGATTCATAATTACCGAACGCTCTCACGATCAACTTTCAACACGCCTTCTGGAAACACAGACTACGCAAGCGCTTATCCGTTGTGCGGCGCTCAATAAAATGACACATCTGGGCATGCCGCAAGCTTACAAAGTCGCCTAACTACTCAACTCCGACAGATCAATCGCGCCTACTTTTCGATTTATGCACCAAAGCCGTGTCGAAGGCAAAAAGATCATGGGCTACGAACTTGCCGAAGCCTTCGATTGGAGTCTGCCAGATGTCATCCTCTATCCCACAGGCGGCGGCACAGGCTTGGTCGGCATGTGGAAAGCCTTTGCAGAACTCAAAGCGCTAGGCTGGCTGGAAACGGACAAACGTCCGCGCATGGTCGCGGTGCAGGCAAGTGGATGCGCACCCGTCGTCAAAGCCTTTCAGGAAAACGCGACAGTCTGCGAGTTTTGGGAGAACGCCCATACCATCGCTTCTGGCTTGCGCGTCCCAAAAAGTTTTGCCGATCATCTCATCCTGCGCGACATTTACGAAAGCGAAGGTACAGCCATCGCGGTCAGTGA
This sequence comes from Anaerolineales bacterium, assembly GCA_035574015.1. Classification (GTDB taxonomy): domain Bacteria; phylum Chloroflexota; class Anaerolineae; order Anaerolineales; family Villigracilaceae; genus Defluviilinea. Next base: position 11,812 of record DATLZK010000037.1, read on the forward strand.
CGAAGCAATCCTTGAATCCCAAAATCAACTTGCGCGCCTGGAGGGTATCTTCGCCGCGCCGGAGGGGGCGGCGACGCTCGCGGCGTTGAAGGAACTGTTGAAACAAAAATGGATTGCCCCTGATGAACGGGTGGTGCTGTTCAATACGGGGTCGGGGTTGAAGTATTTGGATAGTACGAGGTAAAGGGTACGCATGTCATGGTACCCGCGTGACCTGCTTGTTGTATAATGTTCTTATCGTATCCGCGATGCAGGGTCACAAGCGAGGGTTGGCGCCATGACGAAGGAAAAATCCGATAAAGCAGACGGGGGAAAGTTTCGTTTTGCTCAGTATATTCCCCAGACCATCATCCTGGGAATAGTGCTTGCTGTTGCAACAATTGGCCTGCTCAGTCCCGATCTTTGGAAGAACTATTCCATACCCATCCTGCTCATCGCCGCCGGGCTTGCCATTCCTTTCCTGTTCAGTCCGTGGAAATTCTGGGCAGGGTATGGCGTTCAGGTAGGCATTGTGCCATGGTTAGCATTTATTATTTTGACGGGGGTCTTTGCCATATTTTTTGGATATGGTATAGACAGATTTGAAATAGATTATGTTCTCTATTTAATCCAATCTAACTTGATCATTCTGATCCTTTGGTCATTCTTGGTTTTTGTGATTCCTAAAATCTCGCCAAAAACATGGAAAGATTATGGCTGGATAGTCCCTCTGGCAATGTCGGTTTTAATGTTTTTGATTGATGTTTCCTGGGCAAAGTCAACCATCGAAAACACCACATTAGAAAAATCGAGGCTTGTTTCAGTGCCAAGTTCAAATCCGAGGCTTTATGTAGCATATCCACATCAAATCATCTATGATGAGCAGAATAATGCTACGATTATGTTATGGAGCGCTAATAATGTTCCTTGCACTCTGAAGAACTTACGTCTATCGTCAGATCTCCTTGTTTTTGCATTTGAGCCAACAGATGGTTCTCCTTTCCAATGGCAAAGAGCAATAGAAATCAAGATGCCGGATGTCGACTCCATGGTATCAGTGCATGTTCAGCCGTTGCTCACGACGGATGATGCGCAGGAAGTCTTTTTTGAGGTCACTATAAATGATGAAGAGCCTCAACAATTACCGCCTATTCGTCTTGAGGGAAGACGAGAAGCGCAAGCGCGCTCATGGAAGAATGCTTTGTTAGATGCAAGTAGCATTTCAATAATCATTGGTATTGTTGGCGCATTGATTGAGATGCGCCGTAAAGAAGAGGAAGAAAGAAAGAAAAAGGAAGACGAGGCACGTCGTAAAGAAGAGGAAGATAGAAAAACCCAAGAACGCGTAACTAATCATGCGCTTGAAAATTTTGACGCGATAATGCAAATCAATCTCTCTGAGGGTATTGCCTATTGGGAGCAATTGACGGGAAATTGGGAAAAATGGAACCGGTTTTCTCAAGACCAACTCCGCGATAAATTCAGTGCCTTTGTAGAAGACAACATATGGGATGCCCTTGCAGGGAAAGCACTGGAAGAAATAGGGAGCGATGTTGCAAATTGTCTCAAATTGTGCAGGAGAATCTTCGAGAACGAAAAAGCAAAGCCAATCCGTACACTAAACCAATTGCAATCTGCCCTTCGACTGGATGAACAGGCCCCCGTTGCTCTTCTGTCCCTTCTCAAAGAGGTTTCTTCAAGCATTAATACTGCCAAGATTATCGCCAGCGCTTTTTCACCTGCCCTCAAGGCAAAGACTATCACTGATCACAAGGATGAGTTTCTAAACCAAATACATACTCTGCGAATCGAATTGGGTTTTATTGATACAGAAAGTTTCCCCTTGCAAGCGCAATTCACTTTTTATACAAAACCTCATATATCTGAAGACCGATTGACTGCCTGGCTGAAAGCCCATGAACTGGAGTGTTCGCCCTTTGCAGATGCCGACAGCCCGTTTTATTCTGTCTTTGGTGAGCAACTCTTGATTGATTGGGCTGCGCCAGGCTTTGCCCTGCCATTCTCCAGCCTTTCCAAAAGCACCTTTGAATTTAAAAACTCTTGGGATGCCGGCGCAGGGCTGTTTGAATACTGCAAAACATTGCAGTCCAATGTGAGAATCAAAGAAAATGTGTTATTTGTCATTATCACGCCAAGGCTGGTTGAGAATTATGGAGCAGACCACCCCAAAAGACTTTATCTCCATGCATTGGCAGAACAATGGATATGGTCGCTGGCGGAAGCGCCGACGTTGTTTTACGCATTGAAAGATGCGCAGCGCGATTTAGCAGGGCGCCTGCTTCGCTGGCACGACTTTTCCCCTTCCATCACGGTCAATAAGATAGTGGAGTTTTCCAGACACTTGCAGAAAAGCAAGAAAGAAAGAGAAAGGGAAGATGAAAAAAATCAAAAGGTCTTTTTCTCGAAGATCAGCGAGTGGCTAACCGACGCAAGCGCAGATGACCTTCGGACCGAAGAAATCAACACCTTGATCGGCTTGAGACCTTCGCCCAAACAGCGCACAGTATTTCTGATTCCCACTATTGACTTAAACCCCTACGTGACGGAGCAAATCTCCTCCAGCCTGCATGAAACGATGAACGAACAATCGAACTGGCTAAGCGCTCACGACTGTGGAATTGTTCATTTTCTAGCAGGTGATAAAAATCAGCAAACTGTGCCTTTGACCGGGTTGGTTAATCAATGCAACATTCGCGTTCAAAAGTGTTCAAAAACGGGAAATGTTGAATTTAACCAGTTTTTCGATGCGCCCGGTGTGGCGCCTGACGCCATCCTCGCCCGCAAAGCGGAGGGTTCCCCCGGCAGAATGGTAAGATTGGGACAAAAGTTGTTGCTGCAGCATGTTCAGAAATATCCGCCCGACGAACCCCTGCACATCGAAGACTTGGAAGCCCTCGAAGGATGAACAGTGCCTCATCCACCGAATCTCTATTCAAAACGCTCAAAGCGGAAAACGAACCCTGGCTAGGTGAAGTGTTCGTTTCCCTGCCCGCTTTCGAGCGTCTCAAAGAAAACGATTCGACCATCCTGTATGGTGAAACAGGGAGCGGCAAGACGGCGATGCGTTTGGCGTTGACAAAAGAACGAGACGAAAAAATCTTTACAGTGCTTTGGCAGCCGGAGCCGATCCTCGAAAACCCTGCATCGGGTACAGCGCTTGCCCAGCAAGCCGTAAAACGAGCGTTGAACGCTTGCGCGGAAAGTTTGATTTTGGATGGTTCTCTGCCCCGAAGGTTAGGTGAGCCATCGGGTCATATTGCGTCCGCTTTACAATGGTTTCTGCAAAACCATCTCCCCTTTGATACCATCCTTTACATCCAGGATCAGGCAAACCACCTGTCACAGGATGACTTGCAGTGGTACTTAAAATTGTTTGAGCAGCCACTTCCACCGGTCGTGAAGGAAGGAGTTAGTTTTAAGGACCAACTTCGTCTTTTGCTGATGATTTTGCGGGCGGCGAAATATGAGCGGCTCTGGCTGACTATTGACGGACTCGAGAGGTGGACTCCGCGCGGGGTAGGAGACCAAGTTGAAGCGTTGCTGGAAGCGGTCCTCTCTACGCTGGTCTTTTTTGACCTGAAAGAAGTATCGTTCAAATTCTTTGTTCCCTCTTCCTTCAAAAGCGCGCTGCACAAAACCAGTGGCGTGGAACGTTATCGCTCCATTGAAACAGACCTAACATGGTCGGCAGATTCATTGCGTGAGATGTTGGAAAAACGCCTGGCGTGCGCGTTGCCTTCTAAAAAGGCTTCGCTGGCCTCCCTGTGTGATGAGGAGGAATTTCTGCACTGGCTGAAGGAGTATGGCGGAACTTCTCCCCGCGCATGGCTGGGATTTACCGCGCCGCTGGTAATGGAATATCAAAAGCGCGGTAAGCGGCTGACATCTGCCCACACCCGCGAGTTCATTTTTCAACATCCCGCTCCCTTGCGCTTTCACCGCGAACGGCGTGAGGTCTGGGTGGGGGAAAAACGAATTACAAGTTGTTCGACCCCTGAATTCCGCGTGCTGGAATACCTCTCCGCTCACACCGGGAAGATCACCACCCTGGAAGAATTGTACTATTACGCTTACAAAGAGTTGAACGAAGTGCCAGACAAAGGCGCTCCAGACTGGACTCCTCCCAAAACGTGGCGCGGGGCAATGGACAACGTGCTTATGAGGATCAGGCAAAAGATCGAGCCAGATCCCAAGCACCCCCGCTACCTGGTCACACATCACGGCAAGGGGGTGGAATTGCTCCATACAGAGATGTGAGAAAGTTGTGAGAAAACTGCGAGACAAAAAGATGCGCTAAACCCCAAAACATACATATAGTTGTGATCTGAAAAAGGAAACATATCTAATAATGGAACCACCTGCAACATGGCTTTCTGTCTTTGGATTTACGTTTGACCCCTTCGAGCATCTGGACAGCACAAAAGATGCGCATCTTCAGGAATATCTGGTCATCCCCCCCGCAGTGCAGAATACACTATTGGACCAATCTGTTGCTGTCTTTGCTCAGCCGGGCGGGGGCAAAAGCGCGCTCAGAATTTACACGGCAAACTTCTACAAGGATAGCCGCGGCGTCCGTTTTCCCGTCACCTACGTTCCCGAAGATTATTCGACCCAAAGCAATTTTCATTTCAATGGCATCAAACGGTCGCTAGCGCGCGCCGCGTTCATGTATCTGGCATCCTATCCCGATCTCTTTTTTGATTTAAGTTCCGAATACAAAAAACAATTGAAGGGACTTCTGCTGGACCTTCCCTTCGGATTGGATTTCAATCTCAGTCTCCTCACCGAATCCCGCTTCCTTTCGGACCTCGAGGCGGTTCTGGGCACCTCAGCCTTTTCCAGCCTCCCCGCGCTGGACCGCGCCCACCATCAACTGGCTCGCGAACTGGCAAAAGAATCCCCCTCTAAATCTCTCGCTTTGGAAGACTGCTTTGCTTTGCTAAAAGATGCTTTCGGCGCAAAGTCCATTCACATTCTGATAGATGGATTGGATGGATTCATAGAGACCCAATCTCCAGAGTCGTTACTGGCATGGATCGAACCCTTGCTGAATGTACTGGAAAACTGGCAAAACAAAAACATCTATCTCAAATTCTTTCTGCCTTTGGATATTTCCGATGCCCCTGCATTGACAAATTCACGTTATCTGCGCGCCGCTTCATTGACCTGGGATGATCACCTGCTGGCGGAGGTCGTTCGCCGGCGGGTTTTTGTCGCCAGCCGCGGCGCCTTCGACAGTTTGGACGCCATCAGCGCGCCTGACGTCCGCAGCGTCGAGTTGACCCTTGCCCATCAACTGGGGGAAAAAGACAAACTACCTCGTCAGATGATCATCAAGTGTCGTAATTTGCTTGCCAAAGCAGTCAAATCCAAGAAGGAATGGATTACATCGGAAGATTTATTCGATGGAGAGTCGCTTTATGCTGCAGCCATATAAAATTTTCAATTCCGCCGAGTTCATAGATCGGGACTCGGAGTTTGAGCGCGTTGGTGCATTTCAGAAAGAAAAAAGCCGAGGCGTCATCATTTTTGAAGGGGAGCGCGGTAGCGGTAAAACCACATTTTTATTCGAACTCTACAGGCGCCTTCACGAACAACATGAATTACGTCCTTTCCTGATTAGTCTTTTTCCTCATTCTGCTCCTGAATTTGCGTCAAACAAAAATATATGGCTGAATTCAGAACGACAGTTTCAAAAAAGCGACGTACCGGATGTGCTAAACCATCTTGCGCATTACCTGGAAGTTGAAGTTATCGAAACAGATGATCGCGACTTTCAAAAGGATTATTTTGCACGCGGGCTGGCATACCGCGCATCGAAAACCATTCCTATCTTGCTGGTAGATGCCATCTACGAATGTCCGGACGAGACACGCCTGGAAATCGAAAAATATATTCTCGTCCCTCTCCTCGCGTCTGAACGTGTTTTTATCATTTTATCCGGACGCGGCAAATACCCGATCTGGTCGAGGCCCGAATTACAAAATGCTGAAATCTGGAAACTCGAACCTTTGGAAAGGGCTTTTATTAGGGAGCAATTGGTGAAACTAAAAGAACTTGGGAAACTACAACGCGACCTCAGCGAGTTTGATGCAATTGTGGAACTTAGCAGCGGCAATCCGCTCATTGCGCGTGTGCTGGCAGACTCTAAAAAGCCGCTGCTGGACGGATTAAGTGAAGCGATAGATGTTATGATTAAAGATGTATTACCCTCGTGGATAAGCGACGAGGAAAAACTCGAAATCCGCTCACAAGTCGAAAAACTGGCGCTTGTAGATATACCTTTCCGCAATATAGATGTCGAAGAATATCTCTATGGCAACGATCCCGAGCGGCGCAGAAAGACAGATCGTGTGTTTAATATCCTGAAGGCAAGTCATCTCATGGTTTATGAAGGAAAAGGTCATCATCTCAATCAATCCCTGGTAGATCCCATCCGTAAATGGCTGAAGTTACAGGGAAGAGCAGACAAATATCTTGAACAGTTGCGGGCAGTAAGCCTCAGATTGCAAAAAGAATATCCAACCGTCAAGGGTTGGTATGAGCGAATGCTGCCACACAATTTCACTACAGCATAGTTACTGGGGAGTTAAGACGATGTATCAACCACCATTCTCTCTCAAAAAACTCGAAGAATTCGTCGGGCGGGAATCCATTTTGAACCAAGTGCGCGGCTGGTTGAGTGATGGACAATTCCATCCCGCCTTCTTCAGCGGCGAGTATGGCGTCGGCAAGACACGCCTGCTCCAGCGCATTCTCGAAGTGGCGCGCAAAGAACTGAAATACGATGGCGTGCCAGCACACCTGATTGACCTGTACCATTTTCGTCATCACTCTCCGGAAGGCTTGGCACGCGCCATCTTTGCCTGCTTCGAGAACTCAGACAACGAGCAATATTTCAATGCCTTCATTACCGCGCGCCGAAAGCTGGATGCCGCGCGCGCGGGCGGCGATAGCAAAGCCATCCGCGAGCAATTGCAAGCCTTGCTCGATAGTTGCAAAGAGGGCGTAAAAAAGATGAGCGCCGAGCGCGGCGTCCTGCTCTTGTTCGATACGGTCGAGCAGTTTGTGTACCCCACCGGCGCGCGTTTTGCTCCAGCCTGGGACTGGCTGAAAGGCTGGATCACCGATTTACCGCGCGGCGCGGTCCTCTTTGCCGGGCGCCCAGCCGCTTCTGCCCTCTTTCAAGGCTTTTCGCTTTCAACCCTTCCGCTTGGCTTCTTTACTCCGGAGGAAAGCAATGCTTATCTAACGGCGGTGGCAAAGCGCTGGTCAGAGGAAACAGGCCAATCCGTTTCTTTCGCGGCAGACGACATTCAAAAACTTCACATATTGAGCCAAGGACGCCCAACTCTGCTGGCAATTTTCCTCGAACTGCGCATGCGCGATCCGCAGGCGTTCAAAGATTTATCGGAATTTCAAACGGAAACCTTCGAACAGAAGGTCATCGAGTATCTGCTCTCCCAGCCCGAACTGGGTGAGACGCTCAAAGCCGCCGGGCGGACGCGGAAGGGCATGGACCCTGAACTGCTTGCAAAAATTCGCGGCATCTCCCTGCGGGAAGCGAAGGGAGCGCTCGAAACGCTCGGGAACATGTCCTTCGTAAAGACGTTCCTTGATGATGAGCGGATATATCTCCATGACGATATGTACGATTTGCTCGATAAATATGTGTACTCGAACGAATCTGATGTTGTGGAGAAGCAAGCCGCCGCGCAAGCCATTTACGAATATTATCGGGATGCCATCAAACAAAAGGATGGAGAACTCAAAGAAATTTTTGCCAGCCTGACATGGGAGGGTTTCGAGCAGTCTGCATTATCTCCCGAAGCGTACGTTGACAAAATTCGTGAAGTCGAAACGTCCCGACAGCGCCTGAAAACGGAATTCATTTACTACCGCTTACGCAATCAAGTGGAGAAAGAGGGCAAAAGAAAATGGTATGAGGATGACCCAATCCACGCAGGATTGAAGATGTATTATCGCTACGGTCACGAAGCCGCCACCAGCAACAATGATGAAATTCTGATCCCTCTGCAAATCGAATTGACCAACTTCTGGCTCAGCCTCGAAGAGGGAAATTTCTGGAAGCCTTTCATTGAGGGTTTGCTATTGGTCCATGAACTCTGGCTCAAGGTAGCAACTGGACAGAATTACTGGGATGATGTTCCTCGCCTTGAAAACAATCTAGAAAATATTGCAAGTCTCTCAAATGATCAAAGAGTCATTTTTCATGCCCTGTTGGAAACCTGGTTGGGGACTGGATTAGTTTTTGCAGCAAAGCCCGAGTATGATCGCGCAGAAAAGACATTTATAAATGTGTTTGACAATCTACAAAAGCCCCTCGTGGATCAAAGGCTAATTTGGTTTAAAAATGTAGTCCTCAGCTTGGCTTATCGGCAACAGGCTTACTTGCATCATACGCGCGGTAGGTTCGAAGATGCAATTAGGGGCTACCAAGAAGGTTTGCGGTACAACCGCATGATTAACTTTCGCCACGAGGAAGCGACTCTCCGAAATGATCTAGGACTTTCCCAAACCCAAATGGGAAAGTTTCGATCTGCATTCGAAAACATGTGGGATGGCTTGCACTTGCGGTACGATATTGCTGTTGGCCCGCGCATTGCTCTCAGCCATAGTTCACTGGCAGAGCACTTTATTTTTACTGGTGCTTATGAAGATGCTCGAAAACACGCCCATTACGCCATCCGGATCTCGGAAATTGTGGGTTTTCGACGTGGAAGAGCATTTGGAAATCTTTTTCTTGCTGAAGCGGCCCGACATTTTGCACTTTCAACTGTTGGTCCAACCAACCGCTTGGAGCATTTAGAACAAGCAAAGAAAGCCATTGAAAGCGCAGTACATCTATTCAACGAATTGGGTGAACATGCTGCCATTATCCAAGCAAAGTTAGAGCACGCCTGTTTGTATCGTGATCTTGTACGTGTCGAAACCGATTCCTCCTATAAAAAGAATTGGTTCGAAATAGCAGACAAAATGTTTCGGCAGGTACAAAACGAATCGGAAAAAGCAGGCATTGAGTATCGTCTAGTAGACGCATTATGTAATCGTGTTTGGCTTGGTTATTATGCAGATCATTTTGACTATGCTGAAGAAGCAGCCCAAGAATTTGGGGCTTTGGAAGTACTTAAGCCTTACTGGCTTAAGAATGGCAAATTTGCAGATGAAACACAAGCAAAACGAAACCCTATTCTATGGGCACAAATCGGAAAATTTTTCGTTGGGCGTGGTATGATAGCACTAAAACAATGGGAGAAAAAGAAACAAGAAGAATCTCTTCAGGCTTCTGCGCGTTTTATCACACTGGGTCTCACTTATAGCACTGCCTTCGAAGAGGACCATCGCGGTTTGCGAGAAGGTCGCCGCACAGTGTATCAGGCTATTGCAACCTTGGATTCTGATGAACTTACCAGATTCTGTAAGTACATCCTTGATACAGAGAATTCAGAAATGATTTCTAAACCATCTGTCTTGCAATCACTGATGAGGGATCACGCTCTTTGGCTCGAAAATTGATCAGTGTAGACAAGTTTGCGATTGTCAACATCCTCAGTGCAATTGGGGGCGTTGCATGCTTGATTTTCGTAAGGTTTTGAATATAATGAACTCATAGGTTCATTAATATGGCTTATATACATCGGGGTGACTTATGAAACCAAAAATATTGTACTCCGCATCTTATGCTGAATCCGCTCAAGTGGACTATAACGAAGGGTGCGATGGTGGTGGCGCGTGTTCTGGGTTTATTCAGCTTTGTAAGAATGATACATTATCCTCGATTTCCCAAGCCACAGAATTTTTGATTACGAATAATAATTTCACGTGCGTTGCTGTAGATATTGATCATTGCGCTATTTTGACATCACAATCCAAGTCGTCCCTCTTCGTCCTCAACACCCCCGCGCAGGAGATTCTGGATTTCTTCTCCCAACCGCGCGACCCTACCGAATGGCCGCGCTCCAGTTCGATAGACTATCACGAGGCACAAACCGCAATTGCCCAATTCTACGAGGTGGGACTTCTACAAGACGCATCTGCTCAACCCAAAATTACAACATTCAATCACACCGCATCGCCTCTCGAAGCCTGGCTCTACCTCACCCGCGCCTGCAACCTGGTCTGCGCGCATTGCTTCGTCAGCAAAGATGTGCGCCGCATGAATCTGGAAACAGGCTTGCATGCAGTGGATCGCCTGTTCGAGTTGGCAGAAGCGCACGGACATCCCGAAGTCAAGATCAAGTACGCGGGCGGCGAGCCGACCATGAACTGGGATTTGATCCCCGCCCTGCACGAGCGGGCGAAATCTCGCGCGCGGGAAACAGGTCTAAAACTGACCGAAGTGCTGGTCACGAACGCCACCTTGCTCAACCGTGAGCGACTGCAATTCATCAAAGACGAGGGCCTTCGCCTCTCCATCTCGCTGGATGGATTCGGCGCGGGACACGACCGCCAGCGTCCCGTCCGCAACGGCAATCCGACCTTCGAACGGGTCTTCCAATCCGTTCTGCTCGCCCTCGAGATGGGACTCAAACCCTACCTCATCATCACCATCACGCGCCTGAACGTGGACGAAGTCCCCGCGCTGACGGCGTTTGCGCTCGAACACCGCCTCATGCTCAACCTGAACTTCTACCGCCCGCATCATCCGAAGGACACTCTCGCAGCGGACAACGCCTCATTGACCCGTGCCCTGCAAGAGGCGTTGAAAGTCATCGAAGCGAACCTGCCCGATTACAACTTCCTGGAAGGGCTGATTGACCGCAGTAATTTTGGCGCGGCGCATCAACACGTCTGCGGGGCAGGGCGGAATTACCTCAGCATTGACACCGACGGGAGCGTTCTGCCCTGTCACATGCTGACGGGCTACAACCTGCCGGGAATTCCCTTGCAAATGCTAGAATCGCCGCGCTTCGACGACTTCCCCAACCCGCCCAGTGACCATCGCAACGGATGCAACACCTGCGAATGGCGATACTGGTGCGCGGGCGGATGCCCCATCCACGCGAAGAATATCATGGGGACATCGAACGTCTCATCGCCATATTGCAGTGTGTACAAGGCGATTTATCCAGAACTGGTCAGGCTACAGGCACTGCAATTGCTTCAAGCAGAGAGAGAACTGATATAACAAATCCCAAAATCAGTTCCGGCTCTTTGAAATATTCTTTATTCCCCCACAAACGGATTGGCCCTCTTCTCCCTCCCCACCGTCGTTTCGGGACCATGACCGGATAAAAGCCGCGTCTCGTCGGGCAATGTAAAGACTTGCGTTTTGATGCTCTCCACCAATTGATCCCAATTCCCACCGGGAAAGTCGGTGCGTCCCACGCTGCCGGCAAAGATCAGATCCCCGCAGAAGCAGACACGGGCGGAGGGAACGTATAAGATGCAGTGACCCGGCGTATGTCCCGGCGTGAAGCGGACCTCGAACTCATTCGAGCCGAGTTTCATCTTCATACCGTGAACGAAATCAATCGTCGGTTCAGGACCAGGATCAATATCAAAACCAAAAAGCACTCCTCCACCGCCTGAGCGCCAAAGCACATGATCGTTCGGATGCAGTGCTACATGCGGAAGCGGATTGAGCGCATCAGCAATCGCCGCCGCGCCGCCAATATGATCGAAATGCGCATGCGTGTACCACAAATGCCCGATACGCCAGCCGCGTCTTTGCGCCTCATTGAGAATAATATGCCCATCCCACGCGGGATCAATGACCGCCGCTTCACGGGTTTCCGGATCTGCAACAAGATACGCATTGGTCTGTGCGGGACCAAGAGTGAATGGAACAATCTCAAGCATGGACGAGTCTCCGCAAGAGGAGGGAACTCATGATCACGGAAACTATTATAAGTCCAAGCGCGAGCGGGTAAATCGCCATGGGATTCATCGCATAGAGGAACCCCGCAAAGGGCGGAGTGAGAATAAAGATCACCGCGCTGACTGTTTCCATCAAACCATAAGTGAATCCCATTTGCGAATCGTGGACAAGTTCGCGCGCTTGAGCCAGCGCCAGCGGCCGCGCAGCGCGGAAGCCGCCGAGCAAAAAATATCCAAGCGCTAGAGACGGCAAACTCGCGCCCTGCCAAATGAGAAGCGCAAACATACCGACCATCCCCTGGGCAATGAGAAAACCATAATATGGAGTGGCGCGACTCAGAAAGATGGCAAGCAAAGCATTTCCCAACGCTCCCATCGTAAAGACGAGCCCAATACTGCTCAGAGAAAGCCCGCGCACGTCTTCAAGGAAGTTCGGTGTAAGCGGCTGGGCAAGATACATCGCAAACACTGCAAACGCCACAATTCCAATATAACGCATGAGACGAATGTTGTTGAACAAAGCTGGCGGAGGCATTTCAGGATCATGATGATCAATCGGCTGCTTTTGAATAAAAAGAATACAAAACGTCGAAGCCAAAAAGAAGCCCGCCGCCACAAAATAAATCATTCGCAAACCAAAATGCTCAGCAATCCACCCACCCGTGACGGGACCCAACACCATGCCGGCGTTGAACGTCGCCGTCGTCAGCGAAAGCGCCATGCTTATTGACCAGTTACCGCGCGCCGCGGTCACGTAACTGCTCAATGGTGAAGCGACAAAGGCAGTCAAACCATAACCAAGCATGCCGGCCACAAACCAGGACAATTCACGCGCCAATGCCATAACAATCGTCGAGAGCAATCCCATGATCCAAGCGGCGACGAGAAGTGGTCTGCGCCCGATGCGATCTGCCAACCGCCCGGCGGGGATGTGCGTGATTGCCATCGCGGCACCGAACGCTCCTAGGATGAAACCGATTTGCTTTTCATCGCTTCCCAATGACTTCAAATAAATGGGTTGAAAATTGAAAAACAAACCTTCACCGAATCCCCAGAGGAGGAGCGCAATGGCAATGAAGAAGAGATTACGATTCACGCGCCCCCTCCACCCGTTCGAGAAAGTGACGCGTCATCTCGAAGACTTCATACCGCGCCGCATCGCGCGTGACAACATGGCCGGATCCCGTTATGTACAACTTCGTCTTGTCCGACGCGTTTTTCAAATCGGCAAAGATCCATTCCATATTTTCAGGAAGCACATACCGATCATCCCTGGAGTGAATCAACAAGACAGGCACATGGATCTTCGGTAATGCAGCGCGCATCTCAGCAAGCAATTTATTCAACTCCCCAATCGAACGCACAGGATTCTGTGGATACGAAACGTGATCCCTGAACGCCTCCTTATCGAACCAACCCGCATCCGGCGCATCATTAGACTTGGGCATGTATGCCACAATTTTGCTAATCCATTCAATATGCCGCAGACGCGGATCGTCTGGCAATTTATACGGCGTGGACAATGCGACAACCCCCTTTACTTTCAACCGCGTGGACATAAACAGGGATAAGATTCCACCCATCGAAAGCCCAATTAAAAAGATGTGATTACTTAGACCGCGCAAAAGCGCATAACCGTCTTCCACAGAAGCCGCCCAATCGGTCCAGTTTGAACGGATCATATCTTCGGGATGCGTGGCATGACCAGCAAGACGAATCCCCAAGCAAGTATATCCATACTGATTGAGATATTCCCCCATCCAGCGCATTTCTTTGGGCGTGCCGGTAAAGCCATGAATGAGCAGGCACGCAGGTTTGGAGCGGTCACCCAACAAAAGGAAGGGCTCCGCAGTGGCAATGATGTATGACATATCACGAATTATATACTGATGCTATGCACTCACATCCCCTCTCCCAATCGGGTAGCAAAGGGGTGTAGGAGAGAAATTGCGTAAAGTGACCCACCCTCCGTAAAACGCGCCAAAGTTCTTGCAAGCGATGTTGACTTATCCTCCCAATGGGATAGAAAGCCGGGGTGAGGGCAGATAGGCAGTTAACTCAAATCTTTGAAATGACGCTAAGACAATATCTCTCTCTGTGCTTGTTCAATTTCCTCGAATATCTTTTTCGCCTCTTCTTTCATCTCAGCCGAAACGCCGACAGTCTGAGGGATGAACTTGACCAAATCCCGCGCCTGACGCAGCAAGTCTTTGACCTGTGCAATATAGGAGAAATCGGATTTGCCGAGCCCGGTCGTAGGGACCGGCAAATCACGGGCTTGCTGAATCAACTTGCGGGCGCGCACAATGCGCTCTGCGGTAGAAATGGCTCTGGGCATCTCGGTCTCCTTGGGAGAGTCTACTCAGCGAAAGACCCTACAGGCTCCCTTGACGGTCGAAAATACACCGCAGCCTGTATGGCTAAGTTTCATTTTGCGCTTGTGGAAAAGGTCCTTAGGGTAGGTGTAACAGAGTGTCTCTGTTGCAAACATGGAGAAAGGGCTGTTGTCGGCATCGCTTTTCACCTTCATCCCTGCCCCCCTCCTACTGACAGAGGGTTGAGGTGAGAGAAACAGGAATGAGTTACTATGTCGAGCATCTTCGCAACAGAGCATTACAGAGTTACATGATGTGATTATAACCTTTGGCAATTGGAAGATACAGAGCACATTTATAGTGCAGGAATATAATATCCGTGTGAACACAGCCTATTTTTCATTTCACGGCAGGTTAAACGACTTTCTGCCACGAGAACGAAGAAATCAACAGGTCATCGTTCGCTTTCAAGGAAGGCAAACCATCAAACATCTGGCGGAGTCACTGGGGGTACCTCACCCGGAGATTGGACGCGTTCAGGTCAACGGCCGGCTTGAAGCGTTAGGAAAAATCACGGAAGACGGGGATCGCGTTGAAATTGATCCCATTGAAAACGGCTGTCCCATCGAGCCTCGTTTTTTGCTCGATTGCCATCTTGGGCGTTTGACCGCTCATTTGCGCATGCTGGGATTCGATTGTCTGTATCAAAATGATTTCGATGATGAGAAGATTACGGACATCATGCAGCAGGATGAGCGCATCCTGCTCACCCGCGACCGCCGCCTGCTGATGCGAAAAGTCATCGTACATGGTTATTGCCTGCGCGCGCTCGATCCCCTCGAGCAATTGAAGGAGGTCATTCAGCGCTTCGATTTGATGGATAAAATCAACCCCTTCCATCGTTGCTTGCGATGCAATTATCCATTAGAAGCAGTTAACAAGAAAGACATTCTTGATCGGCTGGAGCCACTCACAAAAAAATACTTCGATGAGTTCCATATTTGCCCTGCCTGCAATCAAATCTACTGGAAGGGGTCACATTATGAGCGCATGCAACACCTAATCGAGCAAATCCAAAAGAAGTAAGCATTTCAGTTCGCTGCGCCCTCTTGAGAGGAATTCAATGCGTTGACTGTTCAATCGTCCTGCTGGAAGGACATTGGAGTACATGCAGGAGCGATCCATCTCTTGTTCCGAGCCGAGAGCGGTAGGTACATTAACGTCAGTTCGGGATAAGGGCTTTCTCACCGCAAAGGCGCGGATCTCACCCCAAACCCCTCTCCCAGTGGGAGAGGGGCAGGGGGTGAGGGTGAAAGGCATGGCCGACGACAATCCTTTGTCTATGTTTGCAACAGAGCACACAGAGTACTTCAACTTCCCGGCGTAGGTGGATTGCGGTCCACGAAATCAACGGAGCAATCATTTGTATCCTGATTTGCAGGGTATCGCTCAATGGAATGCCCCGTCGTAACACCTGGATGTGGAATGACACCGGCATATAAGCCACCTTCATATGTAACCACATCCACAGCAACATCCGATCCATTGAGCAGGAGAACTTCATCGCCTGTGTTGGAAAGCGAGATCGTACCGCTCGACCACGCGGAGTATATACTCATATTTGGTACGGAGGAACTTGTCTCAATGACTTCATAGGTGGGATTAAATCCATAAAGCGCGAAGAAACCAGTTGCCTTGAGCGCCACAATGATCCTCTGCCCCGGTCCAATGCTCGCACCCGTCGGAAAGCGATACATACCTTCCGTACCACCAAACGTCTCTTCGTCGCCAAGTTTGTAGTTACTCAAGTCAATCGTGAAGGCTGTTGGGTTATAGATTTCAATCCATTCTTCGTCCGAATCCGTGCCGGGTGTATCGTAGAACACTTCACTGATCAAAGGATATTGAGGGCCGGACGGCGTTGGCGTGAAGGTGGGGGTGAAAGTGGCTGTAGGAGTTGGAGTAGGAGTCGGAAAGATGGGACTGCCGCCCGAAGCCACCCAGTCATAATTGAAGACCTGCGCGAGATAGTTATAGCCATCCGTTGATTTGACCTGAATTGCCAGTTCGCGGTTGTTCTTGACCGAGTTCTCCGAACCATTGATCGAACCGGTGTGCGTCCAACCATTGACCCCATCCCAAACCAGTACCATTTTGTTATGGATACCATTACCGGTAGGATTGCCGATCAAACACTGCAGGTCAAGACTTTCACTTGAAGCGAGATTGTTGACATAAGCACATGTTGCCGTGTTGCTGCGCGGGTCAAGCGGATCATCGTAGAACGAATCCAACAGAATACGGACACTCGCTCCGCGGCGAGCCGCGTCAATATAGGCTTCGAGCCTCAGGTTTGGATCAGTTGCCGGGTCGCTTGTGCTGGGTCCCCAATACTTGCGCTCGTACAACTGTTCGACCAGCACCATATCCCCTGCACCTGCACGTGCCACCATCCCTATTAAAGCATCGCTGGCACGCAAATCGTTTTCGGGCGATTGGATGACTTCAAATTCAAAACTTCCGCTGAGAGATAAAGGCGAAGGAAATTGAACCGCATAAGAGGTCCCGCCGGAAGCGTAGGAGGGAACGAAGCCAGGGGGCGGGCTGTCGGTCGCGGCATTCCACCGGCGAATATCTTCGTGATTTGCCGGGTCGAGGTCGCGATTGAAAATATCCAATGCATGACTCACCAGAGCAGGCGCATCGGTGATGATGTAAACGCCGCGATTGCCGAATGTTCCATCGCTTTTGTCATCAGCGGGCATGGATGAGTAATTGAGATTCTCGGAACCGGTCAACAGTTTGACACCATCCACAATGGTGAACTTGGCATGCTGATAAGCATAGCGATCATGGATACCCTGCGCCGCGTCAGTGTGCATATACCAGCATTGTCCACCGTTCGCTTCGATCTGCTGACAGATCCATTTATCCTGATCTTCAATTCCATTGACCGGCTCGCCTTCGAGCAGAATCTTTACTTGCACGCCGGCTTGTAGTTTCGCCACAAGTGCATCTGCCAGGTGAGCGTTGTCAAAAGTATAGCCTTCGATGTAAATGTATGAGGTGGCAGAATTAATCTCCGCCAGATATGCATCGAAGATGTTATCTGGCGCAACGACGTATTTCAGTGTCGCGGTTTGAGTGGTATGGAGCGGGAAGAAAAAGTGTTCAAGGTCCCAACCGGGATATTGCACTTTCTTGCCAAGCACATCATCATCTGTGGCTTGTGCCCAGTCGGAAAGTGTATTCGTATCCGGGATCGGCAAGCCCGTTGATTCATCCAATTTGCGATAGAGGATTTGTCCCTCCTCCCCAAAGAATCCCTGTGTGTATGGGTAAATTGCCGAACCGCTCCAACCGGGGATCGCAGTGTTACCCCCCTCGTAAACGATTGCATCAACGACGACCGCCGTAGCATCAAGCAATTGGAGTTCATCCCCAGTATTGGAAAGTGTGGGAGCCGAACCGGTCATATTGGGAACTGAGGGGTCCGAATCTCCTCCATACTCGAAATCGGGTGAAAAGCCAAACTCTTCGCGAAAGGTGGTGGCCGTTTTTGCCGCCCATAGGCGTGTACCAGGCAGGAATGAATAAGACGGAAATGTGACCGTTCCTTCTCCATCGGTAACCTGCCAGCCAGAGAGCTGGATCGCGCTCCCACCAAGATTGATCAGGGCAAATGCTTCTTCCGGTTCACCGGTCTCATATGTATCGTAGTAAAGCGCGTAGATGAGGACATTTGCAGGTGCAGTGGTATTCGTCGGTGTTGGTGAGGGCGTGAAGGTATTGGTTGCAGTGGGGGTCGGAGTAAAGGTAGCAGTCGGCGTGGGTGTGCGCGTGGGTGTGCGGGTCGGTGTGCGAGTGGGGGTAGGCGTCCTGGTTTTGGGCGCCGCGGCCGGTGAGGCTTGCACAGACTGACTCACCAAAGCGACAGAAAAAACAAGGGCCACGCCAATAGTCAGGGCAATCAGCCGGAATGCAAAGGAAATCAGGGGGCGCTTCATGCTTCATCTCCTCTGGCAAGATTTAAACAGCCTCCCTGCGGAATGCAAAACCGCACAGGGAGGCTGTGGCTTACTCACGTAAAATCCATCTGCACATTGTCTGATTTTATCCCAAATGGCTCGAATGTGTTATGTTATGTCAGTAGCACAAAGGTTAGATGCATCTCAGCCTTCTGCTGCATTTGCTTTCAGCGCTCCGTGAGAACTTACACGCGTCACGGTTCTTACATCAGGCTTTTTAGCCTACTTTCTTCCAATCCTTCGCCACAGCCTCGAGACGTGCTTTATCTTCCACGTAGGCTTCGAAGTAGCCGCAGGCCGTGCAGATGTAGTGATCCACATCCAGAGCAGGTCTGGTTGCCCATTCGCTGGAGATGTAAATGTAGACCCCACTCGAACTGCTGTGACTTATCCCTCGGCGCTTCACGTACACTTTGTCCGATTTGCATTTGGGACATTTGCCGTCTTTCATGAAATCACTCCTTTCCCTGTCCCTGCCTCCCCAATCCTTTGCGTTTGGGCGACAGGGACAAGAAGTAGGGTTCAACATTCACTATACCCACATGCATAACACTTGCGGCATCCCTCCTCGTTCACCACAGCCGCTTCGCCGCATTCGGGGCACAGATCGCCGATGCGCATGGCTTGCATGGCAATTTCTTCTTCGATGGTGTGACCGCCATTATTTGCCTTCTCCTCCAGTAACGGCAGCGCGCCGGCTTTTTCGCGCAGGTACATATCGAGCACCTGACCAATGCCATCGGGCAGCGAACGCACGCGGTTAGGACCCAGCCCCAGTGAACGCCCACCACCAATGCCCAGCAACTGGCGGACAACTTCGCGCAGGCGGTCAGTCGGTTTGATGGGTGAGGTCATGCGTAAAATGTATGAGATGAGTCGGCCAATCGCTTCGGAGACCGCGGCGGTTTCGGAGCCTGCCTTGGCGGTATTGATGAATGCCTCGAAGGGTTGCTCGCCACCATTTTCGTTGATGGTGACGAATGCCTTGCCAACCGGCGTTTCAATGCTGTACGTTTTACCTTGCAGAACGCGCGGGCGCGGGCGTTTGGGATCAGGGGAAAACGTCGGGGAGAGTTCAGGCTTGGGAGGAGAATCAGGTGTCGGCTGTGTCTGAAGCGAAGTGTCCGTTGAAGCACCTTTCTTCTCCGCAGTCGCTTTTGTCTCTAATACAACTTTCTCACGTGAACCAGTCACATAGACGGTGATCCCTTTACAGCCAAGTTCCCAAGCAAGCATGTACGCTTTTGCGACATCTTCTTCTGTTGCTGTTTCAGGGAAATTGATGGTCTTCGAGAGTGAGTTGTCCACGAAGGCTTGCAGTGCGGCTTGCATGCGCACGTGTTCCTCAGCGGTGATGTCTGACGATACGACGAACACATCACGCACCGATTGTGGCAATTCTTTGATGTGCTGACATGTTCCTTCACGCATCACCTGTTCGACGATTTCTTGCCGCTTCTCTTCGCCAAGACCGAGTTTTTTGAGCGCCTCGTCGAAGCGCGGGCTGGCGTAGGTGAGTTGCAGGTCTCTGCCGTTGTCGTTGACGTGACGGATGTAGGCGAGAGCGAAGACGGGTTCACAGCCATAGCCTTCACAGCCGGCGACAGTGGCAATCGTGCCGGTCGGAGCGACAGTGGTCTGCGCGGCGTTGCGAATGCCATGTTTTTTGATTCCTTCCACCACCGCTTCCCATCGGACCTCGGGCCTGCCCCAGTTATGCTGATAGGGGACCAACGACCGAGGCGGAGTCCAGGTCATGTTGTCCATGTCGTAGATGGAGCCTTCGATGGCGGGGAATGCACCGCGCTCTTTAGCGAGTTCGATGCTGGTGAGCATGGCATGGTAGCGGATGAATTCCATTACCTGCGCGCCGAACTCCTGTCCCTCTGGCGAACCGTAGCGCACTCCCACGTGATACATCAAGTCCGCCAAGCCCATGATGCCAAGACCGATGCGGCGGGCGCGATGCGCGGCTTCTTTCAATTGCGGCACGGCAGGAACATAGGCATTCGCTTCTACCACATCATCGAGAAAGCGCGTGGCCAGGGCAACGCTTTGGCGCAGAGTTTCCCAATCCACCGTTCCATTGGGTCCACAGTGTTCGTTGAGGTTGACCGAGCCGAGACAGCAGTTTTCGTAAGGTCCAAGCCACTGCTCACCGCATCCTCGGGAAACAAAGCCTTCGGTAATCCAGGTATCGCTTTTTGGCTCATACAAGTCATAAACTGTTGCCGTTCCGGCAGGCACAATCTTCACGACTTTCGCCGCCCAATTACCGCCTGTGAAGTTTGTCTTCAGTGCCGCTTCTTCCATTCGTCTCTGCTTTTCGGGATGGCTCAAACGAATCTGCTCGAAGAATTTGCCAAAGCTTTCTCCCGAAATCGTCACATCGTATTTGGGCCGGTCATAACGAATGACGCGCCCATCAATGGAATGCCGCGCGCGCTGGCTGGTGCTGATGCAAGCATAAATACCGAACATCAGCAAAATACGGCGCAACTGGCGCGCAAGTTCCAAACTGGAGGTGTGGAAGCGCAGCAAGGGATGATTGCTTTGTAAATCCACACTGCCATCTGTGGAAAATAAGCCGTCAAGCAATCCCTCCAAAAACTCACGATTGCTGTTGATGTAAACCTCAGGCAGTTGTTTTTCGGGACCCCTGGCCAGCTGGAGCGACAAAGATTTGACCCAATTCGCGGCCACACGGCCGGGCTTGGGGTCCATCATCATCGAACGGCTACCTTCGTTGACATAGGTGTACATTTTTTCTGCGCCAATTTTGGCAAAAGCGTTCACCAATATTTCGTTCCACTCATACTCATCGGCATGGCTGCTAATGCGAACGACATTCTTGGAAAGCGCATGAGGCGTATAACAGCCATCGCCTACCAATACACCAATCAAGAAGCCATACTCGCGGTAGGTGATATTTTCCGGTTTGTTCGGCACTTCATTATTAGGCATGGCGGCACGATAGACTCTCACCCAATCACCCACTTTCAGTTGATCAAGCCGCCGCGGTTCAAAGAACTTTGTGTGCGAATCTCTCGCATGAAATTGATGGGATGCCGTAACCCGCACCACCGCTCCGTCGGAAAGGTACAAATCATACACAGGCATATTTTCGTTCACTTCAATGGTGGCAACCCGCCCAACACCAAGCACGGTACAAATCTCATCACCTTCTTTGATGCTGTCTGCTCTTTTCCAGCCACTAGGCGTTGCAACCAATGTATCTCCCGTCACGCAAGGATTGGTTGCCTCGAGCGGATACAAGTGCGGGACGGGGTTGGAGCGGTTGGCAGCGTCGAGGAAGAGCACGCCCGGCTCGCCATTGTGATGTGCCTGTTTGACAATCTTACTGAACAATTCGCGCGCTCTAACTTTCTTGTACGTGCGAATCGTTATCCCTACGGCTTCAGCCTGTTCGAGTGTGCCGTTGAATCCTTTTTGCTTTACTTCTTTCAAATCGGGGAAGCGCAGTTCCCATTCCTTGTCTTCCTTTACGGCGCGCATGAAGGCGTCGGTGATGCCGACAGAGATGTTGAAATTGGTGATGGAGTTTTCGTCCGTTTTGCAGGTGATGAATTCTTCCACGTCCGGGTGATCCACACGCAGGACCGCCATGTTCGCGCCCCTGCGCGTGCCGCCTTGGGCGATCTCACCGAAGGCATGGTCATAGACACGTAGGAAGCCGACCGGTCCAGTTGCCTGACCGGCGGAGGTGTGGACAATGGCTCCCTTGGGGCGCAAGCGCGAGAAGGAAAAGCCATTGCCGCCGCCCGTCTGCTGGATAAGTGCCGCATCGCGCAACGTTTGGAAGATACCCGCACTGTCACGCCCCATATCGTCGGTGATGGGGAGAACGAAACACGCGGCGAGTTGTCCAAGTGGAGTTCCTGCACCGGTAAAAGTGGGAGAGTTTGGGAAGAATTTTTTACTGGTCAGTAAATGGTAATATTCCACGGCGCGCTTCATCACATCCGCCCCCCATTTCTCCTCTACTTTTGCGACGTGATAGGCAACCCGCCAAAACATTTCTTCCACGGTTTCAATGGGCTTGCCATCCTCGCCGCGGCGGACGTAGCGTTTCATAAGCACCTGACGCGCATTGTCGGTCAATTGCACTCTGGGAAGTCCTTTCGGCATGGGCGGCGTAGGAAGCAGTCCATGTTTCGCTTTGTCAGCAGGTAGGATTGGTTTGGTTGCCATGATACACTCTCCTCAAAACATGATGATTTTCGAGCCCCTTCGCTCTTTGTCAGGGTCAACGGGAAAAAGTGCGACAAAAACCGACAGCCATTGACACTCCGCCCAAAAGGCGGAAGGAGGGCTGTCGGTTGATTATCCTTCGAGCAAACGATTGATTTCGTCCCGAATAGAATGAAGATCACGCAAGCCAAGATACACAATGGCGTAGCGGATATACGCTATCTGATCCAATTCTTTCAAACCGTTCATAACCAAATCACCAACCACACGGGACGAAACTTCTGCTTTGCCCATTTTCTGTAACTGCGACTCGACCTGTCCTACCAGCCGTTCAATATCCGAAGCGGAGACGGGGCGTTTCGCGCAGGCGATACGTATGCCGCGCGCAACTTTCTCACGATCAAATTCCTCGCGTGTACCGTCTTGTTTAACGATGAGAGGTGTGGCAAGGACAGGACGCTCGTACGTACTGAAGCGTTGGCCGCAATTGAAACATTCGCGCCGCCTGCGGATACCACCGTGGCTATCGTGAGAGGTATCGAGAACTTTAGAATCGTGATGCTGGCAGTATGGGCACCGCATTGAAAAAAGAGTACTCCGTTTTTAGAACATTTGTAGCCGCCATCTGTGGGCGTATTAGCACTGCATCCCCGTACATTTGGCGTTTATCGGGAGGGGATTTTAGCATAGAGAGAAGAGCAATTCAAGAGGACGCGAGGGGGATTAACCTTAAAATTTTTGACCCGCGCGAAGCGAAAATATATTTCATGTCATTGCAAATTGCGAAGACGGATAATCCTTTTGTGGATCAAGGAATTACTTCTTTGCCGGCATAGCGCGCAATGATATATCGCGGGTTGCGTTCATTTCAGGTTTGCAACTACCTACCCACCCTCACTCCTAGCCCCTCTCCTATTGGTTAGGTGATAATAGGGAATTACTCAAGTTTTCTAGGAACGCTAACACTATGCGATTGAATTCCTTCGAATGCGACTGATGTGGAACGTGTCCAGCGCGCAGTGGCTTGCTTATGGCACGCGTCATGGCTCCGACCAATTTGGGAAAGGACGATGGCGCGAGCGTCTGATCGCGATCCCCCCAAACAACTAGCGTTGGAACGCTGATGGATGGCAGATGTTCTGTCAGATCGGTAACTGTGCTGGGAATATGGTAAACCCCCGGCGCGGTGCGCTTGTAATCCAGAACCGTCTGCGCGCGAACATGTTCCGGCAAGGCATGGAACATCTGCATATCGCGTCCCATAATAAGGCTGGTGAGATCCACCATCGCGCGAAGAATCGGCACAGGGATTTTGCTCACGAACGCGCCTTTCAGGTTGCGCCGGCTAAAAGAGCGGCGAAAGAGGAAATGCAGCTGCGAGGGAGAATAAAGCGGGTTGACAAGGATCAAGCCGCGGGTCCGGGCAGAGAAGCGGCGAGCGTATTCCAGGGCAAGGTATCCGCCCAATGAGTGTCCAATCAATATGGCTGGTTCGGTCAATCGAAGAGAGGTCATCCACTGAACAAAATGATCGAATAACCATTCCACGTGATAGGCAGGCGAAGCAGGCTTGGGACTGTCGCCATGGCCGAGCAGATCGAGCGCATAACATGCATATCCTGCGTTTACGAGTTCAGGGATGAGCGCATCCCAATCATGGAGAGATGCGGCAATGCCATGTATCATCACGACAGGCAAGCCTTCACCTTGTTGAATGAAATTTGCAGTTGCGGGAATGACAACGTTTTCAGTTGTCATATTTCTCATATCGTCTGACAAGTTCCCTTCGCAATACCTTTCCAATGAACGTGCGTGGAAAATCATCCACGAAAAAGACGAAGCGCGGCACGAGATGCGGAGGCAGACGCCGTTTGCAATAGGCAATAATGGCGCTCGGTGATGGCGCTTCTTTCTCTGCAATCACAAAGGCAAAAGGATGCCCCGCAACTGCTGTGACTGCTACTTCTCGGATCTGTGGAATTTCGTAGATGACCTCTTCGACATCGCGCGGAAAGGCAGGCTCTTTTTTGCGTTTGTCCGCATACCACATATCGGCTTTAC
The DNA here is from genome assembly GCA_035574015.1 of Anaerolineales bacterium. Lineage (GTDB taxonomy): Bacteria > Chloroflexota > Anaerolineae > Anaerolineales > Villigracilaceae > Defluviilinea. The sequence continues at coordinate 36,269 of DATLZK010000037.1, forward strand.
GTGCGATGATGCGAACAAACCCATCCTCATCCATTTGAGCAACATCGCCAGTTAGGAGCCAACCGTCATCTGTCAACGCTTGTTTGGTCGCTTCGGGATTCTTCCAATACCCCATCATCACTTGGGGTCCGCGAACGGCTAATTCGCCGATTTGTCCGTATTTTACTTCTTTCCTGCGATGACTCAGGTCCACGATCTTTGCTTCGGTGGAGGGAAGGGGGATGCCAATTGTACCCACCCTTCGATTCTCGCCAAGCGGATTCGCATGGGTGACCGGTGAGGCTTCGGTCAAGCCATATCCTTCAACCAATTTGCCCTTTGTCAGTTTCTCGAACGCTTCCTGCACTTCCACAGGCAGAGGAGCAGAGCCGCTGATACAAGCCTTGATCGAATCGAGCCTATACTTGCGCACGCCACGGAAGTTGTTGAGGGCAACATACATGTTCGGCGAACCAGGGAAGATGGTTGGCTTGTATTTCTTGATGGTTTTGAGGATCTCCAGAGTTTGAAATTGTGTCTTCAGAATCATCGCCGCACCGATGGCAATAGGAACATTCATTGCCGTTGTCATACCGTAACTATGGAAGATAGGCACGACGCAAAGGAATCTTTCCTTGCCCTCCACAGCATCGGGAAACCAATGACGCGTTTGCAGAGCATTCGCCACCAGGTTGCGATGCGAGAGCATAACACCTTTCGATTGTGCAGTGGTGCCGCCCGTATATTGAATGACAGCAAGATCCTCAGGCAACACTTCAACGGTCGGCGATTTGTTGCTCTTCCCTGCCAGCCAATCCTTCCACTGTAAAGCATTCTGCAAACCGAACTTGCGATGGCGCCAGCGCGAGATCAAATACTTTGGAAGCGAAAGATAATCCGCCGGGTCGGTCAAAACGATATGAGGCACGCCGGCTTCCTCTTGAATCTGTTTCGCCAACCCTGCCCATATAGGAAGCGTGACCAACACACTCGCTTCGGCATCCTGCGCCTGACGGACGATTTCCTTCGGTTCGATCACTGGCGGGATCAAGACAGCCACGGCGCCTGCTTTCATGGTCCCATAAAACCCAATCACCATTTGTGGAATGTTCGGAAGCAGTAAAACGACGCGCGCGCCTTTGCCAATCCCCAGTGCAATCAGTGCATTGGCAAAGCGATTCGCTTCTCGATTCAAACGGCGATATGAAAGGCGACTCCCCTCGAAAAAGATTGCCGGACGCCTCGGAAAACGCCGCACCGCTGAACGCAGTAAATGATGAAGTGGAATGTTCGGAACGCCAATTGTATAAGGCACCCCTTGTTCATAATGAATCAACCATGGGCGTTCTTTGCGAAGCGCATCGCGTCCGCCTCTCTTTTTGGGAATAGCGGCGGACTCCCGCCACGAGCGCTGACTCTCGCCCGAGAGGAATCTCTCTATAGCACGATTCACCGCCTCCCGCCTCTCTAACATGACCATGTGACCGGATACCCCTATATCCGCCTCTTCCGCCCCGGGAATGGATTCTGTGACCTTCTCGAAAAGCGGGCGCTCGAAGACAATATCACGGTGACCGCGAATGACGAGTGTGGGCACTTTGAGCGCAGCAAACTTGTCCCAGCCCTTCCATTGTGAAAGATTATCCCTGTAAAACTGTTTGAGCACATGGGGAGGCGCATGGAGCCACGAGCGGGTGAACGAACCCACGATACGCAGCAGCCAGAGGGGAAGGTTAAGCCCAAATCGAAATAGAGGGCTGAGTTTGAACTCGCCAGCCGTCGCAATCAAGATCAACCGCTCGATGCGGTCGGGATGCTTGAGCGCATATTCAGTGACAATTGCCCCGCCGAAGGAATGCCCCACCAGCACAATTCTCCCCTTGACCTTCAAGAGTGTCAGCGCCGTTTCCAAGTCCTCGACCATCTGTGACATTTCATAGCCGCGCCCCGGCTTATCAGAGAGACCGTGTCCGCGCAGATCCAAGGCAACGACGCGATTCTCCATCGCAAACGCTTGCAATTGATAATGCCATTGCGCCGCTTGTCCCCCAAACCCGTGAATGAAAACAAACGTCCGCTGGGGGTGGTCCGGCGAAACGTCAATCGCCGAGAGCCTCACCAGCGAAGCAGTCCTGTGGACCAGCGGGTTGGTCGAGACGCGCACTTCGTGACGGTAGAGGTCAAGGTCTATGTCCATGCCGCAAGTCTACATGACGCGGGCATGGATGTCAATTTACGCGTCACACAGTTAATCAATCGTACATCCTTTAGAGCTTGTTAATTAGCGATTTTCGCTTTTGATTATATTCATCTCCAGAGAGAAGTCCCTCGTCTTTGAGCTGTTTGAGTTTCCTAAGTTGATCTGCTGGACCAAGGGCGTTCTGCGAGAACAAAGTCTCCGCCACTGCTTTCATCCGCTCGGTGAACTCATGAGAGGCAAAGCCTGCTAAAAGAGCCACACCAACGTAGGGCAATCTCCCTGTTAGGGTCGCCCAACTCAGATTGGACACATCGGAAAGTGCAGAGGTGATTAAGTGTCCCACAAACAAGATTGACAACCCTGTGACAGCACCGATGAGGGGACGGAGATAGTAGGGTTGTTCAAGTTCAGTAGGGAGTCCGCCTTTTTCATAATTGTATTTGAAGAGCCCGCGAAGATTACATAGAGTCGCTCCCACACTGCCAGCAATTGCCATTGTGAGCATCGCAACCAAAAGAACGTTAGGGGCTAGGGTGACATGCATGTCGCTCGACGACTCGGTTAATGCTGATGGAGTGCTTTCTGGTTCAATGTGAGGAGAGAATGCAATGTGATAAATCAGCAGGCCGGAGAGCAGCAATGCCAATACAATATTGTACGCAAGCATGAGGTATTTGCGCCAGCCTTCTAAAACACGTGGATCGCTATGAGTTTTGGGATCCATACCGTTATTCTTCAAACTCATTTCAACTCAATTCTTTGGGAGCCTGGGTCATCCGCCGTTTATCTGCTTGACCAGTTCTTCCAGCGCGCCGCTCCAAGCCCGCTCCTGCCACTGCCTCGCCTCCTCCCACTCCGCCGAACTGCGCCAGCCCGAATGGATCAGATGTACATCTGTGCCGTTTTGATTGGGAATAAAACAAACAACAACGTGAGTCAGCGGATCCGCCTGATTGGCAAAGTGTTTGTACGGTTTTGGGCTGCGTCACTCAAAGGCAAGCAGTTGATCGGGTGCCGTGGCGGTGACGCGGCAGCCAATGGTGCTGTTGTTCTCGCGGTCGCCCGGTTCCCAGAACAACTCGTAACGCC
>DATLZK010000038.1:0-2937 GCA_035574015.1 Anaerolineales bacterium
CGCCCACCCAGGTCTTCCCTTTGCGCTTTGGGGTATTCCTCAATCAAATCATCCGCCTCGCCGATGGCAAGGATCCGTTCACGGTCAATGAGAATGGCAGATGCGCCGGGTTGTGGGGGATTTTGTGTGTAGATGCGTGCATTGTAAAGAAGGATCATAATATCTGCTTGTTTACCGATTGGCTCAGGTCAATTTTTCCAGTAAGGCATTCAGTTCCTCGTCGGAGTAATAATAAATTGTGACCGTTCCGCCGTGTTTTCCATGTTTGAGGGTGACTTTGGTCCCCAGGCTGGATTGCAGACGACGCTCCACGTCGCTCACATTTGGACTTTTGCCAGTCTTTCGTTTTGAGGCTGGTTTCTGCCCCGAATATTTTCTCGCCAGGGTTTCTGTTTGACGGACGCTCAAATCGAGGTTGATGATTTGATTCAGCAAGGCTTCCTGTGCTTTGGCGGAATGAAGGGCAAGCAGGGCGCGCGCGTGACCTTCGGTAATTTTTCCGTCCACCAGCGCCTGTTTGACTGCCGCAGATGCATCGAGCAGGCGCAGCGTATTCGTAATGGCAACGCGGCTCTTTCCCACGCGCTGGGCAATCGTCTCATGCGACATTCTAAATTCTTTGACGAGATGCTGATATGCCTCGGCTTCTTCGATGGGATTCAGGTCTGCGCGCTGAATATTTTCGATAAGCGCCAGTTCGAGCAATTGTTGATCGGTGGCGTGACGGATAACTACAGGGACCGTCTTCAGTCCTGCTTGACGCGCCGCTTGCAATCGGCGTTCCCCTGCGATGAGGGTATAGGTTCCGTTTGGACCTGGCGAAACGACGAGCGGCTGAATGATGCCATGCTCGCGAATGGATGCCGCCAGATTTTCCAATTCGAGAGGATCGAATTTCTCACGTGGCTGGCGAGGGTTGCGCTGAATCAGGTCAACCGCAATGTGTGAAACTCCACCGCTTTCTGATGCGGTTTGACCGGCGGGGATGAGGGCATCGAGCCCTTTGCCAAGACCGGAACGTTTGGGCATTCTGTTCTCCTTACCGCAGAGACAAAGGCGTTTCGCGCCTCACAGGGAAACGCCGTCGCCTTTTAGTAATTCTCTTGCAAGCGATTCATAAGCCTGCGCGCCGACGGAAGAGGGGGCGTAGGCGGAAATGGGAAGTCCATAGGAAGGCGCTTCGGCAAGGCGGATGCTGCGCGGTACGACGCTTTTGAAGACCAGTCCCGGAAAATGTTTGTTGACTTCTTTCATGACATCGCTGGAGAGATTCGTTCGAGGGTCGAACATGGTCAGGATCACACCGCGCACGCGCAGGTCTGGAAAGAGAGCCGAGCGGACGCGTTGAATCGTCAGAGTGAGTTGCCCCAGTCCTTCCAAAGCGAGGTATTCGCATTGAACTGGCACCAACACGCCATCCCGCGCGGCAACAAGACCGTTGACAGTGAGGAGCCCTAACGAGGGCGGGCAATCTATCAAAATGTAATCGTACTTCGAGTCCAGTGATTGAAGAGCATACTTCAGACGGAATTCGCGCTCGCTCTCTTCCACCAGTTCGACTTCTGCACCCGCCAGTGATGGGGAAGAAGGCAGAAGCGCAAGTTGAAGTCTTTCGTTGTAGAGAATAAACGATGAGGGTGCCTCACCGTTGAGTAGTGCCTCGTACGTACTTCCCTGCACAGTGCGCTTATCCACTCCAAGGCTGGAGGTGGCATTCGCTTGCGGGTCGAGATCAATGATGAGAACGCGCTGACCAAACTTGGCGAGATAAGCGCCGAGGTTGATAGCGGTGGTCGTCTTGCCTACTCCACCTTTTTGGTTGACGATCGTGTAAATACGTGTCATGGGCGATTTAGGGTCTGTAGTTATTGAAGTACTTCCATCATGCAATCTTCGATTTCACGCGGGGTGGGAATGCCATCCAGGCCTGCGCGCGTAACGGAACGCGAGGCGAGGAAGGTTGCGAAGCGAGCCGCTTCCCACGGGTCACGCGTGGACCATAGGCGTACGAAGAAGGCGGCCGCGAAGATGTCACCTGCGCCCGTGGCGTCCACCTCATGGACTTGAGGAGCGCGGAATCGGCGGCGGTCGCCGTTCCAATACAACACGGAACCTGCCGCGCCCTCAGTGACTACCAGAATGCGCGTCTGATGTGCCAGATGCTCGATCTGTTCTTCGTCGCCCTGTACGTCTTCGCGGCTAATCACGACCGCGCCTGCTCGCTTCAAAATGGCTTCCGCGTCGTTCCACGGGGAGAGAGAAACGCGTCCTTCAGCATCCCATTGACGCATCCAGCCCTGAGGGGTTAAGCCCAAAAAAGAAGGCGAAAAATCTTCCGGCAGATGATCCTCCATTTCATTCGCAATGGGACCCAAGTGAAGAATCGGCGCGCGCCGCCAGACTTCGGGGACACGCTCAAAAGCGATACGCGCGGCTTGGGCGCGCACATATTGCACGCGGCCGTGTTCCGTATAAATATTCTCGAAGGTTGTACTTTGCGGGGATTCAATCGAGAGCAGGGGAATATCGTGCAGCGGCTCAAGCGAGAGTTCGGGGCCCACCGCTGTGACGATGCCCACGCGCAAGCCCAATGCCCGCGCGGTCAGTGCCGCATATGCCGCAGTCCCGCCCAGCCGTGAACCGTTAACGGTCAGGTCGCGTGCGAGGTGACCAATCACAAGATAATCCACCGGCTCGAACGGCATGCGAGAAAGCATGGACAAATTATACCGTGAGTGTGGGATTGCCTTAAACAAATCTTCCTTCCGCTTTCGAAACAAAAGAGGAAGGAAGAAAGAACTCGAGTTTAGACAAAATTTGGGGCGGTTTTGCTCTTGAAAAAAACCGCCCTTTGGTAGAAGCTTGGGGTTATGAGAAACCAAGTTGCTACCAAAGAGAACATTAACAAACTTATCGCATTTCGTCAAGAGGTATACA
>DATLZK010000039.1:0-94623 GCA_035574015.1 Anaerolineales bacterium
CCTCCCGGAACAGGTCGCATCGAGTAGATTTCGTTGCGAAAGACGTCAAAATTTCCGATGATTGCTCCCAGAAGGGTTGGGGGTGAGGCGGACAGGCAGTTACGCCAGTTCTAACAACTTTTGAGTGCACACATTCCTAACAACAAACATGACGAACCCAGAAAAAACGGTTACAATCGAAGCAATGGACGGACTAACTATATTCGACCCCGTCCACTGAAAGGAAAAAAAGAAATGAAAACAGACACAGTGCAAAACGGCGTAGTGGTCGCAATGGAGTACACATTGCGAGTGAACGACGAAGAAATCGATTCCTCCAAAGGTCATGGTCCGCTGGAATTCCTTGCAGGATATGGCAACATTATCCCCGGACTCGAGCGCGCGATGATCGGCATGAAAGTGGGCGAAAGCAAGGATGTCATCGTTCAACCTGCTGATGGCTACGGCGAATACGACGAGGAAGCCTATCTGGATGTACCGCGCAAAGAATTTCCGGCCGACATGCCTCTCGTAGAGGGGTTGGAATTAAGCGTGCGTGACGATCAAGGTTATGCCCGCTACGCACGCATCGAATCCATCCAAGGAGATGTGGTGCGTCTGGATTTCAATCATCCCCTCGCGGGCGACGAACTTCATTTCAACGTAAAAGTTGTGGGCTTGCGTGAACCCACCGCGGAAGAACTGGCGCATGGGCATGTTCATTCGGCCGGTGGACACCCCCATTAGAAGCCTCCTTCTTTCCTGACGGACAGACCCGCCTCATGCGCAGCCGGAGGCGGGTCCCGTTTAATTTACCTTTTCCACACCGAGGGTGAATCTACGGACCATGCGGGGGCCACGGAATGTCCACCGGACCCGCGTAGCCATGCTTTTCTTGCACGAAGACTCGCCCATGCGAGGGGAGGCTACATCCTGGCTCATCCTTCTCAACCGTAATGAACGGGAAATTCGTGCCAAGTGTCTCGAAAATAATCTGTCCGTTTTCACATCGCCATACTTCGATGATGTACTGATGCATAAATTCATCTTCGTATTTGCCGGGGCTGATGGGAACCGCCTCCCAGTAGATTTCCACACTATTCCCCTTGCGTGTGGCATTCGCCCAAGATGGCGGTGGATAGTATGGTGAAACAGGTAATGTAGCAATACCAGGATACACGATTGGCAGGAGCATCGGGTCGCCTTCTATTTCGAGGAACTTTGCATTGACCCAGCATTTGTTTGTGCCATCCACCCACACCCAGTTGTTTGCGTCCGTACGTCCAATGAGCTTGATATTTGCAGTTTTACGCAGCGCATATAAATAGAGATATTCAGCGCCCGGTCCGTAGCGGCAGCTGAGGAGTTCCACTGTCACCCTGGCTTTGAGACTTGCCACAGTGGGAATGGGCGTGGGGGTATGAGTTTCGGTCGGGGATGGAGTGGAGGTGTGTGTAGGTGGTGTTGTCGGCGTGGGGGAAGGGGTAAACGTTTCGGTGAGGGGAACGCCTGTTGAGGTGGAGACCGCTTCGGGTGAGGAAGAAGCGGGGTGATCTATCCCACTCATGCTGCATGCCGTGGCTAATAGACCGAGTCCAATTCCGATCAAGACGGTTAAAGTTCTGTATCCCATGGTGTGATGATCGCAGATAGACAAACGACTACACTTCTGCAAAGGCTAGCACAACGATATGTTGATTGAGCAATTGGGTGGTATGGAGATCTCGTCCAAGCACGATTTGTCCAAGCGTGTACCCACCGGCAATGGGAATGTTCCTGCCGAGGATTTCCTGCACTGCATTGATCTCCGCGCCGGGGTGGGATTTGAGTAGCATTTCCCAGGCGAGGTCTGCGAGGATAAAAGCAAAGGCAGGTTTCTTTCCTCCCAATTGATGCAAAGCCTGTTGGGCGGCTTGTTGGGCGGCTTGTTCACAGGCCATGCGACTCCCGACAAGCAGGTAGGCATCCGAGCCATCGCGCACGGGAGCGTTCATGCGAAAACTCCCATCGGCTTCGACGCGAATGGGCGCGCGCACAATCATGTGATCCCCTTGCTCGATGCCGAGGGGATAGAGTCGGGCGAGATGGCTGAGCGGCGGAAAGGCCCACTCCCGCGCGGGTTGGCCAAAGAGTTGAGCATATACCTCCGAGGCAGGGCGTCCATCCAGCGTGCGCAACCAAAAGCCGCGCGAGCGTGTGACGCGAAATTGACTCCCGACCGGATTCCAGCCATGTGCCAATCCAACACCAATGCGCAGATTGCCGCGCAAGAAAACACCAGCCAGTGCGCCGCTACCGGTTTGCGGACCGGCGATTTGATAGGAATGTCCCGTGTGTAAATCGCCGCAGGCGAGCCCCCCCGTAAGAAGTGCGGGGACACCGGAAAGCGCCGTACAAAGTTGATCGGCGTCGCCGTTGAAACCATCTGCGAAGAAGAGAAAGGAATGTGCTTCTTTTTCGATAATTTGGGAGGCCAGACTTGCTCCGGTCTCGCGCGCGCTTTGTGCGTATCCGGGCATCCACCGCGCTTCAGCCTGAAATTCTCCCGCCAGCAGCGCCACGACGACCGAGTTGTGGCGCAGGCCTTCCATCGTCATGCTGACAGGACTGCTGAAACCGATAACAGGTGTATTACCGAGCAGACTGGAGACGCCGCTGATCACATCACGCGGCTGATATTGATGCGAAGCGACGACCAAGCCAAGTGTAGGAGCGGCCGCGCCCAGTCGGTTCAGCGCGTGATGTGTGGCTTGCAAGCCTGCTTCACGTCCGTTCAATTCCTGTGCGTAACCAATAGAAGCATGAAGTGTCATCTCGCTTATCCTTCGGCAACCGGCACCGTGAAGTGAAAGGTAGAACCGCGCCGGAATTCGCTCTCGAACCAGATTCGCCCACCCTGCATTTCCACAAGGCTCTTGGTGATGTTCAAGCCCAAGCCGGTGCCAGGAACTTCGCGCGCTTTGGTGTCATCGGAGCGGAAGAATTTTTGAAAGATGCGCGCTTGATCTTCGAGGCTGATGCCAATGCCGTTATCTTTCACCCAGAGATGGACAACTTGCCTCGCGCCTTCGGGGTCCCAGCGGTTAAGGGAGGCTTCTGCACCGATGACGATTCTTCCACCCTCAGGCGTGTATTTGTGCGCATTGCTGACGAGATTGGTGAGAATCTGCGCCACACGAATCGGATCCGCCCAGACGAGCGGAAGTTTTGGCGGAATGTCCAGTTCGATGCTTTGTTTTTTATCTTCCACTTGCCGCTTCGTGGAGCGGATGACTTCATCCACGACTTCATGAACATCCACAGGCTTGTAATCGAGGCGCAAACGCCCTGCTTCGATCTTGGCGTTATCGTTCAGATCGGAGACCAGCGCCGACATGCGTTCGACGTTTGCACGGATTGTGCTTAGGAAGTTAGCCTGCATTTCGTTGATGGGGCCCACCGCGCCCGCCGCGAGTAATTCTGAATAACCCTTGATGGAGGTCATGGGGTTTTTCAATTCATGTGCGACGAAGGAGATGAACTCGCTCTTGGCGAGGTTGGCGCGCTGGACTTCGTCATACAGTTGAGCGTTCGAGATGGCGATGGCGGCATGGTCGCTGAGGCGATTCAGGAAGGCAAGATTTTCCTGCGAGTCGCCTGTGCTTTCGAGGAGGAGTAAACCAATGACCTTCGCTTCGCGGCGAATGGGAACGATGATCTGAGTATGCGCGTTAGGCAGAATGCCTCGCTGTCCTGCGGCAAGAAGGGAAAGTTGAGCGGGTTGTCCACTTTGGATGGCGGCTCGAACAGCCGGCAGTTCGAGGGGGAGATGTCCATTGGACTGATCTGTGAAGACTTCATCGTAACCTTGATGTGCCATGAGGCGAATGCGGTCCTCCTCCAGCATGCCGATCAAACCTGCTTCGGCATTGGATTGACGCATTGCCCATTCGAGGGTGATGCGCATGGCGCGGTCTATTTCGAGGCTGGCGTTGAGTTCGCGGTCAATACGTTGCATCACCTGAAGTTCCTCAACGCGTTTGGCAAGTTCTTGATCGGTGAGGGCGAGCAGGCGCGCGTTTTCAATGGCAACAGCCGCCTGGCCCGCAAAGGCGGTAAGGATGTTTTGATCGTCCTCGACGAACGGCAATCCGTCGCGGCGGTTGATGACCTCGATGACGCCCAGCACGCGATCCTTGATCTGCATGGGTACGGCAAGGATGGATCGTGAAACAAAGCCGGTCTGTTTATCGGTTTCGTGGAAACGGGTGAGGGAGTGCTGTGCGTCGTTTTCGATGATCGGCGCGCGCAGTTGTACAGCGCGTCCAACGATTCCGGTTCCGGCGGGGATGCGCTGTCCAAGCAGATGGCTGGCTACGGGTCCGACGGTGACGCGAAAGATCAGGTCATCGGATTGTTCGTCTTTGAGGAAGAGCGTTCCGGCTTCACAATTCAGAATGTTGACCGCGTTCTCCAAAATATTTTGGAGGAGCGACTCTTGTTCGAGGGTGGAGGTCAGTTGGCGGGTGATCTCGTTGAGGGTGGCAAGTTGATGGGCGCGCTGCTGCGTTTCCTGAAGGAGGCGAGCTTTGACGATCGCACCAACGGTTTGATCCGCAATCGCTTGCAGGAGATCGAGTTGGGCGCGCGTGTAGGTGACGGTCGCATCGCGGCTTCCCACACTCAAAGCACCAATGGTCTCCGAGCCGGAATTCAAGGGAACGCCCATCCATGCGTAAATGCCTTGGGCGGAGGGGGTAATGTTTCGAGACTGGCACTCGCGCGTGTAATCCTGTGTAATGATCGGGCGCCCTTTGCGGATGATTTCCTGTCCCAAGCCCAGATTGGGAGGAAGCGGCTGATTTTCCATGTGGACGAGACGGTCGTTATCATCCACGCGGAAGCCATAGTAAAAGTAATTCGCCGCTTTGTTGTAAAGGATGATGTGGAAATAGGTGCAAGGGATGATTTGCGAAGTCTGGGCAAAGATCAATTCGAGCACATCATCGAAGGCAAGGGTAATGTTGACGCCTTGTGAGACGCGCGTGAGAGCGTTCATTTCTTGTACGCGGCGCTCAAGGTTTACCACTGTTTGGACACGCGAGATGGCAACGGATGCCTGATCGGAGAGATTTTCGAGAAACTCGAGATCGCGTGGAGTATAAGGGTTGCCTGAGAGGGGAGCGCCCAATGCTAGCCAGCCGACGGGCCTTTCTTTGCCATGCATGGCGACGAAAAGACGCGCGCCTAGCAGTGTGAGGCGTGCTTCGTCTCCCTTGAGCATGGCTGGCGGATTGAGGGTGTCGAGGTAGAGAGGAATTTTTTCGTTTTGGAAATATTGGACCAGAGGACTGTTCGATGCGAATCGGATGTCACTGGTGGGGCGCCCATCCAGGTCGGGTAAAGCCGCGTATTGATCGTTGAGCGAATCGTAGGTGTAAATGTGAATGCGATCTGGCATGAGGCTGCTTGCAATCTGCTGGCGCAGAATGCGTCCAATGGTGTTCAGGTCGAGTGCGCTGGTGAGTTCGTGGCTAAAGGTACGCAGGCGCTCTTCGTACGCGCGCTGCCCACGGAAGAAGGTGCTATCTACCAACGTTTGCAGGCGTGTGCGCAATGGGTTGAGCAGGATGATAATAAGGAAAACCAGCGCGCCGATGAGATAGGGATTGTTCGCTGGCATGGCAACGGAGAAGATCGAACTGATACCGCTTGCCAAAAGCCCAAACGAGACGGCGACGAGAACGGTCAGCAGGGCATAGACCACACTCTGGCGCACCCAATAATCAGTGCGAAGGAGGCGGAATCGCAGGATGACATATCCGTTCACAATGGGGAAAACAACCATTGGAAGAAGAAGATAAGGGTTGAAAGCCTGCTGCGCGATCAACAGCCAGATGACGATCGGACCAAAGGCAATCAATGATCCAATCAAAATCGTGCGCGCCTGATTCTTGACGACTGGCGAAGGGGACACAAAAGCATGATAGAACATCGCCCCAAAATAAAATAGCGCAGAGATTCCCGTAAATGCATAAATCGCCTGCCAGGCAGTGATGTAAGCAGTGGGAGTCTCGAAATCGAACAACGTTCCATAGGCATTGAGAGCGAGGAGAATGCCGAAGAGGTAGCCAACCCAGCGCAGGTAGGGACGTCCAATGACGAAGCGCGCTTCTTGAGGAAAGCCCAGCGCAAGGTCAACGAGAGAACCGCCGATAAGGGCAACTGCCAACGTCCAAATATAGGTAAAGCGATGGGAGGTGTAGAGATCGAAAAGAGCACCCATGCCGATGGCAAGGGAAGAGGTTAACATGGAAAAGGCGCGTCCCGCCGGTTCGGTGCGGCGCAAGCCAAAAATCCACAAACTGACGATGAGAAAGACCAAACTGAGGAACGCCGGCATGACAAAGTACGCGGTACGATCGGTCGGGGAAAGCGCTTGCAGCGTAATATTGACTCGCCGGAGTTCCCCTTCTTTCGTGCGCAATTCAACCGGTATAGTTTGATTCACGGAAAGGGAAGCGAGGACGCGTCGAAGATCGTCCGAGTTCGAGATGGGGGTGTCGTTGACAGACACCAACTGGTCGCCGAGTTTGAAGCCCTGCTCGTACAGCGCCCAGTTCCCGCCCGCTTCTCGCGTATTAGAGCCATTCAACACGAGCGTATGCTCGAAGAATCCTCCAATGAATGGGTTGCGAAGCCAATCATAGGCGAAATACAACCCGCTGATAAACACTACGACTGCGACGGTTTGATAGACCAGGACGATGCCCTGCAGAATCTTGCCCAGGGTGATTTGAATCGTTTGGGTCGGATTCATGGTACTCGAAATTTTACACTACACCCCTCTCAGGCTCTATGGTACTTTCATAACAAAGCAGTAAGGTTTTGCCTTTTGGAGCCTGCACTGCTGAAAACATATTTTGAACACGCCCTTTTCTCCCTCCCCACTCGGCTTGTGAAAGATAATGTCAGTTCGGGAAAGGGCTTTTTCACTGCAAAGACGCGGAGAGCGCTGAGAAAACCCAAAAATCCGCGCAAACTCGGCGGTAAATTTTTGGACACGCGCGTTTATCCCGACTTAAATTTCGACAGACTCGGCGCGGCATGCTAACCCTCCCACTGGGAGAGGGGCAGGGGTGAGGGAAAGCGGAATGCAATATGCCGAAATGCTTTGATTGTCTACTTCCACGTTAAATGTCCAGATTCCTCACGGCTTTCGCGTGGGTCTGGATGAATTTGCGCCGTGGGTCCACTGCATCGCCCATGAGCATATCGAATGTACGATCTGCCTCCGCCGCGTCTTCAATGGTGACGAGGAGCAGGGTGCGATTTTCGGGATTCATCGTCGTCTCCCATAACTGCTCCGGGTTCATCTCGCCGAGACCCTTGTAGCGCTGGACGACTGCCTTGTCACCCAATTCTTTGAGGATCTTATCCTTTTCCTTATCGGAATAAGCATAGCGGACAGTGTTCTTGGAGGCAATGCGATACAGAGGCGGCTGGGCAATGTACAGATGCCCCTCTTCGATTAACTGCGGCATATAGCGGAAGAAGAAGGTCAGCAGAAGCGTGCGGATGTGGCTCCCATCTACATCGGCATCGGTCATGATAATGACGCGTCCGTAGCGTAAGCCCCCGATATCGAAGTTATCGCCAATGCCTGTGCCCAGCGCAGAAATCAAAGCCTTGATTTCGTTGCTTGAAAGGATTTTGTCGAGTCGCGCCCGCTCGGTATTCATGATTTTGCCGCGCAACGGCAAAACTGCTTGAAAGTGACGGTCACGTCCTTGTTTGGCAGAGCCACCTGCCGAGTCGCCTTCCACGATATACAGTTCGGTCTTGGAAGGATCACGCTCGGAGCAATCTGCCAGTTTGCCGGGCAGGGTGAGCGATTCGAGCGCCGACTTGCGAATGACCAGATCACGCGCTTTGCGCGCCGCATCACGCGCCCGCGCCGAGGTCAGACACTTGGCAACGATTGCCTTCGCGGCCTGGGGATTCTCCTCGAGGAATGTGCTAAACGCTTCGCCCACTACCTGCGCGACGTAGGTTTGCACTTCGGGATTCATCAATTTGACTTTGGTCTGCGACTCGAACTGTGGTTCGGGATGTTTGATGGAAACAATGGCGGTTAACCCCTCGCGCGTGTCATCGCCGGAGAAGTTCGGGTCTGAATCCTTGAGCAGTCCATTCTTGCGCGCGTAATCGTTGATCACGCGCGTCAGCGCAGAGCGCAAACCGGTCAGATGCGTGCCACCGTCCACCGTGTTGATGGTGTTTGCAAACGAGTAGACGGATTCGGTATACGCATCTGTATATTGAATAGCGGCTTCGATGCCGATGGCTTCGATCTCTTTTTCTACATGCACAACAGGATGCAGTGTCTCACGATTGCGATTCAGGTACCGCACAAAGGAGGTGAGACCGCCCTCGAAATAGAAGCTCATGCGGCGGTCAGTGCGTTCATCCACGAAGTTAATGGTCACCCCGCGTGTGACGAACGCCATCTCGCGAAAACGCTGCACGAGCGTGTCGAAGCGATAATCAATTCCCTCCTCCTTGAAGATTAACGGATCGAACTTGAACGTGACTTTGGTCCCGGTATCTCCGGCTTTTGTTTTCCCGATCATTTTGACCGGAGCTTTTGGGTAGCCGCGCTCATATCGCTGGAAATAAATGCCGCCATCTCGCCGCACTTCGACTTCGCACCATTCCGAAAGCGCGTTCACTGCGCTCACGCCCACACCGTGCAAACCGCCGGAGACCTTGTATCCCCCTCCACCGAATTTGCCTCCCGCGTGCAAAGTGGTCATCACCACTTCCAGAGCGGACTTTTTCATTTGTGGGTGAATGTCTACCGGAATGCCGCGTCCGTTATCCTGCACAGAGACGCTTGAATCTTCATGGATCGTAATGTCAATGCGCGTACATGCGCCAGCCAGCGCCTCGTCCACCGAATTGTCTACCACTTCATAGACGAGGTGGTGCAAAGCCTTGATGTCCGTTCCGCCCACATACATGCCCGGACGTTTACGGACGGCCTCGAGACCTTCCAGTACCTGAATACTTCCGGCATCGTAATTGGTGCTGTTCTTATCTTTTGCCACAAAAACCTCCACATGATCCCGTTGGCTAACGGGGTGAAAAAGCCATAGATTTATCCGAATTTATTACACTGTAAAGAAAGTGATTTACTCGATACGGTTACACAGTAACGTAAGTACCTGCCCTCACCCTCCCCCAAAGGGAGGAAGTCCAGAGGTGAGGGTGAAATACAAATTCCTTTTACGAACCTTCATACTCTGCGTTGGATAGAGTTCGGTCAAACCTGCTTCGCAGAAGAGGGTTGATTGGCATGCAACCATTTTTCATACGTATTCTGCAGCCAATCGTTCATGTCACGATAATAGACGAAGCTCGCGGCGAGCAGGGCAGTTGTGATGAAAGCATGGCCGGCAAAACCTACCAGCGCCAGCCACGAGTCGCTCTGAGGCGCCCCCCAGAGATAATCCAGCCCGCGCGAGAGAAGGAAAACGCTCAGGACGAAGAGTCCGCTCGTGGGGAGTGTGAAGCGTGCCATCCTCAGGCTGGCGAAAAGGGAAGAGAATGCGTTTTGTTTGCGGATGAAAATCCCATGCGGTGCAAAGTACAGTGGAACGATCAGCCAAAAGGAAAAAAACAAAAATACAAGGATCGCACTGTTTGCAAGGATAGGACTGATTAAGGCAAGAATGCCTAACACGAACATCGCCGGGAAAAAGATCATCAACAGCCCAACGCTCCACAGCATACACAAAAAGAGAGTTTGTGCGATGGCACGTCCGGAACCGATTGGCGCTTCACTTCCACCGAAAATGGACACTGCTACCCCGCGGAAGTATAAACCTCCGACGATCCAGCCAATCAAAACAAAAGCGAATGATAGACCGATGAAACCAATCGCCGAGGTGACCTCGATGACTGTGCGCGTGCCCAGTGGAGTCTCCACCGGCAGGATTTGTGCCGAGAGGCTGGAAATGCCAATAGGGAAGATGGTTAATTTCGTCAGCAGGCTGAACAGGTTGAAATCGCGCAGCCAGTTCATGAAAAGATCCTGCATTTCGGAAAATTGCTCCAGTTGAGAGTCGCTTACGCCCTGGCGCGCCTGAATGAAGACAAACTGAAAGAAGGGCTTGAGCAATTCATACACGCTCAAGCGCGGACCCAGCCACAGGAATACATCCAACGCCAAAGGGGCAAGAATGAGAGCAATACGGTTAGAAACAATGTCGAATCCTGCTCTCAGCGAGCCCATCACGCCAGGCGGTGGAGGCAATGATTCGGGTTTTTGCACAGTCATAACTGTTTGATTCTACCATACCGATCATGTCTTGGCATCTGCCCCTGCCGCAGGTACAATGAGAACATGGATGAACAACAAAAATATCTGCCGGAGATTGATCAGATCGGCTTGTTGACCTCCACGATTCTGCTGGCTTTTGTCCTTGCCCGCCTCATCCCATCGCCGGAATTCGAGGTCGAGATGCAGTTGCCAGGTTTCTTTTTCAGCATTTCCTTGAATCTCTCTACGATCATGAGTGTACTGACGGCCGGTCTCGCCGCCAGTGGTATGGATTGGCTCTTGCGCGAACATCCTGCGCTTGAGGGGAGGAACACCGTTCAATGGTGGATGCTCCCCACGCTCACCACGTTCGTAGTCAGTGTTTCTCTGGCAATCCTGCCTTCGGGTTCAGCGTGGCTGATCGGCTTTGTGGTAGGCGGGACATTGCTCTTTTTCGTTTTTCTCGCGGAGTACATTGTGGTGGATGCAGATGCGCCCTATTACGCCCTCTCGCTTGTCGGGTTGACCGCTATTTCATATACGTTGTTCTTCCTCTTTGCTGCAGCGCTTCGTTTTGGTGGAGTTCGCCTTTTCCTTCTTGTTCCGGCCTTGTTCCTCGCAGCGGTCCTTGCCAGTTTGCGCATTTTACATTTACGGTTGAGCAAGGGATGGGAGTATGGATGGGCAATCGGCATCGGGTTGGTATGCGTGCAGATCGCGGCCGGTTTGCATTATTGGCCTCTCACACCCGTTCAATTCGGTTTGATGCTCACCGGTCCCTTGTACGGTTTGATCAATCTTGCCATCAGTCTTGGCGAAAGCGTCCCCGCGCGGCGCGCGGCGCTGGAGCCTGCTGTAGCCACGGCAGTATGCTGGGGGCTGGCGATCTTTGTTCGATGAATCATCGCGCTTCATGATCTCGCAATTGTTTCTCGCTCGTGAACATTTGCTGGAGATGATTCGTTACGTCCGCGCACACGCGCCGTTGGAGGCTTGCGGCTTGCTGGCAGGGAGGGAGACACGGGTGGAGAAAGTGATCGAGATACGGAATCAGGCTCAAAGTCCTGTGCGATTCGTGATGGATCCTTACGAGCAGTTAAAAGCCTTCGAGTGGATCGAATCCAACGGGATGGAGCTTCTCGGCATTTTTCATTCGCATCCCGCGGGACCCGAAACTGTCTCCGTGACCGATATTGCAGAGGCGGCTTACGAGGTGGTCTACGTCATCCTTTCGCGATCCGAAGAGGAATGGAAGGCGCGCGGGTTTTGGATTGAGAACGGCGCGGCAAGCGAAATACCGCTCATCGTGGAGTGAAACCTTGTTTACTATCCTGTGTTTACATTTTTACAATCAAACTGGAGGAGAGTTATGCAATTGCTGTTCGAAATCGGCACAATCATCATGGGCTACATTCTGGGGTCCATTCCGTTTGGACTGCTGATCGTAAAATTGAAAACCGGAAAGGATGTCCGTCAAGTGGAAAGTGGACGGACGGGCGGGACGAATGTTGCTCGTGCCGCAGGTTTTTGGGCAGGTTTCCTCACAGCCATCCTGGATATCTTGAAGGGCGCGGCGGCAGTTTGGCTCGCGCAAACGGTTAGCCCGCAAAATCATCTTTTGCATGTACTTGCGCCCATTGGCGCAATTCTGGGGCACAATTATTCGTTGTTCCTCATCAGCCGTGATGAGGATGGGAAACTGCGCTTCCACGGCGGGGCAGGCGGTGCACCGGCACTGGGTGGCGCCATGGGTTTGTGGCTTCCTATGTTTCCTATCGTGTTTGTTGTGGGCGCGCTGATCTGGTTTACGCTTGGGATCGCCTCCGTCACAACGATGACGGTAGGCATGGTGGTGATCATTGTGTTTGCAGTTCGCGCCTGGCTGGGACTGCAAAACCCCATTGATATTTTGTATGGGGTGATCGCGCAGTTTCTCCTCATTTGGGCGTTGCGCCCCAACATCAAGAAGTTAATCGAGGGCAATGAGCGCGTGGTCAAATTCAGTTTGAATGGCTGGCTGCGGGCAAGGCGAGAGGCACAGCGAACGAAAACCGAGTAACGGATATTACGCACTCTCATCCTCGCTTTTTCCTTTCAGGAGCAAACAGCAACCAGGCCGAGCAGCCGAAACTCGCAATTGGTTCCCCCTGAGTGAGGCTGTTTTTCGCTCTTGGCACCAAATTATGCAACAGTATACGAAAATGTCTCTGTGGATGTTTACGTCTGCAACGGGTTGGAGCCAGTGACGAATATCGCTAACGCTTCAGAACATTGACAATCTTTGGGAAATCGGTTTCCTCTTGTTTACAGAACTTGCCGCAAACTTATCTTGCCAAGATTTGCTCGTGCTCAGCCCATAAAATTTTGGCGAAACACAGTACATTACTGTTGTTTCATTTGGTGATATAAGGCGCGCAGGTTGCTTTGATGCAGAGTCTCTGCCAGCCCTCCAAGATGAACCCGGCTCTTGCCACATGACTCAATCGTGATTTCATCCAGCAATTCAAGGGCATTTTTTCGCCGCGCAATGGCTTTGACCGATTTTTTGATGGCATTCAAGTAATTCAGATTTTCCTTTACCGCAGCATCAATCTCGCCGCGCAGGATAATATCACCGTGACCCTGGATGATATTTTCCAGCCCCATTCGTGCAATATGCTTGATGGAGGCAATGTTATCGTCCACATCTCCATCCACAATGTGGGGAATGGGCAGGAAGGAATCGCCGGCGAAGAGGATGCGATCCTCTTCCACAAGAACGGCAATTCCATCGTGGCTGTGGCCGAAGGCAGTTGAAATAATCAGGTTTTTCTTACCCACCCGCAAGACGATTTCACCATTCTCGAACGTCATATGCGGCAGGACGATTTTGACCTGCCGCAGCATAGGATTCTGTTTCTTTGCCGATTCCAAAGAGGGGATACCGCGCTCCTCGAGAAATTGACGACAGCGTGCATGCGCAATGACCGTTGCATTGGGGAAGAAACAATTTCCCCATGAATGGTCAGCATGATAATGTGTGTTGATCACATACCTGACCGGCACATTCAATTCATGTTCGATGAATTCTCGGATGGTTAGCGTTTCATCGGGAAGAGCCAGCGTATCAATCACTACAGCCCATTGCGGCCCCGCAACTACACCGGCGGTTACCTGGGCATAGACTTCGCTTTGGAACCAAAAGACGTTTTCCGAGACGCGTTCTCGATGCATGCCTCACCCTCACAAAATTTTTGCCATTGATAGCACAAAAGGAGACAAAAATCAAGTTGTCTGGATGAATATTGGGTTGTTTGGAAGTGAAAGTGTAAACCCACTTCTCGCTCCGACCGCCTTTGCCTTACTCACCCACAGCCGCCTCCCCACTCCAAACCCGACATTTTCGTAAACCCTCCCATAGAATGCCGCTTGCCTGAGCGTCCCCACCGTGATACACTCTACAAAAACCATGAACAGGCATCTCCTCCTCGTCACCACAGATGCCGGCTTTGCAAACCTTTTGCTTCAAAGTTTAGAACGGGAAGGTTACCGCGTTCACATTGCCAAACGGAAGGGCGAAGCCATTGTTCGCGCGGACGAGGAAAACTGCGACCTTGCGTTTCTCGATCTAGACCTGGGAACGCAGATGGTCTTGGAGATTGGAAATGCGCTTCGCACGCTCAACGCGAACATCAGACTGGCTTTGTTTACCGATGACGATTCTATACCTCCTGCACTCGATGAACTCCGTCCGTGGACGTTGCTCCGCAAGCCATATCATCTGCCGGAAGTATTGAATATGCTGAACGAAAAATCCACCCCCTCTTCCAAGCCCATTCCGCAACAGCCTTCTTATCCAGACTCCACACCTCTTTGGCTTCAGGATGTCAATAAAGCCGCGGCTCATCTCACACGCCTCACGCTCGAATCTTCCGCGCAGGCCGCATTGATCACGCGCGGCGACAACCTTTGGGCATACGCGGGTCAACTTTCGCAGCACGCGGCGAGAGAGTTAGCTGCAACCGTCACCCGCCATTGGGACGGGCAAAAAGGCAGTGATCTTCTGCGCTTTGTGCGTTTAGAGGCGACCAAAGCCGAGCACATGCTCTATGCCACGCGCATTACAGAGGATATTGTGCTGGCGTTTGTCTTCGATGCCGAAACACCGTTCAGCACCATTCGTACTCAGGCGAGTCAACTCATTCAATTACTTTCCACCTCGACGTCGGAGGTGGATCAAAGCCCCGAAAAACGGAATCCGGCCCCGGCGGAGCAAGAAGCGACTGCACAATCCTCCGAAGACGAAAGCGGCGAGGAGACCAATTTTCCATCTATTTCTGATATTCTTGCCGATGTTCCCCCTCCCAAGCCTAAATTGGGCAAACGCCTCGTGGATAAAGAAGCGCCGGGCGGAACACGTCCTTCTACACCACATGTACATCGCTATAGCCGCGAGAGTTCACCTGCTGTTCACACGGACGAGCAGCGTAAGCCAAATCAAAATCTCGAAGAAACTGTGGAGCATGTGGTGGAGGACCTCGATGCCACCATGCCCTCGAAGTCGCGCCCGCGTCCCGAAACACCCATCCGCCGCCCGGCTCCAGGCGAATTGGACGAGACGCGTCCGCACTCGATTACCGAGGTGGCGGGACGCGTGATGCTCGAACCGATCTCGCCGGGGCTTTATAACCTGACGTATGCCTGTCTGCTGATACCGCGCTTCAGTTCACATCATTTAACAGGCGATCTTTCGGAACGACTTTCGATATGGCTGCCGGAAATTTGTATTGCCTTTGGTTGGCGCCTGGAATATCTGGCCGTGCGTCCCGATTACATTCAATGGGTGGTGAATGTCCCACCTGCTACCTCTCCTGGTTATTTGATGCGCATTGTTCGCCAACAGACCTCTGAGAGAATCTTTCATGAGTTTCCGCGCTTGAAGAAAGAAAATCCATCTGGTGATTTTTGGGCGCCAGGCTATCTCATCATGGGTGGAACACAGCCGCATCCACCGCAATTGGTGAAAGACTACATCAAACAAACCCGCGAGCGACAGGGATATTCGCAGCCGCGAAAGTGATTCCGCCGACAGCAAAAATCTTGACAGATCAACTCTACGCGCAGAGTATAATCACTCTGCGTTTTTGTTTTCTCAAATCTCTGCTTCTTCATGTTTAGACGTTATCGGCAATAATTTTTTGGAGCATCGAATGTCTCGAATTACACGCATTTTTCGGGTCATCCGCGCAAATTCGATGCGAAGATCAAAATCTCTTGCTTATTTACTGATAAAGTCCTTTATTCTCTCATCTCCCACCTCTCGACCATTCGACTCTCTATACCATGCCCCCCACTCTCTATCTGATTGACGGACACGCACTCGCCTACCGCATGTACTTCGCCCTCACAGCCGGAGGGGGAGGCAGTCAGCGCTGGCAGACCTCCAAAGGCGAACCCACCGCAGGAACCTACGGTTTCGCGCGTGAG
This sequence comes from Anaerolineales bacterium, assembly GCA_035574015.1. GTDB lineage: Bacteria > Chloroflexota > Anaerolineae > Anaerolineales > Villigracilaceae > Defluviilinea. The sequence goes on from DATLZK010000039.1 coordinate 15,749, forward strand.
TTGTTGCGCGTGCTCGAACACGAAAAACCTGAATATATCGCCGTTGCCTTCGATGTAGGCAAGACCTTCCGCGATGATCTCTTTCCTGCCTACAAAGGCACGCGCGACAAAATGCCCGACGACCTCACTCCACAGATCGAACGCATTCGTCAAATGGTAGACATCTTCAACATCCCCCGCCTTGAAATGGAAGGCTACGAAGCGGATGATGTGCTTGGCTCTGTTGCACGCCTTGCTGTGGAGCAGGGATTGGGCGTCAAAATCATTACCGGTGACCGCGATCTTCTACAGCTCGTCAACAATCGTACCGCCGTGTACCTCGCGGGCGATGATCAGACCTACATCCGCGATGAAGATGTGGTGAAGAAACTCGGCGTCCTTCCCAGTCAGGTGGTAGATTACAAAGCCCTTGTTGGCGACAAATCCGATAACATTCCCGGCGTACAAGGCATCGGCGAGAAAACTGCCATTGCACTTTTGCAAAAATACCAAACCCTCGACGGCATCTACGAACATCTCGACGAAATCGAAAATCGTTGGAGGACCAAACTCGAAGCGGGAAAAGAGAATGCTTATCTCAGCCGCGAACTGGCGCGCATCCGAACCGATCTCGATATTAAACTGGATTTGGAACATGCCAAAGCGCACGAACTCGATCTTCGCGCCATCGAAGCCTTTTTCAAGGAGATGGAATTCCGCTCGCTTCTCAAAACCCTTGAGCGCTTCGCCGCGAAAGGAACTTCTCCCTCCGCCTCAGCCTCCGCGCCCGCCCCTCGCGTCGGACAGCAACTCTCCCTGTTCACGCACGAAGCGCCGATTGTCGTCACCCCGAAAAGCAGCGTGAACATCGAAACCGTCATCGTGGACACGTCAGATAAACTGCGTGACCTTGTCAGCCAATTGAACGATGCCGCCATCATTTCCTTCGACACCGAAACCACCTCCACCGAAGAAATGAAAGCAGACCTTGTCGGCATCTCACTTGCTATCCAGGAAGGCAAAGGATATTACATTCCGATTGGACATCATATCGGTAACAATCTCCCACTTGAAGAGGTCCTCTCTGCCCTGCGCGCACCGCTGACGAATCCGAAGATCGGCAAGATTGCACACAATGCAAAATATGATTACATCGTCCTTGCCCGTCATGGCTTGCGCGTTTCTCCGCTCACCTTCGACACCATGTTGGCAGAGTTTATTATTGACCCCTCTTCGCGAAATCTAGGGTTGAAGAATCTCGCCCGTGCAAGGCTTGGCGAAGAGATGACTTATATCGAAGACCTGATTGGCAAAGGCAAGAAGCAACTCAGCATGGCAGAGGTAGCCATTGAGACCGTTGCACCCTACGCGGTAGCAGATGCGGAGGTGACCCTGCGCCTCATGCCCATCCTGCAAGCAGAACTCCAACGCGTAAACGGTGAAAAACTACTTGCAGAAATTGACCTACCTCTCACTCCTGTCCTTGCAGATATGGAAATGACGGGTGTTCTGCTCGACTTGCCTTTCTTTGAAACGATGTCGCGCGAAATTGGCGCCCGCTTGAAAGAAATCGAAAAGCAGGTCTTTGAAACAGTTGGCATGGAGTTCAACATCAACTCCACACAGCAACTCTCGGATGTGTTATTCAATCGCCTGCGCCTCGAGCCCCCCGACAAGGGAAAGAAAACGGCCAGCGGACACTACTCCACCTCCGCCGGTGTATTGGAATTCTTGAGTGGAAAACATCCGGTCGTGGATTGGGTGCTGGAACACCGAGAACTCTCGAAATTAAAGTCCACCTATCTCGATGCGCTTCCGCAGGCAGTGGACCCGAAGACCGGGCGCGTGCACACATCCTACAGTCAGGTCGGCGCAGTAACCGGACGCCTTTCCTCGAATAATCCCAACTTGCAGAATATTCCCATCCGTACCGAAACAGGGCGCAGAGTCCGCAACGGGTTTATTGCAGGCACGGGCAACGTGTTACTCTCGGTGGATTACTCGCAGATCGAACTGCGCATCGTCGCGCACATGGCACAGGACGAAGCAATGTTAGCGGCATTTCGCTCCGGGGAGGATATCCACGCTACGACTGCCGCGGCAATTTACGGTGTTCGCCCCGAAGCGGTGACGAAGGAAATGCGTCGTCAGGCCAAGGCAATCAACTTCGGTCTCATCTACGGCATGTCAGCGTTCGGTCTCACGCGTTCCACTGACCTGACTCTTGCGGAGGCAGAGAATTTCGTCAAGACGTATTTTGAAAAATTTCCCGGCGTCAAGAAATATCTGGATGGAATCCGCAGACAGGCAGCGCAGCAGGGGTACGTGGAAACATTGCTTGGGCGACGAAGATACTTTCCGTCCCTGCAAAACAAATCCAACCCACAGATGAAAAACCGCGAAGAACGCGAAGCCATCAACGCACCCATTCAAGGCACTGCGGCAGACATTATGAAGATTGCCATGATCAAAATCCCACCCGCACTTGAGCAGACAGGGCTGAAAGCCAAAATGCTCTTACAGGTACATGACGAACTTGTGCTGGAATGTCCGCAGGAGGAATTGAAAGAGACCGCGCGCGTGGTACAGGAAGTCATGTCGAACGCGTATCCGTTGAGCATTCCACTTTCCACTGAGGCGCGCTATGGAAAGAACTGGGGCGAGATGACGACCGTCCCATAATGAACACACTCTGCTTCAGACCATTACCCTGAATTCACGTGGCGTCAGTTCAGGATAAGGACTTTTTCACTACAGAGACGCGGAGAGCGCTGAGAAAACCAAAAAATTTCGGCAAACTCGGCGGTCCCGATGCACGACATCTCCGTTGTAGAAATATCTTTTTATGCAAAGGTATAGGGGATATTCTCTAACGGCCACCCTGCTTATCTCGAAGTCGAGTGCTTTTATTTCCGGGGTACGGTGGGCGAGGTGGTCACCGGCAGGACGATGAAGAAGGAACTTCCCTTGCCGAGGGAGGATTCGACCCAGATGCGTCCCTGATGCGCATCCACAATGGACTTGACGATGGCAAGCCCAAGTCCGGTGCCTGCTTGTTCTTTGATATTACTCCCGCGATAAAACTTATCGAAGATGTGTGGCTGATCCTCAAGAGGAATGCCGGGACCTGTATCGGTGACGTTGAGGATCATTTGATCGCCCTCTGAACGGAGGGAGATCGTCACCTCTCCGCCATGATGCGAGTATTTGATGGCGTTTCCTACAACATTATCCAGCACTTGCCGTAAGCGGATGGGATTGGCACGAATGGCGGGCAGGTTGGGAGCAATGTCGGTGTGAACTTTAATACGTTTGGATTTGATCTGCCCCTGTAACATATCCAGTGTATAGCGCAAAATGCCTTCGAGTTGGACGTATTCGCGGCGCGTGTCCAAGCCTGCTTCAATGCTTCCCAGATCGAGCAAGTCGTTGATGAGCGAGGTGATGTGCTGAACGCTCTCTTGAATACGCCTGAGGAAATCCCGCTGACTGTCGTTGAGTTCGCCAGCACGCTCAATCAATTCGGTATACCCGATGACAGAGGTGAGAGGGGAACGCAAATCGTGCGAGACAGTGTGAATGAACTCGCTCCTCATGCGGTCCATTTCTTTCAAGTAGGTAATATCCTGCATGGTGAAAGCGTAACCGACCCCAGGAATAGCAGAGAATTGCGCATTGCCCACTCTCCCATCCGGGAAATTGATCTCGTGATACTGTAAAGGATCGTTATCATCCTTGCGCTGGATGAGTGCCCGCAGATCAGGGTGCTGAATGACATCGAGAACAGGCTTGCCGATGAGCGCTCGTGGATCCAGCCCAAAGGCACGGCACATGGCTGGATTGACAAGAAGGATTTTCTTCTCCTCATCGAGGATCATGACATTATCGCGAATATGTGTAAAGACGGCTTCCAGGCGCGCGCGTTCGGCTTCGGAAATTTGGGCTTGTTTTTTGAGCGATGCGGTGGTACGTTTGACTTCACGGCGCAGCCAATCGCCAACGCGATGGGCATGGCGGAGAGTGCCCTCGACAATTTCCACGATGTCATCGGTTCGCAAAGGAGGAGCGAGGAAACCGCTGACACCTACTCGCAGAATATCCTTGAATAATTCGGGGCGCGGTTGTTCGGTATAGATCAGAAAAGGCAGTGTGGGAAACCGCTCAAGCAACTCGGCTGCAACTTTCACCCCTTCATGCCCATCGAATTGCTCACTAATTAAGAGGAGGGCTGGTGTAGTTTCCTGCATCAACCGCCCCAGCGCTGCAATATCCTTTGCGATAGCCGTCTCATACTGAATGGCGCGCAAAGCACGCTCCATTAATTTCAGCACGTTGGGTTTGTCCAATGCCAGGAGAATCAGGTCAGGCTTCGGCATAGAAGATAGATAAATTTTACTTGTTTTTCACCTGTGCGAGAGGCGGAAGCGTTTTTTCGGCGCTGTTTGAGAGTCGCTGCAGCGCCATGCGCACGCTGTGGAGAGTTTGTTTCTGCTCGTCGTTCAGAATGCCCGGCATGCCGGTCAACAAGAAATCAATCGAATGAACTGCCGCGCGTACCTCCTCAGCCATCACGCTGCGAAATTGTTCGAAGGCGGCACTCTGGCGTTTTTGTGCCTCCTTCGAAGCCCGCACGGTTTCATTCAAGGCACGGAACAGGCGTTCATGAACCAGAGCAATGGAAGCATAATCGGCAACAGCCTCGAGCAGGGTTTGTTCGGTTTTCGAGAAGGGTTGTATTTCCTTACGGATGACAACGAGTATCCCAATCACTTCGCGCTGCACCTTGATAGGGACGACACAGACCGATTTGCCGAGGCTGGCAATTTTGAACTTGAGCAAGGGATCGCCCGCCACTTCGAGCGTTTCACCGGAAATGGCAACTAGTGAACTCACGCCATCATCCAATGGCGAATTGATTTTTTTTGCCCAGCCTTCGGGAAGGCCGGTTTGTGCTGCCAGAAGGAAGGATTTGCTTTCCGGGGCACGGAGGAGTAGATAAGCCATTGTCGCGTTTACGGCCTGGACCGCACCCTCTACAATTTTTTGGAGGAGAATACGCTGATCGGTGATCGAGATGACAGCCTTGCCGAGATTGAGAATAGCCGTCAATTCCTGCACCTTGCGCTGCAATTCTCGATTCATTTCGCCGAGTTGTTCGTGCAGGCGCTGTTTCTCTCGCGCGTCGTGTACACGCTTGAGCGCACGTTCAACGGCCGCCAGAATCTCAGCCTCACGAGCGGGCCAAAGGATATAGTCCGTTGCGCCCAGGCGGAACGCCTGAATGACATCATGCTCTTGTCCTTTGTGCGCAATGATTAGCAAAGGTGTATCCATGCCCTGCGAGGTGAGGGCATACAGCAAATCTTTGGCAGTTAGCGTGGGGAGGTTCAGATCCGCGATGATCAGGTCTGGGGGATGCTGAAGCGATTTCTTAATGGCGGTTGCAGAATCCGAAGCCACCTCCACCTGATATCCAACAGATTGAAGGGTTTGTCGGGCAATGAAATCGCTGATGTCAGGATCATTTTCAACCAGCAGAATGCGGTCCCCGGTCTTGGCCATGAAACGACTCTCTATTTGAACAAGATTGTCTTCTGAGATTGTAACACCCTTTCCCCTAAATTGTGGTGAACAGAAGATTATGAATGCGGGAAACGACTTGACGATAGTGTAAGGACGGGACGTGCTTGGCCGGTGACAAGCCCACGGTGATTGTGAATAGGTTTCACGGGGCCGAATTTATCCAAAGCCTGTTCCTGTTTCGATGAAAGGATACCCATCTGACGTAAAATCTCGAGCGTCACCGCCGGACGGACGCGAGGGGTAGAAGCAAGATCGAGCGACAGACGTGAAGCGTCTCCATCCGAGACTTTGAAGGCAATTCCGATGCCGGGCGAATCGGGTCCCAATACGCCGGGCATGAGGCCGACAATCTGATACCCCTCTGCGCCGCGCTTGCAAACAATTTTACCTTCGCCCACTCGCATCACTTCACAATCGAACTCACCATCTCCACTGACCATTTCGGGGTGGGAGGTCATGGCGGAGGTGATCTTGCGGCATGCCTCTGCGCGTGCAGTGGGAAGATGACGCGGGTCACACAGGCGCGCCATAGCCAGTGCTGCGTGATAAAGCGGAATGGCGAAGTTTGGCGCGGAGCACCCATCGGTGCCGAGTGCGACTTCTTTAACGGTCAGCCGGCACAGGTCGGCGAAAGAAGCGAGGATGTCTTGCTGAATAGGATGGTTGACATCGAGGTAGGTTTCCAGTGGAAGCCCACGCATTTTTGCATAAGCCAGCATGGCTGTGTGTTTGCCGGAACAGTTGTTGCGATTGGGTGTGGGTCGCTCGCCTTTTTGAATCAGCATCCTGAACGCCGATGGGTCGGATGGCAAATGGACACCGCATTGTAGATGTTGTTCCTCGATGCCAATTTTCTTTTGCATCGCTTCCACTGCCCGAACGTGCATATCGCTTCCTTCGTGCGAGGCGCAAGCCAGTGCAAGTTCGCGCGGCGTGAGTGCGAAATGCTCCAAACCACCTTGCTCGACGAAAGGCAAAACCTGGAACGGTTTGGCGCTAGAGCGTAAAAAGGCGACCGTGTAAGGGTCGCCGTATGATGCGAGTTGCTTGCCGTTTGCATCTACAATGACAATGGAGCCGTAGTGAACGGATTCGACAATTTCTCCCCGTGTGACTTCAAGGAGCGGTTCGTGGTGCATCACTCCTCCACAACGTGGCGTGCGGAGAGATAATGTCGTGCGTAATAGTGACGCAGACCGTAGCGCAGCCGTTGTGCATATTGTTTTTGTTTGGCGGCAGGTGCTTTGAATTCTTTCAATAACTGATCTGCTAGTTTATCGGTGGCATTAGGAGAGGTGGAACGTTTTTTGCCGAGTTTTTCGATTTTATCGAGAATCTTTTTGAGCAGTTCTGCCTGAGCCCGAACGGCTTGCGGTGTGACCACGCCGCCGCGTCCGCTAACAATAGTAAAACCTTTGTAAGTCGGACTTTGCAGCACTTCGAGCGCTTCGAGCCAAGCAGGAATGTCCGCGTGAGCCAGAAAGGGAGGCTGTCCTTTCATCACAGCATCTCCGACGAAGACGACCTTTTCGTTCGGCAGGATCACCCAGATTGCACCTGCAGTAGGTCCCGGATGACTTTCGAGGATGACGGGGCTTTCACCCCAATGCAAGATCAATTGATGGGAAAAGGAGATTTCCGGCGGCGCCCAGCGCACGCTTCCCAAGCCAGGGATCGCCTCCCAGTTAGCGCCGGTTTCATCGCCTTGCGCCTTGAAGGTGTTCGGGCGGTTCTGAAAGGTGCGCGCCGTCTTCTCATGGGCGATAACCGTGCAATCCATGGCGCGAACGCCGAGCGTGCGGTCGGGATGGGAATCGAGGTTGATCAATACGCGTTCGTGACCATTTCCCATGCCCATCAGCGCACCGCGCCAGGCGCGCCCATCCTCTGGCGCGGGAGGCGCATCAATTTGAATTAAGCCGCGCGGCTGGACGATGACACCCACCGTCACGCCGGGGAAGCGGTCTTCGATATATACGTTCTTTGCAATAGCGTCCATGAAGGAGTGCTCCTGGAAGATTGTGGGGGTACTTATCTTACCACCACATGCTTTTCGTTTGCTGTTTGAATTATAACGCTGTGTGCTCTCAAGAGTTATCAGCGGCATGGCTCTGTACTCCAACTCCTAGGAGTTGGAGTACAGCATTTGTGTGGACACTATGAAGTGCTAAATCCAGTTTTTGTTTCAAGGTTGCCGAATATGCAAATGTTCGCTCTTTGGTGTTTTTACTCCTATGGCTCGAGCACTTTCTCCCATAACTTCGGTTGTGGACTATGCATTGCTTTGTTGCAAAGATGATAGACATGGCAACTCATCCCCATTTTCCCTTACCCCAACCGCCCTGCCCCTGGGAGGGGCAGGAGTGAGGCGAAAAGCACTGCCAATGACAATCCTATGTCCATGTTTGCAACAGAGCAACTATGAATAACTTATGAAGCCCCCTGGTTCAGTTTGGTATTGCTCCAGAACTTTACCAGAAGGCTTCCTCTTCTTTTTATGCCTCTCGCCTAAAAAGCCAAAGTCGAATTACGCAACTTTTCAGAGAGGCACCTCTTCACATTCCAGCGGACCAATTTCAAGGATATTCCCCAACTCAATTTCCCATTCCTGTGCTTCTTCCTCTATTTCTTCCAATGTATTCCCATCAAAGAAAATTGCGACGGATTCACCATAGCCCTCAAATGTGACCCACGCGCCAAGCATGCTTCCGGATGGGCAGGTGAAACTCTCATCCACCGGCTTATCAAATTTATTGGGGACAATTACCTGAAAAGTATGCCCAGCAAGACGAATCACTCCGACCTGTCCTGCATATTGCGTGAGCGGTTCGCGCGCCACGCATACAATGAGCGTCTTTTCCTTGTTGACCGTGCAGAACAAATCATAGAAATTCGAGCCCACAAAGATGGTGGCGCCTTTCAGATTTTTGTTTCGAAAGCCTGTGGCTTCAAAAACAAACGACACCCCTTTGCCCTGTACAAACTGACTATCCACATAGGTAATGGTCCCAGCGGCACTCGCCTTTCCTACGCCCAACCAGAGCACCGATACCCAAACTGCCATAACCCACAAAACGAACACCCGCCTCATACTTTATCTCCTTTCCTTTAGGAAAATTTTGTGTATCTAACATCAGTTCGAAATAAGAACTTTTTACCGCCGAGAAACAGAGAAAGCTGAGGAAATCAAACATCTCTGCTAACTCGGCGGTAAATTTCTGACTTAATCTACTTATCTCAAACTTATGTTATTTACAGGTCCTAGTGAATACTTCGATTGCAGATTATAAAGCATAATGAGAATGAATGGATCTCTCCGATCACTTCTTCATTCCCTCAACAAAAAATCTCCCCCCTCCAACACTCCCTCCAAAATCGCTTTTACTGCCTCTGACTCCAACAGATCATGCAATGCAAAGGATTTCAGCCGTGTTTGCGTAGTGCGGACAGAGGGCTCGAGAAAATCCCCAAACGGTAATGACGTTCGGAACAATTGATAATACAAAAATCGCCTCGCGTTCCTTTTGAATTCAGGTGGCACGTCAATCCGTTCTGCCTCGAGAAATTCCTTCATCTTTCTTCTGACCTCTTCAATTGTCTGAGGAAAGAACACGGTGGGATATTGTGTAAAACGCGCCTTGCCCGCGCACAGCACAGGCACACCCAGGATCGAAGCCTCCAGACCAATCGTCGAATTGTAGACCATGACGAACTTTGAGCGCCGAATCAAATCGTATGAACTTAGCGGTTCTTTCGGACCTATAAATATTACATTCGCTTCTTTCCGGACCTCGCGCCGATTCACCCACCCTTCGACCGTCTCTCGGCTGACTTTTCGGACACGCAACTCGTCCGGGTGGGCGCGAATAACAAAGAGAGTCTCAGGGTATTCACGAATTACATCCAGCGTCATATCCAGCCAGTCAAACATATCTTCAAAGACCGTATTGGCGTGCGGTTGACTGGTGTCAAAAATGACATTGGTAAAGATAGGAACGATCTGTTTGAACTGCGCAGCCTTCTGCAAAAATGCTTCATCGAGTCCCTGCATCTCTGCCCAGAATTTGATGCCTGCCATGGTAAAGTCCCCTTGAAAACGTTTTGCCAAATACGCGTCCAATTTGGCATTCTGCGCGTCGTTCAACTCGAATTCATCGGGGATATGAATCGGATAGGCAGTTGCTTCTCCATCGGTGAAGAAGGCAGAAGCAGGTTGCAGTCCCACCTCGTGTGTGATGACACGGATGCCGCGCTTTTGCGCCACCCAGCGTGCAGCCGCTTCAGGGAAGAACTGTCCATTGAACACCACGACCGCCCGCGGCTGAGTCTGATCGAGAAAATCCGAAAACTTGCGCGCCACATTCCACGCAGAGAGAATGTATTCACGCAAGAGATAACGCGTGTTCTCGTCGTCGTTCAAATGATGAATGCGCAAAATCCAGCGCAAGCCGGGGAGACATAACGCGCCGAGAGGCATGTCTTGATAGGAGAAAATGGAAAGTTCGGGAACAGAAAGATTCTCAATGCGCGAAGCAAGTTGTTCATCGCGCTGATAGTCGAACCAATGAACGGCGCTCTGCGTTCCACCACCTGGCACCCACTCGGGAACACCTGCATACAACGTCCGCGATTGATAGATACATGATTTACAGGGCATCGCTCTATGGGGGAAGTCCCGATTCGTCCCCAGCACGCACTTGCTCATCCCGGAGCGACATACAAAATAGATAACGGGAATCCCCTTCAGTCGCAAAGCCCATGATGCCAGCAGATGAAATCCGCTGTTCCATGAGAGATCATCAATGCCGGTGGAGGCTTTGAAGAAGACGACAGGCGCGCCGACAGGTGGAGGCGATTGACGAGCAACACGATGCGCGGTGCGCGCGATCTTGAGGTTATTAAGCCTGCGGACAACCCCGCGCCAAATGCGCTGTTTAAGAAATTCTTTCATGCCGCATCACTTCCATGAAAGATGCGAAGCGAAAATCACCGTGCCATATTCGCTTACCAGTCATTGCTCTTCTCATATCCCAGCCTCACCAGTAAATCCCCTGCGACCTCTTTGAACAGTTTTTTGTGTTCCTCGGTGAAATGTTCGCGCCAGCCCCCGGTTTTGCCTGAGCGGAAGGTATGACTCTTGCGCGGTTGGATGGATTCCACCAGAACCGCAAGTGCCTTGTCGCGCGGAGCGGGAATTTTGTAGCCGGTCTTTTCCACCTCAGCGAGCATGGCAAGCAGGGTTGCTTCGCGGTGATGGATCAAATCCTCGAAGCGGATGCACATGACGCCAGGCGTTGCCAGCCATTGAAAGACACTTTCGTAGCGTTGCTTCACACTGACCATGTATAATCCGTCGCGATCTATGCCTGTGATAGCCACCTTGAGCCGTTCGCCAAAATCAGGGAGAGAGTTGTAGTAGTTATGCATGCCATGCTCTTCGTGCATGTCGGTTGCAAAGAACACTTGCGAGACCAGCACATCGCGCGGGTCGCGGTAAATAAAATAGTTCACGCGCCCGGCCGAGGTCAGGAAAGATGCGTTTTCGGGTGTGGCTTCCACATATCCCCAGCCGATCACCCCGCGCGGAATCCGTTTCAATTCATCCAGTATTTCTTTTTGAGATCTGCGCCTGCCTTCTTTGGTGATCGTGCGCACCGGCTCCGCTTCCACGTAGGCATAGGGCATGATGCGCGTAAAGCCATTGAGAATCTGCAAAAGGAGGTGAGAACCGCTCTTGGGTTTGGAATTGCCGAAGATCGGCGGCGCTTCACCGAACGTCAATTGCTTCCAACGCAAAACCGCCAGCGCGTATTTCGCAGGTCTTCGCAGCACACGGCGAAAGGGAATCTTCATCATGAGTTTGCCAGGCTAAAGAAATTTTTATTTTCCGTTCTTCTCATCCGCGGCTTTGTCTGTGATCAATCTTCACCGTTCACGCGGCGCAGTTTCCTCAGCGAAGGAATTTCGGATTCGTACACGCGCTTGATGCCATCGCCGAGTGAGGCTTCTGTCACGCGAATATATTTCACCAATCGCTCAAAGCCGCCCGGCTCCACTGACGCAGCTTGATCTGACCCCCACATGGCGCGGTCCAGCGTAAGATGGCGCTCCACCATGCACGCGCCCAATGCCACTGCCACCGCTGAAGGGACCAGTCCCACTTCATGCCCCGAATAGCCAATGGGGTTGTTCGGGAAGTGACGACGGAGCGTTTCGATCATGCGGAGATTCAACTCCTCCGGTTCGCACGGATAGGTGCTGGTGCAGTGCATGATGATCAGATTTTCTTCGCCCAACACTTTTACCGCTTTCTGAATTTGCTCCATGGTGGACATGCCCGTCGAGAGGATGATTGGCTTGCCCGTTTTGCGGACGTGCCTCAGCAGGTTGTGATCGGTTAGCGAGGCGGAAGGGACTTTGTAGGCAGGCGTATCGAATTGCTCCATGAAATCCACCGACGGCTCATCCCACACGGAGACCATCCAGGGAATTCCCTTTTGTTTGCAGTAAGCATCAATCTCGCGATACTGTTCTTCGTTGAATTCAACCTTGTAGCGATATTCCAGATAGGTGATGTAACCCCAGGGTGTTTCGCGCATTTGTTTTTGCTGTTCAGGCGGTGTGCAAATTTCCGGCGTGCGCTTCTGGAATTTGACCGCGTCCACGCCAGCATGAACCGCGGCGTCAATCATTTGTTTGGCAATCCCGATGTCACCGTTGTGATTGATGCCGATCTCGGCGATGATATAGGCAGGATGTCCATCTCCCACCATGCGATTTCCGATTTTTACTTCACGAGCCATATTTTCTCCTTCGATGAATCTCTATAGATCAGGAAGACCTTTCGAGTCAATCTGTTTCAAAACCATCTCACATAATTCCCGCACCGCGCCGTGACCGCCGGGGCGCGCGAGCACATAATCGGCAGCGCGCAACACTTCGGGATACGCATCTGCCACTGCCACCGCCCAACCGGCAATCTCGAAGCACGGCAGATCATTCAGGTCATTGCCAATATAAATGACCTGCGAGGCATCTACATTTCTTTCTGCAAGCAACTGCCGCAACGCCTCGCCCTTGCTACGAATGTCAATGCCGTGGATTGCCTCCACGCCCATCTTTTCTGCCCTCGCTCTGACGACGGGATTGGGTTCCGAGGAAAGGATGACGAGATCAACGCCGCGTTCACGCAAATCGCGCACACGCATCGAATCGGACCTCGTCGCTGCTACCGCTTCTCTACCGCTTTCATCGGTCCAGACGCGATTATCGGTGATGACGCCGTCGAAATCCGAGACGATCAGTTTAATCACCGCAGGCATTGGGCGCGGCGCGCGCCCAGGCCAGACCATTTCCAAGCCACTTGTCAGAGCGAGGTGTTCATAGCGCGCCCAATCCTGCAAATTGTCAATATCCACCGTGTAGCGCGCATCAATAACCAGCGGATAAATGACCTTCCCGCTCATCGAACCGTTGAGAATAGTCGCCGTGCGAATTGCGTCAATATGACCGGTCTGCCAATAGACGGGTGGAAGAAGTTGACGCGGCGCGTTGTACGGTTCGTCCATTCCCTCCACATCGAGGAGATTTTTCATCGGAGCGTTCTCGCCGTTCGGCAGTCTCCACATCTTGTACGGATTCTGCCCCGCAGGCACAACGCCGCGTACGCTCTCCGCATCAGGATGGGCAAGCAAAATTTCTACAGCGCGATCCACCAGTCCACGCGGACGAATGGGCGAGGTGGGTCGCAACTGCACCACCACATCGGGGCGGTAGGCTTCGTGCTCCTCCAGCCACTTCAGCGCATGAAGGAACACGGGCAGATCGGTCGTATCGTCCCTTGCGAATTCGGCAGGGCGGAGGAAAGGCGTCTCCGCGCCGTATGCGCGTGCTACTGCGGCGATCTCTTCATCATCGGTGGAAACAATGATGCGCTTCACACATTTTGCCTGCTTTGCGGCAGCGATGCTCCACGCGATGAGCGGATAGCCCGCAAAGGGACGAATATTCTTGCGCGGGATTCCTTTCGAACCGCCGCGCGCTGGGATGAGAGCGAGGGTTTCGGTCATCGGTCAATCAGTATCAGTAATCAGTCTACACCGGTTACGAGCATTACCACGCTGTCCAGCCTCCATCCACAACCAAGTTTCCACCCGTCATGTAGGAAGAGGCATCAGAAGCAAGGAACAGGAGCGCGCCGTTCATTTCATCCTTGTTTGCCATACGCCCCAGGATAGTCTTGGCAGAATAATTCTTTACGAAGTAGTCTTCATGGTTGTTGTAAACACCGCCGGGTGTGAGCGCGTTGACGCGAATCTCTGTTCCCGCATAATACGCGGCGAGATATTTCGTGAATCCCAGCACACCGGCTTTCGTCACTGTGTAATAGACCGGTTTGTATGCCACGCGCTCACCGTTCCGAACGTAAATACGCTGATCGGGACCATTCAACCCATAGGTGGAGCAAATGTTGATAATGCTTCCCTTTTTGCCCTGCGCGAGCATGGGCTTGACACACGCTTGCGTCACCAGAAACATGCCGGTCAAATTGACATTGAGCGCCGCGTTCCAATCGTTCAGCGGATAATCCTCAAATGCGCCAGGCGTGATGCCCTTCTTCACCGCCTCCGCGTCAAATTTAGGGTCGAGCGCGGCGCTATTGACAAGAATATCGAGCCGCCCAAATACGGACAATACCCGCTCAACCATAGCGCGGACAGAATCGGGATGGGTGATGTCGGTCGGCACGGCGAGGGCTGAGTATCCGCTTTTCGTCAGCGCCTCCGCTGTCCCTTGCGCAGCCGAAGCGTTCAGGTCCACCACAGCCACCGCCGCGCCGGCTTCTGCTAACGTCCTGCAAAACTCTGCGCCAAGCAATCCCGCCCCTCCGGTAACGATTGCCACGCGTCCCTTCAAATCGAATTTGTCCTGAATTTTCATAATGACCTTTAGGGGTGTGCGGTATAAATTTCGTCGCCCGAAGTTTTGAGGGCACGATACAAACCATTCGTCAACACCGGCACATCGCTGGCAATATTTTCTCCACCATTGAAGATCGCCAACACTGCCTTGCCGGCGAGAATCTCCTCCTGCATTTTTCGCACGCCTTCCTCGAAGCCGGGGCGCGGCTGTGCGGTAGCAGAATCAAAACGATCGGGTAGCACATATGCGCCACGACCCGTGTACAGATAAACTGCCGCAGGTTCGTTGGTATAGATTTTCACCTCCTCGGGCAGGCTGCGCAAATATTCCATTGCCTTTGAATCGTACCATTGGAAAGAGGCATATCCCAAGCCGCTCTTTGACCATTGTGCAACAGTGAGAGATTGTTTGTAAGCCGATAATCCTAAAAGCAGGATGGTCGCTATAATCACAAGCGGGCGCTGTCTCCTCCGCAGCCAGATGCCAAAGGCGACCAGCAAAATCAGCAGGCTGACAAAAACCGGCGCGAGGATGCGCAATTTGAATTTGGTCGCGGCATCGAACAGAGTCATGGATGCAATAATGGAGGCGAGATAGGCAAAAACATACAACGCAACAGTGAAGGAGATCACCTCGCGCGCTTCCTTCCCGCCTCTTTCCAAAACCGAAGCCTGGCGCGGCTCCGAGAGATTCTTCCACACCCGATACGCGGTCCACCCCAACACCACAGCGAGGACGAGGGCGACCAGTCCGCTAGCGAGAAGGGGTTGTTTGACAATTGGCTTATACAGCGCATCGAGGGGAATAAGAAATTCCGTAAACACGCGCAAGCCGATGTTGATATTCTCGAGGGTAATTGGATGCCATGCCAACATGCGATTTGTCACCGACTCTGCCACGAGCCGATTACGGATTGCCCAGGCGAACACCCAGGGCAGGAAACCCGCGAGAAAGATGCCGATACTCGTCAAACGTTTGCGCCATGTGGTGCGCAGAACCACAATCGCAACGATAAATGTCGCGGCAAGTGCAAGCCCTGCATAACGCGTGAGATAAGCCAAGCCGGCAAAAATGCCACAAGCAACGAGCCACCACCATTCACCTGCAACCCCTCTGCCCACCGAAGAAGGAGGGCGCTCGAAATACAAATCGAACATCCAGAAGCACAGTAGCGAAAAGAAAATAAACAACGGTTCACTCATGGCAACAGCGTGGACTTGCAGCATCTCACCGTTCGCGATGAAGAGCGCAGCAAGGACCAGTCCGGCCGTCAGGGAGGGTGTCATACGCCAGGCAAGAACACCCAGCAAGAACGCGTTCAAGCCAAAAAGCAAGGCGTTGACGAAACGCGTGCCGCGCAAAGGATCGAGCCCGAACAAACCGAAGAAAGCCAGAACCGAGGAAAATCCTGGGGGGAAATGCGTGACCGGCTGGTTGCTTGCCAGCCATGCTTCGCGATATCCATTTCCTGCCAGCAAGCTGCGTGCGCCCGCAATGTAGGCGATGGAATCATCGGACAGGCCCAGCCCTTCGGGAGTCGCTTTGAGGAGAAGAAAAGTCCCTATCGCGGCGAGCAGGCTAAGGGTCAGAAAAGAAGCGAGGCGGCGAGAGATGCGAATGACCATGAGAAAGAAGATGGGAGATGAGCGGAATGTCCTTGCTCATCCCCAAGCCAATGGTGAGTTTGCTGTGCGCTGTTGCAAACATGGACAAAGGATTGTTGTCGGCAATGTCGTTCACCCTCACCCCCTGCCCCTCTCCCACTGGGAGAGAGGTTTGGGGTGAGGGAAAGCGGGGATACATACCCGTGTCTATTATCTTCGCAACAGAGCAAGTTTACTGCAAAAACGCAAAATCTTAACGCCAGCATGCAACGCAAAGTTTATGCAAGAAAAGAAACCAACTGCTGTAACGATTAAACATTATCAGCAATAATTTGTTGGGCATCGAATGTCTTGAATTGCGCGAATTTTTCGGGTCATTTGTGCAAATTCGATGCGAAAATCAAAACTTTGCATTAAAGACTTTTTGCTGTGGAGTTAATTGTGATTCAGAAATCCCTTTTCTTCCAGATATTTGATGATGATGCGAGCATTTTCTTCGGGTGTTGAACCATAACCCTTGAGGGTAATTTCAGGATCAATAGGCGGTTCGTAGGGATCGTCCACACCGGTGAAGCCCATGGGCTTGCCTTCGAGCATCGCCTGACGCGCTTTGGCATATAAGCCTTTTACATCGCGCTGCTCGCAAATTTCCACAGGGGTATCCATGTAGACAGTGATGAAATTTTCACCGACCATTTTACGTGCTTCGTTGCGCGAGGCGCGGTAGGGACTGATGGCGGCGCAAATGACCACGCCTCCGGCGCGCACGATTTCACCCGCCACAAAACCAATGCGCAGGATGTTGGTATCGCGGTCTTCCTTGCTGAAGCCAAGTCCTTTCGAGAGATGAGTGCGCACCACATCGCCATCGAGCACGGTAACCTGACGGCCGCGCTCGAGCAGGAGGGAGGTCAACACTTGAGTGGTGGCAGTCTTGCCCGACCCGCTCAAGCCCGTAAACCAGACGCAAAAGCCCTGCTTGTGACGCGGCGGATACATGTCTCGAAGAATTTCGGCAGTTTCGGGACGCGTGAACCACTCAGGGAGGAGTTTGCCTTTAGCAAGATATTCGTCACGCACCTGCGTACCGGAGATGCTGAGCGTACGTGCGCCGGGTGGCACATCTTTTTGTTCCACATACCGATCCTCATCGGGAAGATAGACGAGTTCCTCGAAGGGAATCATCTTGACGCCGATCTCAGCTTCGTATTTTTGCATGATCTCCTGCGCTTCATACGGACCGTAGAACGGTTTGCCCGTCGAATCTTTGCCCGGTCCCGCGTGATCGCGCCCGACGATAAAGTGGTTTGCGCCGTGATTGCGGCGAATGATGGCGTGTAAAAGCGCTTCCTTTGGACCTGCCATGCGCATGGCAAGCGGAAGCAGGCTGAGCAAAGTGCTGTTTTTGTCGTAGTACTTTTCGACCAGCACCTTGTAAATGCGAACACGCGTGTAATGATCCACGTCGCCGGGCTTGGTCATGCCCACAACGGGATGAATAAGGAGTGAGCCCTGTACCTGCGCGGCAGCGCGCTTGGTCAGTTCTTCGTGAATGCGGTGGAGAGGGTTGCGAGTTTGGAAGGCAACCACATTATCGTGTCCCATATTGGTAAGAATTTCGCGCACTTGTGCGGGGGTACGTCGCAATTCAACAAAGTCATAATATTTCGGCATGTTCACGACTTTGATCGTGCCGGTAATGCATACCTTGCCCCAGCGCTCCATTTCAGAGACCATCGGGTGGCGCGGATCAGTGGTGCCATAGGCAAGAGCGGCTTCGGTTTTCGCATCCCAGTGATAGACTTCTTCAAGGGTCATGATCGCAATGACATCGTTGTTGGCGTTACGCAAAACAATTTGCTCTCCCACAGTGGGTAATTCTTTGGGATCAGCCGTCAGCGTGATGGGAAGAGGCCAGAGCGTCCCATCGGCGAGACGCATTTCATGCAGGACGCGCTCGTAATCTGCTTTGCCCATAAAGGTGGTGAGCGGCGAAAAGCCACCGGTGGCAAGCAGTTCGAGGTCGCACAGGTTGCGCATGGTAATTTTGATGGAGGAAAGTTTTGGCGCTCGCGCCAGCAGTTCTTCGCGTTCTTCTCCCGTGACAACGAGATTCACCAGTTTGCCCCCATAAGGGGTGATGAGATTGGCTTTTGGCATCATTTTCTCCTTATCAGACACCGAACAACTCGGTGGAAGTTTCAAACACAAGGCGCAATTATAACTCAAAATTCAGGCGGTGAATTTTGAAGGCTCAGCGGTGTGTGCGCAGAAATTGTCAGAGTGTGGTTCTGTCGCACACCTCTCCTAGAGTTATGCTACAACATTTTGCGTGACATGTCTCAGCGTTTCCCAGTCACCTATTTGCATGAATACAGCGCGAGGATATTTTACTTGTATAATTCGGTTATGTTGTTAAAGAAAAGTCACGTTCTCTTTTTTGCTTTGATCGTACTTGGTTACATCCTTTATGGTTTGCAATACATCCAGAAAACCAGCATTGTCGTCGGAGATAAAACCTATTATGTTCTATTCGACGACGCCATGATCTCCATGCGTTATGCATATAATCTCGCCCATGGAAACGGGCTGGTTTGGAACATCGGCGAGCGCGTCGAGGGGTTTACAAATCCACTCTGGGTCGGGTATATGGCATTTTTTCACCTTTTCCCGATTCCACTTCATACGATCAGCCTTTATATTCAACTTAGCGGTTTGATTTTCACGGTGGGAACATTGTATTTTGTTCGCAGGATCGTCGAAGAATTCACCGACAATGTCCTGACCATGTCCGCCGCTGTCGCCTTTACTGCGTTTTACAGCCCACTCATCTCGTGGAACCTGCTGGGCATGGAGGTCAGCATCCTGACTTTGATCCTGACTGCTGTTTTGTGGATTATCCTGCGTAACGGGACTTCCCGCTTCTCTCCCTCGATTTACATTCTGCTCGCCATTTCGACGCTGGTCCGCATGGATATGGCTGTGCCGTTCCTTGTCATCCTCCTGGTCTTGTTTGTGGCACAAAAAGAACATCGCCGCTTGCACTTGGCGTGGGGCCTTGGAACATTTGTCCTTGCTCTGGGAGGACAGACCCTGGCGCGTTATCTATATTACGGAGACCTCCTGCCAAACACCTATTATCTCAAGGTAACAGGCTGGCCCTTCGCTTTGCGAATCCTGCGCGGACTGTACGCGCTGATCTGGTTTGCCTATTACAGCAATTGGGCTTTCATGCTGTTGCCGTTCTCTCTCCTGCTTTTTCGACGGGATTGGAAGATCAATCTGCTCTTTCTGGTATTCCTGGGTCAGGTAGCGTATAGCGTCTATGTCGGCGGGGATGCCTGGGAAAATCACGGTGGAGCGAACCGTTATATTGCGCTCGCTATGCCAATCTTTTTTGTATTATTCGCATGGACGTTGCAAGTATTGACTGATAAGGCCGCCGCAAGCCTGGGATCGGGAAGAGGAGCGATTATCGGAATGCGCTTTGTGTATATCTTTCTCTTTGCTATTGCCATGCTGAATTTCAACCTCTTGCTTGGAGACTGGAAGTACATCGAGCGCTGGCAATTCAAACGCAAGCCGGATTACGTCGCTGGAAACGAACGCAATCTGTTCACGGCGCTGGCTCTGCAAGAAATAACCAAGCCCGGCGCATCCATCGCGGTGGTCGGCGCGGGGACGATCCCCTACCTGCTCCCGGATCGTTATGCCATTGACATCCTTGGCAAAACTGATCCTGTGATTGCCCGTGGTCCTGTTCGCACTTCTATGGGCATTCCCGATGTGCCGTTTATGCGTCCCGGCCACATGAAATGGAATTATGCCCATACGATTGGCGAACTCCAGCCGGATGTAATCGTTTCGCTTTGGGATGAGACAGGGGAAGAAGCCACACCGTACCTGGAAAATTATGTACTCGCTTCAATCGGCGAAAAAATCAGCGTGTTCCTGCGAAAAGACTCCCCAAACGTCCTGTGGGACAGAGTGACTATCAAATGATGAGGGGGTCACTTCTGTGTTCCCGCGTAGAAATCGCAAAAATCTAGATCATCCTATCCCTTTCACCGCACGTATGGATCAAAATAACACCGGGCTTTTTGAAAGAGATGATTGTCTTGCCGCTAAAGCGAGACGTAACGCCATGATGCCATCTTCGAGTGTGCAAACCGGCTCTGCCTCACCCCGCACCATTTCGATGAAATGGCGCATTTGGCTCACGAAGAGATGATTGCGCTCGAAGCCTTCGGGCAGGGAAAAGGTCTCGATTCGCGGAGACGGCGCAGGGTCCGAATACGAACCGAAGGGAGTGAGCATTTTGAAGAAATGGAGTGTGCCATCTGCCTGATCCCAGCGTAGCGTTCCGTTCGTCCCAACGATTTCAAGACGATGAACGGGCGGGCGTTGAACGTAATTCAAATGCACACCGCCTATGGCGCCGTTTGAAAACTTGAGCCCAATCTCAGCGATGTCTTCCACGTCGAGTTCGAGTGGTGAGATGTGACCGTTGAACGACCATAGCGCTTCGACCTTGCCGATGAGATAGCGCAGATAATCGAGCGGATGCGTGAGCGTGCGAATGACGCCGCCGCCGAGGTCCGCGCGTGCCGCGTAACTTTGACGGTAATCCTCCCAGGGATGCCACTGCGGAAGGTATTCGCCCCAGTGCGCGTGGACGGTGAGGATTTGCCCGAGCGCGCTCTGCTGGATGAGTTCGCGCGCTTTGTTGAGGGTGGGATGAAAGCGAAACTGGAAGCCGACGAGAATCTTGCTTCCGCTTTTTTGGGCGGCTTGCTGGAGGAGGTCGAGGCGGTCAAGCGAATCGGAGACAGGCTTTTCGAGCAGGAGGTGGCATCCTGCTTCCGCGGCTGGGATGGCGACATCGAGATGCAACGCAGTGGGGTTGGCAACAATCACTGCATCAGGTTTGTGCTTTTCGAGCGCTTCGTAAACATCGGTTTCGACGGGATAGCCTGCCAATTCATCATCGGGCAATGTCGCTTTGCGCGTGCGAAGCAAGACAATATCCTTTTCGCCGAGGGCGATCAAGTTGCGGAAGTGGCGGCGTCCGATGGAACCAAGCCCTGCAATAAGAAATTTCATAGCACCTTCTTTTGCGCGAAGAGAACACGGGGCATGACGGTTTTTGAATCAAAGAACTTCCTTTGAGACCCTTCCCGCTCTTCGCTATATTTTCACCAATTCAAGTCCTTCTCATATCCCCACCTGACCAAAACCTTGCCTGCAACTTCCTTGAACACAGCTTTATCGCGCGCGGTGAACAATCTCTGCCAGTTGCCCGCCTGTCCTTTTGGGAGGAAGGATGCAATGCCTTCATTGCGCTGCGCCTGCCACTCTTCATCGGGGTTGGAAGACATTTCGGCTTGAATCGCCTTCGATAACGTTTTGCTGATTTTCTTCACACCCAGGAACTTCCAAACCTTGGTCATTTCTTCAAAGGGAGAAGCAAGCAAATCCTCATAGCGCAGGGAAAGATAATTTGCGCCGTAAAGTTTTTGCGCTTCGGCGTCTATTTCGGTCAAATCGTCTGCCCAGCGTTTGGCGATGTTGCGAATGAACGTCTCAGTGAAGATCGAACGGCGTCCGTCGCTGAAGGGAGCGGGATCCGCTCGAAGGTCCGCGATGATGCGTTGATCTTCAGCAGTGAGGAATTTGGATTCTTCGACAAAGTTTCGGAAGCGTTCGGAGATGAGCACGTCGCGTCCATCACGGATGATATAAATGATTTTTGCATCGGGATAAAGTGCATACGCATCACGCACGACCTGAGCATGAATCGTGGACGAGGGGCTTTTGTCTCCCACGATGCGTTTCCCAGCGCGGACGGCTTCGCGTTCCATGATGAAGTCCGCGGCGGCGCGCAGGACGAGGGGCGAGAGGTCGCGTCCTTGATTCCAGCGATTGGATTTACGCGTCAACCATTCTTCGATGTCCGCTGAATCAACCAAGGACTTCAACAACGGCTTGCGCGTGAAGAAATGCGCCTGATAGTTGCAATGCACTTCTGGGTGCAGGCGGACAAGTCGCATGAGCAGCGTGGTCCCTGACCGGGCATGGCCGAAGATAAAGAATTTTTCGCGCGGGAAAAATTGTTTAATCTCCGCAACTTCCTCCGGTGTGATGGCGGGGATGGGGTTGCGGGTCTTCTTTTTGAGGTCGCCCTTGAGGAGGATGCGGGCGGCGGATTTGAGGCGGGAAAGCATTGAATTATGAATCTCCTAAGAGAAGATCAAGGTAGTTATCGGGATGAATAACATGGAATTCTGACTCAGGATAGGCTCTCTGCCAGATTCTGGGGGGCGGGATATTTTTTTCTGTGACCATTTGAATTCATAACCGAACAGTCTTTATTATAATTTTATGGAGTTTATCGCCTAATTTTTATCTTTCGGGCAACTCTATATAACTGCCGATGGCTAGCGCTTGAGAACCGCGCTTACAAGCAGCGAAGTCTGCTTGTTGGGACTGGGTGTCCCAGCCAAAAGTCTCGGCTTCGTCCGCTATTGCCGCCCACGACTTTTTCCATTCGCCGAAAACGAGGCGGACACGCTGCTAAATCATAAAGTTGTTGTATGCGCCGATAGACTGTGTTTCAGCATCTTACGGGTAAGCGCTAAAGACGGAAGCAGTTTGCGCAGGGATGTGAAATCATCCGCAAATTCAAAGGGCATGACGATGCGTTATCCGAGGACGTTGAGAATAAACTCAGCCGTGCGCTTGCCGGAGGTACCGTCGGTGTAGGTGATTTCGTCTTCGATGAATTTGCGGCGTTTGGCGGAGTCGAGGCGCGGGTTGCGGAGGTAGGCGTTGATCGCTTCGCGCAGTTCCGCCTCGGTCGCTGCCACGCGTCCTGCTTTAGCGTCGCGGAAGCGTTTGTGTGTGGGCCAGTTGCCGATTTCCTTCAGCGAGAGCGAGAATTTCTTCGGGTGATTCCAGCCATTCGGCGAATCAATCACCGCGGCGACGATGGGCGTGTCGTGCACGGCGGCTTCGACCACCATCGTGGAATAGACGGTCACGAACACGTCCGAATAGGCAAGCATGGAGGCTTTCTCGTCCATGTCTTCGCCGCCGTAGTAGCCGAGCGAGCCGCCCAGCGGCTTGGGCTGGACGACGTGCACGTGCGGATATTTCTTCTCCAACTCGAAGACGCGGGCACGTTCCTCGGCGAAGATTTTCGGCTTGTCCTGAAAGTGACTGGGATGCAGGCGGATCAACAACTGCGAAGGCTCTGCCAGCGAATCGGACGAGACCAGTTTCGCCAGCGCTTCGATGTTCGGATAGTTCGGCGCGAAATGGACGAAACTGCTGGCATAGGAAATCAACTTGCGGTTCGGGTCGAGGTTGTGCAGATTGAAGTATTCTTCGCGCGGCATGAGCCATTGTTTGCGGAAGTAGCCGTCATACGAGGGGATGCCGCCGATGTGGACGCGCGCGGGGTCCCAATCCGAGCCGTAAACGAGTTCGTCCTTTTGCAGTTGAGACCAGCATGTTGCCCATTGAACATTTGCTCCGGGAATGGCATAACTGGATGGGTTATCCCAGCCGACGATGACAGTCATGTTGGGAATGCCGCGGCGGGCGGATTCGCGCAGGAGGTAACGATCCAGCCTCCAGCCGGGCGTCGAGGCGATGACCAAATCGGGCTGGTATTTGTCGAAGAGGTCGGTGTAGAGTCCGGGATCGGGGGTGAAGCGGTTTTGCATCCGCACGAGGAGTTTGCGCGCCCAGGCGAAATTCCGCAGGAGGAGAATTGCCAGCGCGGAAGGAATCCAAATGCCGAGGCGGAACTTCCACGAGTTTTCCTTCCACACTTCCCAGATGTGGCTGTCCATCGCTTCGGTGTTGATGCGGCGCGAGCCGCCCACGCGTCGGAGGTAGGCGAGCAGCCATTGGATTCTCGGCTGAACTTTTTTGGCATAGTCGCTGGCTTGTTTGAGGCGCAGACCTTCGAAGGTGAGGCCGGGACGAGCGAAACGCTGTGCAATCTTGTCTTTGGTTTCATCATCAGTGAGAAGGACAATTTCAATGCCTGCATCGAGCAAAGTCGGGACGACGTCGCTTTGCAGGAAGTAGATGATTGCCATGCCGTGATCGGCGGAGATGAAGATTCTTTTAGTCATTTAGTCTGGTAGTCGGATAGTCTTATAGTCTGATAGTCGGATGGTTGGATGGTCAGAGGCAGAAGCAAAAGTGTGACAAAACACAACCCATTGTATCTTGACAATTCACTCTTTTCGCTGTACAGTGTTTGTGTACAAATTGGAGACTCCCTTATGGCCATCGAATTCACCTACACTAGCGCACGCAAACAACTTGCCAGCCTCCTTGACCGCGTCACCAAGGACCGCGAAATCGTCATCATTCAACGGCGCGGCTCTGAGGATGTCGCCATGATTTCAGCAGATGAACTTGCCAGCCTGACCGAAACGGCTTACCTCATGCGCTCACCGCAAAACGCCCGGCGGATTTTGGCCGCCTTGTCGCGAGCATTAAAGAATGAAGGTCAAGCTATGAGCATGGACGCCTTGCGCCGCGGGGTGGGATTTGAAGCGGAAAAAGCGTGAGGCAGTCTTCCAGCCTGAATTCATTGAAGACCTACGCTATTGGGTAGAAACCGATCGCAAACTTGCTTTGCGCGCCTTTGAATTGATTGACGCCATCCCGCGCGACCCATTCGAAGGAATCGGTAAACCCGAACCGCTCAAATACCTCGCACCTGGCTGTTGGTCTCGACGATTGACACAAGAACATCGTATTGTCTATCTCGTGCGCGAAGATCGCATTGATTTCCTGCAAGCAAGATACCATTACAGCAAATAAAGTGTACTTACCGCTGACCGAGCAAAGCCAGCGGATTTGTTTTTATTACGAATAATACCAACTGAAAATCCGGTTATATACCGCCAGCAATATCTTCTTCACAGGCGGCAACTCCAGCAATCGCCTGCCCATTCCCTCTTTTCTCTTTCCTCTCTCCTTCTTCAATTCTCCTCTCAAATACCCCAGCGTATTAGACAGGTTCATTGCCAGCGGGTCGCTCACCATCAGGCGCAGCAAGCCTGCCTCGTTCATGCGTTGATCCAATTGGCGCACCTGTCCCATCGGCTTGTCCATGTCGAAGGGCAGGAAGCGTTGAAGCGTGGACTTGTAGGCGGTGAATTGCCAGTGGCTGGCGCCCGCCATCGCGGTCACGCCCTTATAAACTATTCTCCAATCTCTAGTCTCTGCATAGACTTTCCTGTTTTCCTCCTCCGTCTGCCCAAGCGAGAGATTGAATTCGAGGAAGGTTTCCCAGGGGATGAACTGACCCTCTTCGAGGGTTGCGTTCTTCCGCGCCCAATCGAGCGTGGCAGAATAAAATTCAGGCGGCGTGCGGAAGGGACGTGCCGTCACCATGCCGACGTTCGGGAAGGTTTCGAGGATTTCCACCGAGCGCGCCAGCCAGCCGGGGGAGAACAACACGTCGCTGTCGGTATAGGCGATGATTTCGCCCGGCGCGCCGCCGAAGATGATATTCCACGCGCCGCCTTTGCCCACGTTCTTCTCGGAGAGAAGCAGATACTGAATGCGCCCTTCTTCCTTTTCCTTGATGAGGAAATCGCGGACTTCGGCGCACGAGCCGTTGTCGAAGACCATCAGGTCGAAGGGCAGACCCGCATCGTTTCTCATGGAAGCCATGCACACTTTCAAGACATCCAGCATCTCACTATAGAATCCACTTAGAAAGGGAATGTAATTGAGCAGCGCGACTGTAATACGCTGAGGCTTGGCAACTTCCTTGACGAATTTGGCAGGGTTTTGACCTTTTCGCATTTTCGATCTTCCAATTGGCAGTTTACAGTTTTCGATTAAGGATTTTTTGGATTCGTTTCTTCCACCGTTTGGGGCGGGCAATGTTTTCGAGCGCATCTTCAGGCAAAAAGAAAAAGAGCGCGCGCAGAAGCAACTCTAACTGACGCACGAAGCGAGCGCGGCTCATCTTCGGGCGCACAAGTTTACCATCAATTAACTGATGTGTTGAATCCAAAATCGTGTAGCGGATGTTCGCCTGTCCGCCTGCGAGGCGGATGTTTTCGTTTGTTTCGGGGTGTTCGTAGTGCGGCTTGCCGCCGGGCAGATGGGAGTAATCATGATTCTGATGGACAATCATGACCGACGGCGTGCAGTCAATGACCACCCAGCCTTCCCTGCGGGCTTTGTAGATCATCCAGTTATCCCAGCCGGCGCGCCCGATGGTGAAATCGGGGACTTCGCGGAAAGTGAAACGAGGAAAGAGGAAAAAGTCGCTTCCTGCAGGACGGTGGAGTTGGTTCTGTTTCCTGACATCTTCTCTCAGCCGCGACTCCCACCCTTCGGCAAAATCGAGCGGCGACGCAATGTCATAGTCCCAGCGCTGGCTTACCATGACGAATTTCTCTTTGAGGCGGGCAACCTGTTTCGCCGCCTGGACGAAATCGGGCATGAGGATGATGTCGGCGTTGATGATGCAGAGGAAATCGCTGTTGGAATTTTCGCGGACAAGTTGAAACATGGACGAGATGAGCGGCGTGCCATTTGCACTGCGCGCCACATCGGAGATGTGCTTCACGCCCAGTTCGCGCGCGGCTTCGGCGAGACCTGCCTCCTCGCCAAGCAGGATGACTTCGACATCGGGGAGGAGAGTCCACGAACGGATCGCGTTGCGTTGAATCAGCGCGATGTGGGGGTTGGTGAAGGGTTTGGGGGCGGAGAACAAAGTAATCAGTGGCATCAGTAATCAGTGAGCAGTAAGCGGTGATCAGTGAACAGTGAACAGTGGTCAGTGACCTGTGGCACGTTCATCTATATCTTTCAAAGTCTTGTGTCGCACGCCTGCGTTGATTTTCATCAGTTCGGGTTCATCGTGGACAAGGTCGAGGACTTCCTTCCACGTAAAGTCGTCCCGTCCGTTGAAGCGGGCATAGACCTGCCGCATGAATTCCAAATCTTCGGGGGTGTCCACTGTCCAGCGGTAGTCGCCGAAGTCGGTGGGGTGATGGAGGAGGGCGATTCTAAAGCCGCGGGGGGAAGCGCCGTATTCAAAGTCGAAGGTCAAAGGTCGAAGGTTTGACTTGCGACCTTTGACTTTTGCCTCAAATTGAACGCCTTCGTAAAAATAAGGCATGACGTGTTCACGGTGATGAATTTCTTTCGCTTCCCTCCAGGCGCGTTCCAGGGCGGCAAAGGTGCAGGCTTCGGTATCCAAACCAATCGGATAGGTTCGTGTCCACGGAGGCGGGAGGCGGTTGCAGGCAAAGTCATATTCGCCCTCGAGGAGTGCAGTGACCACATCGTCAATCAACGCAGGGTCAATGACGGGGCAATCGGCGGTAATCCGCACAACCACGTCCGCCCGCGCCTGTTTGGCGGTTTGATAGTAACGATCCAGCACGTCATAAAGATTGCCGCGCGTGAAAGGGATTCCGCTCCAGTCGCAGTACTCCGCTACGGGGTCGTCGGAGGGGTCGGTCGTGGTGGCGAAAATGGTCTGGGAAACGGAAACAGACCGCGAGGTCCGAACGAAGACGCGCTGTAACATCGGTTGACCTGCGATGTCTGCGAGAATCTTCCCCGGCAAACGCGAGGAGGACATGCGTCCCTGAATGATGGCAACGATTTTTGGTTTCATAGGCAGGCGTAATGCCGACTTAAGTCGGCACTACGAAGTTTGTGCCTCCGACGGAATGGGAAGCGGATTCACAAATCCCTTCGCGCGGAATTTTTCGACATACTCGCGCACGGTCCAATAATCGAGACCAACCTGCTCGGCGATGTCGAAGACCGTGTGCTTGCCCTCGAAACGCATCATGATTTTTTCGATGGCGCGGTTGAGCGCCCAGTTCTCGCGCCAGTCCACCCAAAGACCGTGACCGCTGAGGAACACGGGACCGCGGAACGTGCGTTTCGGAATATAGTTGCTGGCGTAGATGCGGATGATCTGCTCGGCAATTTCCGCCGCGCCGACGAGCATGTCTTCGTGCATGATGTCGAGATTGTCATCGGTGGTGTGATATTCGTCGTAGGGCCAGCGGTTGAGCGAGATACACGGCACGTTGACGCCGGGTCCGTTGATGACGCGCTCATCGTTGGCGGGGGCGGAGGCGAAGTCGCGCTCGTCGTGAGGCATATCACGTAATACGTAATTCGTAATGCGGTCGAGGAGGTGATTGTGTTGACGCGTGTGATGCCACGCAATTTTATTTTTGTTGCCCGTCATCTCCAGGAAGATGCCGCCGCGCAGATTCGGGATGAGCGACTCGTTGTGAGCAAGCCAGGCGATGGTGCCAATGGTTTCGGGTCCAAACCAGAAGCGGACACTCATTGAGCCGGGGGGCAGCGGCTTCTCGGCGAGCCGCCGCGCCAACTCAATGGCGCTGACCACGCCCGCGCCGTCGTCATTGGCTTGCATGGGGTGACAGGTGTGCGCCTGCACGAGGAACTCGCCCGCATCAGGGTTGGGTCCGCCCTGCGGATGAATGACCGCCGTGGCAACTTTGAATCCCTGTGCGGGGTCGGTGACGAATTCGGATTGTATGACCGCGTGATATTTCTTGTTACGCGGGAGTTGATCGAAGATGTTCTTTGGCAGGCAGAAGCCCCAGTCGCGTTCGTAGTATTTGAAAATCCATGGCACAGCGTGTGGGCGCTTTGCGTCGAAATATAAATGCGGCTGGAGTTCGTCGAAGGTCAAAACTTTATCAACGGGCAGGGAATACGAAACGATATGCAGCGGATTGTCCCTGAAATCCACAATGCGCTCGCCGTCTTCGGTCTCCAAATACGCTTCATGAACGACGTAGCGCTCCGGCACTTTCCACGTCCAGACGGGAGTCAGCGGCGCGTAGGTCTCGATGGTGTAGTTGGATGAATCGGGCATGTACGAGCCGACAATCTCCAGCGTTTTGTCATGGTCGTCGGAGGCGAGGGTACGGTGCAGAGGAAAGAATTCCGCAAGGATGGATTTGAGGGAGGTGTAGGGCTTCATAGGTTGTTCAGAATTCGAGATGCATTTTACCTGCTTCGGCTTTCGAACGGTTCGCCGATTCGGCGGGACAAATCCCTTCCTCAGCGCATGCCAGTCTGCTAAAACAGACTTGCGCAATGAGCCCGAAGGGATTCCATGCATTGAGGGAGGACCTCCGTCTGCACCGATTTCTACGCGTCCTTCTTGATGTAATACAACAAATGTGGATCGCGCTTCATTT
The DNA here is from genome assembly GCA_035574015.1 of Anaerolineales bacterium. GTDB lineage: Bacteria > Chloroflexota > Anaerolineae > Anaerolineales > Villigracilaceae > Defluviilinea. Next base: position 45,084 of record DATLZK010000039.1, read on the forward strand.
CACGCGCCGTGAACTCATACACCTCATTCGCTTTCATCAATTTCACATCTGCCTCACCGATCTTGCGGATTTTGACAATCCCCGCCTTCTCCATCAATTCGCCCATCGGATTCACTTCTGTCACGACACCCTTGTCAATGTCGCGCACCAGCATCTCGAATGTATCTATGTACGTGTTACCATTCTCGTCGGTTACCTGACCCGTAAACTGCTTCAAATAGCGATAATCCACACCCTCCATCTGCTCGACATGATGAAAGAACGTCATACTGTTCGTATAAGAAAGACCGATAATCATGATCTTTCCATCCAGATCGCGCAATTTGCCAAAGACCGAATTTCGCTCATAACTGCTTTTATAGCGCAAACTTCCCAGCATCTCAGCGTGCTTTCCCAGCACCGCAAATGAATAAATGGGGTGGAATACTCGTTTCGCGCGCGGATCGGTCCGCACCAATTCTGTCAGCACACCCATCTTCGATGGCGTTGTGCGCACATCCCACGGTATGCCTTTCGTGAAGTCGAAATTGAAGGTCGGCATGATCAATGTTCCGTCCGCGCCCAGAGCCGCCTCCAGCGCGCGAATCACCGTTTGAGGTCCGCCGTCCACCGGTCCAAGCGATTTATACGAACTATGTACCAGCAGGGTATCTCCTTCCTCCACCCCCAACTCACGAAACCCCTCGAGCAGTGTTTCAAACGTCAGCATCAAGACCTCCAAACCGATACTACATATACAATCCGCCGTTCACCGCGATCACCTGTCCCGTAATATACGCAGAGGCCGGAGAAGCCAAAAAGGTTACCGCGCGCGCGATTTCCTCAGGTTTACCCAGCCTCTGCATTGGGATCCGTTGCACCACCTTTTCAAGCACCTCGGCAGGCATCGCACGCACCATATCTGTATCCACAAAACCCGGGCAAATCGCGTTCACAGTGATATTATGTCGCGCTCCTTCCAGCGCAAGCGATTTGGTAAAACCAAGCAAACCCGATTTGGAAGCAGAGTAATTCGACTGACCAAAATTTCCCGCTTGCCCAACCACCGAACTGATATTGATAATCCGTCCGAAATTCTGCGTGCGCATCTGGTCCCAAACCGCCTTGCTGCAATTGAAAGCACCCGTCAGATTCGTATTCAGCACCTCATGCCACTGTTCAGGGGAAAGTTTCGAAAGCGTTCGATCCCGATTGATCCCCGCGCAATTGACCAACACATCCACGCGTCCCCGCGTTCGAATAAACGTGGTGAACATTTCCTGAACGGCAGAAAAGTTCGATACATCTGTGGCATGTTCCTCTGCTTCCACCCCCAGCGCCCGCAACTCTCTCACAACCTGTGCGCCTTCCACATGATGATTGAGATAAATAATCGCAACATTCGCGCCCTTCGCGGCAAAATCTAATGCGATGGCGCGCCCAATGCCGCGTGATCCTCCTGTAACAACAGCCCACATTCCCTCGAATTCTTTCGACATGCACAACTCTCCAAATGATGGATTCTTCTACGCTTCACTCTAAGCCGAAGCCGGATACGCTTCGAGAATCGTTTCCGCCCCTTATCTTTCTCTCTGCTCTACAGCCGCGCTACGGCTTAAACTGCTCGTAAACCTCAAGAAGTTTACCAAAATTCCTCCTCCAATCTGCCCTCTCTTCTGCCGTCTTGCGCGCCAATTTCCCCATCCTCTTAAACGCTCTTCGATTTTTGATTGCGCACAAAATCTTATCTGCCAACTCATCTGCATCTCCATCCCGAAACAGCCAGCCATTGACACCCTCCTCGATCCATTCTCGATTCCCCGGAATATCCGAAACCAAACACGGCAACCCGCTTGCTAGCGCCTCCATCAAAGACACAGAGGACCCATCCACATGAGAAGGCGAGATATAAAGGTCAGCCATGTGATACCAGCGAGGCAACTCACGCTGACTGATCTGCCCACCAAAATAGACGCGCTCCATAACCCTGCCATTCATCAAGATTTGCCGAATTTGCGCGCCCTGTGAGCCTCCACCCAACAAGATGAGATTCAAATCAGGATTCACATTCGCCACTTTGACAAATGCTCTCGCCAGCACATCCACACCGTAGATTGCCTCCCATGTGCGATTGCAAAGCAAAGTCAACGATTTGGAAGTTCTAGTGCCCTTCTTTTCTTTCCTCGGATGGAAATGCTCCAAATCCACCCCCCACGGAAATACAACTGTATGTTCCGGGTTCATCCCATATTCGATTGCCTTCTCTCGCGTGACCTTCGCATCGCACGTAAAATATTGTGCGCGGCGTAGCGTATAACTTGTCAGCCATCGCATCCACGTGCTCTTTCCTGCCTCCATCAGCAAGTCATATCCCCAGGACATCGCTAAAACAGGTCGAAATCCACTCAGCGCCGCGATAAACGCGCAATGCTGAATCGGACCGGCATGGATGAGATCAGGGCGAACCTCTCGAATCACCCTGCGCAGGCTCAGCACATAGGCTGGCACATCGCGCCAGCGAAATTCGCGTCGCCCTCCTGCCCACAGAATTTGTCGAACTTTTGCAGGGACCGGACGATCCTCCGTCTGACGAAGCGTGGTCTCCAACTGCAAAAAGAAGACCTCATGTGTGGTCTCCGCCAAAGAAGACAAAAACCTATAATCGTGAGGAGTATAGTTTTTACTGAAGTAGATAATTCGCATTAATCAACCACACGAGGCCCCAAAGGATACAAAGTCTTCGTTATGACCTTTATTATCCTTGCAGGGTCGAAGAATTTTACGGCGCGCCCAAATCCGTCCACCTCAATTCCTGTCCATATTCCAAATCACGCAACGCCCTCGTGCCAATGACATTCTGAATCTCATGCGGCTTGATCGCGCCAGGCGTTGCCGGGCGTAACACATCAATCATGTCGCGTGTAAAGATCTCGCCCGCTTTAATGGGGCGTGCCGCGCGCAGACAGCGCCGCTGCACGATCTTTGTCTCCTGCTCGTTGCCTGCAATGAATTTATCGGTAGAGCCCAGCGCCCGTTCGAGTTGACGCGTCTCCTCCACCATGTGCGCCCAGGCTTCGGGATTCATAGCAAATTTATGATCGGGACCCTCGCGGTTGTTGTCATCCGTAAAATGACGCTCGATCACGCGTGCCCCTAATGCCACCGCACCCAACACCGTCGCATTGCCGTGCGTATGATCAGACAGTCCCAGCACTACATCCGGAAACATGACTGCATAGGTCTTCAATACATTCAAATGGATATGGTCGAAGTTTTCCGGGCTGGCAGTGTAGTTTGTGTTACATTGCATGAGGCACAGTTGTTTGTTGATTTTCAGGATTGCATGTACAGCACGCTGAACGTCGGCTATATCTGATGCACCTGTGGCAATGATCATCGGCTTGCCCTTAGAAGCCATATGTTCGAGCGTCTCGATCCAATCTATTTCACCAGAGCCTACTTTGAATGCAGGCACATACGGATCAACGTGTTCGATGGAATCGTAGTCATACGGCGAAGTGAAGAAGTGAATGCCAACCTTATCGCATTCCTCCTTGAGGATGGGCGTCCAATGCTGGGGAAGCGAGGCCGCCGCATACACCTCGGTCACGGACTTCTTCCAACTCGCCTGATGGCTGACCTTGGCGTTCATGTGACTGAAGCCATACTCCGAGACAATCTTGGGCGCCTGAAAGTGCTGGAACTTTGCCGCGTCCGCGCCTGCCTCCTTGGCGAGGCGGATGAGTAACTTCGCGCGGTTCAGGTCCCCGTCGTGGTTTGCGGCGATGTCGGCGATGAAATAAGTCGGGTGGTTCGGTCCAATCCAGCGGTCTTGAATTTTGAATTCCATGTTTTCCTCCGAGAGCGATTGATTATTGGTTGATGGCGGATGGCCGTATAATTATAGCGAGATGCAGTATGGTCACTGTGCAGTTTAAGTCTAAAATCAAGGACGGAGTTATTGAGATTCCCAAAAAGTACAAGGGAAAACTCCGTGATAATGTGCGTGTCATCTTAAAGATTGAAACTTCCAGAAGCAGGTCGAAGAACTATCTGGACACCTTGCTGGCTCATCCCGTCACAGTGAAAAAATTCACTCCTATGACGAGCGAACAAATCTATGCCAGGTAAGCCTGTCGCTTTCATTGACACAAACATCTGGCTTTATGCCCTGTTGGACATGGGCGAGGCAGAAAAATCATCCCGCGCTAAAAAACTCATTACACAAACAGAACCCATCTTAAGTGTACAAGTCATAAACGAAATCTGTGTAAATCTCATCAAAAAGGCTGGCTTTACCGAGGAGCAGATCTCGAAACTTGTTGAAGCATTTTACGAAAAATATCCTATCATGGACGAGAGCATACTTCTGGATACATTCCAATTACGACAGGAGTATGCTCTTTCGTTTTGGGACAGCATGATCGTTGCCTGTGCGCTGGCCGCCAATGCCAAAATCCTTTACTCTGAAGATATGCAGAACGGGCTGGTCATTCGAGAAACTCTGAAGATCAAGAATCCATTGCTTGGCTGAAATTTGAGATGTTTCTCCAAACCCAGCAGGCTTTCACAAATATAACCTGTTACGCCTGTTGATAACTCCTGATTTTCTGTGGATAACCCTGCCGAAACTGTGTATAAAATCCGTCCAAGCCGGTGGAGAAATCGGGGAGAGGTCCCCCTAAATCTGTGGACAGTTTGTGTACGGACAGCCATAAATTGTGGGAACGCTTGGCGGTCAACCCGGACCGTTCAACGGATTGCGGCTCGATGAGGCTTTCTCTCAGCCCGAACCTGCGCGCCACCTCCACCCCGAACTGATACTTGTTCATCGGCTGTGCGCCCACCACATGATACAAGCCGTGCAAATCCTTTTCGAGCATGGCCAGGAGTGTTTGCGCCAGATGGTTGACCCACATCGGGCAGAACACGACATCGGTAAAACCATAGACGCGCTTCCCCTCGCTCAGGTTGTTGACGAAAAATTCGCCGAGGCTGCGCTGTCCGCCCAGCGACCAGCCATAGAAGTTGACTCGCGCAATGATGGCTTGCGGATTGACTTGCTGAACCGCCCGCTCGCCGTCGAGTTTGGTCTGCGAATACACGCTTTGCGGATTGGGTTCATCCTCTTCGGTGTACGCGCCCTGCTTCGTGCCGTCGAAGACCGCGTCGGTGGAAAGATGCACGAATTTGATATTCCGCTTTGCACAGGCAACTGCCAACTCCGCAGGGAGGTCGGCGTTGAGTCTCCTTGCCTGATCGGGATGCTTCTCGCACTCGTCGAGATTTGCCATCGCTGCGCAGTGGATGAGCCAGTCGGGTCGCGTGGAATCGAGAATCGAATCAACCTCGTTCGTCTGCAAAAAATCAGCCTGCATCACCCGAAACGGAGCGGACTTGAGCCGGCCGCGGTCAATGCCAATGACCTCATGCTCGCGCATGGCTTCCAAGGCGAGGTTAATCCCAAGTAATCCGCTTGCACCTGTTATGAGTATGCGTGCCATATTATGCGGCAGACAAATAAAGAAGGTTCTCGTTTCTGGTGTACCGATAGGCCTGTGTACTGTGTACCTATCCCTCCAGCTTCCCCTGCCTAAATAATTCCTCGAACGGCTCCACAAACCTTCGAATCTCTTCGATGGTGAGCCATTGGGTGTTGTTATTACTGGTGTAGGTAAATCCTTCAGGGAGCGGCTTTCCTTTGTCTTTCCACGAATACCCGAACCACGAAGCTTCAGCAGGTTGGATGACGTACATCTTTTCCAGTTCCACCGTGTGGCGCGCTTCATCTTCTGAGATCAAATCTTCATGCAGTTTTTCGCCGGGGCGAATGCCGATGATTTCGATCTTCGCGTTCGGCACAATGGCGCGGGCAAGGTCAATGACCCGTGTGCTGGGAATCTTCGGCACGAACACCTCGCCGCCCTCCATCTGTTCGATGCATTCGATCACGAAATGAACCCCCTGCTCCAGCGAAAGCCAGAAGCGCGTCATGCGCTCGTCCGTGATAGTGACCGTGCCATTCGCGCGCTGTTTGAGGAACAATGGCACGACCGAACCACGCGAACCGACCACGTTCCCGTATCGGACGCACGAGTAGCGGGTTGCTGTCCCCGCCGCGTACGCGTTGCTTTGAACGGTTAACTTCTCGGCGGCAAGTTTGGTCGCTCCATAAAGATTGACGGGATTGACGGCTTTGTCCGTGCTGATGGTCATCACCTTCTTAACCCCTGCATCCAGCGCGGCTTCGAGTACATTTGCCGTGCCCAGTATGTTGGTCTTGATGGCTTCCATGGGATTGTACTCACAGGCGGGTACTTGCTTGAGTGCCGCGGCATGGACAACAATATCCACCCCGTGCATGGCGCGCACCAACCGCTCGCGGTCACGCACATCGCCGATGAAGTAGCGCAGGGAGGGATGGTCGAAGCCTCCCGTTCTCATTTCATATTGTTTCAATTCATCGCGGCTGAAGATGATGATTTTCTTCGGCTGTTTTTCGGCAAGCAGAATCTGCGTAAACTTCTTGCCAAACGATCCTGTTCCACCTGTGATAAGTACAACTTGATTTTTCCAGTCCATAATTCTCCATTCTTCCTGTCACTGCGAGGTATTTGAAGCGGCGCAGCAATCCTATGATAGGAAAAATTGACTCGCCTCTCTCCTCACGATGACCAAATTATTTTATCGCCTCGAACAAACCAATATCCTTTGTGATGAAAATTTCGCCTTTTTGATCCAATATCGTTTGCCATTTCTGTTTGAGGGCTTCGAGTTTGTCTTCCTGTAAATCTGCAGGAGGGATCATCGAGTAGATATAAGCAATCAGCGGCTCCGACGCCGTAACGTGCAAACTGTCTTCGTAGCGTAAAAGCGTCACGTGCGAAAAGTAAAGCCGCAACTGCTCCATTCCATTTTCGAGCGTGAAGGACTCTACAATCAGGCTGACGTAATTTCCCTTACCAATTTCTTTTAGCCAATCGTTCAGCTCTTTCAGGTGCTTCTCGCCAACGGTTGCCGCAAACAACCGTCCGCCGGGTTTCAAGATGCGCCGAATCTCGGTTAACGCCTTTGTTTTGTCGGGAACATGATACAGCATATGATTGGCAATGACGGCATCGAACGTCTCATCCTCGAACGGGATGTTTTGCGCGTCAATTTCCCTGAACTTGTAGTTGCGTCCCGTGACGACCAGGTTTCTCCACGCCGCGTCCAGCATTCCCGAGGAGAGATCGCTGAGGGTGATGTCCCAACCTGCGGGGATGCGCGAGGCGTTCTCCTTCCACAAAATGCCCTGCCCACATCCCAGCTCGAGCACTTTTGCATTTGCGGGCAACTTCAACAACAACGCATCAAAGACCCATTTGAACCAGCCATATGGGTTCGTGCTGAAGCGTCTATGGAGTTCCAACCGCGCATCGAGGTTGGATGAGTCTTTGTACTGATCGGCTTTGAGAAAACTCGGGTCGGTAAATCGAGACATTGCCATTATCTGCATTCGCCGCAATACACCATCACAACTTTTTCCTCTTTCTACTTCCTAATCACAATCAACGGATACTGTCCATTCTCACCAAAAAAACGCGGGAACGTCTCTTCAAGCCAGAAGACAAAACGCAAAAAAAACCTGCCGCCAAATTGCGGACGCACAAACCAGCGCATGAAGCGCGGACTCAAACTGCGCCAGGGGTAAATCTCGAACCTGACCGCGCCGTTCAATTCGTTCTTCAGCCAGCGCGGCGTCATCTTTTCCACGAACGTGCCTGCCTGCTCTTCGGAGGCAGACCAGTCCTTTTTCTTCTTTTTGGCGGAACGCCCTGTGAATAAACGCCCCAGCGCAATGAACGGCTCTGCCAGACGCATGAGCAATGGATTATGCCATCCGTTGACCACCACGCCGCTTTTGCCCGGTTTCAGCACACGGTAAAGTTCCAGATAGGCGCGCTTGTGTTCGGTGAGCGGCAGATGATGGATGGCGTGCATCGAAACAACGCCGTCGAAGGCATCGGGCTTGAAGGGGAGGTTGGCAATATCGGCGACGACGAACAATCCCTTTTCGCCGAGGCGGGCGCGGGCTTCCTTCAAGGCGGTGATGGAAATGTCGGCACATAGACGGTATTTGTACCCTTCGGAGTAGGTCAGGTATTCGGGCCACTGCACAGGACCCGACCCGGCATCGAGCAGGATGTCGCCGCGCGGCGCAAGGTGACGCTTGACGCGCAGGTGACAGTTGTGGATGTATTCGCGCGAGACGGGACGCAGGTCCTCGTAGCGGGCGTTCTGATACAGCCCGTCGCCAATCTGCGACCAGCCGATCTGGTCATAAAACTCGCGTACTTGTTGCTTGGTGTTTTCAGACATATTGGTTATTCAGCCATGTTTCTTTCATCTTTCCTGTTTGACGAAGAGAGGAAAGAATATCAGTCCTTCCACGTAAACGGTTCGCCGACGAGGAATTTGAACGTATCGCCAAACTGCGCCATGCCTTCTTCACTCAACACTTTTTCGACGGACCATACTTCAAGGTCATCCCAAAAGTTCATGAGACGCCACGGGAACGGACGCGGGTACTCGAAGAAGAAGCGGTAGGCGTAATTCCAGGCTTTGGCAACTTGTTCTTCGCTCAAACGATGGGCGGGCAAGTCCGCCAACACCTCCTCAAGCGTGGAGAAATATTCCTCCCATGTGTTCGGGTCGAGGGTGAAGCCGCGCCCGCGATAGTGGGTCTTGCCGCACACAATCACAGGGATGCCGTTCATGGCGGTCTCGACGCCGACGGTGGTGGTGTATGCCAAGCCCAAATCGGCGATTTCGATCAGGTCATAGGTGTTGACCGGGTCGAGCGCGCCGATGACGTGAATATGCGCCGGTAATTCAGGCAGCGCCTCGCGCACCACCGTCCCCATGGATTTCGCCTGCGGGACAAGTTTTTCGCCGGGATGCACGCGGATGACCAACTGTACATCGGTTCGCTTTGCAAAGTATTGGACGGTCTTCGTAATCCACTCGCTCATGGACGAGGCGAAGAGGTTTCGCCCCAGCGTGAGGCTGTCGCCCAGCACGTTCGCGGCAAGCAGGACGACGGGACGGTCATCCAGACCCAGAGCCTTTTTCGTCGCCTCAGCCCCCTGCGCCGAGACGTACTGCCACAACCGCTTCGACTTGCCCCACACGCGCGCTCCGCGGCGGGCGTTTTCCAAATCGGCGAGACGCTCGTACATCTCGTCGGTCATCGGCAGATGACAACGCGCTTCGACGAGGTAGTCTGTGTCCTGCTGCATGATGGAGGTGTTGTGGGCAAGCCAGATTTGCTCGCGCTGGTCGTTGAACTCGAAGGTGACGGCAGGAATGTTCAGGTGACGCGCCACGCGGAAGACGATGCCCATTTCGAGGATGAGTCCGTTGGGAACGAGGACGACATCGGGCTTGTGTGCCTGCATCCATTCAAGGGCGGCGCGGGCGGCGAAGGTGTTGCGCCTCACGCGCAGGTCGTAGAGGGCTTTGTCGCCCGGGTCGTTCATGTCCACCTCCTCGCGCATGAGGGTGTATTGCGCGTCCCACAGGGAGACCTCGGCGATGTCGGCGTGGAGGGAGGCGGGTAGGTCGGGAGCAGGCTTGAGGTCTAGAAGAGAGGCGTGGTGAATGAAGGGGGAAAGAGGAAAGAGGGCGTCGCGGGTATGGAGTCCGCGTTGTTTTTGAGTCAGTTTATCCTTTTCCTTGTGCCATTCAGAATAAGGCAGAGTCAACAGCGTGACCTTGTGACCCAGTCCCGCAAGCACGAGGGAGATGTACGCGGCTTGCTCGATCCAGTAATGAAGCGTGGCGAAGAAGAGAATGTTTTTGCCGGCGGGCGCTTTTTCGATGAACGGCTTTGCCTGCGCCACCGCATGAGGCAGGGACTTTTGCAGGCGCGCAAGATTGAAGTGATCCTTGCGGACGCGATTCTTCTGCCGAAGGGTGTAATCCAATTCGGCGGCGAGGGGCAGTTCACCCAGAAAGTTGCGGAGGGAGGTTTTGTTGAGCATTGGTTTACCGCGGAGAAGCAGAGCGCGCGGAGTTTTCTCTGTGTCCTCCGCGTCTCTGCAGTTTAATCAATCTAGTTTCTCGATCTTCCAATTCAAGCGCGGGCGGATGGGACCCTGGCGCACTTCGGGCCATTGGGTGCCGGGCGCGCCGGAAATATCCACGTTGAACGAGAGCGCGTTCTCGTCCATGAAGTAGCGCTTCACGCCGAACGAACTGGCGTTGACGCCCAGCGAGTAACGACCCTCGTTGAAAAAATCGGCGGGGATTTCGCAGCGGCTGATGTAGCGTCCCGCCTGACGCGCGCCGAACAGTTCGTATTGTTTTGCGTCGTCGGTGTCGAACGAGGTGAAGACGTATTCGCCGCGCATGGTGCTGAGATAGATGCCCACACGCAGGGCGGTGATGGGCGCATCGAGTTGATATTCCCATTCGACGGTGAGCGGCTCGGTGGAGCGGACGGTATCCACGACGTTCCCGCTTCGGTCTTTAATTCGGATGGCTACCGGTCTAAAAGGCTGGCTCGCCGCCGGGACTTCGTCCGCCTCCCACACCCGCTGACCCGATTCCGCCTGCCCCGAGGAGAGATAGAAGTCCACGGCTTCGGCGGTGGGAGCGCGTTTGATGAGTTGTCCCTTTTTGAGGACGATTGCCTCCTGCGTGAGGCGCAGGATGGCGGACATGTTGTGGCTGACGAACAAAACCGTGCGCCCCTGCTGGGCGACGTCGCTCATTTTGCCGAGGCATTTCTTTTGAAATTCGGCGTCGCCCACCGCGAGGACCTCGTCCACGACAAGGATTTCGGGTTCGAGGTGTGCGGCGACAGCGAAGGCAAGCCGCAGGTACATGCCGGAGGAGTAGCGCTTGACAGGTGTATCAATGAATTGACCAACTTCCGAGAACTCGACGATCTCATCGAATTTTCTGTCAATTTCGGCGCGCTTCATGCCGAGGATGGCGCCGTTCATGTAGATGTTCTCGCGCCCAGTCAGTTCGGGATGGAAGCCGGTGCCTACTTCGAGCAGAGAGCCGACGCGCCCGCGCACGGTGACAGTTCCTTCGGTTGGTTCCGTGACGCGTGAGAGAATCTTGAGGAGGGTGCTTTTCCCTGCGCCGTTGCGTCCGACGATGCCCAGCACTTTACCCTCTTCGAGATCAAAGGAAACATCCTTCAGTGCCCATACGAAGTTCTGATTCAGCCGGCGGTCAGATCTCCCAACGAGGGCTTTCGCCAGCCGCACAGGCGCGTAGATGGTATCCACCAACACATCGCGCAGCATGTTATAGCGGAACTTTGTTTCTGCCGCGCCGATTTGGTATCTTTTGCCGAGGTTGGAAACACGAATGGCGATTGTCATGAGAGGTTAGGGAATTTTGGAAAGTTGGAGAAGTGAGAAGATAAATTGGTGTAAGGATGTGAGGGGAGGAGAATTAGATCATGTCGGCAAATGTTTTTTCCATGCTGCGGAAGTAAAACAAGCCGGAAATGAGAATCAAGACAGAAATGGCTGTCGAAACCCAAAGTGTAATGTCGGGACCGTTGCCCGAGCCAAGGAGCGCCCAGCGGAATCCGTTGACGACGCCGGCCATGGGATTCAATGAGTATAGGATCTGCCATTTCTCAGAGATGATGGAGGAGGAATACGCTACGGGAGTGATGAACAGCCAGAGTTGGGTGAGAAACGGCAAAGCGTGATTCACATCACGATACCTAACATTGATTGCCGAAAGCCACAATGCTACGCCCAGCGCGGTGATCAGCGCAAGCAGGATAAAGAAAGGAAGCGTCCAAAGAAATTCGTAGGCAGGTCGCACGTCATAGTAGATCATCAAGCCGATCAGAATCACAAACGCAATGGCAAAATCCACCAAGCCAGCAAAAACGGAGGACATGGGAAGAATGAGGCGCGGAAAATAAATCTTCGTGACCATGTTGTGATGAGCAACAAGAGAGCGACTTCCTTGATTGAGGGCAACAACGAAGAGCCCCCAAGGGAGAAGAGCAGTGAAGGAAAAGACGGGGTAGGGGATTCCCTCCGTCGGCAGTTTCGCCACCTTTCCAAACAGGAAAGTGAAGACCAGCATGGTCATCACGGGTTGGATGACCGTCCATGCCATACCCAGCAAAGTTTGTTTATATTTCACCTTCACATCACGCCACATCATAAAGAAGACCAGTTCGCGATAAATCCACAAGTCGCGCAGGTTGAGCGCGGCGAGACCTTTGGTAGGCTTGATATAGATAGTGGCGGGTTCGTGCTTTGTAATTTCAGTCATGGATGTGCAAATATATAAATTAGAAAGAAGAAAGATGTCTTTCCTCTATATCTTCTTTTTCAACGTATCTTTTCGCGATTTTCCTTAAACCATTGGATGGTGCGCCGCATCCCCTCTTCGAACGGAGTCTGCGCGCTCCAACCGAAATAAGCCTTTGCACGGCTGACATCAAGGGCACGGCGAGGCTGGCCATTGGGCTTGTCGGTTTGCCAGACAAGTTTGCCCTCAAAGCCGGTCAAGCGTATGATCATTTCCGCCAGGTCTTTGATGGAAATCTCATAGCCTGAGCCAAGATTAACCGGCTGATCGCCATCATATTTTTCGGCGGCAGCGACGATGCCGTCGGCGGCGTCTTCTACATAGAGAAATTCACGTGTGGGAGAGCCATCGCCCCACACCGGTAGTTCCTTTTCGCCGCGCTCCTGCGCTTCCACTGCCTTGCGAATCAGGGCGGGGATGACATGCGAGGTCTTCAAGTCGAAGTTGTCGCGCGGACCGTAGAGATTTACGGGGAGAAGGAATATAGCATTGAACCCGTATTGTTGGCGGTATGCTTGCGCCTGCACAAGCATCATCTTCTTGGCAAGCCCGTAGGGAGCGTTGGTCTCTTCGGGGTAACCGTTCCACAAGTCATCTTCCCTGAAAGGGACTGGCGTAAACTTGGGATAGGCACAGACCGTACCGGTGGCAACGAATTTGCCTACGCCGCGCTTCCACGCCTGATGCATCATTTCGATGCCCATGATGGCATTATCGTAGAAGAATTCGGCAGGATGCTCGCGGTTGGCGCCAATGCCGCCCACATTGGCGGCAAGATGAATGACCACGACGTTTTTCGGGTCAATGCCTTTCAGCGCATTGTCATACATGCGTCTGACGGTATACGGGTCGGTCAGGTCATAGTCTCTTTTGCGCGGGACGAAAATATCCGTCGCGCCGCGCTCCTTGAGTTTCTCGACGACAAAAGAGCCGAGGAAGCCCCCACCGCCTGTGACAATGACGCGTTTGTTGTGCCAAAAAGTCTGGGTCATGAATTCTCCTTATTTGGAAAACAAGCCGAGGCACGAGATGAATGAAGTTGTCTTTGTCATACTCTTGTGTTCCACCGTTTGTGCTTACTGTACAATGAACTGCGCGTTTCGGTATTTCTCATCCAGCGGATTGCGGATGATTTCCATCTTGAGGGCAAATAACAATTCACGTATGCCGTCATCCACATCGCGCGTAGTTTCGAATCCCAGCACGCGTCGGATTTTCTCGAACGAGACGGTGATGTCGCGCATATCGCCGCCGAAAGTCAGGTCTTTGTATTCCACAACCGTTTCGGGTATGCGTTTGAGGACGAGGCGGACGATGTCATCCTTCGAGTAATTGCCTTTTTCGGTCCCCAGGTTGAACACCTGCCCGCGAATTTTCGGTTGTTCTGCTTCGAGCCCCATGATAATGCCACGCACCGCATCAAAAATATGAACGAACGAGCGGGAATAACCGCGCTGATAGATGATAAGTTTTCGCTTCGTAAATGCTTCCAGCACGAATTGGTTGACGATCAAATCGAAACGTGTGCGCGGGGAAAGCCCGTACAAGGTGGCGAAGCGGAAGAGCAGAGGCGCGCAGGGCGCATCTTTTTGACCCAACAAATATTCCTCAGCGGCGATCTTCGTTTCGGCATAGAGCGATTGTGGATTGAGTGGCGTCTCCTCGGTGACGGGCGCTCCGTTGGGGGATAAGCCATAATTGCTGTAGGTGGATGCGAATACGAATCGCTCTACACCCAGATCTACCGCCTGCTCGAAGACCATTTTCGTTGCTTCGACGTTATATTTCCAAGCCACCTGTCTGCCCACTGCCTGACAAGCCGGGAAGCCCACAATGGCGGCAAGGTGGACAATTGCATCAGGTTTCTGCCAATTGTCTCTGACCGCGTCTTTGACCGCACGCGGTTCGGTCACATCTGCTTTGACGAAGTGAAAATTGGGATGGTAGAGAAAGGAGAGGAGGGATTCGCCGCCGAAGAGGAGTGCATCGAGAACGGTTACGCGATAGTTAAGGCGAAGCAGTTCCGAGGTCAGGAGGGAACCGATGTAACCGGCGCCACCGGTGATCAAAATGTGCCGTTCCGTCATTCGGCTTCCTCCATGATGAGTTGTATCTTGTATCCATCTACTTGAAGGATCGGGACATTTTTATCGTTTACGATGGCAATGCCTTGTTCAATGCAGGTCAGACGACAAATATCCACCACATCGCCTTTACCGCGCAGGCGCACACGGTCATATCCTGCCCGCCGTACTTTGGCGAGATGATCTTTTACGCGCTGACGAGTTTTGCGGTAGAGTGTCAGCGAACGCTCAACGTAATCCACAGCCAGGCGAGCGCGTAGCGCGATCCCTTCGGGGGTGATGATGTAGCGCAGTTTCTTGCGTTCGGCGCGCGAGACTTTGACAGCGCCTTTGGCAATGAGACGTTTGAGATGCCAGTTAACCGTTCCTACTGCCACGCCCAATTGTGTCGCGAGGGTGGCTTGGTTGATATCAGGATTGCTCTCGATTTTTTCGAGGAGAGTCAGTTCGCGGAGTTCTTCGGTTGCGGTTTCCATAGGTCAAAATTCAGTGACTGAATTATAACCGAGAATGAAGGGCTGTCAAACAGGGGAAGAAAATTGCCGAAGCCCGCAACGGTCGAGTGTTTTTTTGTTGTGCTCTGTCACAAATAGGAAGGATTGCCGTTGACATTACTTTTCGCCCTCACCCCAACCCCCCGCGGGAGGCAGGGATTAGAGAAAGCGGGGATGAGTACCCCAGCCTATCTATCTTCACAACAGAGCGTTTTTGTTATTTAACGTCAGTTCGGATAGGGACTTTTCATCACTGAGTAACTTGACGATAAATTTTCCACCTTGCTCTGTTGCAAACAAGCGCTCATGCTTCGCATTACTTGTCATCCCTCACCCCTTCCCCCTCTCCCACTGGGAAAGGGGTGAGGGAGAGTGCTACCACCTCAAAACGTTTATCCCGAATTCACGTTATGCAAACTGCTCCAGATTGACCGCCACAAGCGGAAGCGCCTCGTCCACGAATTTTTCGAGAGGCGGGCGTTTTTTCAGGTGAGCATAGTGCGATGCCAGTCCATAGATTGCCCATGTAGCAACGGTGGCAGGGATGTCGGTGGAGATTTTGGTTCCCGTTTGCTTTAGCCAGAGAGACAATAATTCGAAGAGAATGTTTTTGATCGTCCCCTCCGCCAGCGATTCGAATTGCTGATGCGGCTGGACACAGCCGCTATGCATTTTGGAAAGAAACTCACAAACGGCGATGATTAAATTCTTCAGGTTCTCCGGGGTGTAATGGCAGGCGTTCAGGGTCCGTTTTTCGATTTCCTGCCGGAACTTTTGACTGATGAAGGCATCGAGCAGCGCGTATTTATCGGCGAAGTGAGCGTAGAACGTGGCGCGGTTGACCCCGGCTTTGTCGGTCACATCCTGCACGGTGATAGTTTCGAATTCCTTTTGGGCGAGGAGGTCGTCGAAGGCTTGCAGGATCAGGCTGCGGGTCCGTTTGACGCGGGGATCCAATCTCTCTTCTTTTGGTTTGGACGACATTTTTGCTCCAGTGTTGTTTTTGCAACAGAATCGCCAGTTTGACGGTTGACTTCACAAAAGCGATTTGGTAAATTAACAACATCTGTTGTGTAAGCAACGAATGTCATCAAGATACCATGCAAGTGGAAATTTGTCAAAAGGGTCAAACGAGATGAACGACATAGAAAACATAGCACTTGCTGGGATAACGCTCATCCTGCTGGCCGTTTTGCAACCCTGGCCCTTTTAGTCTTGGCTTCTAAACTTCATTTCTGTTTATTCCGCGTTCAATTGCAGCATATCCACATAAGGCTTGTTTATTCATCCACCGACCAGTCTGCAAAAAACTTGACAGCATACAGAGGCGTGATTAATTTATATCACTCTAACCAACAACCATCTTGTCGCCACTCCTCCCCATGGAAGCCTCTTCTGCGGCGCTTTCGGGAGGGCTTTACATGGGATGATGGGTGAGAACTGCACAGCCCAAATTATCATTCATAAGAAAGGAGGTTGCTCATGATGGAAAATATCGAGATCAAAGCACTGAAGAATGGTCCCTATTTGATTGCGCATGGCGCAATCTTCACAGATGCCGCCGGCAATGTGAAATCCCTGGACGGGAAATCCGTGGCGCTGTGTCGTTGTGGGCAATCTGCAAACAAACCGTTTTGCGATGGGACCCACAAAAAGATCAACTTCGAGGCAGAAGAGGCAACTCTCTCACTGCCGGTTCTGCTAAGCACTCCGTAGCGCAGGTCACGCCTCAAGCGTGACCTTTATTTTGGCAATCCACTTCGGAAATTAAACCGGATGTCAAGTAGTCAAAAAGATGTAACCACCCACAGGCTCAACGATGATACCGTCCCACTTTCTGTGGGACAAAAGAGCATTCCATGAACACTTCAAAACAGTCCATCATTTCAACCGAATTTTCGATTCATCCCGCCACACGGATCGGGCATGTTTCACTCAAAGTCGCAAATCTTGATAACCAGATTACGTTTTATCAACAGGCATTGGGTTTCAAACTTCACTGGCGCGAGGGTAACCGCGCGGGTTTGGGGGCAGGGGGCAAGGATTTGCTACGTCTGATTGAGGAGCCGAATCTCAAGAAATATCGCGGTGTGACGGGGCTGTATCATGTCGCCTATCTCTTCCCCAACCGACGTGAACTGGCAATTGCCATCGCGCGCTTGTTTGCGCTGCGCTACCCCAATGCACCAACCGACCATATCATGACCAAAACGACTTATCTCGACGATCTCGAGGGCAACGGCATCGAATTGTACTGCGAGTCGCCCGAGGATGGCTCATGGACGTTCAGGGATGGGAAGTTCGAAGCGCGCCGCGCGGATGGCACATGGAGTGATGGACGCGAACCTCTGGATGTAAATGCCCTGTTTAAACATCTTCGGGATGATGACCGCCTTGACATCTCTGTTCCGCCCGAAACGAGAATTGGGCACATCCATTTGCACGTGCGCGATGTGGATGAGGCGATTGACTTTTACCATGGTGTTCTCGGCTTCGATGTTATGGGTATTTCGAAGCCGTATCAAATGGGTTTTGTCTCGGCAGGCGGATACCATCACCACATCGGATTGAATACATGGCAGGGACGCGGTGCGCCTCCCCCTCCTCCCGACGCGGTAGGACTGCGTTACTTCACCATTGAATTGCCGAATCAAAAGGCTTACGAAGAGGTCATTTCACGTGTGGACAAAGCAGGTCTGCCCTCCAATTACATAGAAGAGGGACTTTTACTTTACGATCCCTCCCAAAATGGTATAGTGTTGACGGTAAGCGATATGCAAAAGGGATAGTCTTTGAGTGACGTGTGGGCATCCCTTGGAAAGTTAGGTTTATTCCTCAAGCCAGGCTGAATTGTCTGCCAGCAGGCAACTTTAACCATTCGACAGTACAATTCCACATCATAACCGAGAAAGACGCTGCCAATGAAGCGATTTTTCGTCTTCCTCAGATTAGTCTTGGTACTCACCGTGTTGATGTTCGGTACCTGGTGGTTTAGTTCAGTCGCCCTGCCATAAGGAGCTTTGCGTCCGTATTTCTCTCGCCTGTTCTTAGAACGAGTTGGCGAGTTGACGTTCGAAAGGGGTATTGCTGGCGAATCTGCTACCGTTCTTTGACATTCAGTTTATGAACCTGTTCAGGGTGGGCAAATATAGCGGGGGGCTGTATGTTCTCCCCATTTTCTGGATTCTTTACGGTTTGCTCTTGGGTACGAACTCCTTTGTGTTTGCAGATCAGCCTGTTGCATTTTCCATTAACATTCTTTGGACATGCACAGGTTTCACAGAACTTCTCGCTTACACAATGAGTTATGAAGCAACCAGAGATTGGGCGCTTTGGGAACAAAAAGGTCTTTGGAGGGTTCAACGTCTCACAAATAAGCGTTGGATGCCGCACGTAGAGGATTGGATATATTGGATTGCGGCGATGTTTCTCCTGCTCATGCTGTGGCCCGAGAAGTACAATAAAGCGTTGCAGATCAACCTGTTACATCCAAAGGGGGCTTCGCTTCACCGCGCTTCATGGCTCCGTGTTTGCTTTTTCACCCCAAAACGTGTATAGTTGATAAAGCAAAGGAGTTGAAATGAGCGAGTTGACGATCCGGTCGTCGAAGGTTCAAGGCAGGGTTCCTTTGACGATTCTGCATTTGAACGGTCATTTGCATGGACCTGCCGAGCCTTACCTGCTCGATCACGCTCGTCAGGCGCATGAAGATGGAACGCGACATCTCCTGCTCGATCTTTCCGGCGTGGATGTGATCACCAGTGCGGGTCTGCGTGCCATACACGTTATCTTCAATATGTTTACGCCGCAGAGCGACGTGGAAACCATGCGTCAACATGCAGAACCGTACAAGTCACCTTACCTAAAACTGGTTTGTCCAAACCCGCAGGTTTATTATGTGCTAAGCATCGTCGGTTTTTTGCAAAACATCCCCATCTATCCCAACGTAGAAGATGCCGTCAACTCGTTTTCATGAGCGATCATGACAAAGAATGGTGGAAGATACATTTGGAATCTACAGTAACGAGTTCAGCGCCTTTACGAACACCTCCACCATTTTTTCGATATTGATTTCTTCTTTCACGATCCGATACGACTCTTCCCCCATTCTTCGCAAGCGTGCCACATCCGACAAAGCGAATTCCAGCGTGGAAACCAGCGCGTTGAAATCATCAGGCGGAATCTGCCAGCCGTTCTCTTTGCGAACGAGATCGTCCTGGGTGCCGTCCCCTCGCGCCACGATGACCGGAAGCCCGTAGCCCATTGCCTCCTGCACCGCCAACCCGCCGGTTCCCGGCAGGACGAAGAGGTCTGCTTCCGCGAAATAAGGCTTCAACTCCGCTCCATGCTTTGCACCGACAAATACCGCAGAAGGGTAAATGTCCCTGGCGAGCGATTCGAGCCGCGTCCGTTCGGGACCATCACCGACGATGGTCAGTTTAATGTTCCGATTGAGCGCGGCGCAGGCACGCAGCAGTTCATCCACACGTTTCCTTGCCTGTAATCTTCCGACAAAGAGGATGTTCATTCGTTCTACTGTGAGCGGTTTACGCTCAGGCATCACAGTCGGCGCAGGCAAGACCGCATTATGTGCAATGAAGATTTTCTCGCGCGGGAAACCCAAGGCGGCATACTCCTCTGCGCCGCGCCGACTATAGGAGATCAGCGCGTCGAATTGGGAGAGAAAATTCGCCCTCATCCTTGCCCCTCTCCGGAACGGAGAAGGAAAGCCAAGCCCCCAACCGATCACTGGCTTGTTTCTTTTGTGCATCCATCTCACGGCAAAGGGTGTGGAAAGATAACGCGGATTGGCTTCGACGATAAGCACATCAGGATTTTGCTCCTTCAGCCACGTTATTAATCCACGCTGGTAGCACAAATAAAACGCACCGCCGAGCAAATGAATGTTTTTTCCCATTTTGTAACTTGCAATTTTTAATTCCTTTGCAATGGTAATTCCCTCGTTTGGGCGCGGCAGCCCAGTGAACAGACTCATTCCACCTTCACACGCAGAGGCAAGCAGATCAAAGAAGGGTACGCGATAAGTGGGAAGCACGCGCTGTTGGAGAGCAAGTTTGCCAGGAAAGCGGTTCATGGCAGTGGCTCACATCGCACAAAGATGACCGCGTCGGCATCGCGGTAGGCCTCACACCATTGACTTGATTCTTTCACTGCCTGAATGAGATCCGGTTGGGTATGTGTCGAGAGCATGAGCAGATTGATACTGTCTTCGTCGAGCAGTGATTCCCAATTATATTTTGCGGAGGAAATCATTTGATATTTCTTCCAATGTTCGGGCGGGTAAGCGTTGAAGCGGTTATCAATCCACAGGAGGCGCGAGGGTAAGGCAAAGGTGAGGTAACTGCCGAAGGTGTACTCCGCAAACAAAGGTCCGGGAAGATGCGGATGCGCGGCGAGCCATTCTGCCGCGGCGATAGGTGTCGTGGCTGGATGATAAGCCGGCGGCGCATCCTTCCACCACGTTTCGCGCACTCCTGGCAGCATCATCAAGGGGAGGAGGAGCATCAAGCCGCCAAGCACAAAGTTGAGAAAAGGATTCGTCTTTGCGCCGGCCGCCTCGCCCAGGAAGCGTTTTGATAACTCTGTGAGCGGCGGTCCGGTAAAGAGCGCCATGAGAAACATGAACCAGATGACATAGCGCAAACCCGAAAGCGCAAGCCAGCCAAAGCCGAGGAACCAGATCCATTCTAGTCGAGACAAATGCCGCGAGGAGAGCGCCGCGAGTGGAACAAAAAGGAGGAGCCATGCAAAAAAGATGTTCATTTGCCAGCCCGCGTTAATGGGAGGCCACCATTCGGTAGCAAACAATTGATCGGAGGGGGAAGTAAGCATGTCCGAAACGAATTGCCAGACATAGATGCCACGTGGATTGATGAGCGTCGCAAGAAGGGAGATAACCATCCAGAGAGCGAGTTTTTTTCGATTTCCCGCGCCGAAGAGCAAGGCAGAACCCATTAGAACAAAAATCAGGACGAACGATCCATGCAAGTTCGCCCATAACAAACTCAAGAAGGGAAGCATCCACATTTTGCGCGCGCGTCCATGCTGCCAATGCCAGATGATCCAAAGCGTAATGGCGAAGAGGGGATAGGCAAGTATTTGTGGACGCATGGACCAATTTGTGCTGCTCGATAAGCCCAAAAGCACGGTAAGAAGGGTTGCGATCTTCGCCTCTGTATCTGCGGCGCGAAGGAGTGTCCAAATCATTCCATAGGCGATTCCGATGCAAATCCCTTTCAAGAGAAAGGTGAGCGTAGCTCCGCCTATGGAATGCACCACCCAGAAGATGACGGCTGAGAGCCAGGGCTGGTAATAGATAGGTCTGCCAGGATAGGTGAAACTGAAGGTGTCGGTGGTAGGGATGGCGCCTGTCTCGAGGATGTCTTTTCCAATCCGCACATAAAACCAGTAATCGTGTGGGCTGATGGAGAGGAAGAATGCAATCGGCAAAAGGATGAAGAGCGCCAGGTTCATCCAGAGAAAATCGTAACTGCGTGAAGAAGCGCGGTACATGTGAGGTTATTGTCCATTTGGAAGATGAGGCGCTTGCCACGCCGGGGACTTGTGAACATGGACAACTTTCCACTTTCCGCTTCGTTTGATCATCACGCGGCTTTCATTGTGCGCGGCAACCTTCACTCCCTCCTGCGACGCGGTGCTGATGAGAAGGGTGTAACTGGCGATAGCTGTGTCTCCGTAATTTTGAATGTGCAGGTTTGCAAGATCGAAACGAGTGGAGGAATTCGCTTTCCCTTCTGCGCCAAACACGGTGCCACGCTCGGCGTTGGCTTTCATCATGAATTCATGGAAAGGCAAACCGTCAATACGGTGGGGTGTGACCCACCATTCGTAGAGTGTCAGGTCTTCTGAGGTGGTCTCTTTGTACGCGGGAATGTTGTTGTCCAGAATAGATTGCAAATGTTGTTTCAGAAAGGCGAGGATTTCCGTATCAGACATATTATCCTCCATTGGGATCGGCTACAGGCTACAGATGAAAGAAAGAAGGCGAGCAGAGGGACGCGCTCTAGTGCTAACCCAGTAGAACGCTGAGGTATTCATCAACCATTTTATCGAGCCCGAAATTCCGTTCGGCTTGTTCACGCGCGAACTTACGGAAGTGCGGCTGGTCATCCAGGACTTCGTATGCCGCGTGAACAAGCGCAGAAATATCGGGTTTTTCGAGTTTCCACGGATTCGTTCCATAGGGAACCAATACACCCGCCTCCCGTTGCACAATTTCGGACAATGAGCCGGTGTCGAAGCCGATCACGGGAAGCCCACATGCCAGCGCTTCGATGACCGAATTGGGGCATGGTGGGTTGACCTCCGCAGAGAAAAGCACATGCGATGAGCGCATCAGCCAAGGAATCTGCTCGCGCGGGACGGCATCCAGAAATTGAATGCGAAAAGTGCGTGGATTGTTCAATTTATTCTTTGTATGAGCGTCAACCTGCGCGGCAACACATACTTCGATCTTGTGTTTACGCGATAAACGCTCGGCAAGTTCCACAGCATGGAACAAGCCTGAATTGAGCGCGCCGCTCAGACTCCCTTCCACGATCAGCAAACGATAATGAGTGGATGGTCGTTCATGCGGACCGTAAGGCGTATAGCGCGCCAGATCAACCCCATTCAAAATCACACTAGAGGGGACACGCGCCGGCCGATACCAGTCCTCCCACCAGCGCTTGATGAATTGGCTTTGATAAATCACATGATCCGCAAGGTGAGCGCGGATGAAGGCAAGATTCGCGTTGCCATAGATGGCGCGCAAGGTGTAGCGTAAGCCCGCCCAGCGGACGCGATGCACCCAATTGATGCCGTCGAGGCGCTGCACGATTCGGATTTGGCGACGATGCGCTCTCCATAACGGAAGCAGATTTTTGGTCCCCGCGAGAACGAGGAGGGCATCTGCAGGCTGATCAGGGTCATAGGTGATTTCAATATCGCGTGCGCGCAATCCCTGCTCGAATTTCAATCGAAAGGATGCCACACCAGCCAGACCGTCCACGCGCGGCAAAATGCAAATGCGAGGCATAAAGTAATTATAAGCGCTGGCTGACACTCTCCCTTTTGGAAAATTATGGTTAAATTACGCAGGAGGTCCCTGTATGGCTCAGCCCGATCCCGAGTTTGTTGCTTTTCTAAAAGCCTACCCCACCTATCCCACCACGCACATTGTGGACGATTTGCGCGCTGTGGAGTATGCGCGTTTGGATATTGGGGGACATATCTATCTCGATTACACCGGTGGTGGTTTATACGCCGAGTCGCAAGTGCGGCGTCATGCCAAACTGCTTGCTGAGCATGTCTTCGGGAATCCACACTCGGGCAATCCCACTTCGCAAGCCGCAACTCAATTGGTGGAACATACCCGCGAATACATTTTGAAATTTTTTAATGCCGATCCGGATGAATATCTTGCGATTTTCACGCCCAACGCGAGCGGCGCATTGAAATTGGTTGGCGAGTCCTACCCATTTTCAAACGGACGTTACCTCCTGACATTTGATAATCACAACTCTGTGAATGGAATACGTGAATTCGCGCACGCACGCGGCGCAGAGGTGACATACATTCCGGTTGTCCTGCCGGATATGCGCGTGGACGCTTCGCAACTGGACCAGGAACTGGCGCGGCCTTCGAAGAGCGGACACAATCTTTTTGCGTATCCTGCGCAATCCAACTTCTCATCCGTGCAGCATCCTCTGGAATGGATCGAGAAGGCGCATCAATACGGTTGGGATGTACTGCTCGACGCGGCGGCGTTCGTTCCGACCAACATACTGGACCTGCGCAAATACAAACCTGATTTCGTTCCAATTTCTTTTTACAAAATTTTCGGTTACCCCACCGGCATCGGCGCGCTGATTGCGCGCAAACAGGCACTTGCCAAGCTACATCGCCCCTGGTTTGCCGGGGGAACTATCTCAGTTGCCTCTGTATTGGGAAACAAATATTACCTGGAAGAAGGCGCGTCCGCATTCGAGGATGGGACGCTGGATTATCTCAACATTCCTGCTGTCGAGATCGGTCTCAAGCACATCGAGTCCATTGGCTATGATGTGATCCACGAACGCGTGCATTGTCTCGCTGGCTGGCTGCTCGATAACCTGACAGCCATGCGCCACAGCAACGGAATGCCGCTCGTGCGCGTATACGGTCCCACCACTATGGAGGGGCGCGGTGGGGCAGTGACAGTCAACTTCTATGACCGGGATGGAAAGGTGATTGATCACCGCTTGATTGAGCAAAAGGCAAACGAAGTCAATATCTCCCTGCGGACGGGCTGTTTCTGCAATCCGGGCGCGGGCGAAATTGCGCTCGGTGTCTCCCGCGTCGAACTAGACGTCTGCTTTACCCGCCCTGGCCACGAGGAGCGCCTTTCGAGGGAAGACTTTCAGATGTGTTTCGACGGCAAATCCATGGGCGCTGTCCGCATCTCCGTTGGCATGGTCTCGAACTTCAAGGATATTCAGGGATTTTTGGCATTTGCCCGTGGCCTGCTTTCTTAACCTGACGATCTTAAATTTGGATTCTGAAGATTGCCCACATCCTGGCGAACACGCGACGCATCCGCTCCAGCCTGCGTATGTCTTCGACATCCAGACCTTGCCCTGGTCGGGGCGATAACCTTGTTCGATGCGTAAATGCAAATACCAATAGGCATAAATTTCCTGTGCCCGGAGCATGTTCACAAGCGGGATGTTCATCAGAATGATGGCAGGGTAGAGGATGCAGATTGTCTTGGGCAACCAGCACCCATAATGGGATGTGTTAGGCAGGTGGGGTCAGGCGCGTGCGCTCAGCGTGGTGGAAAACTATCTGATATGTACCCCATCAGAGCATGCAGCAAGGTCTTGCAGATGTTCCATTCTCAATGCCCCGAACGGTGATTGAACACTTCCACTACCCGTTCCAGGTGTTTGGCCATCATGATAAACTCGATCATCACTTGTGGGTAATCACCAGAATCATAATTGGTTGACGCCCGCGTTTTTCTGTTATAAACTAGCCGAAATTTTCATTCTCGAGGCAGGCATGTCCAGGGAACATTCACGCTACCGCTGGTTCGTCGTTGTTGTCTTCTTTTTCTTCATGCTCCTGCATCAGACCGACAAGTTGATGATTGGTTCGCTGCAGGTGCAAATCACCGATGACTTTGGCATCAACAACACTCAATGGGGGCTGGTTAATTCGGGTGCGCTGATCGTTGCCACGATTTTGTATCCGATCTGGGGGTATCTCTATGACCGCTTCGCGCGCGCCAAACTGCTCTCGCTCGCCTCGTTCGTTTGGGGCGCGACCACCTGGCTGAACGCGCTCGCGCGAAACTTTGGCGTGTTCCTCGTTACCCGCGCCTCCACCGGCATTGACGACTCCTCCTACCCCGGCTTGTACACGCTGGTGGCGGATTATTTCGGTCCCACTCTGCGCGGCAAGGTGTATGGGCTGTTGCAGTTGGCGCAGCCCATCGGTTACCTGGTGGGCATGATTCTGGCGCTCATGGTTGCGCCCATGATTGGCGGTTGGCGTTCGGTGTTCTTCATCACCGGCTCGCTGGGGCTGGTCATCGCTCTGTTCATCTTCTTCGGCGTGAAGGAAATGCCGCGCGGCAAAGCCGAACCCGAATTCGAAAATATGGCGGAAATGCAGACCTTCAAGTTCTCATGGGACGAAGCGAAACAGATTTTCCGCAAGCGCACCATGTGGTTCATCTTCCTGCAGGGATTTGCGGGCGTCTTTCCGTGGAACGTCATCACCTATTTCTTCTTTGCCTACCTCGAGCGCGAGCGCGGTTACGACGCCAACAGCATCCTCTTCACCATGGCGCCCGTCATCCTCATCCTCGCCAGCGGATATTTCCTCGGCGGCGCGCTCGGCGACTTTGCCTTCAAACACACCAAAAAGGGACGCATCCTCGTCTCCAGCACGGGGGTTGCCCTCGGCGCCCTCTTCATCTACCTGGCGCTCAACACTCCCGTCGAGGCACGCACGCAGTTCTTCATCTTCATGTGTCTGACCGCTGTCTTCATGCCGCTCTCCTCCGCCAACGTCATCGCCACCGTGTACGACGTGACCGTCCCCGAGGTCCGCTCCACGGCGCAGGCGGTGGAATACTTCATCGAGAACGGCGGCGCGGCGTTCGCGCCCATCCTCACGGGTCTCATCGCCGACGCAATTGACCTCAAGACCGCCATCCTGCTCATCTGCGTGGTGGCATGGGGATTGTGTTTCCTCTTCTACCTCGGCGCGCTCTTTACCATTGACAAGGACACGGCAGACCTGCGCCGTCAGATGGCGCAGCGCGCAGAGGCGATGTAAGGCGCTTGGAGTGCATCTTGCGGGTGAGGCGGCAGCATATCAAAGGATTTGACCAGGTGGATGACTCAATCGGCTTGATATTGAAGGCACTTCGGTTTTCTGCGCACAAACACAACGACCAGCGTCGCAAGGATTCCAGGTCATCGCCCTATGTGAATCATCCCATTCAGGTCGCTGAAACGTTATGGAGGGTGGGTGGGGTGCGCGATGTCGCGTTGCTCATTGCTGCCATTTTGCATGATACCATTGAAGACACAGAGACGACACCCGAAGAAATTCAGGCGGAGTTTGGTGGGGATGTCCTTGCGCTGGTGCTTGAGGTGACAGACGATAAAAGTTTGCCCAAACAAACGAGAAAACAATTGCAGATCGAGACCGCGCCGCATAAATCCTACAACGCCAAACTTCTGAAACTGGCGGATAAGATTTGCAATGTGGACGATATGGTTCATTCGCCACCCGCCGGTTGGACGCTCGAACGGAAAAGGGAATATCTGCTATGGACGGAGAAGGTCGTTGCTGGCTTGCGGGGAGTGAATGCTCACTTGGAAAAGGCTTATGACGAATTGCTGGCGGAGGGCAAACGCGCGTTGGGGTTGGCATAAATCCATCGGTGGATTGTCAATGTCAAGGTAGGAGTCATCATCACAGTTGCACAACAGTTCTCTCTTTGAAAAAAAGACGTGGCCTTTTCTATCCCCAATTTGTTTATCCTTCGTTGAATAATTCCCAATCTGGACGGTTGTGTTCCCGTATGCTATCTGCCAATTAATTCTCTCGTTGTTTGCGCAGGACCACAGGCGATGGGCATAGGCTTTTTTGTGTGATGGTATAATCTGCACACACATTGAGAAATTTCCCACGATAGTGGTTTCAAGTAAGGAGTTCCCATGTCCGGTCATTCGAAATGGTCCACCATCAAGCGCAAGAAAGGCGTGGCGGATGCCAAACGCGGCGCACTTTTTACGCGTCTTGCCCGCGAAATCACCATTGCCGCGCGCGAAGGTGGTGACCCCGAAACCAACTTTCGTCTGCGGCTGGCAGTGGATAAAGCCCGCTCCGAAAATATGCCCAAAGAAAACATCGAGCGCGCCATCAAACGCGGCACCGGGGAAGATAAAGAAGGCGCGGCGTTCGAGTCCATTACATATGAAGGATACGTCGGTCACGGTGTGGCGGTAATGATCGAAGCCGTCACAGACAACCGCAATCGCACGGTTGCAGACCTTCGCCACGCCCTAACCAAAGCCGGGGGCAGCATGGCTGAACTCGGTTCCGTCGCATGGCAGTTTGAGCGTGTGGCGTATTTCTCCTTTCCCTCCAGCGCGATGAGTTACGACAAAGCCCTCGAACTTGGCATCGAAGCCGGTGCAAAGGATGTCGTCGAAGATGACGGCACAATCGAGATCCTCGCTCCGGTCGAAGCGTTCAAAGAGATTGCTGATCGCTTGCACAAAGCCGGTATCCAACCGCAAGAAGCGAGCCTGCGCTATATCCCTAAACAGGAAATCGAACTCAGCCCGGAAGAGACTGTTCATGTCCTCAAAACGATTGAAGCGCTTGAGGAAATGGATGACGTGCAAAACGTCTATTCGAACCTCAAAGTGACGGACGAAGCCCTCGCCGCCCTCGAAACCGCATAGGAATTCCAAGCCGCGGGGCGCGGAACACGCGGAGAAATTTCAAACTCTCCGCGTGATCCATGTCTCCGCGGTGATTATTTAACCCAATGACCCTTGCATTAGGAATTGATCCCGGCACCGCCACAACAGGCTATGGACTCGTGCGCCTCACGCGAGAGGGGAATTTGGTCGCCGTTAAATATGGCGTCATCCTCACCCCTAAGGAATCCCCCACACCCGCGCGGCTCGAACTCCTCTACGATCAATTGCGTGCACTCCTCAAAAAATACGAACCCGAAACTGCCGCCGTTGAAAAGTTATTCTTTCAACGTAATGTGACCACTGCGCTTGCCGTAGGACAGGCGCGCGGTGTTGTGCTCCTTGCTTTACAGCAGGCGGGTATTGAAGCCTTCGAATATACGCCCAATGAAATCAAACAAGCCGTTGCAGGCTATGGAAGCGCACAAAAGAAACAAGTCCAAGAAATGGTGCGCACTCTCCTCCTCCTCGATGAAATCCCCAAACCCGACGACGCGGCGGATGCTCTGGCTGTTGCAATTACACATTTGCATACAAAGAGGTATTGATTGACAGCGAAGATCGCCAAGCCTGTTAGAGTTGTCCCGCAATTATCCTTTGTGGTAAAAATGGTTCCATGATCGCAACTCTGCGCGGCGAAGTGACCCAAATTGAAGACAACGCCCTCATCCTTGAAGTGGGTGGTGTGGGATTGCGCGTCTTCGTTCCTACTCCTTTGCGCGGACGGCTAAAGGTGGGCGATGTCATTTTGCTCTATACCCATCTCATCGTCCGTGAAGATGCGCTGACACTTTATGGCTTTGAAACTCAAGCAGATCGTGAACTCTTCCATGTCCTTCTTGGTGTGGACGGCGTGGGTCCCAAACTTGCGCTGTCCGTATTATCCACTCTGACACTGGATGCAGTGCAGCGCGCCGTCTTTGCTGACGAAGTGGAATTATTCAGTCGCGTTCCTGGCGTGGGCAAAAAGACTGCGCAAAAAATGGCGCTTCACCTGAAGGACAAACTCAAACCCACCGATACGCTGGCGCGAGTTGCCGCCCTGTCCGACAGAGACAGTGAAGTCCTTGCTGCATTGACTGCATTAGGGTATTCGGTCGTGGAAGCACAAGCCGCCATCCAGTCCCTACCAAAGGATGCGCCGGAAGATACAGAAGAACGCTTGAGGTTGGCATTGCAATATTTTCAATAGCGATGATTTGTGGGACATGCCGCGCCTCGGAATCTTCACCGGGGCGCGCTTTTTTGACCAGAAAGTCTGGTATGAGGGTATACTTTTGAAATTCATATGTCCACCTTCCTGCAACTTGCCTTTCTGATCTCTGTCATTTTATTTGCCGCAAAATTTGCAGGGTATCTCAGCATACGTCTTGGTCAGCCTTCTGTGTTGGGCGAATTGCTCGTGGGCATCCTGCTTGGTCCCTCGCTGGTGAACCTACTCAATCTGCCTTTCATCGAACACAAATTGACAGAGACGATTGCCGAACTGGCAGAGTTTGGGGTACTTTTGTTGATGTTCATCGCCGGCTTGGAATTGCATTTCAGCGAGATGCGCCAAAATCTGCGCGTGGCGGTTTCAGCAGGGTTTTTGGGTGTATTTTTTCCGGTGCTGATGGGATGGGGGGCAGGTAGATTGTTTGGATTGGATCAAGCCTCGGCGATTTTTCTGGGTCTCACCCTTGGGGCGACAAGCGTCAGCATTTCTGCACAGACTTTGATCGAATTGAAAGCCCTGCGAAGCCGTGTGGGATTGAGTTTGCTGGGCGCGGCGGTCTTTGACGATATTTTGGTCATCTTATTTCTTTCTGTGTTCTTAGGGATCACTTCAGGGGGAGAATCCTCATCAGGGCTCATCTTGATTGTGCTTCGCATGTTCCTGTTTATCGTGCTTGCGGTTTTGTTCGGCTTATGGGCATTACCCTGGATCGCTCGCAATGTCACACAATTGCCCATTAGCCAGGGGTTGCTGACCATTTCCCTGATCGTTATGCTGGTCTATGGCATTGCGGCGGAATTTCTCGGCGGTATGGCGGCCATCACGGGGGCATTTTTGGCAGGATTAATGCTGGCGCGCTGCCCCGAAAAGGAACGGATTGAAAGCGGAGCGCATGCGCTTGCTTATGCATTGTTCGTGCCGCTCTTCTTTGTAAATATCGGCTTGTCTGTTAACCTGCGTCAGTTTCACCTGGAATCCCTGTTGTTGACTCTGGCTATTATCGCTGTGGCAGTGATCAGCAAGTGGGTAGGTGCTGGTTTGGGCGCCCGGCTTGGCGGGCTGACGCGCCTCGAAGCGACTCAACTTGGCGCAGGCATGATTTCACGCGGCGAAGTGGGGCTAATCGTCGCGAACGTTGGTATTCAACAAGGACTGGTCTTCGATGACGAGTTTTCTGCTATCGTGATGATGGTGCTGGTTTCCACGCTCATTACGCCTCCCATTCTGCGCGCGCTGTTTGTGCGGAGGGAAGTCGAGGCGGAGAGAAAGCCGCTCGAAGCCGCGCCGGCAGAGGCTGATCCCGATGCGCCTGCAAGTTATCAAGAGGAGGCTGACTGATGTATTTCATTTTGTTCATCATGCATAATCCCGATCTGCTTGAGGAACTGATCAAAGCATGGGAGGAGGTGGGTGTGCAACGCGCGACGGTGTTGTTCAGTACAGGTATGAGGCGGCTTCGCCAGAGAGAAATGCGAGACGATCTTCCGCTCATGCCTTCACTTGAAAATTTTTACGAAATGCCTATGACGTTCAGTCGTACTATCTTTACAACTGCCAAGGATGAGTCTATGATTGACAAAATCCTTGAAGCCACGCAGCGCGTCGTGGGCGATTTGAGGAATCATGAGACTGGTGTCTTTTTGGTTCTCCCCGTGGTGCGCGCACATGGTTTGGAGAAAGGAAAGAAAAATGAGTGAGTCCATTCGTTTGTTGATGGTGGCAGTTGTTCAGGAGCAGGATTTGGATGCCGCATCGCGTGCCTTGAGGGATTTGGGTTTGCGCGTCTTCTTCCTCTCGAGCGCAGGAGGGTTTTTGGGACGTCGTAATGCCACGTTGTTGATCGGCCTGGAGCAGGGAAGGGAGGAACGCGCCATTCGGACTTTGGAAGAAGTTTGTCATCAGCGCATCGAGTACCTGACGCTTCCCCTGGAGGGTTCGCCTCTTCCTATGCCGACGCCGGTTCCCGTGACCGTAGGCGGCGCGACTATTTTTGCTTTGCCCGTTGAACATTTTGAAGAGATCTAACGCCTTCGAGATTTGTGAGGAGCATTCATCATGAAAATGATTATTCTGATTGTCAGGGACAGTGACGCGGACACCATTACTCAGGCTTTGACCTCCGATCAATATCGTGTGACGCGCGTGGCTTCCACAGGCGGATTTTTACGGAGCGGTGTAGTCACGCTTCTGCTTGGTGTGAGGGATGAGCGTGTCGATTCTGCCCTTGAACTGATTCGTGCCAAATTGCCTCCTCTCCCTTCGGGCGAGAAACGAGCCACACTCTTTGTCGTTCCCGTTGAGCGATTCGAGCAGGTGTGAGGCGGAATAAATTCACGGTGATGAGAATCCTGTCGGCGTATGAACGAACGGAGAGGCAAGGAATGACCCAATGTCTTCGTCTGTTCTCATCAACACGCCGTGCCAGATTTGACAATAAGACATCCCATTGAGGTAGCCTATGAAACATTTTCGACTTCTTTCTGCTTGGTTTATTTTGACGTTGGTTGTATTATCGTGTGCCTCCCCGTTGCAAGAGAGCGGCGCGCCGCCCTCCTCTTCGGAGGATCAGGTAGCCACCATTGTTGCTTCCACTATGCAGGCGCTGACGCCCGAAGCGCCCACCGAAGAAGCGCCCTCGTCAGCGGATTTGCTTCCACACAGTTTGTATTATCTGAGCAATGATGCGGCCAATCTTTCTCAAGTCTTTCGCCTCGAAAGGGATGGAAGGACGATTACACAGATCACTTTTGAATCTTCTTCCGTGAATTCTTACGATGTTTCACCGGTTGATGGGAGCGTTGCCTACGTCGCCAACAATCAATTGTTGTTGATACGCGCAGACGGTTCGGAAAGGCGATTGCTCGTGGACGGCGGACCTGTTGACGAGAACAATCCTTTCCTGAGCAATATCACCTCGCCGGTGTTTTCACTCGATGGACAAAGCATCGCCTATGGATATAAGGGTTTGAATTTTTATTCGCTTGCCACAGGCGCGTCCAATCTTGTGATCGAAAACCAAATCGAGGATTTGGGGAGTGGCTTGTTCGTTCCCCGTGAATTGTATTGGCCCGAAAAATATTCCCCCGATGGACAGAAACTCCTCATTTCGCTTGGTTATTACGAGGGTGGCTCCTCCGCCATCTATTATCCGAACGGAAACGCCCTCGTGCGCTTGAACGGCGGCGAAGGCGCGTTGATCTGCTGTGGAGAGCCGATCTGGGCTTACGATAGTTCAGCCTTTTATTCGGCCAGTTCAACAATAGGCATGTTTGGTTCGGGAATGTGGAAGGTGGATGCCACAACCGGCAATGTGACCACTCTTTTGCCGGGAGATGCTGGTGACGGTACGTTCAATTTTGCTTCAGATGCCTATCTTGCGCCTGATGGTCAATTGTATTACTTCTTCGTCAATTACACACCTGAACAAGATATGGTCAGCCGCGCGCCGCTTCAATTGGTCAAATCTGCACCGGATGGTGTGACAGGCAGAACGACCCTCCGAAGCGATAACTTTCAACTCATGAATGAAGCCTTATGGGCGCCTGACGCGGCATTTGTCCTGGTTGCTTTTGCTCCCCTCGAGGAAGTGTATAGCGGAGGCAGAGTCGAAATCGTTTATCTCGATGGGCGCTCGAACGTAGTGTTGATTCCCTTCGCACAAAAACTGAAATGGGGACCCTAAAGCGTCTTTTTGGTGGCATCGAAGGCGGCGGAACGAAATTCGTCTGCGCTGTGGGAACTGCGCCGGAGGATATCCGACGCGAGGTGCGCATTCCTACTACGTCCCCGAGCGAAACGCTCGAGAGGGCCATTGCGTTTTTCAAGGAAGCCGAAGCGGATTTCGGTGCTCTCTCTGCCTTGGGGGTTGCCTGTTTTGGTCCTCTCGATCCAAATCCCAAGTCGCCGACCTTTGGATTTATCCTCCCGACGCCAAAACCCGGCTGGACGAATGCCAACATTGTGGGAACGCTTCGCGCGGCGTTCGACATTCCCATAGCCTTTGATACCGATGTGAACGGCGCGGCGCTGGGAGAATGGAAGTGGGGCGCGGCGCAGGGACTGGATACCTTCATCTATCTCACCATTGGCACCGGTATCGGCGGCGGCGCCCTTGTTAACGGAAAACTCCTGCACGGACTTCTCCACCCTGAAATGGGACACATCCCATTGCCGCATGATCGTGAGCGCGATCCGTTCGAGGGCTGGTGTCCGTTTCATAAGGATTGTTTCGAGGGATTGGCATGTGGTCCCGCTATCGAGAAGCGTTGGGGACAAAAAGCCGAGACGCTTCCACGCGATCATCCTGCCTGGGAACTGGAGGCGCACTACATTGCCCTCGCCCTGCAAAGTTACATCACCACCCTATCGCCGCAGCGCATCATCATTGGCGGGGGAATCTCTGAACAGCGCTTTCTGTTTCCACTGATTCGCCGTACTGTGCAAAACCTTCTGAATGGCTATGTTCAATCTCCAGCGATTACGGAAAGAATTGAGGAGTACATTGTTCCGCCTGCGCTCGGAAGCCGGGCGGGAATATTGGGAGCACTTGTGCTGGCGCAGACTCTGTATCAAGGCAAAGAATGACCATTGCCGGGTTTAATCCAGCACAAAATTATCAATCAATCTTGTGTTCCCGATGAACACCGCCATCGAAAGCAAGGCTTTTCTGTTTACTTCGCTCAATTCTTCGAGCGTGTCGTAATCCGCGCAGGAGACATATTGTACTTTTGCAAGCGGTTCACTCGCCAGCACCTCTTTCATCTTTTCTCTTAGTTTTTCTGCGTTCCTCTCGCCTGCCTCGTAAAGTTCCTTCGCCGCGCTCAAGGCACGAAACAGCACCGTCGCGGCTTTGCGTTCTTCCGCGTTGAGGTACACATTGCGACTGGACATCGCCAGCCCATCCGATTCGCGCACAGTGGGGCAAACAACAATCTCAATCGGGAAATTCAAATCGCTTGTCATTCTGCGAATAACTGCCGCTTGCTGCGCATCCTTTTGCCCGAAGTAAGCCTTATGTGGCTGAACGGCATTAAACAACTTGGCGACGATGGTCGTCACCCCACGGAAGTGACCGGGCCTCATCGCGCCTTCGAGCGGCTTGGTCATCGCTTCGACCTCCACCCAGGTCTGATACCCTTGTGGATACATGATCTCGGCTGTGGGGGCCCACACAAGGTCCACATTGAGCGGTTCGAGGAGGCGCAGATCGCGGTTCAGGTCGCGCGGGTAGCGGGCAAGGTCCTCGTTGGGACCAAATTGTGTAGGGTTGACGAAGATGGAGACCACCACATAGTCGCATTCTTCCCGCGCGCGGCGGACAAGCGAGAGATGTCCTTCGTGGAGGTACCCCATCGTAGGCACGAACCCCACCTTCCCATTGAAAGAGAGGCGGGCAACACGTAATTCCTCCAGCGTGACGACGGTTCGCATAGTGTAAACTCCTGTGGTTGACAAATGTAGAAAATCTGTGCTAAACTCTGTTCACATTCAGACAAGGAGAAAAAATGGCTTACTCACATACCAATTCAAAAGGCGTCACCTACTACCTGCACTCCAACGGCAAGATGTTTTTCTTCTCGAAGGAGATCAAGGAAGGTGCCCTCGACGCCGTCCCTGCCGGGTACAACGTCGTGGAGATGAAAACAGGGATGCTGGTGTTGAAGAAGGCTGAGGCAGCTTCTGCTTCTGAAGCGCCCGCCGAAACGCAACAGTAGAACAAAGTATAACTCGATTGAAAACGACATCTTGCGATTTTAGAGAAAGGGAGACATGCCATGACTTATCATCTTGCCTCTAAAATTCAGACTGAAATGAAAGCGAGGGAGACATGCCGGCACTGAACCGCGTCCAATTGATTGGCTACCTGGGCAGGGATCCGGAGAGCAGGTTCACACCCACCGGAAAGAAAGTGGCCCATTTCAGCGTCGCTGTGACCAACCGCTGGAAGAACAAGGACGGTGAAACCAAAGAATATACCGAGTGGGTCAATGTAGAAGCATGGGGGCGGCTTGGAGAAATCTGCCAGGAATACCTCAAGAAAGGAAGCCTGGTCTATCTCGAGGGCAGGCTCAAGACGGATAAATACGAGGACAAGGGTGGCGAAACCAAGTATTACACAAAGGTCGTTGCGCTTGCCATGCAGATGCTTGACCGCAAACCCAGCGATGAACCCATCATGACGGTAGAGGAAGAAGCGGCAGAGTACGAAGCATAGGTTGCCTTCTTCGCAAATATTTCGTAACAATCGAATAAAAGGCGTAATGCAATACTTTCGAGTTGTGCATTACGCCTTTACGTTTTCTTGCAATATCGGTGATAATTGCCGGGGATGACATCCATGACGAAGCGTAAGTTTTCCCGTCATACCTCCACTTCTTCTTTTGGTTCGCCGGGGCGCGAGGGACATGATTCCTCCGCCTTCTATTCCACGCGCCTCTATGCCGATCAGCCGCAAATGGATGCAGCGGTGGAGTATGTGGAAAATCCGCTTCGGGAATCCAATGTGATTTTCCATCATTCGTCCGAAGCGATGCAGGAACTGCCCGATTGTTCGGTGCATCTGATGGTCACTTCGCCGCCCTATAACGTTGGGAAGGAATACGATGAAAACTTGACGCTCGAGGAATACCTTGCGTTTTTGATGCGAGTGATGAAGGAAGTGTATCGGGTGTTGGTTCCTGGTGGGCGTGCCTGTATTAACGTGGCGAATTTGGGGCGTAAGCCGTATATTCCGCTCAATGGGCTGGTTGCGAAGAGTATGATCGAACTGGGCTTTCTTATGCGCGGCGAAATTATTTGGGATAAAGCCGCTTCGGCTAGCACATCCACCGCCTGGGGCTCATGGCAATCGGCGACGAATCCCACTTTGCGCGATACGCATGAATATATCCTTGTGTTCTCAAAGGGGAGTTTTCGCCGCGAAAGAGTGGACGGACGCGAAAGCACAATTACGAAGAGTGAATTTCTCGAGTACACCAAGTCGGTGTGGAGTTTTGCCGCTGAATCGGCGAAGAAGGTAGGTCACCCCGCACCATTCCCTGTGGAACTCCCGTATCGCTTGATTCAACTTTATACTTTCTCAAATGAAGTTGTGCTGGATCCATTTATGGGATCGGGACAGACCGCGCTTGCCGCCATCAAGACAGGGCGTCGTTTTGTGGGATATGAGGTGAATGCACAATATATCGAGCTGGCAAATGCAAGGATTCGTGCTGCCATAAAATCGGTGGGTTGACATTTCGGATCAGGCTATTCGAAGTATGCCTCACAAGATGAAAAGGATGATTGCCGTAAAAGCAAAACATACACCAATGGTTTGCAGAAAGGTAAGTCGTTCCTTCAAGAAGATCCATGCAAGCAGGGCAGTCGCGGCAGGATATAACGAACTCAATACCGCCGCGACGTCCAGGCGTCCTGTCTGTGCCGCGAGGATGTAAAAGCCGTTGCCGGCAATATCTATCACTCCGTTGAAGAGACTGTATCCCCATACCTCGCGCGGGGGCATGGCGGGTCGGCGTGTGATCAACGCAAAGAGTCCGATTGCCACGAAACCTGCAAAGCGCGCCGAGACGAGAGGCCAGAAGAACGCGTTGAGGGTGGCTTTGTGGAGCGTAAGAAAGTATAGGCCGAAGAAAAAGCCCGAGAGCAGAGGCAGGCGAAGGTCGGAGAAAGCGAAGCGCCACGT
Organism: Anaerolineales bacterium; assembly: GCA_035574015.1. GTDB lineage: Bacteria > Chloroflexota > Anaerolineae > Anaerolineales > Villigracilaceae > Defluviilinea. The sequence goes on from DATLZK010000039.1 coordinate 81,887, forward strand.
CGTCGAGTCGTTTTGAGAAACAAGCCACACCGCGAGCAGGGCAAATCCGAAACCGATCAATGTTGTCCAGGGTGGAATTTCCAGTGTGAAGAGTCCAAAGATCACAGGGATCAGCGCGGCTAGCAAGGCAGAAACGGGCGCCGCGATGGTCATTTGTCCTTCGGCAAGGGCGCGATAGAGGAGAAGGAGACCCATCAAACCAATGATGCTTGCGCAGGCGCCCCATAGGAGATCGGCTGCCGAGGGAAGCGCTTCGCCTGTGAGGAGCGCGAGCGCGAGAAAAGGAATCAGCCCCGCGATTTCAGCCAGATAGAGGACACGATAAGGGCTGGTCGTTTTGCTTGCCAGCCCGCCGATAAAATCCGCCGCGCCCCACGAAAGCGATGAGGCAAGGCCATAAAGAACGGAAAGCAAAATAATTCTCCCTGAGGATGTAGAAATCTCTGTAGTGCTGAATTATATCTTGCCTGCCGCGCGGGCGCGCTCTAAAACTTTTTGGGCGTTCTTGAGGAGTGGCATGTCAATCATTTTGCCGTCCAGAGAATAGGCGCCTTTGCCCTCTTTTTGACTCGCTTCAAACGACTCGACAATCCGTTTTGCGTATGTGATGGCCTCATCGGAGGGCGTGAACGCTTCCTGCACTATCGGCACTTGATTGGGATGAATGACTTGCTTGCCGCTGAAGCCGAATCTGGCTCCCTGCTCTGCTTCGAGGCGCAATCCTTCGAGGTCCTTGAAGTCAATATAGACCATGTCTATGGCTTGCAAGCCATTTGCCGCGCACGCCGCGACGACCACCGAACGCGCGTACAGAACCTCCCAGCCTTCTTTTGTACGCGTCGCGCCGATGGAGGCTGCGTAGTCTTCTGCACCAAAGATGATTGCCTCCAGACGTTGATCTGCCTCGGCGATCTCTTTTATGTTCAGAATCCCTTTTGCTGTTTCCACACCTATCAGCAAACGGATGTTGCCCACTCGCTGTCCGCTTGAGCGTTCATAGGTCTCGATATGCTCGCTGACCCACTTCACTTGTTCGGCGGATTCGACTTTCGGCACGACGATGGCATCGGGGTTTGTGGCGAGTGCGGCGGCAAGGTCGTATTTTTCGAGCCCGGAGCCGATGCTGTTGATGCGAATGCATCGCTCCGAGTTTCCGAAGTAGAGTTCCTTCATCGCTTGCGCGATGACGGCGCGCGCTTCGGCTTTGCGGTTAATGGCTACTCCGTCCTCCATATCCATACAGATACAGTCCACGCCGAGGGTGGTGGCTTTTTCGATCTTGCGGCGGTCATCGCCGGGCATGTAGAGTAACGCGCGTCGTGAGTGCATAATTCACCGTTTTCAAGTGTCAAGTTGGAAGGTTTGAAAATTTACATGTCTAAAGTCAAACGTCGCGCCGACTTTAGACGTTCGACTTTTGACTTTTCAGAAACATTGCCGTTCGCTCGAACTCGACCACAATTGTACCGTCCGGTTTTTTGCCCCAGCATTTGATGCGTACAATCCCGGCGTTCGGCCTTGACTTGGATTCACGCTTTTCGATGATTTCGCTTTCGGCGTAGATGGTGTCACCATGGAAGACGGGATTGGGATGGATCACTTTGTCGTATCCCAGATTTGCCACAATCGTGCCTTCAGTCAGGTCAGGGACGGTAAGGCCGACCACCAGCCCGAACGTGAACACGCCGTTCACCAGTCGCCGACCGAATTCGGTCTTGGAGGCAAAATCTTCGTTGAGGTGAAGGGGCTGCGTGTTCATCGTCAGCGCGGAGAAGAGGACGTTGTCCATTTCAGTGACGGTGCGTCCGCCGTGTTGGAATTTCATCCCAACTTCGAGTTCGTCAAAGTATTTTCCGGTCATGGGTAACTCCTTGCAAAGAAAGATGAAGAAGAAAGGGAACAGCCGTCTTTCCTCTTTCTTCTTTCACTCCACGGTAATTAATGTCTGTTCCCTTTCCACTGTCTGCCCTTGTTTGACTGCCAGTGATTTCACTACGCCGTCCATCGGCGACTGGATTCTAATCTCCATTTTCATTGCTTCGAGGATCAGCAAGGTTTGGCCTTTGGACACCGCGTCGCCTTCGCGGACATGCACGGCGCGAATTTGCCCCGGCATGGGGGCGGTCAATTCACCGGCGGTGTGAACGTGGCTTCCTCCGCTTTTGCGCGTGTCCGAAGATTTGGTCAGGATAGAGGTTTGACCGTTGATCGTCACCCAGCGTTTGGTGTTGTCGAAGGAGATGTAAGCAATGATTCGTTTGCCGTCAATGAGCAAATCCAGCCTGCCGTTCTCGGCGCGGAGAATTTCAACCAGGGCAGTTTTCTCTCCCACCGCGACGCGGTAGGATTTTCCGATTGGTGTCAATTCGAGCGTGTGATTGTTGAAGTTGAGTTTCATCAGTTGCGAAATCCGTTCAGAGTTTTCCACGGGCTGTAAGGATCATGCTCGTTGCGATTTTCGATTTTAGATTGACGATTGACGATTGTGAAATCCGCGAGTGCGGCGGCAACGAGGGATTCAAAAGAGGGGGCGGAGGGCGGCTTCCAGTCGAAAGTATTTTCCACCCAGCGTGTGGAGACCCTGCCGCTGACGAAATCGGGATGCGCCAAAACCGCCTGCATGAAATCAATGTTCGTCACAACGCCGTGCACAATGAAGTCGCGCAATGCGGCTTGTGCCTTCCGAATCACCAATTCTCTAGATTCCCCATAAACTATTAACTTTGCCAGCAAGGGATCATAAAAATGTGTCACCTCATCGCCCGCGCGAACACCCGAGTCTACGCGGATGCCCGGTCCGCGCGGCTCGATGTATTGCAGGAGTTTGCCGGTGCTGGGTAAAAATCCGTTGGCGGGGTCCTCGGCATAGACGCGGCATTCGATGGCGTGTCCGCGCTGAGTGAGTTGCTCCTGTGAATAGGGAAAGCGTTCGCCCGCCGCGACGCGGATCTGCCATTGAACCAAATCAAGCCCGGTTGTGAGTTCGGTAACAGGGTGTTCGACCTGCAATCTTGTGTTCATTTCAAGAAAGTAGAAAGTGGAAAGTTGGGGGTCGAAGATGAATTCGATGGTACCTGCGTTGTAGTAGCCGACGGCTTGTGCGGCTTTGACGGCGGCTTCGCCCATTTGCTTGCGTAACTCCGGTGTGAGGAGCGGAGAGGGTGTCTCTTCGATAATTTTTTGATGACGCCGTTGCACTGAGCATTCACGCTCGAAAAGATGGATGAGGTTTCCGTGTTTGTCGCCGAAGACTTGAAACTCGATGTGATGCGCGTCGGGGATGTATTTTTCGATGAGCAGGCGGTCATCACCGAAGGCGTGGAGCGCTTCACGCCGCGACCCGAGGATGGCTTCCGTTAAATCTGCCTCCTCCTCCACGACGCGCATTCCCTTGCCCCCGCCCCCCGCCGCGGCTTTGATGAGCACCGGATAGCCCAACTCTTTTGCGGCTTGCTTGAAATCGTCCATGCTTTCGAGTCCTTCGTAGCCGGGGATCGTCGGGACACCTGCTTCTTTCATCCGCAACTTCGACTCCGCCTTGTCGCCCATGGCGCGGATGGAATCGGCGGAGGGTCCGATAAAGGTCAGGTTCGCGGATTCGACTGCGGCGGCGAAAGACGCGTTCTCCGAGAGGAAGCCATAGCCTGGGTGGATGGCATCGGCTTGGGAGGCGAGCGCGGCGCGGATCAAGACCTCCACATTCAAATAGGATTCCTTGGGCGATGCCGCGCCGATGTGAACTGCTTCGTCTGCCTGTTGGACGTGAAGCGCGTTTTTATCGGCATCGGAGTAAACGGCAACTGTCTTGATGCCTAACTCTTTGCAGGCGCGTATGATGCGGATGGCGATCTCGCCGCGGTTGGCGATGAGGATTTTGGAGAAGGGAGGCATAGAAGAAAGATGAAAGACGAAAGAGGTGTTATTGGAAAGGTACGTCCGTGTCGAGAGAGAAATCTGACGGTTGTATATTGTATTCGGCTTGTTCCTCGCGGATGGCGTGTTTGCGTTGATGGGGAATCATCAGGGTTAACATGCTGACGATGCGCGTTGTGAGAGCCATGCGATGTTTGAGAACCTCCGGTTTGAGAACGTGCCGGGATTTGTAGTACCACTCGCGGCTTTCACGCGCGGACCCAAGCGATGCTTCGATAAAGCGTGCGCGGTCGGGTCCTTTGCTTCGGGAATATCCTTCGGTGAGATTGACGCTGATTGAATCGAGCGAGCGATGAAGTTGGTCTGCCACACTCAACATCAGAGGCTGTTTTGCGAGCAAATAGACATCCTCCCGTCCAATGTCGCCTGCGAATAACGCCAGCCGATAGACTTCCAGTTTCCAGATTGGATCGTTGGTGATTTCCGGTGGAACTTCCATAAGCCATTCGGAATATTTCATACATCGCACTCCTCTTTCTTCTTTCCTCTTTCATTTCACATGCGAAAGACTCCAAAGTTTTGTTCTTCAACCGGCGAATTCAATACAACAGATAACGCCAGCCCAAGCACCTGTCTTGTGTCCACGGGATCAATCACGCCGTCATCCCAAAGCCGCGCGGTGGAGTGGTAGGGGTTACCCTCATTCTCGTATTTCTCTAGAATGGGGCGTTTGAATTCCTCGGCTTCAGCAGGGGTCATGGGAGGTTTTCCCTCGCGAGCGAGTTGATCCTGCTTGATGGTGAGCAGGACGTTGGCGGCCTGTTCTCCGCCCATGACGGAGATGCGCGCGTTGGGCCACATCCAGAGGAAACGTGAGCCGTAGGCGCGTCCTGCCATAGCGTAATTGCCTGCGCCGAATGAGCCACCAATGATCACGGTCAGTTTTGGGACGCGGGTGGTGGCAACGGCATGGACCATCTTCGCACCATCCTTGGCGATGCCGCCCGCCTCATAGTCGCGCCCTACCATAAAGCCGGTGATGTTTTGCAGAAAAACAAGGGGGATGCCGCGCTGATCGCATAACTCGATGAAATGCGTCGCTTTGAGCGCAGACTCGCTAAACAGCACGCCATTGTTGGCGATAATGCCGACGGGATAACCGTGAATGCGTGCAAACCCGCAGACGATGGTCGTGCCGTAGCGGGCTTTGAACTCGCGGAATTTGCTCCCATCCACGAGGCGAGCAATGATCTCGCGGACATCATATGTTTCTCTGAAAGTCCGTGGCAGAATGCCGTAGATTTCTTCGGCGGGGTAGAGGGGCTCTTCGGGCGGAAGAAGGGAAAGATGAAAGAGCCATGTCTTTCTTCTTTCTTCTTTCGTTAGACCTTCGACAATGTCCCTCAAGATTTGAATCGCATGCTCGTCATCCTCAGCGAAGTGATCCGCCACACCGGAAAGCCGCGTGTGAACGTCCGCGCCGCCCAACTCCTCCGCGCTGACATCCTCGCCTGTGGCGGCTTTGACCAGTGGAGGTCCGCCGAGGAAGATGGTGCCGGTGCCTTTGACGATGATCGCTTCGTCGCTCATCGCAGGGACGTAGGCGCCGCCGGCCGTGCAACTTCCCATCACTGCCGCGATTTGCGGAATCCCTTTGGCGGACATGCGCGCCTGATTGTAGAAGATGCGCCCGAAGTGATTCGCGTCGGGAAAGACTTCATCCTGAAGTGGCAGGAACGCCCCTCCCGAATCGACGAGATACAGGCAGGGCAGGTGATTCTCCTCGGCAATCTGCTGGGCGCGCAAATGTTTTTTGACCGTCATCGGAAAGTATGATCCGCCCTTGACGGTGGCATCGTTAGCGATAATCATCACCTCACGGTTGCTCACGCGTCCGATCCCCGTGACGATGCCTGCACAAGGTGCGGCTTGAGCCTCGCCGTTGCTGCGTCTCTCTTCATAGAGATCCCATGCGGCGAGTGCCGAGAGTTCGAGAAAGGGAGAACCAGGATCGAGAAGACGTTCGATGCGCTCACGCACGAAGAGTTTGCCCTGTGCTTCATGGCGCTTGCGATATTTTTCCCCGCCACCCTGACGCACCAGCGCAAGCCGTTCGCGAAGTTCCTCTGCCAGGGCGCGGTGATGTTCGAAGTTTTGTTTGAATTCAGGTGAGGAAGTGTCAATAGAAGAAGAGAGAGTTTCCATAGCAAAGAGAGAGTAAAGGAGGGGTGAAATGGAGATTGTTCTCGAGAGTTTAGCATATTCCTCCAGAAAATCAAAACAGGAATCATTTGTACTTATATTGTGATTTTTCGCTTCCCCTCCCGTGATAATATTTTTATGTGGATTATTCCCGCATCACCGACGATCTTTTCATCGGCACTACCCCCTCTGTAAGCGACTACGATCATCTGCGTCAACTCGGCGTGCGGCTTGTTATCAACATGCGCTGGGAATATCGTCCGCGCCCTGACCCTCACGATCCGCCGCTCTCCTTTCTCTGGCTGCGCACCTTCGATAGTCCCTTTTTGCCGATTCCGATCAAGGTCCTTCATCGTGGGGTGAGTGCCGCGCTTGAGACCATCTCCAGCGGTGGCAAGGTTTACGTCCACTGTGCAGGTGGACGTCATCGGGGCGTGGCTATGGGGGCATGTATTCTCATTGCGCAAGGTTATGATCCGCACGATGCTATGCATCTCATTGCTCGGCGCCGATTGTTTGCCGACCCCTTTGTGTTTTACATTCGTTCGCGTATTTTGAAGTTCGCGCGCGAATGGAATTATTCGTGACTATTGGACTTGAGTTTCAGCCCCTCGACTGGATACCTTCAAATGAAAGAGTCTTGTCTCGAGCCCGACCTTCTCGAACGCACGCTTCATAGACTCCCCGATACGTGTTTCCGTTTTCGAGAAGGCGATCACGCTCGGACCTGCTCCCGATAAAGCGACACCCTTGGCTCCTGCCTCCCTCGCCGCTTTCATTGCAGATGCCGCGCCGGGGATTAACTTCAAGCGGTACGGCTGATGTAATTTGTCATCCATTGCCCTTTCAAGCCAATCCAAATCCCCCGTTCTCAATGCCTCGGTAACCAGGATAGCGCGGCTGATGTTATGTACTGCATTCTTCATAGAAACTTTTTTTGGCAATGCCGCGCGCGCCCGTTTGGTGGGCAGATAGAAATTGGGCAGTGCAATGGTAATCTGTATCTCGGCGCTAACAGGAATTTGTCGCGCCATCACCCTACCGTTCTCCATCACCGATACTACCAATCCGCCCAGTAGTGCCGACGCGACGTTGTCCGGATGTCCCTCTATTTCACAAGCGAGATTCAAAATCTCATCTTGCGAGAATGGATTTCCAAGTAACACGTTTCCCACCAGCAAACCCGTGAGGACAGCCGCAGAAGACGACCCCATCCCTGAGGTGAGCGGAATTCGATTGACACATTCTGCACGAAAAGGCGGAAGCGACTGCCCTGCGCGCTCGGCTAACCTGTGTGCTGAGCGCACGATCAAATTGTTTCTACCCGACGGGAGTTTTCCTGCCCCCTCGCCTTCGACATGCACTGCAAAATCATTCGCAGGCGTAATGAGGGTTTCGTTCCACAAATCCAATGCCAGACCCAGCGCGTCGAAGCCTGGACCCAGATTGGCTGTCGTTGCAGGGACTTTGACCCGGATTTTCATTTTGATGCCTTTTCTACCGCTCATTTCCCAAAATCGCCTCTTCCAGCGCTTCCAACTTCGGCGGGACAATTTGCGGAGCGGTCATCGCGCGCGTGACGATCTCCGGGTCTTTCAAGCCATGACCCGTACAAATTGCCACAACGCGCTTTCCATCCACTTTCAACCTTCCGCTTTCGATTTCCTGTGCCAACCCTGCAAGCCCCGCGGCGGAAGCGGGCTCTACCCAGATGCCCTCAAGTTCTGCCAGCATCTTTTGCATGTTCAAAATTTTTTCGTCACTGACCGCGATAATCCTTCCGTTGGACTCCTGCGCGGCTTGCAAAGCCTGTTCTCCGCGCGCGGGCTTGCCGATGCGAATCGCGGTTGCAACGGTTTCCGGCTTCTCGACAGGATGTCCGAGAACGAGCGGTGCGGCGCCCGCGGCTTGAACACCAAGTAAACGCGGCAAACCGGTTGACTTCATTTCGTCATATTGTTTGAAGCCCAACCAGTATGCAGTGATATTACCTGCATTACCCACCGGCAAACACAGCCAATCGGGTGCAGATCCCAACACATCGCAGATTTCAAATGCCGCCGTCTTTTGTCCTTCGATGCGATATGGATTGATCGAGTTCACGAGGCAGATGGGATATTTGTTTGTGATTTCAACGACCATCGTGAGTGCATCGTCGAACGATCCCTCGATTTGAATCACCTGCGCGCCGTAAGCAATTGCTCCGGCCAGTTTTCCTGCCGCCACCTTACCCTGTGGAATCAACACAATGGATTTCATCCCCGCGCGCGCCGCGTAGGCGGCGGCAGAGGCAGCGGTATTGCCGGTGGAAGCGCAAATCACCGTCTTTGCGCCGCGCCCGAAAGCCTCACTCACGGCGGCTGTCATGCCGCGATCTTTAAATGAGCCGGTCGGATTAAGTCCTTCATATTTGATGAACAGTTCAAAATCGCCGCCCATTTGACGGGATAATCTTTCGGCGGAGATCAAAGGCGTATTTCCCTCGAGCAGGCTTACGGTCCGAGAATGAAGCGGGAGATCGAGCAGGTGTCCGTATTTATGAATGAGTCCCTGATAAGTCATCGCTGCAAGTTTAACATATTTGGATATACTCAAAAGCATGAAGCGAATGCTCTGCTTCGCGTTTTGCATATGGCTGACGGCTTGTGCCGCGCCAACTCCTGCGACTCCTTCTGCCTCCAAGCCTGTTATTCCCACCCACACTGCTCCCGCGCCAGCGCCTCTGTTTGCTAATTCTCCCATCCTCAAAGCCGAGATTACAAACACCCCGTTTCCAACAGCAACGCCCCAATCTCAAATTCCCACCTTTTCATCCCTTACCCTCGACCCCGCTGATTGGAAAAACTGGCCTATCCTTCCAGTTGTTGATCCCAGCCTGCGCGACGTGTACGAGTATGGGCAATCGCTTGGGAACAACCCACACGCGTTTTCGATCTTCGGAGATTGCCAGACGCGTCCTGCTGAATTTTTCGGTGTATTCGATACCGATGCGCTCCTCGTGCAGAGGCTTTCGCCGGAATTGCGCGAAGCGGTCGAATATTTCAAAGGCTCTTTTAACCGCGAATCACCCACTGTACAGGACGGCACCACCCCTGGCGCTCTACTATGGACACAGTGGCATCGCGGCGAATTCGGTTGTACGTTTGCAGAGACGCCCGTCCAATGCGAACTGCGCATACACCGTCCCTCGTTCGTCATCATTCAGGTAGGGACACATTTCGAATCACGCAATACCGAATATCTGCGCAAGATCATCAATCAACTGCTGGACGCCGGCGTGATCCCCATCCTTGCCACCAAAGCCGACAACCGCGAAAAGGACGAACGCATCAACCGCGACATGGCTCTGCTCGCTGCTGAATACGACTTGCCACTCTGGAACTTTTGGGCGGCTGTTTCCGATCTCCCCAATCGTGGACTGTACACACGCCCTGATCGCCCGTTGCAAGGCGATATTTATTTGACCGAAGAAGCCGCGCAGCGCCACCGTATGACAGGCCTTGCAGCACTCAATGCTGTCTGGCGCGCCGTCACGGGACAATGAAAAGACGACCCGGCGGATCGTCTTCCTCCTTCAAAATTTACCCTTTATCCTTTCAACGGCGGCGCATCCTTGTCATACACAAACACTTGAATATCCATTCCCTCGTTGTTGAGCAAATCAATCGCCGGCTGGAAGGTTGCATCCTTGATCTTTTGAATGTCGGGGGCGGGAGCGTATACACTCAAGCGTGCCTCCTCATCGGACATCTTTACGGCTTTGATCTCCGCGCTTGGAGACGCGGCTTTGATTTTTTCAGTCATTTGCTGGATGGCATCGTCAATAGTCATAAGTCTCTCTCCCATTTCGCTTCTCGCCTGTATTATTTTAACTCGCAATATTCGCTTCTGTCACGTTTCCCCGCGCCTTTCCTTTCAGCATGTGGGAATGCCTTTGAAGGAGTTCCATGCTGTGCCCAAAAGGTCGCGGTCTTCGGGCATGAACTCTGCTCGTTTTAGTGATTGAGTTTTGCAATTGTCACCCCTGCGCCACCCTCTGATTCTTTAGGTTCTTCAAACGATGCCACATATGGGCTTTCCTTCAACGCGTTTCGCACCGCCTCGCGCATCTTGCCGGTCCCCTTGCCATGCACAATCCGCACGAACAGCAGTCCCGCCGCATAGGCTTTCTCCAGATACCGCTCCAGTTCCTCCAATCCTTCATCCACCAGTTTGCCGCGCAGATTCAACTCCAATCCGGGTGACTTCGTTGTGCCAAAGGTCGCAGGTCGAACATCAACCGACTTTTGACCCTTCGACAAGCTCAGGACTTCGTTTTCGACTTTCGACTCCTCGCCCGACTTCCTCATCAAATCGCTCAGCCTCGCCCTCACGCGCAGACTCCCAATCTGCACCTCCGCATCGGACTCACCCAGGGCTGTCACCACACCTTCGGCATTCAACGTGCCGACGACGACCCGCTCTCCCAACTTCAGCGCCTGACCACTGCTCACTGACGATTGATTACTTCTTCTTTCAATCGGCGCTTCGACCTTCTCCTCCATCGCCTCCACCTTCTTTTCGATTGCCTTCAACGCCTCCAGCGGCTGTCGCGCCTTCTTCAATTGCGCCTTCAGCGATTCGATGTTCTTCTTCAGGATGGCAACCTCCAGTTCGCCTTCGGCGCGCGCCTTTGCCAGCACTTCGCGGCGTTCGTCTTCGATTTTTTCGAGCCGCTTTTCGAGTTCGCGGGTCTGCGCTTCGAGACGGGCGCGGGCTTTTTCCAGTTTCTCGCGCTCACGCGAGATGCGGTTGCGTTCTTTGCGGATGTCGTCGAGCAGTTTGTCGGCGCGCAGGTTGTCGGGGTGAATCTCCGCTTTTGCCGAATCAATGATCGGCTGAGGCAGACCGAGGCGCTGGGCGATGAGCAGGGCGTTCGAACGGCCGGGCAGTCCGATTTCGAGGTGATAGGTGGGGCGCAAAGTCTTGATGTCGAATTCCAAAGAAGCGTTGACCACGCCCTCCGTCGAATGCGCGAACGTCTTGAGTTCGGGGTAGTGTGTGGCGATGAGCGTGATGCATCCCACGTCGAGCAGATGCTGGAGGATGGCGCGCGCCAGCGCCGCACCCTCCTGCGGATCGGTGCCGGCGCCCAGTTCGTCGAGGATGACGAGCGAGCGTTCGTCAATCTGCTTGAGGATGCGGATGATGTTGGTGATGTGACCGCTGAACGTGCTGAGCGACTGTTCGATGGATTGCTCGTCGCCGATGTCGGCAAAGACGTTGTGAAAGAACGGCAGTTCCGAGCCACTCTGCGCCGGGATGTGCAGTCCGCTCTGCGCCATGAGCGCCAGCAGACCGACGGTCTTCAGCGAGACGGTCTTGCCGCCCGTGTTCGGACCCGTGATGACAATGGCGCGCGTGCCGGGCTTGGGATTCACGTCAATGGGGACGACGGTTTTGGGATCGAGGAGAGGATGGCGAGCCTGGAGTAAACGAAAGAAGAAAGAGGAAAGAGGTTTGTCCTCATTCTTCTTTCTTCTTTCGTCTTTCATTTCATGCAGGATTGGTTCTGCCGCCTTCAACTCCTCCGCATATTTCGCCTTCGCAAAAATCAGGTCGAGCATGGCAAGGTTTTCGATGCCGTATTTGAACTCGACGGCATGTTCGCCGACCTGCATGGAAAGCTCGTGCAGAATGCGACGCTCTTCCTCGCGCGCCTTGAGTTCGAGTTCGCGCAGTTCGTTGTTGAGTTCCACCACCGGCAGGGGTTCCACGAACAGCGTTGCGCCGCTGGAGGACTGGTCGTGAATCACCGCCTTGATTTGCCCCTTGAACTCCGCCCGCAGGGGAATGACGTAACGCCCGTCGCGCTGGGTGATGATGGGTTCCTGTAGTTTGTTAGCCGCTTCGGTAAGATACCTTTGCAGGCGCGACATGAGGCGGTCATGCGCGACTTTGATGTCGCGCCTCAGCGTGGCAAGTTTCGGGGAGGCGGAATCGAGCACCTCGCCGCGGTCGGAGAGGACGCGCGTGATGGCGTCCACGATGCCGTGCGTGTCGGGGAGTCCCGCCGCGATTTGCGCGAGACGCGGGTATTCGTCCGCTTTGCGCTCGAAGGTCTTCTTCAACTCGCGGCAGGAAATGAGCGTGGCTTTAATATCTAGCAGTTGCTGAGGGTGGAGCGTGCCGCCGCGCGCCGCCAGATCCACCGCCGGGCGGATGTCGTGCGCGCCGCCGATGCCCACATCCTGCACGGAAAGCAGACGCCGCGCCTCGGTCGTTTCGGCGAGGCGGGCAAGGGCGAGGTCGTAGGAATCGGTCGGCTCGAGGGCAAGCGCCAGTTCCATCGAGGCGGAAAAATCGCAAAACGACTTCAACCGCTCGCGTATCTTCGGGTATTCCAGAACGTGCAGGCTTTTCGTATCCATTGCAAAGAATTAAACCACAGATGAACGCGGATGAACACGGATAAATAAAAAGACGGCTCGAAAGCCGCCTTCGGTTTGCTCGATTGTTACCCTTTCCTCGCCGCCAGCGCCGCACCGACAATGCCCGCCTCGTTGAGAAATTGCGCGGGGACCACGGGCGTTTCGACCTTCAGCAAAGGGAGGTATTTACTCGTACCGTCTGGTCATCGGAGCAGGGCGATTTGTGGAAGAAGGAACTGGCCTCTTGCACTT
>DATLZK010000040.1:0-101296 GCA_035574015.1 Anaerolineales bacterium
TGCGGCGCGGCGTTTACACCTGCTGTGGGCAGTGTCAGGCCAAGCCACAACATGACGATGATTAAACAAAAAAAGAGAACTCGCGTTTTCATCGGCGAGAAATTATATCAGGGTTGCAGTGAGAACAATACAGAGGCTCGCTGCGAGCGCTCAGACAAGGCTTCGTTCGATGGGCTTGTGACAGATCACCTCTACCGACCATATCGCTTACGGATCTGCGGCAGGAAGTATTCGTCAAAGAACCGATCGGCATCATAGTCTGGCGACCAGCCCCACTCGGCGCGCGCAAGCGAATCGTCCACGTCCTCGGGCCACGAGTCAACGATACCCTGCCGGCGCGGGTTGGGTTCAAAGGTAATTTGCGCATTGGGGAACGCCCGCAGGGCGCGCATGCGGAACTCGCCGGCTGTCATGGCGAACGCGGCGACATTGTAGACTTGATGTTTCAAGTTCTCGCGCGGCGCGTCCATCAGCATCAACAGGGATTTAATCGCGTCGGGCATTGCCATGAATGAAATCTTGGTATCTTCGCGCACGAAGCAAACGTAGGGCTTGCCTTGCGCGGCAGCATGGAGCATTTCAGGTCCATAGTCACTGGTGCCACCGCTGGGCAGGGTGAACGCGGAGATCAACCCCGGAAAACGAAGCGCACGGAAATCGAGCATGACCGGTGGGTTTGCATCGAGATGTCTTTGCCCGTAATATCTGCTGTAATAAATGCCCAGTTTTTCACAGTAGAGTTTATTACAGCCATACATGGTGTGCGGCGTGTTGTACTGCTCCTCTTTCACACGGCCAGCGGATCGCTTCACCTCAAGGTTGTCCATTCCATAAGCGGCAATCGAACTGGGGAATAAAAATTTCACGGGCTTTCTATATTTCTCCGAGCGATAGGCCGCCAGCATCAACAATTGCATGGTGCCTTCCACATTGATGCGATGCGCCTCCTCGGTTGCCACCTCTGCCTTGGAGGAAAGCGAAGCCGCCAGATGGAAAATCACGTCGAAATCATAGTCATAGAACATTTTGATTTTGTAGATCAAGTCCCCCTGCACATGTTCTGTCGACATTCCCCGAATGCTATCGGGCAGCGGAGCCAGATCCGCGGTTACGATTTGATAACCGCCCCGTTCCGCCAAACTTTGAACGAGCGCCTGACCTATCTCGCCACAAGCCCCTGTGACCAACACCCGTTTTTCAGTCATAGAATCTCCTTGTGTGCTACAAAGTGCCGCAATAAAGCGGTAGAATGTTTGATGTTATTTTACAATACCTTGCACTGTATTCTTCATGTAGTTTGACATGAGTTCTTCCGTGAAAATTTCATCTTCTTCGCTTTTTCTATTTGCCCTGATGGTTGTATTGAATGCATGCCAGCCCTGGGATTCGCCTTCCTCTGTCGCGTCGCCTCTCCCGACTCTCACTCCCTCTTCGCCTCCCACCCCAACCGTTATTTGGTTCCCCCCTTCAGCCACGCCAACGCCGAAAGTTTTTCTCACCCCTACTTCCACACCGCAGATGAATCCCGGACTTGGGGCGGTCCTCTTCACCGATGATTTCTCCGACGATGAACTATGGGATACCGCCACATCGGATCAAGGAAGCGCCATCATCACCCACAACGCGCTGACGCTTGCTGTTCAGCCCGGCATCTATTTGCAAAGCATGAGGCGTGAGGCGGTGTTGACGGACTTTTACGCCGAGATCACGGCGCGACTCAACTTGTGCCGTGGAAGCGATAACTATGGAATCATCGTGCGCGCGGCGGGCAATTCGTTCTATCGCTTTGTCCTTTCATGCAATGGAATGGTGCACGCGGAGCGCGTCAAATCCGGCGTACGCCTCGTTATTTCCGAACCGGTTCCAAGTGGAGATGCGCCGCCGGGCGCGCCGGGAGAGGTGCGCATTGGGTTGTGGGCAGCCGGCAGCGAAATGCGGCTGTTTCTCAATGATCGCTTCCAATTCAGTGTAATCGAGAAAACCTTTCCGAGCGGAGGGTTCGGCGTCTTTGCGCGCTCCACAGGAGATACCCCTGTGACCGTTATATTTTCGGATCTGTCTGTGCGCGCTGTAGTGTTAACGCCATAGTGATGTACGGTTGACGATTGGCGATTTGCAGATTTACCGATTACGATTAACCTATGACCCGCAATAAACTCAACGACCTCACCAACAAAGAATGGATCAAGTTTCAAAAATCATGGTTCATCCATAATCCTCCGCCTCGCAAAAAGGGAGCACTGGTGCATCCCGCCAAGTTTCCAGAAACCCTGGCTCAGGAGTTCATCGAATTTTTCACCAAGAAGGGGCAAACCGTTCTCGATCCGATGGCGGGCACAGGTTCCACACTGATTGCCGCACTGCGCGCCGGACGCAACAGTCATGGCATCGAATTGAATCCAAAATATGCACAGATGGCGAGGCAATTCATCGAGGAGGAACGCCAGAGGTTGGGTCAGCGCGCGGCAGGACTAACTGCAGAGATCATCATCGGCGATGCCGCCCATATTCCCAATTACCGCCTGCCGGTTATAGATTATGTTTTGACTTCCCCGCCGTATTGGGATATGCTCCACGCTAAAGGTGCAGAAACTCAAAGAAAGCGGCGCAGCAGCAAAGAATTGGATGTCGTCTACTCGGCAGATCCGAACGACCTCGGCAATATCCGCAACTATGAAGAGTTTCTCGAGAAACTGATCTCTATCTATAAGGGCTTGAAACCTTTGCTGCGCGAGAAAGCGTATCTCACAATCATTGTCAAGAATGTGAAAAAAGGTGGGAAGATCTACCCGCTCGCCTGGGATATTGCCCGCGAATTGGGAAAGACTTTCGCTTTGAAAGACGAAAAGATCTGGCTACAGGATAATCAGCCCCTCGCGCCGTATGGGCTGGGCTCGGCGTGGGTGAGCAATACGTTCCATCATTATTGTCTGCAATTTAGGAATGAATGAAGTAGAGGCGGATCGTCAATCTGTCAGAAGGGTCAGTTGCCGCGTTTGGAAACTATGCAAGAGTAGTTCTTGATGCTTTCTCCCTCAGACTTTCTTCACCTTCCCTACACGTCCGATCTAACAGAAGGTGGCATTGCATATGCCACCCATTCACTACCCTATACTTACAATCGAATGGGGGGATCACCTTATCATCGTCTGCGAAGGATTGTAGCAGGGATCGCAGTAGAACTGGCATTCAGGCGTTACCTTTCGGAGCAGAACATTCCATTCGATGTGAAAGGTGCCACGCCGTTCACCGATCCGGATCGCTACGATGTTTCGCTGGGCGGAAAGAGATGTGACATCAAATCATTCCTTATCACCCATCGAAATCAAATTACTGAAATCAAACGCAATCCGGGAGTAGTGCTCAAGGCACCTGCGTTGGTCCCATCCGACCAGCATGTTGCGGAGGGGCACTCTGCCAAAGATATTTACATTTTCGCATTTCTTTTAGGATTGGTAACTGCCTCGCGGACAGATTGGAAGAAAGTCATTGCAACAGGATTGCCGCACTACCTTGTACATGTGATGCCCGACCGGTGGGCGCGTCCGCCTCACTGGCATTCACTCGGCGCGCTGGTCTTGAAGTCCGAATCGGCGGAGACTCAACTTCTCGAAATCGGTGGGCAGGATGAGGGGCGCGAGATGCGGCGGCTTGTTGTAGAACTTCCACCGCGCACGCGTGTTCAACTCAACGAGGAGTTGTTTTCGCTTGCCTATGTTCATATTAACTCCCTGCCGAAGGCGCGCATCGGAATCCACAGCCCGGTCAAAAAAGAGACGTATCTCATCAACGGCTCGGATTGGAGTAATATCTGGGTTTATGGCATGGATATTTTGCTCACAGGTTGGCTTACACATGAGGAATTTGGCAGACGGGCTAGCCCAATGCGAGCAGGTGTACGTGTTTTTCAATACGATCAAACGCGCACGAAAAATCTTGCTGTGCCGGTTTCCGATCTCAAGCCACTCTCCGCTTTATTCCAGCATGCGCGATGAGAGCGCATCAATCCTTTCAACTTAGAGGTTATGATGAAAATCAAACGATTCGCTTTTGGGCTTTTGTCTTCCACTTTGCTGGCGTGCAACTTTGTGATGCAAATGATTACGCCGCCCACTCCTTTGCCGACCGCCACCTTCACGCCCTCGCTGACCCCCACACCTACACCACTCGTCCCGGCTTACATTCCGCCTCAGTGTGCCGGACAACCTTTCGCCACCGTTCCACCGGAACAGGCGGCTCTGCCCACAGCGGAACTTACCGCCAATCCAGATATTTCGAAGAGCGAACAACTGCGCGTGCTGAAGCGCATCGGTGAGATTGTTCGAGCCGTCTACGTGTACCCAGACTTTAATGGCAAAGATTGGAACGAGATCGAGGCGAGATATACAGCAAAGGTCGAAGCCGGCCTGGATACAGAGTCCTTCTATCATGAAATGCAAGCCATGATCGAGGAATTGGGAGATGAACACTCGTACCTGCTCTCACCGTTGGAGGTAAAAGAAGATGAAGCGGCATTGAGGGGTCAATCGGAGTTTGTGGGCATCGGCATTTATGCACAGCCGGATCTGGAAACCGGAAGGATGATCGTCATCTCGACCTTCCCCGGTTCGCCTGCGGAGCATGCCGGCATCAAACCTCACGATACCATCCTGCTTGCAGATGGTTTGCCTCCGGTGGTTAATGAAATGCACAACCGCGTGCGCGGTCCCGAATGTTCTGCTGTGATTCTCAAAGTGCAATCCCCCGGCGAAGCACCACGCGACTTGATGCTCATCCGCTCGACCATCCGGGGAGGCTTGACCATTGACGCGCGCCTGGTGCCAACCAGCGACGGCTCAAAAATCGGTTATCTTTTCATCCCAACGTTCTTCGATGAGACCATCCCACCGCAAATCGAAGCCGCGCTCAATGAGTTTGGTCCGCTGGATGGTCTGATTCTGGACGTGCGTCTGAACGGCGGTGGAAGCAGTTCGGTGGTGGAACCGATCATGGCACATTTCTTGAACGGCAGAGTGGGCAGGTTCGTCAGTCGCAGTACATCACGCGTCATGACTATCGAACCAAACCCCATCCATAACTCTCAAACCGTTCCGCTGATCGTGATCGTCAGCGAGGATACAGCCAGTTTTGGCGAAATCTTTGCCGGCGTATTGAGGGACGCGCGCCAGGCCAAGATTGTGGGTGAAACCAGTCTGGGCAATGTGGAAGTCCTGAACGGCTACAATCTACCGGATGGATCCATGCTGTGGATCGCCGCTGAGACGTTCGATTCGGATTTCTCGGATGACAATTGGGAGGAGACAGGTATCGTTCCTGATGTACACGCCTTTGCAGAATGGAACACCTTTTACTTCGAGACCGATCCATCCCTCGCGGCCGCGCTGGAGTTACTCGGACACAAGTAACGTGAATTCGGGATAAACGGTTTGAGGTAGCAGCGCTTCTCCCTCACCCCTTCACCCCTCTCCCAGTGGGAGTGGGGTCAAAGCGATGCAAAGCATGCGCGTTTGTTTACAACGGAGCAAGGCGGAAAATTTAATGTCAAGTTACTCCGTGATGAAAAATCTCTATCCCAAACTGACGTTAGACTTTATCGGTAATAAGCAAGAGGTTCTGATTTTCGCATTGAATTTGCACGAATAGCCCGAAAAATTCGCGCACTTCGAGACATTCGATGTCCAACAAATTATTGCCGATAATGTTTACCAAATCACCAGGCTTATCCCAGCGATTAATTTTGACTCATTCAACTCTGTTACACTTTCCCTCATGTCCAAAAGAAACGTTTTGTCCATTGGGGCAGGAGTCATCCTCCTTGCCATCCTGCTTTACCAGATCCCTGCAATCAACAGTCGTCTTGCCTGGCGGTATGAAGTGGCGAAAACATACGTCAGAAACGTAATTCATCCTGTTGGTGAGGTCCCAACAGCGATTCCAAACCCAACGCGCACACAAAGCCCTGCAAGCCCAACGCCTCTGATCACACCAACGGTTCAGATCAGCGAAACACCTGTTCCTGCCACACCCACACTTGCCCCGCCGCCACTGCGAGCATTCCTCAACACGCCTCCTTATGAAAAACAAACGGCAAACAACTGTGGCCCTGCCGCGCTCTCAATGATGCTACACATGTTCGGATGGAATGGAACGCAAAAGGATATTTCGGATGTCATCAAACCCGTCAACGGCGACCGTAACGTCAACCCCGAAGAGATGGCATATTGGGTGCGCAATTACGCGGGCTGGCTTCGCATCGAATATCGCGTGGGCGGCGACCTCGACACGCTCAAACGCCTTATCGCCGCGAACTACCCGGTGATCATCGAAAGTACTACCTCGCTCAACCCTGACGACACCGGCTGGCCCGACGACGATCTCTGGGCAGCGCATTATCTCCTGCTCACCGGCTACGACGATGCCACACAAACTTTCATCGCACAGGATACTTATCGCGGTCCCGATCAAAACATCTCTTATGAAAAATTATTGGAAGAATGGAAACCCTTTAACTACCTATACATGATCGTTTATTTGCCTCAACAAGAGGAGGAGATCAAATCTCTGCTCGCTTCAAACTGGGACCCTGACCAGAATCGGCAAAACGCGTTAGCCCTCGCCCAAGCCGCCACCGTTAAAAACCCCGCCGACGCCTTTGCCTGGTTCAATCTTGGCAGCAACCTCGTTTACTTTGAACGCTACGAAGAGGCAAACGCCGCCTACGATAAAGCGCGCGAAATTGGCTTGCCCCAACGTATGTTCCGCTACCAGTTCGGTCCCTTCATCGCCAACTTCCACGCTCATCGCATTGACGACCTGCTTGCCCTCACCGAATATGCCATCCAGCGAACGGAAATGTCCGAAGAGGCTTGGTTATGGCACGGGTGGGCGCTCTACCGTAAAGGCGACGTAACCGGCGCAATCAACGACTGGCGCAAAGCGTTATCCATACGCCCCGGCTACACCGACGCACTCTATGCTCTGGAATTCGTCGGCGCGTCGCCATAGGCGTAATCCATGACAAACCCATTTGTATCCCTCGTCGAAAACTCTGCAAAGATTGCCACTCCCGATGACATATAATCGGCTTTATGAAAAAACTCCTCCCGCTCCTTCTCCTTGTTTTCATCATTTCGGCATGTGGTTTGGAAATGGAACCGCCTATTCTGGAAACACCTACCTCCACTTCCATACCGACCCTCTCCCCAACTGCCCTCCCCACTGCCACCCTCGAAATCAATACGCCTACATCTACCCCCGTCCCCACAGAAGAATTCGCACGCATACGCATCTCTCCCATTGATGGCATGCCGCAAGTCTATATTCCCGCCGGGACGTTCCGAATGGGCGGCATGGATGTGCGCCGCGCTCCAGACGAAGTTCCTGACCACGATGTGACCTTGAGCGCCTACTGGATGGATCAACTCGAAGTAACGAACGCAATGTATGCGTTGTGCGTTCAGGCTGGTGTGTGTACGCCTCCGCAAAGCACGCGCTCATCGCGACGTGATTTTTACTTTGGCAATCCAGAGTTCAACGATTATCCAGTTATTTACGTCACATGGGGACAAGCCAAGACATACTGTGAATGGGCAGGGAGAAGACTCCCAACCGAAGCCGAATGGGAACGCGCCGCGCGCGGGGACGACTTCCGCACGTTCCCCTGGGGCGAGGACAAACCGGATTACACGTTTGCCAATTTCAACTTCATTGTCAAAGACACTTCGCGCGTCGGCTCCTACCCTTTAGGTGCAAGTCCTTTTGGCGTGCTGGATATGGCAGGCAATGTAGCAGAGTGGACAAATGATTTTTATAAATTCGATTATTATCTCATCAGCGAAGCGATTGATCCAAAGGGACCACAGACCAGTTCTACATTCAACCGCGTCGTGCGTGGGGGCAGTCTGGGCGATGCAGAGATCAACATCCGTCTCGCGAAGCGCTCTTCGGTTCGCGGCTCGAACCTGAACGCCATCCCTGGCTCGAGCGAATATCTTGGAGAATTTTCCCCGCGCATTGGTTTTCGTTGCGCACAGGACGAGTAACCCAAAAAGAAAACCCCATCACAAAACTCATTGACCCGAAACAAAACGCTCTGCCCTCAAATTCCAATGAGACCCATAAACCAGAGAGCGGCTCCTCTCATGGGCTTTTTGGTGATTTACCACAGAGTAACTGTATTTCTTGTCAAGCGTGGCTGGCATGATGTGCAGGATTGCAGGAGCGACCCTGTTTGAGAATGGCGCACACGATGCCGGGTCATTTTCGCATGGCGGCTATCAGGACTACTTTGAAGGACATAGAGTTTGTTTTGCAATCTCTGTGATGGGTATATGGACGGCCTCAGCGCTCTGTCAATCAAAATCCCAACTCCTTCAAACTTTGCTCTCTGCTCATCTTTTCCTTTCCACCTAGCAACTCTCTCCAAAATCCTTCATCATATCTTCTCGAGCGCACAGGCAGCGGCATGGGGACACCCCAACCGAGCAGTAACACCTCCTCCTTTGGCTGTAAGCGTGCTAACATGCCGCGTAAAGCCTCGCGTCCCGCGAGACCCGAAAGCACGGCATGGATGTCGTCCTCATCGCCAAGCCAGCCGGAAATGCGCGTCCCCAACTGCGACATGACCTCATCATAAATTTGCGACGGGCGCTGATCAACGATCAGCAGGGTCACATAATATTTGCGGAGTTCTCGCGCAATCGTAGCGAAGGTTGTCTGCGCTGCCATTTCGCGATTCAGCAATTTGTGCGCCTCCTCTACCACGATCACCAAAGGACGCGGCTCTACCTTGCCATGTGTGCGGAAGGCATTCGTCTTTTCCTCCCATACTTTGCGGATTTTGCGCGTCAACAAGTTCGAGACAAGCAGATAGTCTAGGTCAGTTTCGTGCTCGCCAAAAGACAAAATCACATGGTGACCATTTTCGAGCGATTGAATGATTTCTTTCACACTGTCTGCGGCGGGTTTTTCCACGATGTACGGTTTCGTGAAGAGGCGTCGCAATTTGTCGTGAAGCGCCTCCGCCGCCATCACGTTCACACCGTTTTCGTTTGCCCATTTTGCGACACTCCCCTCTGCAGGCACTCGCTTTATCTTTCCTTTTTCATCTTCCATCTCCACTTCTTCGCGGTTCATGGCGCGAAACTCTGCAAACCAATTCTCGCGAAACGAAGTGTACAAGGCGTTCAGGACGGTCGGCGCAGTCTCGCGCAAATTCAATTCGCGCGTCAACATCTCAATATCCGATGTGGAAATCTCGCCGGCGGAGATTTCCAGATGAAAGTCCGGAACCTGCCCCCGAATCGTGGTTCCGGCTCCCAAACCAACAACCCTTACCTTCGATCTGAACTTGGTCTTCAGTCCTGGTACAGGCTTTTTTGTATCCGATGCCACATCGTCGAAACCGTACTCATTATGCATATCCAATACGAGGACCGAGGCTTTATCGTATTTGATCAGCCCCGCCAGCACCAAACGCGTAAGAAACGATTTGCCTGTACCTGTCGCACCGAATACGCCAGAGGAGCGCTGGACGAACTTTTCTAGGTCAATGCATACCGGGTGATTCTGTTCGCGCGTATAGCCGATTACAAAATTGCTCTTTTCAGCCGGGTCACCGAAGATTTCGGCAATATCGCCCTCGTTTGCCAAATATACCTGCGCGTGATGGGGGGGAACATTTTTGACGGGCAGAAGGCGCGGCTCATCTTTCAGCCCTGCATCTATTTTTTTACGCCAATCCTGATAGGCGGGCGTGCCGGGCTCAGGTCCGATTTCCAACATGAGATTCGGCAACACTTCCAGATTTGCGAAGAGCGTTTGCCCATGTAGCGCCTTTGAGATCTGCGCGGGGAAGCGACCCTCCATCTGTTCATCGGCAAAGCGCGGGTCAGTCGCACCGAGTTGAATATCTGTGACGATGCCATAGTAATTCCACTCCCCACTCTGGATGACGACGAATGCCCCCTCCTGCACCTCCTGCGGCGAAACGGTGAGACGCACGCGAAAGTTTTCTTTGAGTCCACCGCCGACGAGATAGCCAATCTTTGTACGCTGTTCCATAAAATTCTCCTGTCGTCCTTGTAAGCAAGAGGAGAAGAGATTACACACTCACCTCGCTCAGCGCGCCCAACACACTCATCAACGTCGGGTAATCATCGCGCAGCAGGGTAATGATTTCGTGTGTTGCCGCTTCTTTCCATTTTTCTCTTCCTGCTCCCCTCGCGCTCCCCGCTTGCTGCAAATGCGCTGCGATGACTTCGCCAATCGGTATATCCTTTGCATTCAGGATATGCCTGAAATAGCCAAATCGTTCAGTAAAACGGACTACTTCCCTTTCATTGCACAAATAAATCACATCCAGACTCAACGGCGGACGCGGCGGCAAGAGGTGATAGATCCTCCCGTCTTGTTCGTATCCTACCGATAGCACAGACATCTCGACCGGTACGATCCTTCGTTCGCGATTATCCCGCATTACCTCATCGCTGACGTTCTCCGCTGTGACCAGTTGACGTACCAGACCGTCGTCATCAATGCGAATATCGTAAATGACGCCAAAGATCTGATAACCATTTTCCAACGGCGCGCGCACCAATGCACCAAACGATGGTGCATCCAGTTGCTTGACGCGGCAGCCGGCCGTGAAGCCCGTTGTGCCAGCGCGGAGCAAACGTCCGATTTCAATGGGTTGAGTCATAGTCATCTCCCGTCCTCGCAAGGAAATCATAGCTCAGGACCAAGGCAAAACCTACCCCCCTTTGCCGCGCACGTTCGGCATTGCTCACCAGTTTATGTAAGAACATACAGGTTCTCTGCTTCTCGGCGGTGAAAAAGTCCCGATCCCGAACGGACGTTATTTTACGAAATGCACAAAATAGTTGACATCTTCCACATCCGCAACAACTTTGAATTTGCGAGTGAAAGGATTGTAGATCAGGCTGGCGAGGCGCACAAATTCCAAACCTGCCTCGCGCGCCCAATCCTTCAACTCCTGTGGACGAATCAGCTTCGAGTAGGTATGTGTGCCGCGCGGCAGAAGGCGCAAAATATACTCGCCGCCGATGATTGCAAAGAGGAAGGCTTTGGGCGTGCGGTTAATGGTAGAAAAGAAAGCATGCCCACCCGGCTTCAAGGCTTTTGCACATGCCGCCACCACCTTTGCGGGTTCGGGAACATGCTCCAACATTTCCATACAGACGACGGCATCGAATGTCTCTGCCTCTTTTTCGGCGACGTCTTGAACGCTTTCGTAGCGATAATCAATTTGAAGACCCTGACTTTGAGCGTGTTGCCTGGCGACACGCAGGGACGCTTCGGATAAGTCCAAGCCTGTCACCCGCGCCCCGGCTTTTGCCAGCGCCTCAGAGAGAATCCCTCCGCCGCAGCCCACATCCAAAATTTTCGGATTCGCCGTTGTGAGTTTTTCCATGATGAACTGAGTACGCAGCGGGTTGATGGTGTGAAGCGTACCCATCTCTCCTTTTGGATCCCACCAAATTTGCGAAACCCTGTCGAACTTTTCGATTTCTTTGAGATCTGCATTTTCAAACGAGTTCATGGTTAGCCAATCCTCTAAAATAAAATGACTTACCTGTCATTGCGAATCTATAAAGCGGATGAGAGTATTTTGCGTCGCCTCATGCTGCGCAGTGCTCAGGGTAGCGGTTCGCCATAACGACGACAGGGTTTCCACGGCAGATTCGATTTCCTCGGCGCGGATGTCATTGAGAAATACACAGCCCCCAATGCCGCGCGGCATCGGAACACGTTGTAAGCCGTTGCGGTGGTAGGTGCGCTCGACTAGCGAAGCCCAGAGCAGATGCGGGTCGAGAATCGAAGCGTCGAGTGCGAAGCCCAAAGTCTCTGTCAGGCGGAAGATGCGTCCCGTTTCTTCCGCACTGAGCAAATTCCTTGCCCGTGCAATCAGCGTCGAAATGAGGATATCCAGCAGAACCGCTTCACCGTGAAGAAGATGGGCTTCATGGCGGGTCTCCAGCCCATAACTGAAGGTGTGTCCAAAATCCACCTTGCGCGCTAGGTCTTCCTCGAAAAGGTTAGGCTCGAGTTCCTCCAGCATGCCGGCGATGGCGCGGTCGAGGATCAGGTTGCCTTCCTCGTTTTGAAAATGTGCATCCACACTTTGTGCGCCGTGCGCTTCCAGCATGTCGAAGAGAATGGCATCCTTGATGACAGCAAGTTTGATGATCTCACACACACCGTTCAGGATGTGGCGTCTCGGCAGAGTTTTTAAAAAGGATTTATCGAGCAGAACGATTTGAGGGGCGTGAAATGCTCCCAAGCGGTTCTTGTTGCTGTTGAAGTTAATACCGGTCTTGATGCCGATAGATGCATCTACATAACCCATCAAGGTTGTCGGCACTTTGATGTAAGGTATGCCGCGGCGGTAACTGGCGGCAACGAAACCGACGAGATCGGTTAGTACGCCGCCGCCAATGGCAATGATGGGTTCATCGCGGCGATGAATGGGAAAAGTATCGAGTTCACGCACGATGGTCAGGTAATGCTCAAGAGTCTTGTTCTCTTCACCGCCGGGAAAGACGACGATCTTAGCCTCCACATGATGATAGGCAAAATACTCACGGATTTCAGCGGAATGATGTTTTTCCACATTGGCATCCACCACGACAAAGCGGCGCGCGTCTTCGATTCGTCCTACAGAGAGAAGCGCCCAATTTTGCGGGTGAAAGATGTTCGAGGTGTTGATCACCTGATATTCAATCGGATACTGATAAGTGACTCGACGAACGCTCATTTCATGCCTCATACCACCTGCCGCCAGCTTGCTTTGGCATCCAACACCCGTCTGGCAAGTGCTTGCGCCATTTCCAAACTGTGATTCTTGTAATTGCCGCACTGCATGATGTTGGCGTATGGCACTTCACTGGCGGATAAAATATCATTCAGGATTTTTTCATAGACGTCCATGATGACCTGCGCGCGGCCTTCGTTGAGGAGAATGAGATAAAAGCCGGTCTGGCAGCCCATTAAGCCAACAGAAATGAAGTTTTTGGGCAGATATTTCTGGAAGCCCCATAAGAGGAAATGCTCGAAGGAGTGCATTTCTGTAGAAGATAAAAAGGTGGAATTGGGCTGATTGATGCGCAGATCCACTGCATAGACGACATCGCCGGAGGGACCTTCGTTTGCTGAGCGCAATTTGACATGCGGAGCCTTGAGTAAACGATGATCCAATTCCCCTACGGTCCCAGCCTCCCAGCCGAGTTGGTTAACATCTATCATAAACTCTCTCCTATACTATAAATTTCGACTTGTGCGTTTTGGGTTGCACAGAAAAGACAGGATTTATCCTGTCATACTCTTACACGAATTGTGATAAGTGTCTGTAGCTATCGTGGAGTGCCTTCTCCCATGATGCGACATGGTGGTACAACTCCACCGAGGCATAACCGGAAAAGCCGTTATCGGTCAGTGCCTTGAAACTGGCCGCGAAATCCATCGTCCCTTCGCCGGGGATCTCGTGGAAGTGGACAATGCCGGTCAGGGTGTTTGCCACCATTTTATCCATCAGTAGTTTCCCCTCTGCATCCTTTGTACTTCGCAAATAGAGGATGATAGGACGCGCTCGTTCTAAGACATCATAACTCAGCCCTGGCACCGAGATCAGATAAACGAAAATCTCGCTGTCAAAGGGAGAGGTGCCTGCGTACAGGCTGTTGTAATCTACGAAGGCAGGCGGTTTGGAAATATTCACCGAGCCCAAAATCATTTCGATGCGCTTCTTTTGTTTTGCATCGGGCAATTCGTCGTAAAAGTAGATGGGATGATCGGGATCCACCAGCAGATAGTCCGCCGATTCGGGGAAGTAGATCAGATATTTGGCGAAGTTCAAATCCATCTTGAGATCATCTGCCATTTTGACCAGTTTGAGGTTGTACCCCTCCCGCGAATCGGAGACATGCAGAAACTTTGCATAGGGTGCCGCTTTCGCCAGCGCCTCAAGATAGTTATGCTCCGAACAGTAGTTGTGATTCAGGTCCAGATGCAATTGGAAGCGTGGGGAACCGATTTCATTGACCAGATTGATCCCTTGTTCGAGCGTCTCAATGTACATGCCCGGCTCGGGTTCGATCAGCAGGGTAATGTCATCATCGTCGCGAAGTTCCTTCAGGCATTGATGGATACTATCCACCAAAAGTTCACGCGGGTTGACCGACGGATTACTCACATGCTCATCGCGGATGAAGCCACTTCCAAAGGAGACCAGCGGCACGCCCAACTTTCGCGCGACGCGGATACCACGCTTGATCAGGTCAATGCGCCGTTTACGCCCCGCCAAATCGGGGCTCATCAACGACGGTTCATGGGGACGCTGAGGGGTGAAAAAATGCGAAGCCGTTGACACACAAGCGGCTTTGACTTTGAGGGTATCGAGCTTCTTTTTGACCGCCTCGAGGTATTCGTCGGTGATGTTGAATGGGTTGAACTGGTCTCGGTGGAAGGAGAGCTCAACGCCCTCATACCCTGCCCGGTCCACTACCTCAATGGCGTGCAGAAAATCCAGATTTGTCAAGCCGAATGTACTGTAACAGAGTTTCAACATGATTGTCGCTCCAAAAATTGAACCCGCCTTGCCGCAAAATGTATCTCTGCAGAAAATGCAAATTCACTTCGGCAATGGCTTTTTCTTTGCGTCAAACATTTGGGCACAACGATTTCATTTCATCGCTTCTTACCGCAACCTGCGATTTTACCATTCAACCCTTCGTCATCTCATCGCGCGTTGTGTGGAAAGGTTTCGAAACTTGTAGGCTTTCCAAAACTGTTCTCATTGGGCATACAGAGATCGCAGAGAAATGCCCTTTGAAAACGCTCGATCGCTCCGCGGTCAGTCATTCTTTATAGACATACTTTTGCATTGGATTGGATTCTCGCGTGCGGCGGTTGTTTCCTCGAACATCACTCACTGCGCCATATATTTGCTGAACAACACGAACACAGTGATGATGCTTAACTGTGCCAGCGGATAATAACTGGCATGATCGAACAGTTCCGCCGCGAGTCGCCCTTCCTTTTGTTGCTTATAAAGTTTATAAGCCGGCTTGAGAAGCAAGAAGAACCCTGCTAGGGCGCTGAGTAGCAGATAGGGCCAGCCCAAGCCAAGAGGTGAAACGCGCGGCAGGAGCAGGCTGATTCCCACTGTAAGACCCAGCATAAGCAGGATAACCAAGCCTGCCGCCTGTGTACCAAATTGCAAAGGTATTGTCTTGGCATTGACGCGCTTATCTTCTACCGTGTCATTCCAATCTGCAGGGACATTCTGCCCGCCGATCTCCCAGAAAAAGACCCAGGCAAGCACCAGCAGCAAGAGCGGCAGTGAAGGATTGGGGTCCACGACATAGATCGCCGCAATGGGACCACTGGATTTAACCAACCCGCTGACAAAGGTGCGCATCCAGGTGACTTTGAGTAACAGACAATAAATGACTTCCAGGATTGCGGCGGTAATCAAAATGACAACGATAAAAGGATTAAGCAGGTATGATCCAATGAGCGCCAGCACAAACCAGCCGGCAAACCAAAGCAGACCGCTGCGGTAACTGAGCGCGTTTTGCGCCAACGGATAGCGTAAAGCGGATGCTTCGACAGAGTAACCAGGGTTGATCCCACCGCTGAATTTTTCGCGATCTACAGTGATGCCAACGAGATCGTTCAAAGCATAGATCGCTGTATAAGCGGAAAAGGCGGTGAAGATCGAAAGCAGAATGATATGCCATGCAGGAAAATCACCCAACCACAGCAGGGCGACAAACCCCGGCGTGGCGAGATCTAAAACTCCATGTGTTGTGCGAGAAAGGGCAAAGAAACGTTTCATAAAATAAATCTCCAGCACTTTGTTTTGTATGTAGCTTCTCTCTCCCCTTTGCCCCTCTCCCGCTGGGATGGTTGGGGGGAGGGAAAGCGGGGATGAGCAACACAGGTCTATTACCTTCGTAACAGGGCATTATCACCTTATTTTACCTGGCAAGTCCTTTGCCGATTGTTTGTATGAAGTCTCATCAATCTCTTCGTTATTCCGACGCAATTCGAGTGCAAGCAGTTGCTCGATCTGTTGTTTTTCTTCCTGCTTGACGCGCGCAACCTCGTGAGCGCGATGAAGCAGATAAGGATAGGGTCTGCTGCCCATAATTTTACATTGCTCGACCAGGACAGCATGAAGCACGTTCAATTTTTCCGTGTCCTCCACCACCCATTTGGGGACTTCGATGCGCACGGGCCAGGGATGCCCCTCCGTGCCCACGTTCAGGTAGAAGAAGTGCAATTCCAGCGGACCCTTGTAATTCTTTTCCGAGCCAGATTGAATTTTGAATACCGCCGAGCGGTGACCAGGGGGTAGCAACGGTTTTTCGCGCTCACCATAGAGCCAGCGATCGCTCACGCCACGCAAGGGGTGAAACTCGCGGATTTTTTGAATTTGTTCCTGATCCGCCATGGCAATTTCAAGCAAACGGACAACCAGATCGGCGGAGGGCTTTTCCACATAACCGGCGGTAATCACGTTTCGCGAGTGGAGATGTGAGAGGATGGTTTTGTATTGTTCCACAAAATCGGAATATGCCTGCACATCGTCGCCTTTTGCCCCCCACAATTCGATAGGGCCATCGGTGATGGTGACAATCGTACCTTTAATTTCTCTTGACAATTCTTCGAGTTTAGTTCGTTCCCTCAGGTCACGCTGCAACGCGACCAGGCCTTCGGACATCAGAACACCGTTGGGGAAGAGGTCATCGCCATAAAGCAACTCACTCTCGGTAAAAATCTCAGGCGCTTCTCCTGAATTTAACTTCATGACGATAGCGCCAACATTGATCAGCCCAAATTGCACCGAGGCATGACGGTCGGGATTGATCTGCGAGCCGTCTGCGGCGATGAGTGTCGCCTCTATAACGGAATCAGGCAACGGGTGGGAGGAAGCGAGCGGTTCATCCAACGGGACCGCGCAGCGGAGATTCGGATCCACCGCTTTGGCAGAGTCCACTTTTTCGCGCAGCACATCCAGGAGATCGTTATAGCGTGCGAATAATTCACGCGCTTGAGCGCGTCGTTCTTCAATCACCTTTTTGCGTTCCTGTGCGCTAGCGCCAATCTGGCGGATCGTTTCGTAGACTTCCTGAAAATTGATCGGCATAGAACAAATGTGCATGAATTGTACAGGTAAAACGACAAAAATTCAAGCAAGGCGGAACTTTTTGCGGGAAGCGTCGTCTACTTTCCAGAGTATTTTCATAAAAGGAGTTTACCTATGAAGAATAAAAAGATTCTACTTGCGGCGGTTGCTCTGCTTGCCCTGATGGTGAGCGCGTGTGGACCGACCACCATCAATCAGCAAGCTCTACCCCCTGTACGCACTCTCAGCGTCACAGGCTCCGGTGAGGCTTATCTCGTACCGGACATTGCCTACATCTATGTGGGCGTACACACAGAAGCGCCAAATGCATCGGAAGCCGTGAAGGAAAATAACGCTCAAACTGAAAAAGTTATTCAGGCACTGCGGGATTTCGGCATTGATGCAAAGGACATTCGCACGACCAACTTCAGCATTTGGCCCATCGAACGATACGATCCCTCCACAGGTCTGCCCAGTGGCGAAAAGACGTATTCGGTGGATAATACGGTGTATGTTACCGTACGCGATCTCGAAAAACTCGGCGAATTGCTCGATACAGTGATTGCTGCTGGAGCGAATACGGTCAACAGCATTCAGTTCGATGTGGCAAACAAGGATGAGGCGCTCCGTCAAGCCCGCGCCGAGGCGGTGAAAGATGCCGAAGCGCGCGCTCAAGAACTTGCCGAAGCCGCAGGCGTACAACTCGGTGAGATTCAGAACATCAGTTTTCTGGATGCTCAGCCCATTCCACTCTTTGGGGGCAAGGGCGGCGGTGCAGCAGAAGCAGCCTCAGTGCCGATTCAACCCGGTCAGCTGACTTTCA
This sequence comes from Anaerolineales bacterium, assembly GCA_035574015.1. GTDB lineage: Bacteria > Chloroflexota > Anaerolineae > Anaerolineales > Villigracilaceae > Defluviilinea. The sequence continues at coordinate 17,973 of DATLZK010000040.1, forward strand.
CCGTGACGGTAACCATCACCTACGAGATTAAATAACCTTCGCTTCTTAACAAGCCGGAACCTGCCTCCGTTATAGAGGCAGGTTCTTCGCTTCTATTTCTATGCAATTTTTCGCCCTCCCCCTCTCCTGTTGGGAAAAGATAGGGTGAGGGCGCGAGGCATCCATTCCTACTCAACGAATTTCGCCAGAATATCGTTGGACTCCAGGAGCAGATATTCTGTCCCATCCAATTTGAACTCTGTACCGCTATATTTTGCGAAGAGAATTTTGTCATTCACTTTGACCTTGATTTCTTCATCGTCGCCCACTGCCACAATCAACCCGGTTTGCGGTTTTTCTTTCGCCGTTTCTGGCAAGAGCAAACCTGAGGCGGTTTTGTTTTCCTGTTCGAGGGGCTTAACCAGCACACGACTGCCCAAAGGTTGAAGGTTAATTTTTTTGCTCATAAAGCCTCCTTGAGATTAGAGTCCGAGATATTTGTCTATCTTTGCGCGGTCGAAGCCAACCACGATTCTGCCGCCGATGTCAATGACCGGCACACCCTGCTGACCGGAACGGCGCACCATATCGCGCGCGGCGGCAGGATCGCGGCTGACATCCACATCTTTGAATTTGATTCCTTTTTCACGGAAGTATTTCTTTGCCATGTTGCAAAAGGCACATGTTGGCGTTGTAAAGATGATGACGCGCGGTTGAGGTTTATGTTGTGCCATGATTCACCTCAAAATTGAGTTGGATTGCAATTATCTATCCTCTCCCGATAGGAGAGGGACTTATTGCAGCAAGAAACTCATGGAAGCGAATAATCCCGCTGGAAACCTCAATTCTGCAAGGCGCGCCGAATCTCTGTAAGCAGGTTTTGTTCCGGCACCGCTCCGATCACAATACCTGCCCCAGCATTGATAACCGTCTGCGGCACGCTGTACACATCGAAGCGTTCCGCCAGTTCGGGAAATTCGGTCGCCTCCACCCCTTCCGCACGGATCAGACGCGGATTTTCCATTGCCATCTGGTGAGCAAGTAGTACCGCTCGTGGGCAATAAGGACACGTGGGCGTGACGAAAACCTGTAAGTGCAAAGGCTTGTCGAGATTCTTCAAATATTGACGCGTTGCCTCTTTGAGACCCGAATCGCGCCTGGATACGAGCAAAATATCGTTGATCAATGTGCTGAATTCATGACCAGACGGAATACCGAAAAAGCGGATGCCAAGGTTTTTCACCTCTGTGCCATCCTTCGCAGCAATGACAATGCCCGGCGCATACGCAACGTTAAATTGTTCAGCAACCTCCCGGTTTTCATCCACATCATAGATGCTCAAACCGATTTTGTCGCTGAGCGCGCTTACCTCTTCGAGGAGTTGTTGTGTTTCGCGGCAATAGGCGCAGTTTTCCTTCGTGCCAAAGTACAGTACCTGCACCGGTTGCTCCATCTGTGCGAAGACTTCTTGAATTTGCGAAACGATTTGGTCGTCAAGAACTTTTTCCATACTCTTCTCCCATACCTCAAGCAGGCTCGACCTTGCTTGTCGTGATTTCAAATTTGGGCGGATGTTCAAGGTGTTTCTTTACGGCGCATAAATCCGCCGCGCGAATGAGCGAATCGCGATATTTGTCCGGAAACGAGGGCGGGACCTGAATTTCCAGATCAATTTTCTCCACCATCCCACTGAAGGGATTACTGTGCACGCGCTGTACGATGCGCATTCCCTCTGTCGGGATTCCGCGCTGACGACAAAAGCCAAGCACGTAGATTCCTGCACAGGTCCCGATCGAAGCGAGGAAGACGGCAAAAGGCGTGGGGGCGCTGGCTGCGGGGGGCTGATCGGTGGGAACGGTGAAACCGTTGAAATGTGCATCCACCCGCGAACCGCCCGGAAAATCAATGATCATCTCCATAATTTACTTTTTACACTCCTTACATCAGTGATAACCTTCGAGCGTATCAATTGCCCGCTCGAATAGGGTGCTTTTCGCTACCATCCTTTGGATGCACAAGAGCAGGAAAAGTTACAAACCTGCCTTGTCACGCTCGTGCACGCAGTTCGCAGGTAAAATATCTGCAACTTTTTCAAGGTAGAAAGCATCCAATGGATAAAGCCAAAGAAACCAACATCTCCCTCGAGGCGCTCCTCGCTGGCGACCGTGCCGAGTTCGCTCGCATGGTGGATGCGTATTCCGGTCAGATTTATCGGCTTGGACTGCGTATGCTTGGCAATGCGCAGGACGCGGAGGATGTCCTGCAGAACACTTTTCTCAACGCGCTGGTCCACCTTTCGGAATTCGAGGGGCGGTCCAGCCTTTCGACCTGGCTCTATCGCATCGCCGCGAACGAAGCGCTCATGCTCCTCCGCAAAAGAAAGCCGGAGGTGGATCTGGAAGATGCCGAGGAAAAGCACGAAGGCGAGGACCTCAAGCCAAGCCACTTTGTAGATTGGAGCACTCTACCGGAGGAGAAGTTGCTTTCGGAGGAGGGCAGAATGATTCTCGATCAAGCCATTCAATCCCTTCCCGAATCTTTGCGCATTGTTTTCCTGCTGAGAGATGTCGAAGGGTTGTCCATCAAGGAAACCGCTGAAGCGCTGGGATTAACCGAGTCCAACGTCAAAACTCGCCTGTTGCGTGCTCGCCTGTTTTTGCGTGAACAACTTAGCGCCTATTATGGCGAGCGCGAGATACATGAGGAACGAAATGAGTGAACACCTCCACATGAACTGTGAACAGTTATTGGGATCGCTGTCCGAATATGTTGATGGGGAACTTGATCCGCAACTTTGCCGGGAAATCGAGAAACATCTGGCGGAATGTGACAATTGCCGCATTGTTCTAAACACCATCAAGCGCACTATTGACCTGGTTCAAACTCCTCTCGAAAAACCCGACCTCCCCGCGGATGTGCGCGAACGCCTCTTCAAGCGCCTCAATTTGGACGATTACCTGAATTCCAAATCCCAATAACGTCAGTTTGAGATAGCGCTACTATTTCGTGCAAAATTTATAGAAGGCTTGCGCTTATGCAATCCCCGATTGCACGCTTCCATGAAACCGCCTTCGCCGCTTCGACAGGCTGAGTGCGCCGCTCTTGACCCTTCCTGGCGGGAGAGAGGGGCAGGGATGCGGGATGTTGAAATGTTTTGCCCACTTTGGCTACATAATGCGAACTCGCGTCCAATAAATTTTCCCACCTCTTCTTGGAACATCTTCAACTCTAGATTGCGAGAACCTCTCACGACTTCACTCGTTCTGTTTTGCAGAAATCGCGGGAGTATAATCTGCAAATCAGCGGGTCAGCATCACAACAAGGAGGCCTTATGCTCAAAGTTGGATACATTGGTCTGGGGCTGATGGGGAAATCCATTGCGCGCAACATTCTCAAGGCTGGATTCCCCCTCGTCGTCCATAATCGTTCACGCGCTGCAGTGGATGAATTAGTTGCAGAGGGAGCCAAAGCCGCGTTTTCTCCTCAAGAAGTCGCCGAACAGGTAGACGTGGTATTCACCAATCTTCCCGATACGCCGGATGTGGAAGAGGTCGTCCTGGGCTCAAAGGGGATCATCGCCGGCGCGCATGAGGGCTTGATTTTTGTGGATAATTCCACGATCAAACCTGCTTCGGCACGCAAGATTGCCAAGCGGCTTGCCGAAAAGGGTGTACAGGCGCTCGACGCGCCCGTTTCGGGTGGAGACATCGGCGCGAGAAACGCGACGCTCACTATCATGGTCGGAGGCGAAGCGTCTGCTTTGGAAAAAGTCATGCCGATCTTCAGGGTCATTGGGAAGACCGTGACCCATGTCGGCGAGGCGGGAGCGGGTCAGGTAGCAAAGGCGGCTAACCAGATCATGGTTGCCGCGCAAATGGTAGCAATGGGCGAGCTCCTTGTCTTTGCCAAGAAAGCCGGTGTGGACCCGCGTAAGGTTGTAGAAGCGATTCGAGGCGGCGCGGCGCAATGCTGGACACTCGATGTCAAACCGCCGCGTTTATTCGAGGGGAATCGCAATCCTGGCTTCAAGGCGCACATGCAATTAAAGGATTTGAAAATCGTTCTCGAAACCGCGCGGGAATACAGTATCCCTCTGCCATCCACCACCGAGAACACAAAACTCTTTCAGCAAATGATCGAACTGGGCATGGGTGAACTGGATAACTCTGCCGTCGTGGGTGTGATTGAGAAGATGGCGGGGGTGGAAATCCCATGAATCTCAAAAAGTATTATTCTGTCGTTCGAGATTATGTCCTGATTCTTTTGGCGGCTTTGCTGCAAGCCCTCTCGCTTCGTCTGTTCTTCGTCCCCGCTAATCTGGCTTCGGGAGGGGTGAGTGGCATCTCACAGTTGATTCATCACTTCACAGGGTGGCCCCTGGGTTTGATGATTTTCATCGGTAATGTGCCGCTCTTTGCGCTGGGTTGGCGCTTCCTCGGCGGCTTTCGCTTTGCCATGCGCACTGCTGTTGCTATTCTTGCCTATTCTCTCTTTACCGATTTACTGGTACAAACGCCGCTCTTCGCACCCCATGGAGCAGGGACAAAACTCATCAGCGATTTGCAAGGGGATATTTTCCTAAATTCACTCTACGGTGCGGTGGTGAGCGGTATCGGTTATGGATTGGTCTATCGGGCGCGCGGCACAAGCGGCGGGTCCGATATTCTGGCGCGCATTCTCAATCACTGGCGCGGCATCTCGATGACACAAAGTTATCTCGTTGTGGATACGGCTGTGATCCTTGGCGCAGGATTCGTCTTTGGCTGGAAGGAAGCCTTATATGCCATGATCGCACTGTATGTGAGCGGCATCGTTGCAGAGACTACCCTGGAAGGTGGAAGTACTGTCCGCACAGCCATCATCGTTACAACTCAGGCGGAAATCATTTCCCGGCGCGTCATCGAGGAACTTCAACGCGGGGTTACCGTTCTACATGGCATGGGCGCCTACACAGGCGCTGAGCGTCCTGTCCTCTATTGTGTCATCACCCGTTCGGAAGTCGCCGCCCTCAAGGCGATTGTCAATGAGAGCGACCCACAGGCGTTCATGGTCATCGGCACTGCGCACGAAGCATTGGGGGAGGGATTCAGGCCGTTGAAGTCATGATGCGCAGAGAGTCCGTTAGTCCCTGCTAAAGTGTGGAAAAGGGCAGAGGGTAACGATTTACCCAGACCGACTGACAATTCCCACAATCAACCCAATTTGACCGAGATGATACGTAATGATGTTCCAAAGTCGTCCATTTCGGATGCTGATAACGAACTTGTCCCATGCTAAGGACGACATTGGAAACATAGAACAAGAGCGTGCCCGCGCAGACGGGATTTTTTGTCACGAAACGACAAATTCGCTGCATATGGTAGATTTTGAGAATAGAATGGCAGTATATTACAATTACCGTTCGATAAAGGAGTTGTAAAATGGAAGCCTTGACTACCATTTCCAGCAAATACCAGATTATGATCCCACGCAAGGTGCGCGAGCAGTTCAATCTAAAGCCTGGGCAGAAGGTGCTGTTCATCCTCTACAAAAACTCCATTCGGCTCGTCATTGTCCCGTCCCTCAAAGACGCGCGGGGAATTTTCAAAGGCATGAATACCGATAACCTTCGCGAAGAAGTTGACGATGAGCGCTGATGAACGTCGTTGACTCATCGGGCTGGATCGAGTATTTCACCGATGGCGGGAATGCGGATTTTTTCTCCGCACCCATCCGTGAGTGGATAAGTTGATTGTTCCGACGATCTGCATCTACGAGGTATTCAAACGTCTGCTGGCGGAACGCGACGAAGATTCCGCCCTGCTCTCAGTGGGGCTCATGCTGCACGGGCGCGAAGCGGCGTTAGACCGCAACATCGCCATCGAAGCCGCGCAAGTTTCTCGCGAACTGAAACTCTCCATGGCAGACAGCATCATCCTTGCCACCGCTCGCGCTCACAACGCGACCCTGTGGACCCAGGATGAACATTTCAAGGGGATGGATGGCGTGAAGTACATCGAAAGGAAATAACGCCGACCCGATTCGCTTCCTGTGCGCCGCTGGATGACTTCGGCGTGGGTGTGGTGGATGGGTAGTTATGGAAGAGGAAGCGCGGGAAGCGGTGGCGCTTTGTAAGCAAAATGGCGATACAATAAAGCCGAGGTATCTTGTGAACCATTTTGAAAAATACCTGACTTTAATGCGAGAACGCCCCGACTTATTTGCCAACAAAGGTGAAGAGGGCGAAATACGAATCATCACCGACAAAAAAAGAATTCTTGCAGAGCAAAAGAAAATTCGTGCAAAACTAAAGCAAGAAGGCAAGCCCTCCTGCTGGATTGACATAGGCGTTTTGGCGGAAGATGAATGGTTCTATATTCTGCGCGATATGGTTGAATTTCCCAATGGGCAGGTCGGCGGCTATCTCCGCTGGATTAATCGCAAGAGCGAAGAAGGCGGCGGATATAACGTGGTTTTGATGTGTATGCAAGGCGATAAGGTTTTGATGATTCGTAAGTTTCGACATGAAAACCGAGATTGGAGTTGGGAATTTCCACGCGGATTTGGCGAGCCGGGTTTATCAGCGGAGGAAAATGCGAGAATGGAGTTACAGGAGGAAGTTGGCGTTTCCAAGGCAAAATTAACCTGCCTGACAAAGGTCAAGCAAGGGAAAGGGGGAACAGCGGTGTTTTTGGTTGAGATTCCAGAAGGACAAAGGATAAAACTCGAAAAAGAGGAGGGTTTATCTAATTACAGATGGGTTACAATATCTCAGCTAGAGAAAATTGTAAAAAAAGGCCAGATCAACGATTGGTTTTCTTTGTGGGCATTAGTCCTTAGCAATACAAAAGATTCCTGACCTTCTGTGGAGGATCTATGCAAACAAAAATTATCCTGCCCCAAGATCTGGATACGCTAGCTACCGCTCCACAATGCGCCGACAATCAATTTGTTCCTAAAGAAATCTTTCAACGCATCAGTAGTGGCAAAACTACTCTCAAAAATATCGTTGATCGGATTTTGCTGGAATATGGCGGTGACCCCTTTATAGGCCCAAAGGATTCGGATGCCAATCTCTTGTTAAGAGTAGTAAAAACAGAATATAATCGCGCTTTGATTTATTCTAAGCAGGTGGTGGCGAATCGAAATGCATTTTGGAATTCTCCTACACTCATAGTATCAGAACTTAGCGATGATGTTGAAAATCTAGCTGCATTGATTGAGCATGGGGTAATAGTTCCTTACCTTTTCCAAGAATCATCCTTTGATCAGCCGCCAGGCAGATTTGATATATCTTTAGGCGAAAAGGCAATGCAACGTCTTTGCGAGAAGCTTGCTAATGCTCAAGTGAGATGTGTGCGTTTTTCTCAAAACGATAAAGTCAACGAACAACAGACAAAAACGCTTTCCAGTCGTTTCATTGGTGAGTTCACGAAACTGGTCAGCTATGAGGAAAGAGAAACAATAAATCGCTTAGCACAAATACTTTTACCAGAGCAAATTGAGCCACAAATCGAGCAGGCATTGCGACAAAAAATTCAAGAAGTAGCTGATTGGATAGAACGTACAAAGAAAGAACAGATTGTTCGGCGCGAAGATATTTACCAGCAATTCATTGTGATTTCCGGCACACCTACATCTCACGGGATATATCGTTCCGATCCATTGACTTTTGAACTAAAAAAATGGATAGATGCAATTTACAACTCTAATTTGCCCGATGCGCTAGGTATCCTTACATTCGTTCCTGAGGGGTTCCCAACTGCTTATGATTTGGGCATGGCATGGGCAATAGGCAAAAAGGCAAAGCGAGAAGACACTGGAATAGATCTTATCGAAGAGGTAGTAGATCGAGCTCGTCGTGATGCTACCTGGAAATTATGGGATGCTTATCAAAAAGATGCATCGCTGATATTGCCATCCCCTGATCAATTGACTTATGGGGATATTTTACAGATTAGAGAACTGAATACATGGCACGCCTTAATGGCTGCGTTGAATAAATTTATTAATCCTGTTAGCAGTGAAGGAAAGTTTGAATATAACTATTATGCTCGTGAAACGTGGGAAGCTTTCAGAGATTTTAACCATTCATTAAGCAGCTGGTATCTACAGAAAACTAGAGGAGAGCGTTCTGAGAGAGCGCAAAAGTATGCCTTGGCCATTGGTAGAATCTACCAATGGGGGGAATGGATGATTGGTCTTCTCTTTGGCAAGGACAATGCAATCTTCCCTGTCTTGCCGTCGAAAGGTATCCAACCGCCCCCCTTGGAACAAGAAGACATTCGCTTTTCGATAGCAGCAGGGATGTTTTTGATTACAAGTAAAGGAATTGATTGGCGCAGAAGTCAACTGATTCAGAAAATGGATCGTGAATTAGTTGTAAGGACAGATGAAATCAAACAAATGATTGAGCAAATCGTACGATTATTCCCCGAAACTGCGCCTTATCTGAAGCCAACTCTTTCTGCTGAAATGGAAGGTTAAGGTTCATTATGCAAAACTATACTGACTTGCAAGAAAGATTTTCTTGGCTTTTTAAGCAAAATAATCTAATGAGGATTGTTACGGATCTAAAAGCTATTAAAGACTGGCAAAACAAGCGGAAGGTAATATTGCGGCAAAACTCCTTGAACCCCGACTGGGCTAAAATCGGCATTGTATTTTCTGATCCGTATGTACTAATACTTCGAGATTTAGTTGAGTTTCAAGACGGAACTCAATCTGGGTATATACGCCTTTATAACCGCGCCTATCTTGAAGGCGGAGCAGCTGGCGTCGTCATGTTGCCTGAAATGAATGGCAAGTTGTTGCTGATGCATCAATTTCGCCATGCGACTCGATCTTGGCACTGGGAGATTCCGCGCGGTTTCGGCGAGGCTGGAGTACAAGCTGAAAATCAAGCGAGAGTCGAAATCGAAGAAGAAATTGGCGGCAATGTTGCTGAATTAACCAATCTTGGGTTGTATTTCAACAATACAGGCTTGGAAGGCAACCCAGTTTATCTGTTCTTAGCCAAAATGTCTTCAATTGGTGAGCCCAAGTTGAAATTGGGCGTGGATAAATTTCTTTGGGTCACAGTTCTAGAACTCGAAAAAATGATTGCCGACGGCGAAATCAACGACGGCTTCACCATCGCTGCGTATACCCGCGCCAAGCTCAAAGGATTGATTTAACCTGCTCACCCGACCCAATCTCCGCTTGAAGGTAAAGGCTATTCCGCTTACTCTACCCCTCGAGATGTTAGAAAACAAAAAATTTTTTGCATTTTGCTCCCCTCTCCGGATGGGAGAGGGGCTGGGGGTGAGGGTGGGTAGGCTCCCCGTGCTCTCCGTGATCTCGGTGGTAAGAAAGACGGACTCCCACCAAACCCCAAAGAGACTCTTTCTCTACTTCTTTCTCTCCTTGATCTTATACCCCAATCTCTTCAGCGCATTCAGATCATTGCGCCAATCCTTCCACACCTTCACACGCAAATCCAAAAAGACCTTTCGTCCGCTCATGGCTTCGATTTCCTGACGGGCGTCCGTTCCAATTTTCTTGAGCATTTTCCCTCCCTCACCGATCACGATTCCTTTTTGCGAATCGCGTTCCACAAAAATCGTCGCGGCGATGTATGCCATACCATTTTCGCGTTCCTTGAATTCATCAATGCGCACGCCCACACTGTGTGGCACTTCATCGCGCAGATTATTCAAGCACGCTTCGCGGATCAGGTCTGCGGCAATATCGCGCTCATACAAATCTGTCACCTGATCCTCCTCGAAATCAGGAGGACGGATAGGACTCAACGAAATCAGCAGTTCGAGGAGCCGATCGAGATTCCGATTTTGTGTGGCGGAAATGGGGACGACCTGCGCTTCTTTCTTCACCGACACTTGATACGCTTCGAGATGCGAGGTCAACGCCTCGGCTGGGACCAGGTCCATTTTGTTCGCGGCCAGCACGAGCGGAGTCTGAGGCGAAGTGCGATCCAACAGCGAGGCAATTTGCCTGTCTTCCTCCGTTGGCAAAACGGAGATGTCCACCATCCATAGAATGACATCCACGCCTTCTAGCGCCTCTTCCGCTTCCTGATTCAAAAATTGCCCGAGTTTGTGGCGTGGACGATGGATGCCGGGCGTATCCACGAAAACAAGTTGAGCCGACTCTGTGGTGAGAATCCCCAACTGCCGTTTACGGGTAGTCTGTGGCTTGGGCGAGACCGCCGCGATTTTTTGACCCAGCAGCGTATTAACCAACGTGGACTTGCCGACGTTGGGACGCCCGATAATCGCAATAAAAGCAGATCGAAAGTCACTCATTTGATTCGCTGATAGATACGAATGGTGGGGTTGGCAAAGGTGACATGCACCTTCGGCAGATACCAGGGTAATTGATATTCAAATTCGGCAATGAGTTCATAGTGTTCGGAGCGCCCGGTTGCCAATTGTTTGAAAAACTCACATTCGACAGGGACTTGATTACAAAAGAATGGATCATCGAATTTATTCGCTGTGAAACTATCAACGATCAGATAATCTGTCTGGCGCTCTAGCAAGCCCGCCTCGCCTTTGTTGAACTCGTAAGGTTTGTCCGTGGGGGCGGTGTCATTTTTGCCCATTTGAAAATGCAAAGGATAATTATGCTCACGTTCGAAATAGCCATCCGGATAGGAGGGGGGATAATTGGTATGTTCCAGCGTGGAACCAACAGGCAGAGTGAGCAGGAATTCGCCAGCGGGAATACGCGCGTCGTGGATAAATAGCAGTGCCACACTTGTCAACCGCGCCAGAGAATAGAAAACAACGAAGACTACAGCGGCGGTCACTGCCGCGGGGAGCCACGGGCTCGAGAATTGCTTGACGCGCTTGTAAAGATCCTCGACAAAGAACGCCGCCAGAACAGCAAGCATGGGCATAAAGGGAAGCAGGTAGCGCGGCTGATAATTGTACGAGATCATGACCGGTAAATCGAGCGCAAGGATACCCAGAAGAAGAACGGCAAATGCCCCTTCTTTGGAAGTTCGATTCAGAGATCGCTCGCGCGCGGCACGAACGATGCGATAACATGCCCACACGACCGCCGCGACAAAAAGAAGGTACAAGGGGAGCCCAAGACTTTCTTCCATCAACCGATATTGTCCCAGGATCCCTCTTACACTGTCCTCTCGCCTGCCCCATGCCACCTGCCAATCCAGCGCGGCATAGACGCGTTTGAAGAAATAAGCCATCCATGTCAGTGCCTTGGGCGTGCCAGCAGCGAAGCCCAAATAGGTGAGCGCTGCGCTAATGAAGAGAGTCTCTCCAATCGAGAACCAGTCTTTTTTGAAGTTCTTTGCTTGTAGGATCACATACAACAAAAGCGGAGCAAGCACCAGACTGCCCGCGATGTATTTACTTGATGCCGCCATCCCGACGGCAATAAACGAAGCATAAAGCAATCCCTTGCGATCTGTTTTGGTGTAAACCAGCAAAAAGAGAATCGCCAGCGTGGAAAAGAAGGCAGAATAGGTATCGTTGTGGGCGAAACGTCCGTTGTTGGAAAGATCGGTGACACAGATCAGAAACAATCCGCTCAGTCCGGCAGTATAAATGCCTGCCCCAGCGCGGCGCGCAATGCGATAAGCGAAGACAACCGTCAGCCCTGCGAGGGCCGCCGAAAGCACGCGCGAAGCGATGATAATTTCCCGCTCTGTATATCCGAGAGCAAGAATCGCCTTTCCCAAAAAGAACATGGTGTATTGGGGCAGATCCGGATAATTGAAATTGATCTCGCTGAATTTCCATTCGCCGTACAGGGCTTTGATCGAACGGACAACGATTTCATCGGGATTCCAAATGCTCGGCGCACCCCACGAGATACCAGGCAAGGTGAAGGCAAGAAAGATGGTAAACAGAAAAAACGGTACAAGGAACTCATACCGTTCTAAAAAGGATTGTTCACTCTTTCGATTCATAGAGTCCTCTACGCCTCCTTTGCGGACCGATCGGCCGGCTTCCGGTTCACGACGGCAAGGCTCGCGACGATTAATATCGTGCCAGCGATCAATTGCCAGGAGAGTTGTTCGTCGAGGAAGATCACGCCAAGTATCACGCCCCCAATCGGGAATAGATAAGTAACCATCGAAGCACGCGTCGGTCCAATCTCGTGAATCAAGTAGTAGAGCATAATCACTGCCAGCCCGGAACCGAGCACACCAAGCCAGAGAACCGAGATCCACGTAAGAGACAAGGTGGGGACAAGAAAAGGCTTTTCCGAAACAGGTCCCACGATCCACATGAAAATCGTTGAGGTAATGAGCGGCATAGCACCGCGTACAATGCCATTGATATGCTGGGTGAGTTTACGTGCGAAGACAGAGCTCCCTGCATAAAAGAGGGAAGCAAGGATGACCGCTGCCTGCCCAAGGAGCGAATTGTGCGCACCTGATGTAAGATCCTTGCTCATCAGCACCACCACGCCCGCGAAGCCGATTAACAGTCCTAGAACCTTTTGCACTGTCATTTTGTCATCATGCAGCACCACATGTGCAATGAGGAGGGTGAACAGCGGCACAGTTGCGTTGAGGATGGAAGCGACAGCCGAATCAATTGTCTTTTCACCCCATGAGATGAAAAAGATGGGAATGGCCAAGCTGGTGGGACCAAGGATGGCGAAGATGCTCCAGGTTTTTCCATCGCGGGGCCATGTCACTTTTTGATAGATGCCGATCAGCACCGCTGTCACTGCGCCGAAGAGCATGCGAAACGCGACAAGTGACATGGGACCAATTTCCTGCACTCCGATCTTGATCCACAAAAAGGATGAACTCCAGATGACACCCAGAAGGATGAATACAATCCAGTGTTTGGTTTTCAATGCGACTCCTTGATCAACGATAATCAACCGATTAGGAAAACAGAATAAAACGACTTCAGTTATTTAACAACGCGAACTGTTGTGAGGGATAGAAGGGGAGACACGATGATCCTATACGATCATCGCACCCTCCAACTTCAACAACCATTCCTTGGTTTTCACCCCCTGCCCACTGCCGTAGCCGTGCAGTTTGCCATCCGCTCCGATGACGCGGTGGCAGGGAATGACAATAGGCATAGGATTCGTAGCATTGGCGCGTCCTACGGCGCGATAGGCACGTGGACGATGGATCTCCTTTGCAATGTCCGCATAGGTACGCGTTTCACCATAAGGGATGCGATAAACTGCCTGCAAGGTTTCCCGTTGAAAGGGTCGCAGGATAGACCAATCTATGGGAATGGTGAAAGCCGTGCGCTTTCCGGTGAGATACTCAGCAAGTTCCTTTGCATAGGGTTTGAGTTTTTTCTCGTTGAGCAGAACAGGGCGTTTGAGGCGCGCCAAGTAGGCGTCGAGTTTGGGCTGGGAGTCTGCCCATTCAACGGCGACCAGGCCCAGGTCTGAGGCGGCGAGGCGCAAATCTCCAAGGGGCGTACCGTTCAATTCGCCAATGTAAATGGGATTTGCAAATCCTTGTTTGTTTTTCATATCATCCACCATCGAGATTACTTCTCGATGATGGAATTATAGCAGGAGCAGTTATCGGAGGAGTGTCACTTTGCTTCAGGAGAGTGGATAATTTCCAAGACTTTTGAGTGACTCACCACAGAGCGCATATAGAACACGGAGGTTTCTCTTTGATTTTCTCTCAGGGGTGACGCTTTGGTTAGCCCATTGTTTGAACCACTCGCCGCTTTAGTAATTCGAGACGAGATCAATCAGGCCCAGTTCGCGCGCGCGATGATCGCACCAGCGAAAGGTGAGGATGGCAATGAGGGCAAAGAGCAGAGTCAAACCCAGCAAAATGCCGAGCAACTGCAGATTGCTAAATTGTGAAAGAGTGGGAAAGGCTTCAGCGACCTCACCGATGAGCGAGCGGCGCATGAGTTCGAGCCAGTAGGTGATAGGCATGAAATAGCCAATGGGACGCAGCCATACCGGCAGGACCTCGAGCGGAAAGATCGCGCCGCTGAAAAGATAGAGCGCGCCTGCCACCGCTTCACCGATGAGAAAGAAGTGATGCGCCACCATGAGCGTAATGCTGGCAAGGATCAGCCCCATCATGGCAAGCATGGTAACGCCCACGATGAGGGAGATGAGGAACAGACCCCAGTTGACCTGTGTGAGGTCTAGGGGCAGATGCAGGAACAACACACCTGCGCCAAGCGTAATGATCACCGCCACCGTGCCAATGAGAAAGCGCGAGACGCCGCGCCCCAACCAATAAAAGGGAATATTGATCGGCGCGATATACATATACTTGAGAGTCTTGTAATGCTCGCGGTCGTCAATCACAGCCCAGGAGACTCCTGCCATCACTGCGCCGACATAAATGTAAAACGCATTGCCGAGATAGATATAAGGAAAAAGTGGTGAGTGATAATCGCCGCCCGTGATGATGCTATACATGACGACGAGAATCGCCGCATTAGCCAGGGGTTTGATGATAACGTAAATGGCAAACAGGAAAGGATCAGTCCAGTTGGACTCAACCTGCCAGCCAAGCCAGGTTGCCATGACAAAGGAACGGGTGATTTCGGAACGATTCATAGATTCTCCATGTCAGTTGCCAAGTATGGGAGATCGAAGTGGTAACTGGCAACAGGGAATTGGTCATTGATAAGTTAGCGACGGCTCTCCGTAATTCTTCCTTCGCGTATTGCTAGCCGCTCCATGTAATCGAGCAGCCATTTCGCACCCGCCAGAAAAATTACACACAAAACCAAGAGTACACCAATTTCAACCTTGACATCCAAAAAGCCAAGCGCCGCGCCCGAAGGGAAGATCAACTGCCGCATCGCATCCAGCCCCAGCGTGAGAGGAATGAACGAGGCGGCTACCGCCACCCAGAAATTAAGCGATTTGATCGGAAAGTAAAATCCCGAAACCAGGTAGATCGGCTCCTGTGCAAGATTGGAAAGATGCCACGCCTCGCGGCTGAGCAAAAGGAACAACGAGGCGCTCATCATGCCCATACCGTACAGCGCGGTCATCGCAAGGAAAAACACCAGCAGAAGCTGTGTGAAACTAGCCACCGTGTATTGCACATGGAACATCAGCGAACCCAACACAATAATGGCAACAGCGCGTAAGGTCGTGGCAAATAATCCACCTACCGCCATGCCGAGCAGAATCGCCATCATCGAATTGGGCGCCATAATGTACAGCGCAAGGTTGCCCTGTTCCTTTTCCCAGTATAACTGGCTGGACATGCTCCACAGCACGTTCATCCAAAAGGCAGTCATTGCCCCGCCGATCACCACAAAGCCAACGTATTCCTCTGGAGCACCGATAGCACGATACACATACACGTATGCCGCCACCGCCAGCATGGGCATAAAGATATCGAAAAAGATCCACGACTTTTCGCGCTGCTGTCCAATGATGCGCGGATACGCACGCGCGATGACGGTCTTGAGGAACAGTTTCCAGCCCGTGACCTTTTTGGAAGTCGAAAGTGCCAGCAGATTATCCGATTGCATTGGGCGCCTCCTCCTGTTCCACTTCTTCCATCTTGCGCCCGACCAGATGCATGAATACATCCTCCAGCGTCGGTTCGCGTTTGGTTAACCGCCGCACTTTGACCTCTTTTTGAGTCAAGATATTGATGACGCTCGACAGCGCGGACTCCTCCTGGAGGATCAACTCCAGTTTCGCGCCGCCTTCGATCTCGGTCAGCGCGGCTTTTCGGACCTCGGGCAGGGACTCCAACAATTTGCCGGTCAGCCCATTGAGCGGACTCGTCTCGATCTCGAAGATGGCATCGCGCTGCAGGTCGCGTTTGAGGTTGGCGGGTGTATCGCAGGCGAGGACGTGTCCCTTATTGATGATCGCCACGCGGTCGCACAACTCTTCCGCCTCCACCATGTAGTGTGTGGTGAGCAGCAGCGTGCGCGACTTGTTTGCGTCCAGCCAACTGCGAATCAATCTGCGCACATCGCGCGCGGCCCCCACATCCAGACCCAAAGTCGGCTCATCGAGGAAGAGCACCTCAGGATCGGTGAGAAAACCGCGCACAATGTTCATCTTCTGCCGCAAGCCGGTCGAAAGATCGGATGATTTGGTGTGAATGCGGTCTTCCAACCCAACCATCTTGAGCAATTCGACGATGCGTTGATTTGCCTCCTTCGAGGGCATACCGTAGAACTGCGAGAACATCCATAGATTCTCGCGCACGGTGAGTAAACCATAGCCCGACGACTCGCCACCGGAGACCATGTTGATGCGCGGTCGAACCAAATGGGGGTGTTGGACCACGTCATATCCGGCCACGCGCGCCCAGCCCGAGGTTGGAGCGAGAAGCGTGGTGAGGATTTTGATGAGGGTAGTCTTACCGGCGCCGTTCGGTCCGAGAAGCCCAAACAGTTCCCCACGTTCGACACTCAGAGTGACGCCTTCGAGAGCAATCAGTTCTTTACGAATTTGCTTTTCCTTTTTGTTCCCGCGTATTTTGTATACGCGCCCTAAATCTTTTGTTTCGATGGCTAGGTTGGACATGTGCTCCTCAATCCATACAGGTAATGGAAAATTTGTTCTATTATACACTGAATATACACCAAGCGTAGCATTTTATCAGTTCATCTGCATTCTGCGCCTCGAAAATTGTCGGACAATCGTAGGGGAAACGTAGGTTTCGCGTCAAGCAGGAAATAGACCATTATGATAAATTAGACACCGTAAGGTGATTTCTCTTCTCCTCCTTTCGAAAGAGAGCCGCGGTCGGCGTCCGCGGCTCTCGTGCTTAACAGGGGGCTTGGCGTATAATAGCCTCAAAGATGTGAGGATCCCATGAGCGTACAGATAACGATTATTGGACTTGGGCAGGTTGGCTCGTCCATCGGGCTTGCGTTGAAGGAGCGAGGGCTGTCCATTCATCGCGTGGGTCATGACAAAGATCCGCATGTGGCAAAAACTGCTTTGCAAATGGGCGCGGTGGACGAATTTAAATACAATCTTCCCGCTTCGGTGCGCGACGCGCAGATTATTTTGCTTGCCCTACCCCTCAGTGGGATTCGCGAAACGCTGGAGGTGATCGCGCCGGATCTGCGTGAAGATGTGGTGATTTTGGATACGGCTCCCGCGAAGACCCAGGTGGCGGCTTGGGTGAAGGAACTGATCCCCCAGGGAAGGCATTATGTAGGTCTTTCCCCAGCGGCCGGGTCAGGCTATCTGCATGGCACAGACCTGGGCGTTGCCTCCGCACGAGCGGATCTCTTCAAGAACGGGTGCTTCATGATCAACGCTCCGCATGGTACGCCAGGGGAGGCTGTCAAACTGGCTACCGATCTGGTACATCTGCTTGGCGCGCAGGCACTGCTCTCAGATTCCTTCGAGGTGGATGGTTTGCTTGCTTCTGCACACATCCTACCGCAATTAGCGGCTGCCGCTCTGCTCGATGCTACCGTGAATCAACCCGGCTGGCGCGAAGCAAGCAAACTGGCAAGCAGACCATATGCCACTGCTACCGCCGCGCTTGCCTATCATGATGAACTTCGTTCGCTAAGTGAAGCCGCGCTTGGCAACCGTGAAAATGTCGTTCGCATGTTGGATACGTACATAGCCTCTTTGCAAAAGCTACGCAATGAAATCGCAGACGGCGATGACAAATCCATGCTTGAACTTTTGGATGAGGCGTTGAAATCTCGCGAGCAGTGGCTCCAGGAACGTTCTGCCGGAAAATGGCAAGACCTTTCACAAGGTAGAGTGGAGGCTCAGTCCTTTGGCGAGCGGCTTAATCAAATGTTCTTTGGCAGGTTGTTTGAGCGCGAGAAAAAACGAAGATGAGCGCCTGCTTTTGTTATATCGTCGAATGCGCGGACGGAACGTATTACACCGGTTGGACGGTTGACCCTCACAAACGCGTGGCAATGCACAACAAGGGACGTGGCGCGCGATATACCCAAACGCGCAGACCCGTCAAACTGGTCTATCTCGAAGAATTGCCCGACCGGCGATCTGCGATGAAAAGAGAACTCGCGATCAAGAATTTGAAACGAGAGGCAAAAGAAAGATTGATCGAGGAGAATCGGCGAAAGGCAGCAAATCCATAGATGAGCGACGAAAGAATCAAGAAGAAATCCCGATAGCGACGCACGGCACTTTTCACTCCGTAAACAGAGGCAAATGTCCCAAAGAAATAATATGCATCCACCGTGCGCGGTCGCCCTCAGTGAAAATCGCCGCTTCCGCCGCCACCGTCGAACCGGCTTTATCGAGGATCATCCTCATGCCTTGCAGAGTTGAACCGGTACTGATGACATCATCCAGGATGACCGCTCTCTTGCCTTTCATGATTTCGATATCTTTTTCGTCAAGAATCAACTTCTGCGGCTGGCCCGTCGTAATCGAGAGTGTTTCTGCCTGAATCGCCTCGCCCATATAAGGCTTGTACACTTTACGCAGCACTACGTAGGGCTTTTTCATCTCCACCGAAATAGCATGAGCCAGAGGAATCGACTTTGCCTCCGCTGTCACAAGAATATCGAAATCAATGTCCTTGAGTTTCGACGCCAGTTCCCTCGCGCAGGCTTGCACGAGCTCCGTATCCCCCAGAATATTCAGAATGGCGATCTTCAATCCCGGCTTGATCTCAAAAAGACGTAAGTCGCGTTTCAAACCGGCAATTTCAACAGAATAGGTCTTACGTTCCACCATGCGATTCTCTCCTGCCACCTGAATTTAACGCTCGTAGTTTATCACAAATTTCAATTTATAATCTTTACGATCGAATTCCCTAATCGCCAATCCTCCAATCTCCAATTCTCTACCTCTAACCTACCCCTCTTTTCCAACCCATGCTCCTCGACCTCCAACTCAACGATCATCTCCGTCTTCGCAAGCCTCACCCATGCGGCTCCTATGAGTGGATCGTCACACGTCTTGGAGCCGACATTGGACTCGAATGCAAAGGCTGTGGGCGCCGCGTCCTCCTCACGCGGCGCGAACTTGCGAAGCGCCTTAAAGTCAATCTCACAAGACGCGAAAAAGATGACCAACGTTCCTAAAAAACCCCACATTGTTTTCTACTTCTCCGATACAGGCGGCGGACATCGCTCGGCCGCAGAAGCCATCATCGAAGCCATCCACCTTGAATACAAAAACAGAGTCACAACCGAGATGGTGGATTTCTTCAAGGATTATGCGCCTCCTCCTTTCAACCGCGCGGCCGATATGTATCCTCATATGGTCAAAGCACCCCAATTGTGGAGCGCGAGTTTCCATGCCACGGATGGGCGCGCTCGTGCCCGCTTGATTACCACCACGCTCTGGCCCCTCGTGCGTCAGGCGGCAATCTCCATGGTCAAGAGTCATCCCGCCGATTTGATTGTCACCGTTCATCCGCTTGCTAACACGTTCGCCCTCAAGGCATTGGGCAAGTATCGTCCGCCTTTCATCAACGTCGTAACCGATATGGTCACCACCCATGCCCTCTGGTTCGACAGCCGCGCCGACCTCATCCTCGTTCCTACCGAAACCGCACGACAACGCGCCATCCAATACAAAATGCCCCCAGAAAAAGTACGTGTGGTTGGCTTACCGGTGGCAGACCGCTATTGCAAACCGGTGGGGAGAAAAAGCACGTTGCGAAAAAAACTTGGTTGGGTAGTGGATAAACCAACTGTCCTCATCGTGGGAGGCGGCGAGGGAATGGGACCTCTCGCCAAGATGGCGCGCGCAATAGACGCTTCGGGTCTTGACCTGAGCCTGATCATCGTTTGTGGGCGGAATCAACGCCTCAAGGAGGAACTCGAAGCGCAGACGTGGGAGAATCCCGTGCGCATCTACGGTTTCACGCGCGAGATGCCAGATTTCATGCGCGCCTCCGATTTTATTGTGACCAAGGCTGGTCCTGGCACAATTGCCGAAGCGCTCAATGCTCAACTGCCCATCATCCTCTACTCGAAAGTACCAGGACAGGAGGATGGCAATGTCACGTTTGTTGAAGAGGAGGGGGCGGGTGTGTGGGCACCTACCCCTCAAGAAGTCGTCCGCACATTGACGCGTTGGATTTCACGCCCCGAAGAGCGAAAGAAAATCATCGAAAACTGTCGTCGCGCCGGCAAACCCGAAGCCGCGCGCACCATCGCCCGTACCATCGGGGAAATATTGGGATTGTGATTTTTTATCTCCATCCCCTCATTAACTTCTCTTCCTTGCAGGTAAGGATTGAAGGGGGAAAGGAATTTCAATGCCTCTCTCGGCGAGAATTATTTTGATGCGCGTGAGCGCCTCATCCTTCGCCGTGAGCGGATCGGTTCTCTTCATATCAATCCAAAAGAACGCGTTCAACTCCAGTGCCGCATCGCCAAATGTCGAAAAGCCGACTACTGGCGCAGGCTCCCCAACGACGCCCGGTACGCTTTGGATTGCCTCTAGGACCGCTTGGCGCGCTGCGGAGAGATCAGCATTGTAGGAGATTCTCACAGGCAAATCCACGCGGCGTCTTTCCGCGCGCGTGTAGTTGATAATAGGATTGGCAAGCACCTCTGCATTGGGCAAGATGACAATTCTTCCATCGAATGTTTTGATCTCTGTAGTGCGCAGGTTGATCGCCAACACGGTCCCATCGTAATCCTTTACTCCAATGGCTTCACCAACATGGAATGGCTGTTGTAGTAAGAGGATGATGCCTGAAGCAAAGTTCTTCATCACATCCTGCAAGGCAAAACCAACAGTAAAGCCAACGATGCCCAAACCGGCAAGAAACGCGGTGACATCGAAGAAGCGCTGTAGGGCGGTAATCGCACCGACAGCGAGAATCGCCCAGCGGAGTAATTGTGCAAGCAGATGGATCACACCCTCAGGCGCTTTCCGCACCCTCAATACACGTCGTACCAGGTTGCTTGCCAATCTCGCAAGGTAAATACTGAAGATAAAAATTCCCAGCGCGGTGAGAAGATTTGGAATTCCCTTGATGAAGTTATCCACAAAAGTATTCAAATATTCTTCCATCGTCTAATCTCCTCATCAACCGACCAACATGCTTTTGCTCTGTTACCAAAGTGAGTTACGGAGAAATTATCTCCCTTTCTTACCCCCAATCCCATCTCCCACTGAGATGGGTTATGAATGTTTTTAAAAGACGCTATCCTTAAGACTTACGCCACACGAGCAGACGGCACTATGAGTTTTGCCGATCATTTCCTGACCACTGTCAACAGCATTTTGAATTGCATCAGTGTCTCCGCGGTATTCGATTCATTTGCAGGCATGATGAAAGCATGGCATGTTCACGGAGAGCATCTTCTACGTCCATCTGATCTCTTAGAACCCTTCCAGTTTACTCAAATCCGCCAGGCCATGAGACAAATTAGCAATTTGCCCCACAAGCGCGAGGCGGTTCTGCCGCACCTGTTCATCATCCGCCATCACCAGCACCTTGTCAAAGAAGGCGTTAATGTATGGGATGAGTTTGACCACCGCCTCCAAGAATTCATTGATGGTGGACGGCTGGCGGTTGACGCCTTGCAGCGCCTCATACAACCGCTTCTCCTCCGCCTCCGCCAACCGATTACTGTTCACTGACCACTGATTACTGGTGACTCCCCCGGAGCGGATAATGCGGACGCACCTCGCGTAGCCGGGCAGAATCTCGCGCCAATCCTCGCGCTCGACCCAGGCCTGCAACTCCCGGACGGCGCGCGCCGAACCAGCCGGGTTGTTGGATTGCTCCGCAAGGACGGCGTCCACCACGTCGTAGCGGTAGCCCATTTCTTTCAGCGCCACCGAGAGACGCCCGGCGAGGAATTCGAGAATCTTCGCCTGTGTTTCCTCCGTGACCTCAATGGGCTGAAGCAGGGCGGCTTTCTTCACCGCTTCCGCCAAATCGAAATCGGCGTTGTGTTCGATGAGCGGCTGGACGATTCCAATCGCGGCGCGGCGCAGACCGAAGGGATCTTTCGCGCCTGTGGGGGCAAGACCCGCGGCGAACAGACCGACGAGCGAATCAAGGCGATCCGCTAAGGCAATGGCCAGACCAACTTTCGTTTGTGGGACAGTTTGATATTGTTCGCCAATGGCCACCGCGACTTCTTCCCTCTCTCCGCTACGCAGGGCATATTCACGCCCGATGATGCCTTGCAGGGAAGTCATTTCGGTAACCATTTGAGTCACCAAGTCGGCTTTCATTAGAAACGCGGCGCGTTGGATAATTGGTAATTGGTCATTGGTAATTCTCAAAGAAGCCGCAATTTCATCCACCAATTTGAGGATGCGCTCAGATTTGTCGAGCATGGAGCCGAGTTTGGTGTGGAAGGTCAGCCCCGCCAGTTTGGGGCGGAAGTCTTCCAGTTTGTGTTTGAGGTCTTCGCGGACGAAGAAGTTCGCGTCGGCAAAGCGCGCGCCGAGGACGTGTTCGTTGCCCTGACGGACGAGGTCGAGGTGGAGGTCGTCGCCGTTTCTAATTGCGATGAAGTAAGGCAGAAGAGAAGTGTCACGTTGTTCGGTGTCACGTTGTCCAGTGTCAAGTTGCCCAGTGCCACGTGACACGGGAACACTTGACATTTTTTGCACGGGAAAATATCGCTGGTGCTTCTTCATCACCGAAATCAGCACGTCGCGCGGCAGTTGGAGGAATTCGGGATCGAAGCCGCCCATGACAGCGGTGGGCTTTTCGACCAGGTTCGCCACTTCGCTGAGCAGGTCTTCTTCGATGATGGCTTCGCCGCCGACCAGCGCCGCCGCCTGTTTCACCTGCTCCACAATCGAGGCTTTGCGCTCCTCTTTGTCGAGGACGATTCCCGCTTCGCGGAGGAGATCGGCGTATTTCTCGGCGGAGGAGATGACGATTTCGGGCGAGTCGTAGGGACGCAGTCCGCGCGTGACGTTGCCGCTGGTCACGCCCGCGTACTCGAAGGGGATGACTACATCGCCAAACATCGCCACCAGCCAGCGGATGGGGCGCGAGAAGGCGACGCCGCTTTCATTCCAGCGCATGGTCTTCTCGAATTTGATTTCGGCAATCAGTTTGGGCAGCGCCTCGGCGAGGACCTCGGGCGCGGGGCGTCCCTTTTGCTTGACCGCCGCGAAGACGTATTTGCCGCCATTCTCCTCGCGGACGATGAGGTCTTTCACGTCCACGCCGTTCTTTTTGGCGAAGCCCTGCGCGGCGGGAGTTGCGTTTCCGTCTTTGTCGAAAGCCTTGTCCGCAGGAGGACCCTTGACGAGGTCTTCGCGGTCGGGCTGATTCGGGGAGAGAGAGTCAATCGAAACGGCGATTCGCCTCGGGGTCGAAAAGACGCGCACGTCGCCGTGGGCGAGGCGGAGTTCGTCGAGGAAAGTCGGGAGGCGGGCGATGAGTTGTTCGCGGGCCGCGTCCACGTCATTCGCAGGCAATTCCTCGACGCCGATTTCCAAGATAAAGTTAGCAGGTTGGAGGTTGGAAGGTTGAAACGTTGAAACGTTGGAACGTTGGAACGTTGGAACGTTTTTCAGAAGAGGGTATTCGAGTTCCTTGCGCTGTTCTTCGTAGGCGAGGGCGACGCGGCGGGCGAGTTCGCGCATCCGGCGGAAGAAGGCTTGCCGTTCGGCAACGCTGATCGCGCCGCGCGTGTCGAGGATGTTGAAGGCGTGCGAGCATTTGAGGACGTAGTCGTGCGCGGGGACAACGAGACCGTTTTCGAGGCAGGCTTCGGCTTCGGCGGAGTAGAGGTCGTACATGCGGCGGACGCGCTCGACATCGGCAATCTCGAAGTAGTATTTGGAATGCTCGAATTCCTCGCGGCGGCGAATCTCGCCGTAGGTGACCTGGTCGTTCCAGGGTTCGTCCCAGATGGCTTTGGCGTTGTTGAGGGCGATGAGGATGCGCTCCAGTCCGTAGGTCAGTTCGACCGAGACGGGGTTGAGGGTCACGCCGCCCATCTGCTGGAAGTAGGTGAATTGGGTAATCTCCTGCCCGTCGAGCCAGACCTCCCAGCCCAAGCCCCAGGCAGAGATGGCGGGCTGTTCCCAGTTGTCTTCCACGAAGCGGATGTCGTGCTGGCGCGGGTCAATGCCGAGGGCTTTGAGCGACTCGAGGTAGAGTTCCTGCGGGTTGCCGGGGTCGGGCTTGAGGATGACCTGGTACTGGTAATGCACCTGGAAGCGGTTGGGGTTCTCGCCGTAGCGCCCGTCATCGGGACGGACGGAGGGCTCGACATAGGCGACGTTCCAGGGTTCGGGACCGAGGACGCGCAGGAAGGTGGCGGGGTTCATCGTCCCTGCGCCGACCTGGGTGTAGTAGGGCTGGGTGATGAGGCAGCCGTGATTCGCCCAGAATTGCTGGAGGGTGAGGATGATTTGTTGGAAGGACGATTTTTGCATTTACGACACCTGTACTTGCGCTTTATGCAAGTACTTCCGATTTACGATTTTCGATTGGCGAGGGGATTATAACTGATGAAAAGAATTTCCTCATCGTTTGCAAAATGTGCTAAATACGGCGCAATTGACTTATCTCGCTGTTTTGTGGTCGTTATAGCAGCCAATGGCGTCGAAGACCTGAAATGCAGTAAACTGCGGACGATCTCTTTCACCACGTAACGATGCCAAAGAACGACTTCAGGAGAGAGTACAATATGAGCTTGCCTGCTATGTCCGCTTCGATCCCTCCCGAACCACAGGATTTGTTCGAGCGCGTGGCGTGCCGTCTGCGCCCGGAGATCGGCGCCTTGCCTGCCCCCGAACGAGCGGGGAAGGCGAATCAGGTTGTTGGCGTTCTCCTGCGGCTGCCGATGGCAACGGTCGGTTTGATCTGGCTGGCCGCGGCGAGCAAAGGCACTTTGCCGCCGGAAGCGTGGAAATTCGCCGCCGTTTCGACCGCTTTGCTTTTCCCTCTCGCCATTTGGACGTTTTACTTTGTTCTGGACCTGGGTCAGCGCGGCGGCGGCTTGTATGGACGCGCCAGCAACAGCCTCGAGCCCATCTTGCGCTGGGCGGCAGCCTTGACGCTCGGCCCCATCTTCCTTTGGGCGGCTTTGGCGGCGCACCTGGCGCTGATTTTTCACGAGTGGCGACGCGAAGCGGATGCCGATCTCCGCAACCGACTGTGGGAACTGGCAGACGCCGTTCTCTTCTCCACGACAACCCTCACCCTGCTATCCCTCATTGCGCTATGGGTATATCGCCTGAGCGGCGGTACGCATCCGCCTGAGGGATGGACAATGTCTCTGGCGCTGCGCGGACTCGCGGCTACAGGGGTTCACTTCGCCCTCGAAACGCTCCTAATTTGGGCGACCTCCCTCGGCTACAACTTGTGGAAACTGCGCGAACGTCTGACCGCTTCGATGTGGCGTTCGATTGGGCAACTGCATCTGATGAGCGCAGGGGCATGGCTGCTGGAGGCTTTGATTGCCGCGCCGCTGGCCGGTCTGTACGTCGAACATGGTCTGGCGCCCTTTCTGTTCTTTGCCTGCCTCTTGCTGGGCGCGGCATGGATGGCGCATCGTTTAAGCCGCGCTGTGGAGGAGAGCCGAACGCGCCACGCCCAAATGGAACGCCTGGAAGCGCTTGGCCGCGCCCTGCTCAACGCCCCGCCGGATAGCCGCCTCCTGCCGGATCTGCTACTCGAATACGCGCCGGGCATGTTCACCTTTCACCGCATGGCCATCTGGCGCGGCGATGGTTCCCTCCTCCTGCGCCGCCCTGATTCGTGGGACGCGGCGGACCTGGAACGCGTCCATGCCTGGTTGAAGGCCAACCCGCAGGCGAGGGTTTTCCCATCGCGCGCTTCGCTGCCCTGGCTGGCATCGGGAATGTCCCAAACCCATAATCCGATTTTGCTCGCGCCGCTTCTGGACGTGGAAAGCGGCGCGCCGGCCGGCGGTGTGTATGTGGAACTCTCGTCGTTTACCCAGGCCAGTACACGACGCGCCCTCGAGGGTATGCTCCCCGCCGTGCAGGCTCTAGCCGCACAGGTGGCTTCGGCGCTACATCGCGAAGTCGTCCATGCCCGCGCGCTCGCCCATCAGCGCACGCAAACCGAACTGGAATTTGCCCGCCGCATTCAGATGGGCTTCCTGCCGTCCTCTTTGCCTGAGTTGCGCGGCTGGCAATTGGCCGCCGCGCTCGAACCGGCGCGCGAGATGTCGGGCGATTTTTATGATGTCGTCCCTCTGCGCTCGGAGCGCGTGGGCTTGTTGATTGCCGACGTGGCCGACAAGGGCATCGGCCCGGCGCTGTACATGGCTCTGGCACGCACTCTCCTGCGCGCTTTTGCTGTCCAATGGGAAGACGACCTGGCAGCCATGTTCCGCGCCGCCAACGAACGCATTCTGCAAGACGCGCAAGACCCGTTGTTTATCACCGTCTTCTACGGCGTTCTCGACCCGCGAAACGGCTCGCTGACGTATGTCAACGCCGGTCACAACCCGCCGCTTCTCTGGCGCGCCGCGTCGCAGCGGGTCGAAACCCTCGCGCGCACCGGCGCCGCGCTGGGCGCGATGGAAGATTTGGAATGGGAAACGCGCCGAGTTGACATCGCCCCCGCAGACATTCTTCTCCTTTACACCGACGGCGTGACCGAAGCCGAAAACGCGGCAGGGGAAGCCTTTGGCCTGGAACGCCTGTTGAATTGTCTGCACCGACACGGCGGTCAGGACGTCTGCGAACTGCCGCAGGTCATCCTGAACGCTGTCCGCGCTTTCCGCGGGGAAACGTCCCCGTTCGACGATATGACCTTGCTGGCCGCGCGGCGCTGTGAATGAGACGCCCTTTCCCTCCGCCTCTTTCCACAGGCGAGAGCGCACAACGAAAGCGATGTGGATGTAGCTATTAACGTGAATTCGGGATAACGTTTTAAACCGCCGAGAACGCAGAGAAAAACAAGAGAGGATTTCTGCGGTCTCTGCGTTCTCGGCGGTAAACCAAAATAGCGAGACTTAGCCCGAACTGACGTTATTAGGTCCGCTCCTGCGGCGGTACGAGGACGCGCAGGAAGGCGGCGGGGTTCATCGTCCCCGCGCCGAACCGGCTCACATCATCCGCAACCTGCGGAACTCGCTCACCAGCGTACCATCCGAAAGCGCCTCCTCAAACTGTCTCAACCAGTCCTCGATATAGGCATCGTCCAGCGCATCTCCCTGCCTGCGAACGACCGATTCCGCATCGCTGCGATCTCGCAGACGTGTGGAAAGCATCTTGTAGATAATCAGATCTTCCGCCGTGCAAACCCAGATGGTTTTGCCTGGCGAAAACTCAACCTTACAGGCACGCTTCAGCGCGGTTTCATCGAAAATCGTATCGGCAAGCATCACGTCCATGCGGATTCCGGCGGCATCCTGAAAGAACGCCAGCCCAAAGCGCCGAAAGGACTCGTCCGGATCGTTTTGAAGGGGAGTAAAGCCGCGCAAGAGTTGCAGCAGTCGGGCGCGGTCTTCCCGATGGAGCAGAATTTTCAAGTCAACATCGCGTGTGAGACGCGGCTCGCCCCACACGGCCACCGCAATTCCCCCAATTGCCATGACGGGAACGCCTTCCCGCCGCATCAGGTCCTGAAACGCAATGACCGAATCAACCAGATGTTCCATGCGGCGACTTTCGGTTCAATGCCCCCAGACGGGCTTGCAAGGCAATCATTGCCTGGATGCGCTCCCGGCGATACAGCGACTCAGTCTCCTGCAAGCGCGGCCCAAACTCCGCCAGCAGCGCAAAGAACTGCCGCAGTCCTTCCTGCGGAGTGAGGGCGCGTAACAAGCGGTTTTCCTCCGCCTGAATTTCAAGCCAGGGAGTCAAAGGATTTTTCAGCATTGCGGATGATTATACTATGTCATCGTTGCTGCTCCCCTCCATTTTATGGGCTTGCTAAACGTTTTCACCACGGAGCACACAGAGATCACAGAGCCCCCCTTGAAAAATCTCTGTGGACGCCGTGCTCTCTGTGGTGAGCGGCTCTTTAACCCATCCTTCTAGACATTTCCCGGAAAGGTGAAAGGCGCAGGCGTCAGCGATCAGGGGGCAGTGAGCAGTATGGTGAAGTGAGGGGATGATAATTGATGGAGAATAGAAGATGGACAGAAAACGCCCCGCTCCAACCGCGGGGACGGAGGGAGCGGGACTTTTGGGTATTCGCCCGGCGAAGCCGCCGGACAGGGAGCGCCGGGACTCGATTTCAAGTCGCACGCGCAACATCCGTGAACATTGCGCATTCTGGGCTTGAAATTTCAGAAATCGGTAGCGCACAACGAAAACCAATGTTGTTGTTCCAGTTATCGGGTTCGTTCCTGTTGCGGTTGGCGGAACGGATGTTGTTCTCGTTATTGTTCCACGACCCGCCGCGCAGAACGCGCTCCGGCGTCCCTAACCTGTAGCGCAACTGTTCACAGTTGCGCTACAAAGTTTTCAGCCAGCCGCCAAGCAATTTGCCGATTTCGGTCAATGCTTCGGCGGCAAATAGATACTGGTCATGATTGGTCAATTTCCGCTGATGCGCCAGGCGCAGGTACAAGCGTAGTTTGTCCAATGCCAGGTCAGCCAGCAGAAGGTGACGTTTTTTGTCGCCCGATTTTACTGTTGTAATTAACTCTTCGTAGAATTCAAAAGCCGCGTCCTCGATGCGCTTGGCAAGGCGGAAACGTTCGGATTTGGGGAAGTTTTCCGTATGCTGCAAAAGCCACAGAAGAAAATTGGACGTTTTGGCAAAAATGGGAGACTGCGGCGCGTCACTCATGATACAGCCCTTCAGCAGAGAGAACCGCGCGGCGCAGGCCATAGGTATCGCCATGCGCCAGATGCGCGGCCCAGGCCTGAATGCGAATCTGCAGGTCATTCCATTTCATTCCACCCATGCGGCAGGCGTGCGCCATGCGGCGCAGACGGCGACGGAAGGCATAGCCTTTGGCCGGTTTCAAGCGTCGGTGGTCAGGGAAGACGATGAAGCCAAGGAAGGGAATCCCGCGCTGGCACATCTGCGCTTGGGCGCGGTTTTCGTGCAGAGTCAGGCGCAGGCCGGCCAGAAATTCGATGACCGCTGAACGCCAGGCGCGCAATTGCGTCTTGTCGTCCGAGAACAGTAGGAAATCATCCACGTAGCGCACGTAGGCGCGGACCTTCAACACGCGCTTGACAAACTGGTCCAACTCGTTCAGGTACACATTCGCCCAGAACTGCGAAGTGAGATTGCCGATGGGCAGCCCGCGCGGACGGTGGAGAGCAAATAAATCATCGCCGGGGAAGTAAACCATTTCATATTCATCGCGCAAGATACCTTCGCTGCTGGCAAGAATCAGGTCAATCAGGCGCAACGTGCGCTCGTCATGAATCGTGCGCGCCAGGATGGAACGTAAAATCTGATGGTCAACGGAGGGGAAGAATTGGGTCACATCGCACGGCAGCACATACTGATAGCGGCGCATGAAGTACGTACAACGGTCGAGAGCGGCGTGCGTGCCTTTCCCCACCCGATTGGCATAACTGTCGTGAATGAACTTGCGCTCCAGCGGCGGGCCGATAACGTTGATGAGGGCATGATGCACCACCCGGTCGCGGAAAGGCGCGGCCGAAATCTTGCGCCGCTTGGGTTCGTGGACGATGAAACTCTCATATTTTCCCGGGCGGTAGGTCTCGCTTTGCAACTCATCCCGCAGGCGAATCAGTTCACCCTCCAGGTTGTATTCGAACTGCGCCACGGCTGGCTTGTTGCGCCGCCCTTTGGACGCTTTTAGAAATGCCTGCCATAAATTGAGCAAACTACAGATTTGAGTATAGGTATCGAAGTTTTCCAAAGCGATTCACCTCCCTACTCCTGCAATAATGCCGGCGGGAAAATAAAAAAATCGGAGTCAGAAATCCAGAATTTCAGAAAACAGAATTTCAGAATCAAGGCGAGAGCGCACAACGAAAACCAATGACGTCGCCCCAGTGATCGGGTCCGAGCCTGAAGCGGTCGGCGGAACGGATGAGGTTCTCGTAATCGACCCACGACCCGCCCCGCAGAACGCGGTAATCGCCGCTCGCAGGTCCCTGTGGGTTGCGAAATGGCGATTGGCTGTAATATGTCTCACTATACAAATCTGCCACCCATTCCCAAACGTTGCCAGCCATATCATATAACCCATACGGGCTTTTGCCGTTTTCATAACTGCCCACTTGGGTTGTATCGCCAACACAATAGTGGTTTCCATCGTAGTAATTGGCTTTATTGCAATCAATCCCCTCGCCCCAGGGAAACGTCCTGCCGTCCGTCCCCCGCGCGGCTTTTTCCCATTCGGCTTCGGTGGGCAGGCGGGCACCGCGCCACTCGCAGTAGGCTTGTGCCTGATACCAGTCCACATTGATAACAGGATAGTCGTCAAATTCGGGGTTGCCGTAATAACTGGAACGGGTATCGGAACTGGTTTTGTGCGGCGGATCGCAGACGCCAGCCTCCACGCAGGCGCGGTAGAGGGCATTGGTCACTTCGTAGATGTCCATGTAGAAGGCGTCCAGATACACCGGATGAACAGGCCGTTCATCGCTATCGCCATTCTCACTGCCCATGGTAAATTTGCCAGCCGGGACAAGGCGCATGGTCACGCCTTTGGCGTCAGTGATTTGGGTGGGGAGAGGGGTGGGGGTAGGTGTTCTTGTAGGAGGGGGCGTTTGCGTGGGAGTGGAGGTGGATGTCGCGGTTGGCGTTTCGGCGGCGGGAGTAAGCCATTCTCCCCACGGCAGGCTGCCCAAAATGGCGACAAGAATGGTCGCCGCCGCGCTCACAATTGCGACAATGACCTGCACGCTTGTTTTTTTGCGTTCCCTCTGTTTCTGCCCAGGCTCTGGTTTGGATGCTACCGCCTGCTGGCGTTTTCTTTCCGAAGCTTGTCTTTGCACTTTTTCAGCCGCTTCGCGCTCCGCTTTTTCGCGGACGCCCTTTTCTGCCGCTTCGTGATCTGTCTTCTCTTTTGCAACTCGTTGCCTTTCCAATTCATCAGCGTCCAAACGGGCTTTCTCAGCCGCTTCACGGTCTGCTTTTTCCCTGGTAACTCGCTGCCTTTCTTCTTCCCATTCTTCAGCATCCAATTGCGCCTTTTCGGCAATATCTCGTTGTGCTTTTTCAGCGGTTTCCTGCTCTACGCTGGGTTTCGAGCGGAGGACAGTAGCATGTCTGCGCTGGCGCAGCGCCGCGCAGATTTTGTCCGCGCGAACGCGCAAGGCAAGCATCAACCTTTGAAAACCGTCGCTCTCGAACAAATCCACCCAATGCCAGCGGCTCAGGCTTTCAGGCACATCACATTCCTCCAGCCGCGCAGGGATGATGAAAATCTCGCCTTCGGGCTTTTCCATGGCGGTATCGAGGGCAAGGCGCACTTCTTTTTGCCGAAACCCCGCTTGATTGAATTGTTTTGAAAGGCAAACCACCACCACGTCCGCTTCGCGCACGGCTTTGCGGATTTCGTATTCCCAGTCCGCGCCGGGCAGGAGCTTTTCCTTATCCAGCCACACATCCACGCCTTCGCGCCTGAGGCGGGCATAGAGCGTGCGGACGGCGTCGCGGTCCGCGTGGGCGTGGCAGAGGAAAACTTTCAAAGGCCTTTTTGCTTCGGTCATATCCATCCCGTTTTAGTGTAACGAAAAACTACAACAACTTTTCCAGTTCAGGAATCAAGGGCGGCAAATCATTTTGGATGGTATCCCACATCAATTTTTCGTCAATGTTGAAATAGACATGCACAATGCGGTTGCGCATGGCGCGCAAGATTCTGATGTATTTCCAATTTCTAGGCGACACGGATCAACTCCCCCTCGATGCGTTCTTTGATATACGGCTTCAAACTGTCCGGAGTTCCCAGGTCAACGGGACAGCCGAGCAGTTTCTCAAGATAGTCCTGTAAAGCAAACAAACCAAAATAACCGACAGGACGGTTGAACTCCACAAGCAAATCCACGTCGGTGGCGGCAGTGGCTTCATTCCGCGCCACCGAGCCAAACAACAGCAAGGATTTGACACCAAATTTCGCTGCCAATTCAGCGTTTTTTTGTCTCAGGGTTTGGATGACAACATCCTGCTTCATGGCAAATATTATACGTCACTTTCGCGCCCACCCTTGCGGATTTCCAGTTCCCAATCCTGGCCCGGGAGGAGTTTTTCTTTATCCAACCACGCGTCCACGCCTTCACGCTTGAGACGGACATAAAGCGCGCGTAGCATCATGGTCCGCGTGGGCGTGGCAGAGGAAGACTTTGAGGGGGCGTTTTGCTTCGGTCATATCCAACCTATTTCGATGCAGCGCAAACCTACAACCTACAGTTTCCATGCTGTAATGCTCTGCCAGCAGGGAACTTGCAGATGGAGTATCTCAACCATTTTTCTTCAAGAAACATCGGCAAGCCATGATTATATGCAACACAGAATACCCGCTAAATCACTCCCACCGCGATAATACCAATCATCAAATCTTTGTCACTCATGTTCAACGAAGCCACTCAAGTCATTTACTCTATGTCCTGTATGGGGCATTTATCCATCTGTTTCAGATCACAAAAGACTCGAATAAAGACTTTAGCGTCGAAATTCGGTTGTTTCGCCGTATTTCATCCCCTCACGCCCAGGTGACTTAATATCGCCTTTCAAAGGTTTTTTTGAATCGCCTCCCTTACGAAGTCCGCGCCTGGCTCGTCCTCAAAGAAAGCCATCAACGCATACGAGTCTAGGGACTTCGGTCACCCTGTTTACTTTTCCCTTTCCTTGCGGCGTTCTCTTCGATCGGCGTTTTCAATCCGCCCTTGCCTTTGAGCGAACCTTGCAGGTTTCTGAGATATTGTTCCGCTACAGGCTTCAAGACAATCGCATTGCCTATGCCGTTGACGATAATCTTTATGCCGTTCTTAATCCCGTATTTCCGCCTCAACGTCGCAGGAAGGAATGTGACCTTTTGCGGTTGCGTAAATTTCCTTTTCAAACGTTTCCTTCTCGCACAGAACTCTTACACTAAATCAGTTTGAAAATCAGGGATAAAAATGTAATACGTTCTCCGCTTTCTTTGAAACAACAGCTAACTTCCAAAACCCTTCGCACTCTTTGCGTTCTTATCGTCCTCTTGCAGAGTCGCGGTTAAAAATTCATCCTTCCCTACTCTCTGATACAATACACCCACCAATTCTCCAATCTCTGATCATCTAATCTCTATGTCCCCCGAATCCCTCGTCATCTACTCCATGAACCGCGTTGGGAAGATTGTCCCTCCCAACAAACAAATCCTGCGCGACATCTCGCTCGGCTTCTACTACGGCGCGAAAATTGGCGTGCTGGGGCTGAACGGCGCGGGCAAGTCCACGCTGCTGCGCATCATGGCAGGCGTGGACCAGGATTACATCGGCGAAATTCACAAAAGTCCGGGCTACACCGTCGGCTTGCTGGAGCAGGAACCGAAACTCGATGAGAACAAAACCGTCATCGAGGTCGTGAAAGAAGCGGTGCAGCCCATCGTGGATATGCTCGCCCGCTTCGACGAAGTCAATGCCAAGTTTGCCGAACCCGACGCCGACTTCGACGCGCTCGTCGCCGAGCAAGCCAAATTGCAGGAAGAACTCGACAAGCACGACGCCTGGAATCTCGACAGCCGCCTCGAACTGGCGATGGACGCATTGCGCTGCCCGCCGCCCGATACGCCCATCAAAATTCTATCGGGCGGAGAACGCCGCCGCGTCGCGCTGACCCGCCTCCTGCTCACCGAACCCGATATCCTCCTGCTCGACGAACCCACCAACCACCTCGACGCCGAGTCGGTGGCGTGGCTCGAACATCACCTGCGCGAGTACAAAGGCACAGTCATCGCCGTCACCCACGACCGCTACTTCCTCGATAACGTCGCGGGCTGGATTCTCGAACTCGACCGCGGCTACGGCATCCCCTGGAAGGGCAACTACTCCTCTTGGCTCGAACAAAAGCGCGAGCGCCTGCGCATCGAAGAGAAAGCCGAGTCGAAACGCCAGAAGACGCTGGAGCGCGAACTCGAATGGATTCGCATGTCGCCCAAAGCGCGTCAGGCGAAGGGACAGGCGCGCGTCGCCGCTTACGAGAAACTGCTCTCGCAGGAGACCGAGAAACGCCGCGAGGACCTGGAGATTTACATCCCGCCCGGACCGCGTCTCGGCGACGTGGTCATCGAATTCAAGGATGTGACCAAATCGTATGACGACCGCCTCATTCTGGACCGTTTTACGGCGTCCATTCCCCCAGGCGCCATCGTCGGGATCGTGGGCCCGAACGGCGCGGGCAAGACCACCCTGCTCAAGATGATTGTCGGCCAAGAGACGCCCGACAGCGGGACGATAAAAATCGGCGAGACGGTCAAACTCGCCTACGCCGACCAATCGCGCACGCTCGACCCCGAAAAGACCGTCTATGAAGAAATCTCGCAGGGGCAGGAGATTCTCGAACTCGGCAAGCGGAAAATCAACGCCCGCGCCTACTGCGCCTCGTTCAACTTCATGGGCAGCGACCAGCAGAAGAAGGTCGGCGTCCTTTCAGGCGGCGAGCGCAACCGCGTTCATCTCGCCAAGACCCTGACCGAAGGCGCGAATGTCATCCTACTCGACGAACCCACCAACGACCTCGACGTGAACACCCTGCGCGCCCTCGAAGAAGCGCTCGAAGAGTTTGCAGGCACGGCGCTGGTCGTCTCCCACGACCGCTGGTTCCTCGACCGCATCTGCACGCATCTGATTGTGTTCGAGGGAGATTCTGTCGCCAAGATGTACCTCGGCAACTGGTCCGATTACGAAGCGATGATGAGGGAGAAGTACGGGAAAGACCTCACCCCGCATCGGGTGAAGTATCGAATGTTGAAGAGATAAACAAAACGTCCCGAAGGGTCTCAGCCTTCGGGACAGTCTGTCTTATGTGGAGGTTGCCGCTGGTATCCTCTGAAATAAAAACTCCCGCATGTCTGTGGCTGCGCTGGCGTGTTCAATGGTAATGCTGACCACGTTACCGTCGCTATCCAAATCGAGGTAGATGTTTTCGTTCAGTTCGCGCGTCTCCACAGGCGGGTTGCTCGAAAGTTCAACCAGCGTGGTGTCGGTATCTTCAAAATATTTGATCCGCATGGCTTACTCCTTGAAATTTCTGTCAAAGAAGGCGTTATGAACAGTCTCGCCGTCTTCCAACAGGATGACCCGCAATACGCGGTTTCCCATTTCTGGGATTCGCACCCAGCGGCGAATCCTGCCGTCGGATTGGATTTCTTCACGCAATGGGTTTTGAATGGCACGCTCAATCCATTCATCCTGAATCACAGCGCGGTCGGGACGCTGGCGGGTGTATTGAAAGTATTGCGTGGTCTTCATTTGCTTTGATTATACTTGAAGCGCAAAACCTCCGCCGCAACGATGTACCTCGGCAACTGGTCCGATTACGAAAAGATGATGAGGGAGAAGTACGGGAAGGATTTGACTCCGCATCGGGTGAAGTATCGGACTCTCAAACGCTAACATGTCATTGCGAGACCCGCAAAACAGGTCGAAGCAATCTCCTAGTCAGGGGATTGCTTCGGGCGAAAAAACATCGCCCTCGCAATGACACAGGACAACTAATCCGACTACGAAACGATGATACGCCTTAGCGGTTTTGTTTCCTATCGTGCCTGATTTGCTCAAACCTGCCGTAGAGCGCGCCGATTGCCACGCTAGTGACGAGGAGGAGCAGCCAGTCCAGCGCCGCGTGAACAAACACATCGCCAGTGGCATAATGCCGCGCAATGAGTGGAACGGCAAGGACGGCGCTATAAAGCGCCCCATCACGGGTGGTCTTGATGTTCAGGAAGAAGAAGGTTTCTCCTCTGCGGCGGGAAATGACCCAAAAGAAAATGAAGGCGCAGGTTGCGGATGTCACCGAGACGAGACGTTCCAGTGAAGATTCGCGGAGTGACAGCGTCCATCCCACGAATAGTCCCGTCAGCGCGTGTATGAGAAAGAGGATGACCTCGCCGATGATTTTCCAACGTGACATGGTTCTCCAAATTTTCATCAAGGCTGTACAAAGGTTTGCCAGATGCTGGCAGTTAAACTCTCCTGCGTTTTGTTCCTGCGGGTAAAGAGAATTCCAGTGGCGGAGTGTGGGTCGTAACTGCACGCGGCGGAGCCCAGTTCATTTGCCTGCGAATCGCTAATTCTTGCGCGCAGCAATACATTGCCCGAAGCGTCTTTCTGGATGGAGGGTTCTTCGAGCGAGGCAATCTCCAGCGCCACACACCCTTTATGGTTGTAGTCGCCAAATTCGGTATTCCAATCATCCGGCGAGGCGATCAGGAGCAAATCGCGATTTTTGCCGCGCACAACATCCACCTGGGTAAAGCGCGTGGCGCCCAGCATTTTCGCCTCTGCATTTCCCAGCAATTCGCCTTTATATTCCCATTGCCATGAGGCTGGCTCTCCATCCGGCGTAGTGGCAAATACATACACCGCATCGCGGCTGATGTCCTCCCTGTTTCTAAGATTGAACGCAACCATAATCAGATAAAGCGTGCCGTTTTCAAAGTAAAGGCTGGGTTCGTTCCAAAAAAACGATTTTTTATCCGCGGCGTTCATGTCGTCGGGTATCAAGAATTGATTCGGGTTCCAGGCTGGGTTGGTCGCGCCGCCCCCCAACACCGCGTAGGGCGCGTTGGTCAGGCCGGCGGGGTTGTCCGCCTGATATACCCGGATATGGAACGAATCAGACGGTCTCAGCGCCATGCCCCCCTGTTCTGGCACGAAATAATTGAGCGTCACACCAAACCACGTTGTTTGTCCGTTCACGGTTGCGGGAAGCAGATTGACGACCTCATAATCCAGATATCCCGTTTGGGAAGGCGCGGCAGGATTGGAGATGGGCGTTGCCGTAAACAGCGTTGTGACAAAATCCCAAGTCTTTCCCTCGTCTACCGACTTCGCCAGATGAATATCCACGCTTGGCACGGGTTTTCGATTTACAAACTTCAGATGGGGCCACGAATAGGACAACCATAACACACCATCATCGCCTTGCCGGATGGTTGGGTCGGCATAGCCTGAAAAGGGACTTGCGCTTCCATCTGGCAATGTGGATTTACTGTCCCCGCGAATGACGAGTTCTTTGCAGGTCTCGCCAACGCCGCAATCCGCTTGCAGAACTTCGGATATCGAGACAGTTGGAACAACGGGCGGCGTGTCCGTCGGGGCGGTTGACCTGCCGCAGGCGATAGCCGCCAGAGTCAAGATGAAGAGAAAGAAGATGGTTTTGTTCATTTTTTTCACCAGTCTTATGTGGACGCTGCCGCGCTATTCTCTGAAATAAAAATTCCCGCATGTCCGTGGACGCGCTGGCGTGTTCAATTGTGATGCTGACGACATTGCCGTTGACTCGCTCGATCCACTCATCATGAATAACGGCGCGGTCGGGTCGTTGGTATAGGGCGTCGAAGAGAGCAAAGGTGAAATTTATATATAAATCATACTTGACAAAAAGTAAATGATGCTTTACACTCCTACCCATCTAGTCCCATCCTTACCAGACAGGAGGCTGAACATGAAAAGCGTATCGCCCGGATCACGACGAGAGTGGTCAGTTCTAGCCGTTGGCATCATTTGGGTGCTGCTCTATTTTGGCGCTGTAATCGTACTGCGAAAGCCAGACCTGGTAGCCTGGCAAAAGGTGACGGTGGCTTTGGTTCCAATTCCTCCATTTGTGGTCTTTATCCTGTCGGTCATTTCACAGATTCGCAGCATGGATGAATTGGAGAGGAGGGTTCATCTTGAAGCCCTGGCAATCGCGTACCCCATCGCCATTGTGCTCTTGATGACGCTGGGCTTGTTGGAACAAGCAATTGGCTTATCGCCTGACGACTGGAGTTACAGGCACGTCTGGCCTTATCTGCCTTTCTTTTACTTCGTAGGGCTGGCATTCGCCAGAAGACGATACCGATGAGAAACCGACTGCGCGTCCTGCGCGCTGAGAACAATTGGTCACAGGCTGAAGTTGCCGAGCGGCTTGGCGTATCGCGTCAAACCGTGAATGCCATTGAAACTGGGAAATATGAACCCAGCCTGACGTTGGCCTTCAAAATGGCGCTTTTGTTTAACAAGCGAATCGAGGATATCTTCCAACCCGATGAGAGCGAACTAAGAAAGGTGAAGACGCAGTAACCACGGATGCCGAACGAGTGACGGCTACCAGCAGAACAATCCGCATCCTTCGCCAGTCACGACCATTGGTTCCTCGACCGCACCTACCCGGCGCGGCGGGGAGCGACATCCTCTCCCGCATCCGCGCAGACGAGAACCTGCGTGACGTCACCGTCATCCTCTGCACCGCCGACGATCGCCAGGCAGACTACCTGCGCGACCAGGTGGATTTCATCCTGCTCAAACCGGTCAGCCCCATTCAATTGCGTCAAATAGCAGCGCGATTGAAGTAGGGTAAGCCTACACTACCCTACTTAACGTGAATTCGGGATAAACGTTTTGAGGTGACAGCGCACTCCATCACCCTTTCACCCCACTCCCACTGGACAGGGGTGAGAGATGACAAGCAGTTTGCTTGCAACAGAGCAAGGTGGAAAATTTATCGTCAAGTTACTCAGTGATGAAAAGTCCCTATCCCGAACTGACGTTACTTATGTTTCCACCGACATACGTGCACGATGCGGCGGGAGATTAATTGCCTTTCAGGGGATTGTAGCCTGTACAGGTCAAGAGCGTTATTCAGTTCAGTCCTTCGTGCTTGAAGACATTGTCCATGTGGCTGCACTCAACAGCCAAGTGTTTTCACACACCTCACAGACTTAAGTTTGCCCCATAAGTGCGGATAGAAGCAATCGCTCTTATTGCTGCGATGAAGAAATTATCCGGCACGTGAAAGGAAAAGCCCACATAGCGCCAAAGGCTCCTGTGCCTTATGAGAAGACGCCGCGCTTAGGTGGATGGGGTCTGGGTTATACTTGGGGCAATACCCCAACTGGATGAGATGTGCCCGTCAGTAACCGCAGGGTGCCGCCATGACGCAGCCTGAAGGATCGAAAAAGAGAAGGATACGGGTGCTGATCGCCGACGATGCTCAAGAAACCCGCCGCAACACCCGCTTGATGTTAGCCACCATGGACGATGTGGAGGTGGTAGCGATTGCCGCGAATGGATTGCAGGCCGTGCACCTGGCTCAGGAACATCATCCAGATATTCTCCTCCTCGATATCAACATGCCGGAGATGGATGGATTGAGTGCCTATCGCGAGATTACAAAGTTTCAACCGGATACCGGTGGCATCATTATTTCCGCCGAAAAGGATACGACTGTGCTGCGCACGGCGATGTCTATTGGTGTGCAGGAATATCTCATCAAGCCTTTCACAGTGGACGAATTGGAAGCGGCAATCAGGAGAGTTTATGAACGTGTGGAACAAGCCCGCTTGAAACTCGCACAGGCTGATCGCTTGAAGAAACAAAAAGAGGCTTACTTGCTCCAGTTGGCAGTTGAATATGCCAGAACGCGGCGCACAGACGATCAGGCTATCGAGGTCTTCGAGGAACTGGCTGAGAACCCGGAATGTGAAATGCGCTGGCTGCAAAATCTAGCCATGATCTATGTGGTGCGGCAAAAGTGGGATCGGCTGAAAATCCTGGCGGAGAAAATCGAACGAAGAAATTTACGCAATAAGTGACTGTCACGTCCAACGTGACAGTTGCTTTGATTGGAGAGAGAATGAGAATTGCCATCATCGGCGCAGGTTTTGGCGGCATGGCTGCCGCATATGATTTGAGAAAAGCAGGTCACGAAATTATTATCTATGAATCCGCTGACAATGTAGGTGGCTTGGCCTCCGGGTTCAAGGAGCCGCATTGGGAGTGGTCGGTTGAAAAGTTTTATCATCACTGGTTCCAATCCGATCATTCTATGCTTGGGCTGATTGGGGAATTGGGATGGCTGGACAAGGTGATCTTCCCGCGTCCCTACACGGTATTGCTGTATAACGGAAAATGGTATCCCTTCGATTCGATCTTCCATGCGCTTCTCTTTCCAGGACTTGGGTTTGGCCTCGATAAAATTCGCTTTGGCTTTGTCGGACTCTATCTCCGTTTAACGAACAACTGGAAGTCGCTGGAAAAATATACCGCAGACGAGTGGATGCGGAGATATGCAGGGCGACGCGTCTATGAAAAGATGTGGAAACCTCTATTGGTTGGCAAATTCGGTCCCTATTACGATCAGGTCAACATGGCGTGGATGTGGGCACGCCTCAAGGCGCGGACAACGCGGCTAGGTACGTTTAAGGGAGGTTTTCAAAACTTTGCCGATATGTTCGCGGAGAGACTGCGTGGGATGGGCGTGGAGATTCGGCTGGGGGTGGGGGTTGACTCCATTAAACGGGAGGCGGCTCGGCTGTCGGTGCGAAGCGGCGGGAGAGATGAAGCGTTCGATCAGGTTTTGGTCACCACTTCCCCAAATCTGATGGCGAAATTATGTCCCGATCTCCCTGAACATTATTTGAAGGGATTGCTTGATCTGAAATCTATGGGAGCGGTGGTGATGGTGCTATCGCTCAAGCATCAGTTATCGAAGGAAGGATATTATTGGTTCAATTTGCCCAAGGAGGCAGGGTATCCTTTTCTGGCTCTGGTGGAGCATACAAATTTTGTTTCCCCGCGTTATTTCGGCGGCGATCACATTGTGTACGCGGGGGATTATTTGGAGGTGGGACATGAATACTTTTCGCTGAGCGATGAGGAATTGCTGGAACGTTTTTTGCCCGCCTTCAAAAAATTCAATCCCGCCTTTGAACGGGATTGGGTGAAGAAGGTCTGGGTACATAAGACAAATTATGCTCAGCCTGTGCCGCTGGTGAATCATTCAAAAAATATTCCGACGATTGAAACGCCGATCCCTGGACTCTATTTCGCTTCGATGAGTCAAGTGTATCCGTGGGATCGGGGAACAAATTTTGCCGTGGAGATCGGGCGGCGCGCGGCGAGATTGATGATGGGAAAGTCAGAGTAAACCCAACACGTCCCGAAGGTTTGCAAGAAAAAGCCTCCGGGACGTGTCACGAATGAACGTATCTATTCGGGAAATTCGCGAATCTTCTAAAAAAGACTATCGCTTTCCAAACCACATGCGGGCAAGCAGATTGTCCTTGCGGATGAATTGATGATACAACGCCGCACCGATATGCAGGACGATGAGCAGAATGAGCAAGGTCGAAATCAGTCCATGACCAAGACGCGGCGGGTAGGCAAAGAAATCTGGGTAGGGAACTGCGCCGCTGAAAACGGCGGGCAGATTTGCCTGTTGGAACATCCCCAGCCCGCTGACTGCCATGCCGATTAGAAAGAGGTAGAGCAGGAAGTGTACCGCCCGCGCAACGAAGTTGAGGAAAGCATTCCCGGCGTCGGCAGGGGCGGGACGTTTGGTGGTGAAATACACGATCAGGCGGGCGATCAATAGAACCGTGATGAAAGCGCCGATATAAGTATGGATCTGCAGCATGAATGGCTTCTGCGGGTCATCAGCCGGCACGGTAGGCATGACGAACTTCCCCACCCCAAGCGTCAAGACGACAAACAGAAACATCAGCCAATGCAAGACGACATGAACAGGGTGATAACGAGTGGGTGCAGTTTCTGTGGTCATGTTCTCCTCCAAACAGCAGGATTGATCTGTTAGGTGAGACAACACAGATGGCGCTGATTCTTACATCCCAAGGAAAGGGCAACATTCTTTCTGTTCGCCCTTCTTACGCTATAATCATCAT
This sequence comes from Anaerolineales bacterium, assembly GCA_035574015.1. Classification (GTDB taxonomy): domain Bacteria; phylum Chloroflexota; class Anaerolineae; order Anaerolineales; family Villigracilaceae; genus Defluviilinea. Next base: position 59,579 of record DATLZK010000040.1, read on the forward strand.
ATGTTACTTCAACTCCCTCTTATTCTCGAAATTCGACGCAACCATGCGCTCGAACATGCCACGCTCCATATGCTGGCGCGCAAATATCCAAACCGGCGCATGGCAGGACATTCCAACCCGATGGGTTTTTTCCTTTTGGGTGACCTTTCCACGGATGAAGTCCAAGCGGCGGCGATGGAAGCCCTGACGCGGCTGCGCGCCGGCGAAAGCGGACTCGCCATTCACCCAGGCTGTGGAACCAACCTTGTCACCGCAGCGCTTCTTCCCGCAACCTTAGCCTGGATCCCGTTAAGAGGCGTTCGCGCCGCCCGATGGCGATTCTTCCTCATCCCCCTTGCACTGACCTTTGCCCTCTTCGGGTTTTTGCTCAGCCGTCCGCTCGGTCCCTGGCTGCAAAAACATATCACCACCGAAGCGAACGTTGGGAATTTGCAAATCGTTGAGGTACAACTCGTTCGCAAAGGCATCCACCGCATCATCACCCGTAATCAGTAACACGAATCCGACACCCTTCCTTTTTCTTTTTTTTCTCCACCCTGCGTATCCTTAAACATGCCCAACCTCCACTTCCTCTTCGGTAACGACGAATTCGCTATCTCGCGCAAACTCAAGGAATTCGAGTCTGAGTTCAGCGATCCCACTACCGCGGAGATGAACACGGCGCGTCTCGATGCGCGCTTGGTGAGCGACGATGATCTCAATAAGGCGGTCAATGCCATGCCATTCCTTGCGAAGCGGCGGCTGGTGTTGCTGGCAAACCCCTCTGCAAAATATAACAATCCTTCATCGAGAAAGAAATTTCTCGAGTTCATCGAAAAGACGCCAGCGACGACTCTTCTTGTGATGTATGAAATGGTCGAGCCAAAAGAAGCCGAAAAACACTGGCTGGTCAAATGGGCAGAGAAAAACAGCAAATTGATTCAAATCAAAGCCTTCATGCTCCCGCGCCCCAAAGAGATGACTGGCTGGATCGTCAATGAGACAAAAAATCAGGGCGGGCAAATCGAACCGCGCGCCGCTGAGATGCTAAAGGATATGGTCGGGGTGGATACACGTCAGGCGGGGATGGAGATCGCCAAACTGCTGGCATACGTCAACTGGGCGCGGACCATTACAGTTCAGGATGTGGAAGCGGTCTGTATTGTCACGTCACAGCAATCGGTGTTCGATTTTGTGGATGCGTTATCGAACGGCAACGGCAAAGCCGCCCAACATCTTTTACATCGTCTGCTCGAAACCGAGGATCCCTTTGCATTGTGGGGGATGGTCGTGCGGCAATTTCGCCTGCTTCTTCAAGCGCGTGAAATTCTAGATGAGCGCGGGAACACGGAGGACGTGACGCGTCTGTTGGGCGTGCATCCCTTTGTGGCAGAAAAAATCGCCCAGCAAGCCGCGCGCTTTTCGATGGAAACACTCGAAGCAATTTATCACCGCTTGTTGAGCATTGACGAGGGGGTAAAGACGGGTCAGGTCACGCTCGATCTGGCTCTGGATACATTTGTGGTTGAGTTAACAAGATAGCGCGAGGTTCTTTTCCTAAGAGAACCTCAAAACAATTTCTCCTGTCCTGGCTCATCTGCCTCGTTTAATCCTCGCCACCCGTATTTCTTGAAATCCACTTTCTCCTTCACGAACACAACCCCTTCCGCCTCCAGCAGTTCACGCTGTTTCTCTGCGCCGGGGCGGTCGCTGATCTTTCCTTGCGAGTTGATCACACGCTGCCATGGCACATCATCGGGGCAAGCCGCCATAGCATTGCCTACCCAGCGCGGACCAAATGCCTTGTAGGTCTCAAAGTCCACACCTGGAGGGGGAGCGAGCATGAAAGCGATCTGTCCGTAAGTTGCCACCTTGCCTTTTGGAATTTTGCGCACGAGGTTCCAGACCTGTTCATAATAGGCTTGTTGGTTGGGAGGGGAGAGAAATTTCATGGTATGTGAGGATTTGGTAAACGCCATTCGACAGGTAGAAACGGATTAGCCACTGCTTTCATCGTTCAGGCTGAGGTCATTGTCCACGCGCCCCTCAATGACCTCGCCACAACGATTGCATTGAACGCGGAAGAGATAATATTGCTTTTGGGGTTGAACAGGTTTTTGAAGAAGGACATTGTGTACGGGTAAATCCATTGGAATCAAAACTTCCATTGCTTCAACACTTCCATCGCTTTGTAATGGGTCAAATCCAGTTGCAGCGGCGTAATTGAGACATAGCCCGCGGCGAGGGCGCCGACATCCGTCCCTTCCTCGTTGACGCCGGTCGGTGCTTCGCCGCCGATCCAATAATACGGACGACCGCGCGGGTCAATGCGTTTATCGAGCGCGTCGCGATAGACGCGTAATCCCTGCCGCGTGATCATGATGCCCTTTATCGCTTCGAGGCTGAGATAAGGGATGTTGACATTCAGCACCACGCCCTCCATCAAACCCTGCTCAATGACCGTTCGCACCACCCGCTCAGCAATCTCGGCGGCAGGACCATAATCCGTCGGCGTGTTCGAGGGTTTATCCTGTGAAGCCAGCGAAAAGGCAATGCCCGGCACACCTGAAATCACTGCTTCCATGGCGGCGGTTACTGTGCCAGAGTAGGTCACATCGTGACCGATGTTGGAATACGGGTTGATTCCCGAAACAACAAGATCAACATGATCCACAAATCCCAGTAAGGGCAGCGCCACGCAATCCGATGGCGCACCATCGGACATGAAGGCGGTTGTGCCATCGGCAAGCATCGTTTCGCTGACGCGGATAGGTCGGTCCAGCGTTTTGACATGTCCCGAAGCAGACCAGTTGCGATCGGGCGCGAAGACTGTCACCCGACCAAGTCTTCGCATGGCTTGGGCAAGGGCAAGAAGCCCAGGGGCTTGTACGCCGTCGTCGTTGGTTACAAGGATGTGCATAATTCTCCGATTGATGTTGGAAAGAGGATTAGATTAGAGAAATTGGAGGATTGGAGATTGGAGGATTGGTAGTTTAGCGGCGATTATAACCCTCGCGCCTGTATAATTTGTACATGTCCTTTAACGCTCTCTTCACTTTCCATCCCTCGATAAACTCAGGTCGGCGCTTGTCACTGCTTGCTTCTTTCCTTTTTCTCCTTTCCTCTTGTTCTCCTCACACCCCGTCGCCTTCTCTCCAAACCTCTTTTCTCCTTTATCGCTTTTCCCCTCCCTCCTTCATCGAATTCTCCGAAGATCTTCAGCCCGTTAAAGACCTTCCCTTTTCCATCCCTCCCAACTGCGGACTCCACAACTCATATCCCGCGCCAGTGGGGAAATTTCTGGCAATCGAATTGAACTGCCCCAATGGGCAAACGGTTCTTTTCCTTGACGTTGCAAGTGCTTCCGTCACCCAGCCAATCGCCGACACCGATAGTCACTTCCTCGCCTGGACGAACAACGGGGAAGCTGCGTATCTCAAAATCGATTCACTCGGCGATCCACGAGTGGTTCGCGCCTATCCTGACGGCATACAGGAATTTATACCCATTACAGAATTTACCTATGACCTCTCTGTAAAACCCGACAGCCGCGATTTTACGTTCACCTTCTCACGCGGGCTCGGCTATGGGAGCGAACTCTTTCTCGCCCGACACGATGGGCGGATTGTTCAATTGCTCCACGCGGCCCCCCATCACTACATCTCCTTTGCACGGTTTTCCCCCGATGGGAAGCGAATCGCCTTTATCAAAATCCCCGACACACCGACGCCTTTCACAGTGGGCGAACTGTGGGTGATGGAGGCAGACGGCTCAAACGCGCGCAAACTCACCGATGCAGATGCCGGTCACGGTTACGCAGCGAATTGGTCACCGGATGGGACAAAGATCGCCTTCGTCGTTCGTGAGAATCCAGAGGATGAGCGCGCCAATCAATCAAGTGAAGCACTGATCAGCAACATCTATCTTATCGAAGTGGAAAGTAAACAACAGACTCAAGTCACACATCTCGAAAAAGGTCATGCCGAGACTCCGCTCTGGTCGCCGAATGGGAACACATTGGCATTCAATGTGGTCGTAGATGGTAGAATGACCGTGTTTCTTGCTGACACGGCATCGGGTGAGATACGGTCACTTATAACGGAATCCGCCTGCTGTCCTGCGTGGATGCGAAAATGAATCCTCTCTCCGCGCGAAGAACTCTTTTGCGGAAGTCATCCAAAGGTGAATCCGAATGATTCGGCGAATCATGATCCTGATCACAACATTTGTAGTTGTCTCCTGTGGCCCGGCGGCAACAGCCGTACCTCCCGCGCCTGAATCGCCCACGCAAGCATTGCTGCCCGAAAACACATTCATCGCCGAACTCACACAGACTCCCACCGCCGAGCCGATGCCTTCTCCCACCCTTACACCAACTGATACGCCCCTGCCTCCGCTTGAATTGCCAACTGAAATCCCAAACGCACCCGCGCAACTGGCATGGGATGGCATGCCAACCTACCCTGCCGATTCACAGCCGGGTTTTGCCTTTCGCGTTCTGTATGACCCTGAAACGTGGGCTTTGACCACAGATCCATTTGGCTTTCCGGCACTTGGTCATCGGCGTATTCCTTATTGTGTGATCTCGGTTACTTCCGGTCGAGGCTTGCCGAGGAATATCACTGTTGAACATGATATGTTATACACCAGCACGGTCACTTTCGATGTTGGCACAGCCTATGAAAACGGAGTGAGGAAATTCGTGACATACACGGGAGGAGATGGCGTAATCATCACCGGCTTTATGGTGACCTTTGAGGAAGAAGCGGATGAGTGCCTCGCGGACGCGGTAACGGTTCTGACCACGCTCCGCTCTGTTCCCGTTTCCCAAACCACACCTCAGCCTTGATAGAATTATGGACGACACTCGCTTCCGAAGCGACCATCACCCTGCGAGTTGAATGTGACACGCCCGCTCAAACACGCCTTCACAATCCTTATGTTCAGCATTCTCATGCTGAGCGTGCGCGACGCGTCTGCCAAAAAATTAGACGCGCCTGCCTCACAAACCATCGCCCCGTTCCTTTACCCTCCCTATCCCGGAACAGCATCGCAAGAATCCATCTTCGATCATTCCACCCCCAACTATACATTCGACAATAAAGTCATTGCCTACACCGGCGACGAGGCAAACAAGGATTGTCCCTCTCCCGAACCTCCCGGCACGCCTCCCCCTCGTGCCGGGGTATGTAACGCGGGAAGCGGTGGTTACTGGTCATATAGCCTCGGCGACTGGCTGTATTACGATGGCCATGACGGTGTGGACTACGGCATTGCCTATCGTCCCGTCTATGCCGCGGCCGATGCAGATCAGGTCATTTACGCAGGATGGTGGGACCCGCAGAATCACCGCATCAACCTTGGCATCTACGTTCGTCTGCGCCATCCAAACGGATATTCCACATATTATGGTCACATGAGTTCAGTCGCGGTTCAATCGTGTCCCACCATCGGATGTGCCTCCATCCCACACGGTGAGATGCTTGGCATCAGCGGCACGACAGGGAACTCATCAGGACCTCATCTTCACTTTACAGTTCGCAATCCTTCTGGCAAGTCAGTTGATCCGTATGGCTGGCGAGGCAGTGGCGCCAGCCCATGGTCCCACAATCAAAAAGAATCGTTATGGGTCACCTATCCATCGCTCACTTATTACAGCGCACAGGTCTATCCCTCCGGTCCGCCGCTGGCATTTCCGCCGGTGCCCTCGGGCGGCATTATCATTGATGATGGAGGACCTGGCTTTATCGAAACACCTGCCGAATGCTGGAACGATATTGCCACTGGAAGCGCGCAAGGTGGCGTCATGCGCTTCTCTCGACCACGGCTCACAGCCCCCACCTGCATCGCACAATGGTACTTCCCGCAGGGTGCGAACGCCGGCATGTATTCGGTCTATGTCCGCATTCCTGCCATTCGCGCCACCAGCGAAGGCGCGGTGTACCTCATCCGCCATGCTGGCAAATCCGATCAAATCGTACTCAACCAGGCAGTCTTTCCCAACAACTACTACACAACCGATGGCTGGGTTTACATCGGTAAATATAATTTCAGCGGAGAGGGAGAGGAATACATCGAACTCACGAATCGGACTCAGGATGAATCTGCCGCGCTTGCCGATCTATACGTCGGCGTGGACGCGGTTCGATTCATCTTTTTGGGAACCACGACTCCGACTCCACCCGGTCCTGTTACCGTTACCCCAACCCAAACCCCTACGATAACGCTTACTCCCACCATTACGCGCACGCCAACTATCACGCGCACGCCAACCAATACCTTCACTCCCACCATAACGCGTACACCCACGATCACGCGCACGCCAACCGCAACGGCTACCCCTTCACGCACGCGAACACCAACAGCAACCCGCACTCCCACGCGCACTGCAACTCACACCCGCACAGCCACCCCCACCCATACACGCCGTCCCACTGCGACGCCACTGTATTATCGCGTCAACGTTTACTTTGCCAGCCGTGTTCGCTATAACGCCAATCTGCCGCCCATCGAAGTGGCAGGTGTGCGCTACGTTCGTTCAAACGCCTTATATACTTCCGTATTGAATGAATACTTCAAAGGTCCCGGCGCGGTCGAGCGGACCTCCTATGGCTGGATCGCGCTCTACAATGGCTTCACCGGCTATAGCAGACTGGAAGTACGCGAGGGCATTGCCCACGTCTATCTAAGAGGCTCCTGCACCTCCGAGGGAAAAGATTTCAACATTGCCGACCTCATACAGTTGAACCTCAAGCAATTCCCCGAAATCAAGTTCGTAAAAATCTACGACCAGAACGGGCAAACGCAAAACCCCAGCGGCTTGAGTGATTCCGAGCCGCTCTGCCTCTCACAATTCTTTACCCCAACCCTCACCCCCAGTCGCACACCAACCCCCACGCGGACGTTCACTCCAACGCGCACACCCACGCACACGCGGCAACCAAGCCCAACTCCGTTGTACGTCAGGGTTAATGTCTATTTCGTCAGCCGAGCGCGTTACAACGCCAACACCCCACCCTTTGAAGTAGCGGGCATCCGCTATGTTCGTTCGAATGCAATATACACCTCTGTTTTGAATGAATACTTCAAAGGTCCCGGCGCAACCGAGCGGACTTCCTATGGCTGGATCGCGCTCTACAATGGCTTCACAGGATACAGCCGCTTCGAATTGCGCGAAGGCGTTGCCCATGTTTACCTCACAGGAACCTGCGACCGCGCCGGCGCTACTTACACCATCGCAGATCTTCTCATGCACAATCTCAAACAATTCCCTGAGATACGATTCGTGAAGATTTACGACGAGAATGGAACAACAGAGAACCCTGACGGCTTGAGCGATTCGATCCCTGCGTGTTTACAGCCATAAAAAAAGTAGGGCGAGATGCCTCTCGTCCTACACTGTTTTCATCCAACCACCGCCGCTTCCACTGACTGAATCGGCGGGAGGAAATTTGCAAGCAATTCCCATCTCTCTCCTGCATCACGCGTGAAGAACAATTGACCCGTGTTCGTGCCAAAGTAAATGCCTGCCTCCTCAAACGAGTCGGTTCCCATTGCCTCGCGCAGGACATTCACATGAGCACGTTCGGGCAAGCCGTTCGTAAGCCGCGTCCAGGAATTGCCCGCGTCGCGGCTGCGCCATACCGCCAGACGACCGTCCACACTTATATGATACTCATCGCTTTCCTCCGGCACGATATAGATTGTGCGCGGATCGGTGGGATGAATCGCAATGGGAAAACCAAACCGCGTGGGCAATTTCCCTTCGCCGATGTCCGTCCAATCCTCAGCCGCGTTGTCACTTCGATACACGCCACAATGATTCTGCTGATAAATCACATTCGGTGTGGCTGGATGCATTGCCATCTTATGCACACACTGTCCAAATTCCGGGAAGCGATTTGGCATAAAGTCGGCGCGTACATTTTTGTTGCATGGTTTCCATGTCTTTCCGCCGTCGTCGGTGCGGTAGCATCCTGCCGCCGAAATTGCAATATACATGCGATTCAAATTCGTCGGATCCAGCAAAATCGTGTGCAGACATAACCCCCCGGCGCCGGGATGCCATTGTCCACGGTGGGGGTGATCGTAGAGCGCCTCATTCAGTTCCCATGTCTCACCGCGATCCCGCGAGATAAACAAGGAAGCGGGTTGCGCACCCGCATACAAGGTATTCGGCTCGTCCGCACGGCCGGGCTGGATATTCCAAATCTTGATCATCTTCTCCGGCTTGTCTTTGATCTCCTCACCCCCCTCGGACCGAAATGCCTCTTCCACCGTGCCAGGGGGCCTGCCAGATTTCGAGGGGCGCGCAAGCATCGGAGAGGCCTTTGCCTGCTGCCATGACTTTCCGAAGTCATCCGAGTAGTGAATCGTTGGACCGTATACAAAATGACTTGTTGCCGCATATAAACGATGACTGCGCGGGTCCAACTGCATGTGCATCACATTCCAACCTTTAAACTGGATGTCACTCACCTGCCATGCTTTGCGTTTCTCGTCGCTCTCGAAAATAAAACCGCCCTTGCTCGTCCCAACAAAGACCATCACCCTTCTCCTCATGTCCGGCTCCTTTCTTATAGAAAAAATGTTCTAACATTCTACCACATTTTTCACATCCCCCATCTGGCCCAACGGCCTATTGTCACCAACCTGCCTCGCAGATAAGATACAAAGGTAAAGGAGGAGAAATGAAAAATAATCTGTGGCTTATCTTCCCCGTCTTTATCCTGGTCGCGACATCCTGTAATCTGCCGGGAGGGCAATTATCCGCTTCACCCTCCCCAACACCGGATTTTCCGTTATCCAGCTCAGCCACCCCTACACTTGTCCCCATCGAAACCCTGCTTGCACAGAGCACTCCAACCTCTCCTGCTCCACCTCCCACCTTCACACCCGGCATTGTCCTTATCGCGCCGAAAGATCAGCCGGTCAATTGCCGCTACGGTCCCGGACTTTCCTATGCCATTGTCGGTGCATTGCTCCTCGGTAGGCAAGCGGAGGCAATCGGCAGAAACGAAGACTCAACCTGGTGGTATGTTCGCAATCCCAGCGATCCCTCCACCGTCTGCTGGCTCTCTGCAGAATTTACCACCGTCAGCGGCAACGCTGAGGCGCTTCCGGTGGTGGGTCCGCCTGAAATCGGGGTAACCAACATTCGGGTCACGGTGGAACCGCCGGTGATGAACGTTGCTTGTAATGCATTCCCCCAATATGTGCTGATGAGCGCGCAAATCTCCACCAATGGTCCCACCATCGTCACCTGGAAATGGACGACGAGTATCGGCGACTCGTCAGAGGAAAAGACGTTGCTTTTCGAGGAAGCGGGCGTCAAGACGGTGCAAGAATACTACAGCGTACCGAGCGCAAACGATTACTGGATAGATGTCCATTCGCTCCTGCCGAATATGATCTCCGGCAGAGGAATCTTCAAGATCACCTGCACACCGTAAGACTGCTTCCATGGGTGCGCTTTTGAGGCGCGAACGAATTGTGAAGTTCGATGTGAGGGGACATACTATAATAAGCGATATAAAAAGGTCTCTGATGTTCCATCGAATCAAAAAGTGGTTTTCTGCCGAGATTTCCGGAGGTGAAGGGGAAATGTCCCTCGCGCGCCTCCTTCGCACATTGACACTGTGGGGGATTCCTGCTTTGTTGTTGTTCCTCGGCTGGCGCATCGCCGCTGGAGAAACGTGGATCAGCGCCAACCACATCTTCATCGTCCTAGCCGCCTTTATTTTGTTGATCAGCCGACTGCTGCTTCGCCGCGAGCGACTGCGAACAGCCCTTTTCCTCATCCTGTTTGCTGCATGGAGTGGCGTTACCTTCCTTGCCTGGACGGGCGAGAGACTGTACGACACCTCCTTGCTTGGCTACCTGACGATCGCATTTCTCTCCAGTATTCTGCTTGGAATTACAGAAACCCTTTCTCTTGCGCTGTTGAGCATTGCGGCATTTTGGGGATTTGCCTATGCGGAATCCACTATTTACAACACGGCTGTTGATACCGATCTCTACGCGCGCGCCCGCGACCTGACATTCAATTTTCTCATGTCCCTGGGTGCCATCCACTTCACCATCCATGAATTGCGCAAGTCGCTTCGCGAGAGAAAGGCGGAACTCGCGAAACATAAACAAGCGGAGGAGGCACTGCGTGAAAGTGAGGAACGTTTTCGCAAAGTCTTTCATTCCAGTCCGATTGCTATTTGTATTACGAGACTGCAAGATGGCACCCTGCTCGATGCAAACTACGCTTATTGGGATTTGACTGGCCTCGATCCTGCCACTTCTCTTGGCAAGAATCTGGTGGAACTGAAAATCTGGTCTAGCGCGGAAGAACGCGCCGAGTTCTTGAAGAAGTTACTGAAAAAACGTTCCCATTATGATCCCGACAGCCAGTTCCGGGATGCAAAGGGCCAAATCCGCTATACCCTTGCGTTCTACGAAATTATTCAAATCGGAAAAGAAGACTGCATCCTTTCTATGTTCTATGATATGAGCGCGCAGAAACAAATCATGCGCGCCCTGCAAGAAAGCGAAGCGCGTATTCGGGCCTTGCTCGAAGCCATCCCCGATATGATCTTTGAACTTTCCGCAGAGGGGATCTTTCTGGATTACATCTCCACTGCCGAAAACAAACCACTTCTGCCGCCCAGCGAATTTATCGGAAGGAACATCAAGGAGATCCTTCCTCCCCATGTGGCGGACCCTGCCTTGTTCGCCATCCGCCGGGCAATCGAAACAAAGCAATTGCATGCCTTTGAATATCAATTACGCGTGAAAAATGAGACCCGAAGCTTTGAAGCACGCATGGTAGCACTCACGGATTCCAGTGTCATCGCCATTGTACGCGAGATCACTGTTCGCAAACGCCTGGAACTCGAACGTGAACAGCTCATCGCCGAACTTGAAGCCCGCAACGAGGAGGCAGAAACCCTGCGCGAAAGTGCCGCCATCGTCGCCGCCACGCTCGAAACAACCGAAACCGTCAAACGGATTCTCGAACAACTGAAACGTGTAGTGCCATACGACAGCGCCTCCGTATGGCTGTATCAAAATGACAAAGCAGTGATGGTAGGGTTTGATGGCTTGTCTCAGGATGCCGTGGTGCCAGGCGAATATGTGCTGAGCGAAAAGGAACCAGATTATGCCCTTTGGAAGGAGGATGCTCCCTACGTTCTTTTTCATGACATCCAGGAGCATTATCCGGTCTTTCGCAAGCCCTCCCTCTCCTATATTCACGGTTGGATGGCGGTTCCGCTTCGCGCGCGCGGAAAACTGATCGGCTTCATCTCCCTCGACAGCCGCCTGCCGGGACGCTTCACCGCGCAAGACGCCAAACTTGCCTCCACCTATGCCAATCAAGTCTCCATTGCTTTGGAAAACGCGCGCCTGTTTTCCGCATTACAGACAGAATTGGAGGAACGCAAAAAACTGATCGCTGAACTCGAAGCCCGTAACAAAGAAGCGGAGACCCTGCGTGAAAGTACTGCTATTGTTGCCGCCACTTTAGAAAGAAGAGAGGCCATTGAACGTATTCTCGAACAACTCGATCGTGTGGTGCCATACGATAGCGCCTCTGTTCAACTCTTGAATGATGGTTTTCTCGAAATTGTGGGCGGTCGGAGATTGCCCATCATGGCCAGGGAAAACATGCGCTTTCCCTTAGATGTTCATGAACCCGCCTACCCTGTGCTAACAGGTGAAGCGCCTTATGTCTTGTTCGAAGATATTCAACCTTATTCCGAGGCTTTCAGAGTCCCACCCCACGACCGCATCCACGCCTGGCTGGCAATTCCCCTCAAAGTAAAAGACAGAGTGATCGGCATCATCGCCCTAGATGGCTACAAGCCCGGTCAATTCTCCGAGCGCGATGCACAACTGGCTTTAACCTATGCCAACCAGGTTTCCATCGCGCTGGAAAATGCACGCCTGTTCTCGGAATTGCAAGCGGAATTGGAAGAGCGCAAACGATTGATTGCAGAACTCGAATCCAAAAACGAAGAACTCGAACGCTTCACCTACACCGTATCCCACGATTTGAAAGCACCCCTCTTTACCATACGTGGCTTCCTCGGCTATCTCGAACGCGACGCCCTTGCTGGCGATCAAGAACGGTTGAAAAACGACATTCACCGCATCGTAGAGGCAACAGAGCGAATGCAGCGCCTGCTGAACGAACTACTCGAACTCTCACGCGTCGGACGCGTGCAAAACGAACCGACGAACATTCCTTTCAATGAACTGGCGCAAGAAGCCGTCGAACTTACGCAAGGACGCATTGCCGCGCGCCGTATTAGCGTTCACATTCATCCCAACCTGCCGACTGTATACGGAGACAGACAGCGCCTCCTCGAGGCTCTGCAAAATCTCGTGGATAACGCCGCCAAATTTATGGGGGACCAGTCACAGCCTTTCATCGAAATCGGATGTGAAGGTGAAGAAAACGGCAACCCCATCCTCTTCGTGCGCGATAACGGCATAGGCATTGCACCGGAACATCACGAACGCATCTTTGGTTTATTCAACAAATTGGACATCCATACCGAGGGGACGGGTGTGGGACTTGCCCTCGTGAAGAGAATCATCGAAGTGCACGGAGGCAGAATCTGGGTTCGGAGCGAAGCGGGAAAGGGCGCCACCTTTTTCTTTACCCTCCCCGCTTCCCGTCAAGCCGACGCCTGATTCCGTTATATAATATCTTTATCTTACTTTTGAGGAGGACTCGCTTGTGAAGCGCGCCGTTAGCATCAGTATCGGATCATCGAAACGAGACAAGGCTGTCGAAATCACCCTGCTGGGAGAAAAAGTGCGCATCGAACGCATTGGCACAGATGGCGACATGGAAGCCGCCGCCCTCAAATACAAGGAACTGGATGGAGTGGTGGATGCCTTCGGCGTGGGAGGCGCGGATCTCGGCGCGCTGATAGATGGCAAATTCTATCCATTCCATTCTGTTCAGCCCATGGTGCGCTTCGTCAAAAAGACTCCCCTTGTGGATGGCGGTGGCTTGAAGAACACACTCGAAAACAAGGTACCCGCTTTTCTCGAAAAGACAATCGGCGAATACATCCGTGAACGCGGGCGTAAAGTCTTCGTCACGCTCGGCGTGGATCGTTGGGGGCTCTCCAAATCGTTCGTCGAGGCTGGTTACGAAGTTGTGTTCGGCGACCTGATGTTCGCACTGGGTGTGCCAATTCCTATCAAAAGCCTCGACGGGTTACGCCGCCTGGCAAAGATCATGATCCCCATCGTCACACGCTTTCCCTTTGAATGGCTCTACCCGACCGGTGAAAAACAGGAGGAGCGTATTCCCAAATTTGAAAAATATTATCGCTGGGCAACCGTCATTGCGGGCGATTGTCATTACATCAAGCGCCACATGCCACATGATATGCAAGGCAAAGTCGTGGTCACCAATACCACCACGCCCGAAGATGTCGAACTATTCAGAAACTGCGGTGTGAAATATCTCGTCACCACCACTCCTGTCCTGGAAGGACGTTCGTTCGGCACGAATATGATGGAAGCCGCCCTCGTGGCTGCCTCCGGCAAGGGACGCCCCTTGACCTGGTCTGAATTGAACGAAATGCTCGATCAACTTGGTTTCGAGCCGCAATTGCAAAAACTAAATTGAAATCGTCGAATTTTCACCCCTCGTTCTTTTGGAAACAGAGTTAGGAATGAGAAAAAAAACCGCGCAGCATCAGTTATCCTATCGTTGCGGGAGCATTCCTTTTCCCAAAACAATCTCCAAAAGCGCAAGGGGAGATTAACGGCGGCAATAAGACGCCGCTTCCAATGATATAACCCAAGGAGAGATTATGGACGCAATTGTAACTGCGGGCGGAATTCCGCAACCTGATGATCCACTCTATACGTATTCCAATGGCAACGCAAAAGCCCTGATAGAGGTCGCCGGCAAACCCATGATTCAATGGGTGCTGGATGCGCTTGGCGCGGCAAAGAACGTGAACAATGTTATCGTCGTCGGGCTCACCCCAAAGAGCGGTATCACCTGTCAGAAACCTCTGTACTTCATTCCCAATCAGGGGCGCATGCTTTCCAACATTGTCGCGGGCGTGCAAAAATCGCTCGAATTGAATCGGAAGAACAAATACGTCCTCATTGCTTCCTCTGACATTCCTGCCATCAAACCTGAAATGGTAGATTGGCTAATCGAAACCTGCATGCAAACGCAGGATGACCTCTACTATGGCGTTTGTCCTCGCGCTGTGATGGAAGCACGTTTCCCCGATTCAAAACGCACCTACACCAAACTAAAGGACATCGAAGTCTGCGGCGCAGATATTAACATTGCCCATGTCCGCCTGGCCACCGAACATCTCGACCTTTGGGAATCGCTGATCGGCTCACGCAAGAGCCCGCTCAAACAAGCAAGCCTCCTCGGTCTAGATACATTCTTCCAGGTCCTCACACGCAGCATCACCTTAGACGAATTGGTCGAAAAAGTCTCAAAACGGCTTGGTGTCCGAGGACGCGTCATCGTGTGGCAACATGCTGAGCCCTGCATGGACATAGACAAGCCTCACCAACTCGAACTCCTGCGCGCTGACCTTGCCAAGCGGCAGAAAAAGGCCGCCGCCAAATCCAAACCTAGTCGCACCAAGAAACCTTCCAAACCTGCTGGCAAGAGTTCGAGTGGCACGAAGAAAGTTGCGGCTTTCGTGGCGGCAAGGACTTTGATCAAACCAAAACCCAAGCCCCGCCGAAAATGAATTCATGAATCTGCGCTCCATCCTGCAACTGGATGCCCGACTTTCCGATCAAATGCGCGTGGCTGAAAAGCCAGGCGCATTGCGCGCTTTCGCCATCTTCTTCGCGCATTCAGGTGACTCGTGGTTCTGGGCGCTCGGTCTCATCATCCTGTGGTTCATGGGCAATTCATTTTGGAAGCAGTGGGCGCTCGTCGAGTTCGTCTGCATCAGCGTGCTGGCGGCTTTGGTCCTGGGGATCAAATTCATCGTGAGGAGGAGGCGTCCCGAAGGCGAATGGGGAAGCATCTATCGCAACACCGATCCACATTCGTTCCCCTCCGGTCATGCCGCACGCGCTTTCCTCATTGCCGTCCTCGCGACGGGGCTGGGGCCCGCGTGGCTTGCAGGGCTTCTCTGGATTTGGTCGCCGCTCGTGGCACTGGCGCGAGTAGCAATGGGCGTCCATTACGTTTCAGACGTTGTCGCCGGCGCCATGCTTGGCACAGCACTTGCCCTCCTCGGCTTGCAAATCTATGAGCCACTTCTCATGTGGCTGTCGCATTTACTTCGATTTCCTCTCTGGTGATTCTCCTGCAAATTGTCATTCCTGGCGCGGCAGGGCTTTTCGGACTTCCTCCAAATGTTCCAGAATGTGCGCGAGGCTACGCTCCACCCATGATTGCAACGTAAGACCGCTCCCCAATCTCGCGTGACGCGACTCACGCGACCACGCCTCGACCGGCAGCGCGCGTAACAGTTCTGCCAGAGAATTCACGCCCATCACAAATTCGTTCAATATTTCATTCAGCGGCTCATTGGGGTCATAATGCTCCGCCATATATGCATCGCCATCGAAGTTTGCAAATTCGGGATTCTCCTCGTGTGCCGTCCTGCGCACACGTAAACCATAAACCATCTTATCCACATCGCGCGTGTGTACGGCAATCTGATGCACACTCCATCCGTTGTTCAGCGGCGCGTGAGGATCCCTGACCTTCAGACATGTCTCACGAAACTCCTCAGCCGCCGAAACCAATCGCTCGATCAAACGCGCGCGATATTCATATAACTCCTTCATCACGCCTCCATTTCACTCAACACATTCAAAACTTTTTCGACAACTCCATCCCCTGCATTTTTTATGGCATGAACCCGAATGCCATGCGGATTCAGTTCCTGCGCGGCCTGACGCGCAAACCCTTCCAGACCCTTCATACTTGCGACGAACGCCGCTTCATTGACCAAGCCGGAGCCTGACTCCGTTATCAAAAACAGAATCACCCCCGAACCCTGACTCCGCATCACGCGCCCGACGGATTGCGTCATGAGAAATGCGCCTGTCAGATTCACGGCCAGCACGCGATGCCAATCCCATTCATCCATCTCAAGCAAGGGAATGCGCGGCTCCACTGCAGCATGATGGATGAGAACATCAATACGTCCAAAATCGTCCTCCACCTGTTTGATCAAATGCTGGGCGCTCATTTTCTTTGAAATATCCTCAATGTACGCTTTGGCGCGTCCACCGCTTGAAACGATGTCATCCACAAGCGCTTCGACATTGACCGGTGAAATATCGTTTGCAGCGACGAAGGCGCCGCGTTCGGCAAGCGCTTTGGCGAGCATACGCCCACTCCCTTTGCCTGCACCGGTGATCAAAACAACCGTCCCAGTCAACGCTTTCATCGTTCCTCTTTTATTTTGAGCAGGTTATTCCTGCACTTCGCAAAGCGGCACACGATCCCGGTTCTCGTAAGCGTTCAATGGCAGCCCCAGGTAAGGTGATGGGTCGAGCGTATTTTCAATTTCCAATTCGTTCTTGAAATGACCTGTGCCGTCATCTTCCACGATGGAAAAATGCAAATGCACACCTACCGGATTGTGGGGATCGCCGGAATAGTTTCCCTGATAACCGAGAAACGTCCCAGCCTCGATGTAACGTTCCGAGGTGCCCGGCGGAAATTCCGATGAAATAAACGAATTGCCGGCTGGATCTGCCATGTGAGTGTAATAAAGCCAGATTTGCCTGTGCGGTTCGAGAGGGTCATTTGGAACACGCACGATGAGGGATGACTTCCACTCCGGCAAGCGCGTTAGATAGCCTGGGTACGCAGAGATAACCGCTGTAACACCGGGCGCTGTTCCTGCAAAAATATCTATGCCCTGATGAACGTGACCGGGGCGGAACGAATCACCCCAAAGGAAACCGACGAACCCATCGGTGGGAAAAAGAAAAGGGGCAGATCCGCAGCGGCTCCCGGCGACCAATTTCCAGTCCGGGTGAGAAGCGGGATCAGCCATCCAGGTGCGAAACGCGAGGAGGCGCGCCGTATTCGGTCTGTAGATGAGGTATAGGCTGCCGAGCACGGCGATCAGCGCAATGCCACCCATGGAGAGCAAGAGATAACGTTTGGACATGGGTCAGGATTATACCGCCTGAAAAAAGTTACAAAGCGCTTGCCTTTTTGCAAGAGTTGACTATAATGAATTTGAATCGAAAGGGCAAACCCGTCGTAAGGCGGGGACGCAAAGTCATGGGTCCCATGGAGGAGTGGGATCGCCAGACCGCCGAAATTTTTTGTTCGGCGGTTTTTGCCTATTGAAAGGAGGTGCGTCGCTTCACAACACTTCACAATTTGAATTTGAAACTCATATTGTGCAAGTCCAATTAAACTATTAAGAGGAGAAATAGTTTATGAGACGCAAGATATTCTATGTACTGCTTGCCCTGATGGTAGTTCTTGCCAATACAGCATCGGTGTTTGCCCAGGAAGAGGGGCCCGACCGATATCAAACCCGCGAGTTGCCCGAAAAAATTGAAGCCTTGAAACTAGATACGCCGGTTGAGTTGGATGGTCTATCTGTAAGCGTATTGGATCGTTCCTTGATAGGCGCGGTGGGGAGAAGCCGGGTCATTATTCGGCTCTCCGCCGATTCAGGTGCGGATGCTTTTGTAAAGGGCAAAGATACAGTGCAAGCCAAACAAGCCGCGAAAGCCCAACAAGATGCTTTTCTCAATTCTGCTCGCTCGCTTGATCCTAGTCTGCGAGTGATTGCCCAAGTACAAGGGGTGCTGAATGCGGTCTTTGTGGAAGTGGATGCCTCTGTATTGCCTGCTTTGGCTCAAGATTCGCGTGTTGTGCGGATTGCGCCAGTAGGACTTTACGAAGTGGATCTTTCAGAAACTGTGCCGTATATTGGAGCATCGGCCGTTCAGGCAGCCGGCTTTGATGGCAAGGGGATCAAAGTGGCTGTGCTGGACAGTGGAATAGACTATACTCATGCCGCTTTTGGCGGCTCGGGCAATCCGGCAGATTATGCCGCAAACAATCCAAATATCATTGAGCCCGGCACTTTTCCTACTGCGAAAGTCGTGGGAGGCTATGATTTCGTCGGTTCGAACTGGACTGGTGGTGCTAGCAGCCCTCCCGAAGCACCCGATCCCGATCCTTTGGATGATGGGCCAGGCGCCGGTCATGGTACGCATGTGGGGCACATTATTGGAGGTATTGGTGGGGTAGCACCCGGTGTGGACCTTTATGCTGTGAAAGTATGCTCATCCATCACTCCTTCCTGCTCAGGCATTGCCTTGATCCAAGGAATGGAATTTGCGGCGGATCCCAATGGTGATGGGAAGTTCAATGATCGGGTAGACATTATCAACATGTCGCTTGGCGCCGCTTACGGACAGCCATTTGACGACGATCTTTCTGTGGCAGTGGATAATGCCACTGCCTTGGGAATTCTGACGGTTGCATCTGCTGGGAATTCAGCAGACAAGCCCTATGCCTCTGGAACCCCCTCGTCGGCAAAATCCGCTCTTTCGGTCGCGCAAACAAGTGTGCCGAGTGCCTTCCTGCCCCTCATGCAAATTGTTGCCCCGCCGGCCATTGTCGGCAACTTCCCAGCAGTCTTTCAGCCGTGGTCAGTGCCCCTGACAAGTGTTGTTCAGGCACCAGTGCAATATGGAAATGGCGCGGGTGGCAATTTGAATGGGTGTGCTCCCTTTGCACCCGGTTCTCTGGCAGGGAAAATTGTGCTTGTTGACCGGGGCGCTTGCAATTTCACGCTCAAGATTAAGAACATTAGTCAAGGTGGCGGTTTGATCGGTATTATCGGTCTTATCGCTCCGGGGGATCCGTTTGAAGGGGGGGATGGCGGCGATCGGCCGATTACCATTCCAGCCTTCATGGTCAGTCAGGCGGTATCGAATAGACTGAAGAGTGGGCTGCCTAATACTGTTGTGCGCTTCGATCCGAACTTTGGCATTCCGCTGGTCAGAACTATGGTAGGCAGTTCTTCACGCGGGCCTCAACATGAGAGTACTACGTTGATCAAGCCAGAGATTGGAGCGCCCGGTGCTTCGGTCTCTGCGATTGCAGGTACAGGTACAGGTACCGGCCCCTTCGGTGGGACTTCTGGAGCCGCCCCCATGGTTTCTGGTTCCGCGGCCTTACTGCTCCATGCCTTTGGCGGGACCAAGGCAACTGCTGGAGGTACACCACCGGGGGAGGCAATTGGTCATGGGTTGAAGCCTATTGAGGTGAAAGCATTGCTTATGAACAACGCGGAGGTGAATATCATCAACGATCCTCTGACCGGTGCGCTGGCTCCGATCACCCGTATTGGTGGAGGCGAAGTGCGGGTTGATCAAGCTCTCTCTGCTCCCGTTGTTGCCTTTGATAAAGATGTGCCTTCTGGAGCGCTGAGCTTTGGCTTCGTTGACGTGGCAGATAATGTAGTTACCCTCACCAAGACAGTCGTGCTCCGTAATCTGGATAACAAGAAGCACACCTATACGATAACGCCTGTTTTCCGCTTTGCAGATGATGTAGCAAATGGAGCAGTAACACTCAGCGCACCTTCTAAGGTTGTAGTGATGCCCGGAAAGGGAAAGGAGACCACTTTTAAGGTCACTTTGACCATCAATGGCGCTCTGCTGCGTGGTAACTTCATGAATTCGGGGAGTCAAGGTGCAAATCCTGCTGCTTTGACTACAAATGAATACGATGGTTATCTGATCTTAGATGATGGCTCACATCCAATTCATCTTGCCTGGCACGTGTTGCCGCGCAAAGCCGCGCGGGTCGTGCCCGACACTACTAACATTGTTCCGGGTTCTTTCCCACAGGTGATCGGATTGAATAACACGGGTGTGGGCACAGCACAAAACGATGCCTACGCCTTGCTGGCAACCAGTCCCGATATTCCAGAAGGTGGACTGGGTGAGCAGTCGCCAACCCCTGACATCCGCGCCGTAGGCATCAATACTTTCCCGGTGCCGGCGGGCTTTTGCTCGGCGAACCCATCCTTCATTTGGGCATTTGCTATCAACACGTGGGAACGCCAGGAACACCTTCTGCCCGTGAGTCATCAGGTATGGTTGGATACCAACCGGGACGGCACAGACGACTTTGTAGTACTCAACCGCGATGCTTCGGGACTTAATACCATTACCGATGGCCGTCAGTTGAGTTTTGTCGTTAACTTGGCAACCGGAACGGCGACAGCCTTTTTCTTTGCCGAGCATTCAACCAATACCGGCAATACCGTGCTGTACATTTGTGGCGAACAAATTGGCATGAATGCTGCTAACCTCCTGACTACACAGGTAGACATGGATGTTATTGCTCAAGATTTCTATTATGGTGGACCGGGCGATGTCATCGAAGGTTTGACCGTCACTCCCTTGGGAGAACAGTTCGTGGGGGTGGCGAATGATGTGCCCGCTAACACCTACGACCCGGCCGGCTTGTCGGTATATGATTTCGGTCCATTCCCGGGCAACACACCCGAATTGGGCTTGATGCTGGTCACCAACGGTGACCGCGGCACAGGAAATCGCGGCGGTGCAACGCAAGAGACCGAGGCATTGCTCTTTACCGTGCCGTAGTTATCGGTTGCGTGAGGCTAAAACAAAGCGGAGCTCTTCAAGGGCTCCGCTTCGTTTATCTCTTCAAGATTGGGGTGTGTTGGGAGGAGCGATCGGAAAGAGATTCTCTTCGCAAAGAAAGAAATAAGTCTTATTCGCTGCACGATAATCATATTGCTTCCCGTCAACCTCAAAGATCACCTGATAGCCGTTCATTACTGATTGAGTATAAAGTACACCGGGCTGTGGACATCCAAATGAACCATCATTCCAAATCATTTCTTGTGCCTGGAGGATGTGAATCGCTGTCAAAGGGGCGCCAGTACGTTCCATCAGGTCATCTCTGAGGGCATTGAGAAGTTCATCTGGAACTTCACCGGACACCGGGAGAATCGCTTCCGTGGGGGGAACACGCTCCGGGAACTTAGTTGGCAGTATGCTAATGCGATCTGTCGGGAGGCTTTCCTGCGTGGGTGAACCTAAGATGGAAGTGGGGGGAGGGGGTGTTTCGACAGAAGAAGCGGAAAGTGTGGGCGGCTCAGCATTGCCAACTTGCGGACCGCAGCCTGTGGCCAGGATCAGGGCTATTCCAGCGATCAACAAGATTAACTTTTGCACGTGGACCTCCTTTTTTAATAAGCAGGACGTTCGAGCCATTTGTAATGTTCCTCTGTCAATATACTTCTCAAGAATTGCCCGGTGTAAAGAAAAGGCTGATCTTCCCGATCAGCCAGATTTGGGGTGAGATATACAGGAACTGCTCACAGCAAAGTCATGAGTTGTCGCAGTGTGGATTCGGTATCCTTGAAAAGGATACCTCTCATGCCAATCTTTTCACATCCCTCGATGTTTTCGATGAAGTCGTCCACGAAAACTGCTTCGTTTGGGCGCACTGCGAGTTGATCCAGGGCAATCTGGTAAATCTCTGCCGAGGGCTTTACCACGCCGACCTCGGCAGAGATAATCATGGCGTCGAATGCATCATCGAACTTTTCCCGCACGATATACTCGCGCAGTCCGCTCCAAGCGTTGCTGATGAGGCCGGTCTTGTACTTTGGCTTGATGGATCGCAGAAAATTCAAAAGAGTATGGTCTATGAAATCGCCTGCAAAAAATTCATCGCGTATGCGTTCGTAAGCATCAGCAGGCTGTTTGAGAGCCTTCATGACATTTCGCCAATGCTCTTCTTCTGTGATCTGCCCCAGCGAAGCACGCGCAGCAGAACTATTTACGCCGCCGCCAAAGACGATCCTTTCAATGTCTTCGTAATCCATGCCGAGTCTTTCCGCCAGATGCTGACGCGGTGCCTGAAATTCTGTGCGGACAATGACGCCACCCAAGTCAAAAAAGACGGCTCGAATGCTCATTTGCTCTTTTTCTTTACTTTGGCGGTTGTGGAGGGTTTCTTTGCGGGTGACTTTTTGGTAGCAGGCTTCTTTGCAGCAGGCTTTGAGGCGGGTTTCTTCGCCGTGACTTTGGCTTTGGCTACACTCGGTTTTTTCACCGCTTTGGGAGCGGGCTTTTTCTCTGCTTTGGGCTTTGGCATGGATGTGGGCTGAGCAGTTTGAACAGGTTCAGGTTCGGGTTGAACGACGAGCACCGGTTCGGGTTCAGGTTGGGAAGCCGGCGCGGGCGTGGATTCCGCCTCCATAACGGGAGCAGGCTTGACCTGAGTCTGATCGAGCGCTTGAGGGGCAGGCGCTTCTCGCGGCGGATGAGTTTCCAATTCCGCTTCGAGTTGTTTAAGCGCATCCCGCCAATTTGGAAAGAACATCTCCATACGCTGACGCGGAATGGGCGTGGCGCGCCGGCAGCGCGGACAGTGAGCATCGTAATGGCTCAATTTTTCCGCGTCCATTTTTTGCAGCGCGGCGAGCATCTCGGTGCGACTGAGGGTGTAAGGCATTTGACAGAAAGAGCAGCGAATGTTCATGGTGCCTCCTTTGTTGTGTAAAGTATAGCCGATTCTGTAACTCATACTCTAAGGTTGGAGCGATTCGACCGCCAATTCTCTGCCGGGGCGGATTTCTTTTTCATACTGGTCAAACTGACGCTGAACGCGCATACCCGCGCGTTCGTACAGATGCAGCGCGCCGGTCAGGCTTTCTGCATCCACGCCCAGACAAACGCGTTTTTTGCCTCGCACATAGAATGTGGCAAAAGCATGTTTGAGTAGAGCGGAACCGAGACCGCGCTTACGCCACTTGCGGCAGACGCCCAGCTCGCTGATCCAACCGGCTTCGGGGTCTTCGGGGTCTTCGCGGCGGCAGAGGCAAATGCCGACCATTTCATCGCCATCGAATGCAACAAACCACAGATCGGGATCGTAACCGGGCTCTTCGACGAAATTATGTTTGAAATCCGCAAACCCCTTTTCAAATGGTGGAACGATGAAGCCGAAATGATCCCTGAAAGTGTCCACGAAAGTACGATAGACGGCTTCGAGTTCAGTTTCGGGATTGTAAGGGCGAACAATGATCCCCTCTGGAAATGGCTGGGGTTCAGGCGCATGTTCAAGGTCTATGACCATGCGATAAAAGGAGCGGATGCGCTTCCACCCGAGGCTTTCGAAAAGGGCGAGGGCGGCTTTGTTGTGCGCTTCCACCCCGCTACGCGGCGCGACGCGCAGATCAGGCGCGCATTTTTCCAATGCAAGGTGCGCATGATCTTCAGCCCATGTCAATAAATACCGCCCGATCCCTTTGCCCCAATGATCGGGATGAACACGCCCAAAAATCCAAGGATGAACGGGTGGTTCTTGTATGAGCCAGCATTCTACGAAGGCAACAGGCGATCCATCCGGCGCGAGGACAATGAGGACATCGGTCGCCGGATTGAAGCCATTGCTGAGCCAATCGAGGCGCACCAGTTCGGGGTCGGTCAAGTCAACCCGTCCGTTCAAGCGCTGCGAATAGAGATTCGACAGATCGAATGCGATTTTATAGTCTTCGATGCGTGCGTTTCGAGCGGTATAACCGGTCGGTAGTTGAATGGTTCGCTCATCAAGTTTGGTCATCATATGCTTTTCTCCTTTTTAGGGATTCGGCGCGCGAGGATGTAGTCGCAGATGCTTCTTGTGGATCAGCGCGTAGATTCGAGAATCAAAACAGCCGCGGGCTAGAGCGCGCCGCGGCTGTCGTTGACTTTACCGGGGGAAACTAACAGATGAAAGGCGCACTCCGCGCATCGGAGAAGCCACTCTCGGCAACAGAAGACGTGAAAGTCATCATAACAATCATCGGAGGTGCGCCTCTTTTCTTTGCAAGTTTGCAAGCGAGTGTAACATACTCTTCAATTGCCCGTCAAGTATTACAGAAGGAAGGTCGTCTTATGGTCACCTGGAAAACAGATGTGGATACACTTCCCTTGCATACCGTGCTGATCCTTTCTGATCAGCAAGAGAATGTAGCAGCGTGGGAGCCCCTTTTCAGTCAGCGCAACTGCATTGTGTTGGCTGAAAGAAGCGTCCACAATGCTTTGCAGACCACTCGGCTAGTGGGACCATCACTCATCCTGGTAGATTTGCAAATTCCCAAGCAGGAACTAGCACTTTTGGTAAGGGATTTGCGCGCTATCAGCCGTGCACCGATCTTACTACTCGTGGCAGCCGATACGGTCGAAGAAGTGCTGGAAGCCTATCAAGCCGGCGCCGATGAATGTCTGGTAAAACCCATCAATCCGGCAGTCGTCATTGTCAAGGCAATGGCCTGGCTTGGGCATGGACAAAGAAGCGAGCGCGCGCCGATCAAGGCTGGCATCAACATCACGGTATAACCGAACAATTTATTTCTCCTCCTTCCAAGATCAAAAGAACCCCTGCAGCCGGCAGGGGTTCTTGATTTAATTCCCCTCCCCAATTGAATGGAGTGAAAGGGTGAGGGAAAGAAGCTGTGTAAGGCAAGTTAGTGATTTCACGGACCTACACCCGTATGAATGCGCCCGGCTTGCAGATCATCCAACACCTGCTGAACCAGCCGCTGTTTTCCGGGGGTGAGAATGCTTGGGTCCACATCATACAAGCCGAGGGGAGCTTGAACCGTCATGCCGCCCTGTCCATTCACCAGCGAGGTCCAGGCAATTTGAATCGCCTTGATGGTATCCGGTTGAATGGTCATGATCCAGCCTGCGGGGCGCTGCTCAGGGCTGATGGTCCCAATCATGGTCGCGCCGGTCGTGCCAATATAGTTTGCAAGGTCAGTCGTGTAAATATCGGGATGAAGAAAGATCGTTTGCACCTTGTATTGTAAAATGAGCACGTCCGCGTAGGCATCGTAATTATCCTTATCCTCGTCCGCTGGAATTTCAATATACTGCGGAAAGCCCCACGGATAGAAATAAATCTGGCGGCAGATGCCGCAATAATACGTCCGGCCATTGGCAAACGCGTTGAAAGCCAGGATAGCATCATTGCTCCCCTTTGGCATGAGCATGCCAGTGCGATAATCATCTGCGATCATCGCGGCTGTATATCCCGCAAGAAATGCGGCTATATCCATTTGTGTATTGTTGCCCAATACACTAATATTGCCTCCGGCGGTAATGCCGGGGATGTTGATGGTAAGGAACTGCGTCTCCGGCGCGGCAGCCGCTAGTGCGGCAATGCCCGGGTCGGGCGGGAGCGCAATCACAACCTTCAATCCCGGTTCCAATTCATCGGGCGACAAACGATTGCGCAACTGATAACGCATTCCCGAAGCCTGGGCCAGATCATAAACTGTCTTCTGATACAGATTTGACGCCTCCGCGTCCATATCGGCAGGGAGGATAAGAATCACGAGCGGCGTCACAGGTGTTGCTGTTTCGGTTGGCACTGAAACGGCCGTATCGGTTGGAAGGGGCGTTTGTGGAAGCGCGGTAGCACGTCCACACGCGCTCAGCAGAACGCTTGTAAGGAGACACAGGATTATCAATCTTGAACGCACGATTTTCTCCGAAATCAGGAATGGACGAATTATACACGTTGAACAAAAAGGTGGAATCCTCTCAGACCGCCCTGCGAGAAGTCGAGCAGGTCCTCGCTTCATTTCGGACCTTCAGCCTGTTCCCGTTATAAACAGGCATACCCTCCCTTTTTCTCTCCCGGCAGAAAAAAATCCCCCAAGCAGACGCCGGGGGATCCATTGATGAAAGTTCCTCGCGCGAAATTCATTGATCCTTTTGAGTAAACGCATGAAACTTCGCTTGAGGCTGCAAACAATCAAACTACGGAAGATGATCTCCGAATGAGCCGTAGAGCCAATTCAAGTCATCTGCGCGATCCACGCGATAGACGCCGCCGGTGCCGGCACAGTTGCCGTTGATACCGAAGGAAGTCACGCCGCCAACGACATTCGAATCGCCGATGAAGTTCGGACCGCCTGAATCACCAAAGCACGTCCCACCCGTAGAATGATTATTGGAAAGCAGGAGGGAGAAATCACCCGTAAAGCCGGGTACATTGATCTGGATCAGATGCGGATGCGCCACCATGCGAACGCGCTCCGACTCGATGAAGACCGGATTGATCTCCTGAAGCCCGTAGCCAACAGCCGTAAAGGTAACGTTCTGCAAACCGCGGCGTCGGGCAAGTTTATCCAACACATCCTGCTCCGGCAGAACGCCATATTCATCCATCACCATGGGTTCATCTAGCACAACAACACCCAGATCGAACAGATAGAATGCATTGGGATTGTATTGCGGATGAGTGTACGGCGTGCCGCCCACATCACCGTTGAAAGGATAACCGTTGGCTGGAATGCCCGATTCAACATCAGCGTCAAACCAAATCTCCACATGCGCAGCGGGCGCCTCTGTGCAGTGACCAGCAGTGAGGAACAAGGTGGGAGAGAGCAAGGTTCCACTGCACCGCCAAAGAGGGGTGCCCTCGGCATCCTGTGCGACCATCAAACCCACATAGGGATGACCATCACCATCCAATTCCCCATCTGTGATTGCACTAACCGGACTGACCGCCAGCGCGAGGATCGCAATCACCGAAAAAAGAACAAAAAGCATTCTTTTGGACATCGTGCATTTCTCCTTTTTGGATTGATTATCGTTACTAAAAACCTTCCTGCACTAAGTCACGTGAAGAACGATCTCCATCACCTCCTCCTGAGGCTCGCCAGGTAAAAAACATCGAGCAAAAACCTCGACCTTCACAGCATGTTCTATTCCCTTTATCTTTTTCGACACGAGCCTCCAAGCAACAAGACAGAATTACAAGTCGAAAGTTACTGCCAAACGTTCTGATCAGGTAACGACTTGGTTACACTAACCTTGACTCGGTTTATCAAACTACACGAAGCACTGTCTCACTTCCATAACGCCCATTGCCTCCCCAATAAATAAAATTCAAAGCAGAAATGCCTCACAAATTGTTCCTTACAGACCTCGCACCTCCCCCTTCGTCCAGTTGCGCGATTGGTTGAATAGTCTTATAGTCAGGTAATCTTTGTGATCGAATTCTCCAATCCCTCCAACTCTCAAATTTCTAACCCTTAGGTTCCGCTCAGGTCTTTTTTTACTCTCGAATTACCATTTACCAATTCTCAGGAGTCAACATGTGGCATGGTGGTGCTTGGCACATTGCAATGCGTCAGGGTGATGAAAAGCCTAAAGTCACCAAACAACTTCTACTGCGCGTCCTTTCCTACGCGCGCGGATACTGGTGGCACATCGCGGGGATGCTCATAACAATTCTCCTCACGACAGGTTTGTCCCTTCTGACGCCGTTGATTTTCCGCAACATGATTGACGTGGTGATTCCCGCCAAGGATACGAATCGCCTCATTCTGCTCGGTGTGGCGTTGCTGGGGATCCCCGCGCTCACAGGTGTCATCAACGTCTTTCAGCGAAGATTGAACGCGACCGTCGGCGAGGGTGTCATTTACGATTTGCGTGCGGCACTCTTTGCTCGGCTCCAGCGTATGTCCCTGCGCTTCTTCACCCACACCAAGGTGGGGGAGTTGATGTCGCGCCTCAACAACGACGTGGTCGGTGCGCAAAATGCTATCAGCAATACCATCGTTAACATCGTGACCAATCTCATCGAAGCGATCGCCTTGCTCGCGGTCATGCTTACGCTCGAATGGCGGTTGACCCTTGTCAGTGTGTTGATTCTGCCTCTGTTCATCATCGCCGCGCAAAGACTTGGCACCATTCTACGCAACATTGCCCGTCAAGCGATGGACCTGAACGCGCAGATGAACGCGCACATGAACGAGACCCTCAACATCGGCGGCGCGCTGCTGGTCAAACTCTTCGGTCGAGCACGCGAAGAGGAGAAACGTTTCCGTGAACGTGCGGCAAAAGTGCGCGATATCGGCATCAAGCGCGCGGTGGTCGGCTCGACTTTCTTCGTCGTCTTCGGACTCGTCAGTGCGGTGGGCACGGCGCTGGTCTATGGGCTTGGGGGGTATTTTGTCATCACCGATGTGTTTACCATCGGCACCATTGTTGCCTTCGGCTCCTATCTCGGTCAACTCTATAGCGCGCTGCAAGGTCTTGCCGGTGCGCCTGTCGAATTTTCGACCAGCATGGTTTCGTTTGAGCGCGTGTTCGAAGTCATAGACCTGCCGCAGGACATCCTCGAAAAAGAGAATGCCATTGAATTACGCAATGTTAGAGGTGAACTCGAATTCGATAACGTCACGTTCAAATACGAAGTGGATGAGGCGATCCTCCTCAAAGAAGTCAAACGGTATGGGCGACATGAGGATGTGAGCGCGGTCTTATCGTTGGCAGAGAAAAGAAACGGGGAGAAAAAGATGAAGAGCGACGCATCAGACTCAGGGGAGTCCGACGCGACCTCTCAAGCCAGAGACGTCGCTTTGGAGGGAATCTCCTTCCTGGCGCGTCCCGGGCAGTTAATCGCTCTTGTCGGTCCCTCCGGCGCTGGCAAAACCACATTGACGTATTTGATTCCACGCCTGTACGATCCCACGAGCGGCGTCATCCGCATTGATGGCCATGACCTCAAAGAGGTCACGCTTGAATCGCTTTCGCGCGCTATCGGCATGGTGACACAGGAGACCTATCTCTTCCACGACACTATCCGCACGAACCTGACTTACGCAAAGATAGATGCTACCCAAGATGAGATCGAAGCCGCGGCACGCATAGCGAACATCCACAATTTCATCATGGGATTGCCCGATGGCTACGATACGATTGTGGGCGAGCGCGGCTATCGCCTGAGTGGCGGCGAAAAACAACGCATTGCCCTGGCACGTGTGATTTTGAAAGACCCGCGCATTCTGGTTTTAGATGAAGCCACCAGCCATCTCGACAGCGAATCCGAAGCACTGATTCAAGAAGCGTTGAAGCGCGTCATGGCGGGACGCACAAGCATCGTAATTGCCCATCGCCTCTCCACGATTTTGGCAGCAGATATGATTCTGGTGATGGATCGAGGGCGGATTGTGGAAAGAGGAACACACGAGGAACTGTTGGCACTGGGAGGGTTATATGCTCAGTTGTATGAGACACAGTTCAATAGAGAGCAAGCGTTATAAATGGGAGCCCATGCTTTGTGATGTGCTTCGATGCGACCGACGCTAGAAAACGTCCTTTGTACAAGGCGATGGAGAACGTTTTCGTCTGCTTACCCCGAAGCAGGTTGCTCTCATCCCTTACCGTTCTCTCTCAACTCATTACGAATCTCGTCGCTCCAATGGATGCCCTCGCGGGCGAGAAAATATGCGCCGAGCGCAGTGATGGGGAGCCAGAGCGCAACATGTAGCACAAGCGTATATCCTGCCGCCTGTGAATGTTCTACTCCATACGCAGTCAGCACGGCAATACCGGGCGCATCGAACGTACCAATGTAACCGGGGGCGGAAGGGATGGTGGTGGCCAGGTTCACGATTCCGTTCATCAGCATCAGTGCGAAGAACGAAACGCTAAAATCGAAGCCGCGCATCACAAACCAATACTTGCCCGTCTCCAGCATCCAGATGATAAGCGAAGTGAGGAATACCATGAGCACATTGAAGGGAGACCGAAGAAAAGCCAAGCCATCGAGAAATCTGCTCATCAAGCCAATGATGCGCGAGTGTAAACGTAAGGGCATCAACCGTACGATGAGCCACAAGCCGATTTGTGCGGTTCTATGAGGAAACATGGCTGCGAGAAGGAACACAGCCAGCGCACCGAAAAAGAGGGCCGTGCCAATCAGCGCCGCTTGCTGAATATTGCCGATGAAACCGGAACTGCTTGTCAATTTGGCCAGGTCGGGCAGGTTGAGGAAGACAAAGGAAAGCATCACGACGCCATCAAAAATCCGCTCGACGATGATCGTTGCCAGCGAAGCAGATACAGAAACCCCTTCTTTTCGTTTGAGAATCACCGCACGCAGTATTTCCCCAGCCCTTGCAGGATAGATGTTGTTTCCCATGTAGCCGATGGTGATGATGGGGAACATGGCTTTGGTCGGTATCTTTTTGATGGGACCAAGCAGGTAATGCCACCTCCACGTGCGCACCCAGACCCCCATGAAGTAAACACCGATCCCCGGCAGAAGCCAGAGATAGTTCGCGCTTGTCACCGCTTTCCAAAATTCGCCAAGCTGCAAGCCACGTAACGCCAGCCAAATAAAAAGGATGCTGATCAGCACCCCGATCCAAAATTGCCATTTTTTCATGGGGAAAATTGTAACACGAGGATGCTCCTTTCTCGCGCTTCAAAGAGGATCGAGCGGAGGAAACGCCGGGAAACGGAATCAGGACCCGGCTGGGAAAGAAGCGGGAACTCCTTTCGCCCGTGCGTGGTCTTATGGATACCGGTGTACATTTTGGGACAGGAGGCGCCATGAATCATTTGCTTGTTCACTCATCCTCATCACAGCTGCGCAATGGGCATGCTCACAAGCGAAGGGTTTCGCAGAGAGGGTTGCTGAGCCTTGCCATGCTGCTGACAAGTTTATGTGCGTTTGGGATCGCCATGCTGGGCGGCGCAAAGATGGTCTTCGATATTTTCGGGGATGTTCCCCACCTTACAAGCATCTTCTCCAAGGTGATTGTCATTGGCATTGCCTATGGCGTAGGCTGGCTTTCTGCCATGGTAGCGATTCGTGTGTATGGCAACCTGGTTTTGCCCATCTTGATCCGCTGGCTGGCCTGGGGTTCGCTGGCAGCGGTTTGTCTGCTCTATGTGGAGATTCTTCAGCGCTTATATCTCCAACAATATGGGATCGAAAAGTTTATCAAGTATGTGCTGGTCATGGCAGGCGGGTTGGGCGGTATGGTGGGACTTCATTTGATCATCGAAAACCACGATTTGCGTCCCTTTTCCATTCCCCTGCTGATTATCGGCATGATTCAGTTAGGGCTGATCGTGTACCGCTATGTCTTTACCTTGGCTGACCCTTCCTATCTATTGGGAGATTTGTTGTTTTTCTTCGGCATGACGGTGTTCTCGATTCTGATGCTTGCGCACTTCGGGATTCTAAACCCGTTGCGGGAGCGACTGACGGCTTATTTCGACAGGAACAGTGTAGCGATTCAGACTCAGGATTGAGGCGATCCGGTATATTGAAGATCTCCAACGCTGAGGCGTTCTCGCTCAACGGTTGGACGATTCCGCCGCGAGAAGAAGCAAAGCGTGAGTGCTCTGTTGCAAATATGGACAAATGATTGTCCTTAGCATTGCTTTTCGCCTTTATCCCTGCCCCTTTCCCACTGGGAGAGGGGTTAGGGTGAGGGGAAGCGGGGATGAGTACGCCGGTCTATTATTTTCGCAACAGAGCAAGGCGTGAGCCTTAGTGCGATTGTTATTTTGCCAGAGGAATTTGAATGAAGAAGGTGCTGCCGGGTAATTTTTCCTCGTCGTAGCCGGGGCTTTCCACCCATATCTTTCCCTTGTGCGCCTTGACGATGCCGGCGGCAATGGCCAGTCCCAAACCCGGTCCCCCACCTTTGAATTTCGTGCGTCCGGAAGAGTGCAGTTCCACTTTTCCGAGTTGATATAGTTTCTCGAAGATGATAGTGTGATTGGCAGGGTCTATGCCGATGCCGGTGTCGCGTATGCGGATTTGACAGCAGGGTGTGTCGCCGTCCTGCACCACCTCAGCATGGATCGAGATCGAACCGCCATCGGGAGTGAATTTGATGGCGTTGGAGACGACGTTGTCAATCGCCTTTTGCAGGAGTTCGGGGTCTGCCAGGAGGGGGGGAATGTCATTGATACCGGGATCCAATTCGAGGGTGAGTCGACGCGCCGCCAAGTCTTCGGCATACTCTTTTTGAATGAGGCGGAGGAGAGGAGCGATGGACAGTGTTTCGAGATGTAAGGTCACTACTTGATTTTCGAGCCGCGCTACATCCAACATGCTGTTTACGATCTGATGCAATCGTTCAGTGCCTTGCAGAACACCATCTGCCGCTTGCAGGAGGGAGGGATTCTTTTGCACTTCAGGTGAGGCTTTGATCATCCCCATATAACCTTTAATGACGGTGAGCGGGGTGCGTAGTTCGTGTGCAGCGACTTGAATAAATTGACTTTTGTTCTTATCGAGTTTTTCGAGTGTGGTGTGGGCTTTGGTGAGTTCCTTCACGCGCTCCTCGACCATGCGCTCCATCAACTGATTGAAGCGGTTGAGGTCGGCATAGAGACGCGCGTTTTCGAGAGCAATAGATGCCTGCGTAGCAAACGTGCGGGCGAGGAGAATGTCATCCTGATTGAATGCTGAAGGCTGGCGACGGCAGAGCATCAGCATGCCGATGACTTTTTTCTTGGCATGAAGAGGGATACCCAGCCAGGAGCGATAACGGGGCAACCATGAGGGCTGTTCCCACGTCCGTATATTTTCCGTATCGTCAATGAGGAGAGGATCAGTTTTTTGTGCAATGGTATCGTAGAGGTTTGAGCCTTGGATGCGAAAAGTCAATTCCTCAAGGGGCACGCCCTCGGGCAAGCCTCGATGCGCTGCGAGATGCAAAATGCCGTTCACATCTTCGAGGAAAATGGCGGAACATTCGCTTTGAAGAACAAAGGACAATTGTTCGATGATCTGCTGCGGGACTTCCTCTTCGGAAACCAGGGTGGAGAGTTCGCGTGCGGCGTTCGCCAGCGCTTCTGCCGCGCGACGACGCGCTTGCTCGCTGGAATACAGGTTTGCATTCTCTGCCGCAGTCCTTTCCGCGAACTCTTTGGCAATCGCCAGTTCTGCAGCGCGTTCACGAGCTTCGGCGAGCAGGCGTTCCACTTCGCGCTGCGCCTGTTCCCTTTGCTGGACGAGCATAATGCGCAACAACGCGCTGCTGACAAGATTGCGGAGGCGCACGTAGATTTCCCAATCGTGGGGCCCCCTCTCCACCCACATGAACCCAAAGCGATTGCGTGCCAGCGAGAGCGGCATGACGACGGCTGTATAACGATGATCTTTAGGCGTCTTGCCGCGCGGTACAAGTTGACCTGTCCCTATGGCTGTTGGCTTGCGAGGAATTTCGAATTTGTTGCCCTCGTATTGGAAGAGCAGTTTGTAACTTTCAGGTGGCGGCGAAGAAATGGACTGCGGGGAGGTCACATCACTGTAATACATCACATACCAGCGTTCGATGCCGAGGGCGGGGAAATGTTCTGAAATGGCTTTGCCGATTTCATCCATGCTCATAACGGGCGCCATGGAGAAACTGAATGCCTGTAGGATGCTTTCCTGCTGTTCGAGCGCAAGCCTGTAATATGCCTGCGCGCGTTGGGAGAGTTCGCCCGCGAGCAAACGCGCCTGCTGGAATAGATTTTCCGCCTGTAGCATGATCGTGTGATCGGTGATGCCGCCCAACGCATAACGACGCATCATGGAAATCACGCTATGCCAAACAGTGGGAGGCATGCCATGCTTTTGCATCAACTCGATCATGGCATTGATCGTCTTGAGGAAATCCTCAGCGGAGGTCTGCCCATGCAGACTTAGCAGAAAGCCATCCCAGACGCGTCCAAAGGCGTCCTTGAATTGTGCATGGAATGGGTCTTGTTCGAGAACGCCCGCCGAGTTGAGCAGAGCGCGCAAAGCAGCTTCACGTTTGTTTTCCAGTTTGCCGGTCTTGGCAACTTCGCGCGGTGCAACAGCCGCTTGTCGAACATTTTCCGGCAGACAGCCACATGACCAACGAATGAGCAATTGCGTTGGCGTGAGGGTCTTTTGCGGCACTACTTCTCCTTCGATACGCTTGAGAAGCGTCTCCAGTGCCTGCTTTCCTGCTGTATAGAAAGATTGCCGAACGGTCGTCAGCGGGACACCGATGACCTGGGCTTCGCGCAAATCATCGAAGCCGGTAACCGCCACATCATCCGGCACTCGAACGCCACGCTGCTGAAGCGCCTCTAACGCCCCAAACGCCATACGATCATTGGCTGCAACAATGGCTTGAAAACGCAGTTTGCGTTCATCCAGCAAGATGCGAACCGCCTCTGCACCGCTCTCGGGCGTGTAATCGCCATCCACTGCCAACTCCTCGATGAAACGTAAGCCATGTGCCTTGAGTTCATCCAAATAAGCCTGGTAGCGTTGTTCAGCATCCACTTGTCCGGCAATGCCACGAATAAAGGCAATGCGTTTATAGCCGTGATCTTCGATCAAATGTCGGACGAGCGCGCGCATTCCCTTGATGT
This sequence comes from Anaerolineales bacterium, assembly GCA_035574015.1. Classification (GTDB taxonomy): domain Bacteria; phylum Chloroflexota; class Anaerolineae; order Anaerolineales; family Villigracilaceae; genus Defluviilinea. The sequence continues at coordinate 93,743 of DATLZK010000040.1, forward strand.
TATCAGGGAGAAACACAGATGCGCCGTCCAGTTCAACAGATTGTGTAACAATCGGCATGCCGGCATGGGTTTTGGCGAAGGCATTGAGTTCCTCTGGCTTGACACCATAGGCAACGTCTGCGGTGAGAAGCAGACCATCGAATTGCTCAGGTTTGAGGAGATCATATAAGCCAAAGGAAACGCCACGTTGATTTTGAAAGGGAATCGGTTTCAACGGTCCCCCGATGAAATATACAAGATTCACATTATGTGCTTCTGCCGCATCTTGGATGCCGGCAAGGAATTCTACTCCCCAGGCGCGGCTCACCTGCGAGGCGAAAACGCCGATGGTTCTTCTTTGGGAGGATGATCGGATGGCAGAAGACATGTTCAATCAATGCAAGCGAAAAAATTATATCTGCAAACCCTTATCTTTGCCGTGCAAAAGAGTGACAAAAAGACAACTCAAACCTATTTTGATTCTGGCACAATCATTCTGGTTTTTCACAAACAAATCTACAAAATAAAAACCCGCAGGTCAGCGGGTTTTCCCATGTCCGTTCGGACACTCGATCCGTTATGCAGTGCCGAGGGTGAGATTTGAACTCACGACCAAGGGCTTATGAGTCCCCTGCTCTACCGCTGAGCTACCTCGGCGAAGGATGAAAGCGCCGCAAATATTACTATGGGAGGATGGGTTTGTCAACGGGCGCGCGCGAAAGTGTTTTGTTGGAAAGTTTCATGCTTGCGGAACGATCCTTTGCGGCATCTTATATGCAGATCAAACAGTGACGATGGGCTTGTTAATCCCTTGTGATCAAACCTTTTTGCAACGCAAATTTTACCAATGCCGCGCGGGTACGCAACCCAAGTTTCTCCATGCCCCTTGCACGATAGGTCTCGACGGTCTTGGCGCTCAGGTTGAGTTGTTCGGCGATTTCGGCGCTAGTGTGTCCGAGCGCTACTAGTTTCAGCACTTCCTGTTCGCGCTCGCTGAGGGTTTCCCAAACGTTCTCCTCTTCGGTAGGACGCGAGGCAGGGAGCATGTCTTCCAGCAGGACGCGCGTCATCGAGGGGTGGACGTACATTTCGCCGCGCAGCACGGCTTTGATGGCGGAGAGCAATTCGGAATCGGCGGCTTTCTTGAGGACGTATCCGCTCGCGCCGTGCTTCAATGCCTGACGGAGATACTGCGGGTCGTCGTGCATGGTGAGGATGAGAATCTTTGCGGTGGGGGCAAGTTTGCGGAGCGCGGGGAGCGTGTCCAAGCCGCCGAGGGCAGGCATGCTCAAGTCGAGCAGAATCAGGTCGGGCTGGAGTTCTTCCGCGAGGGAGAGGGTCTCCGTGCCGCTGGCGGCTTCGCCCACCACTTCGTATTCGTTCTGGCTGGTGAGCAGGAGGCGGAGTCCGGCGCGGAGGACGGCGTGGTCGTCGGCGAGGAGGATGCGGGGAGTCATGGTCTGATAGTCGGGGAGTCTGATAGTTTGATAGTCGGATAGTCTGATAGTCGAATGGTCAAAGGTCGGAGGTCGGATGGGACAGCGGGTGAAGTAGAAAATGAAGGATGAAAGAGGAAAGAAGAAAGTGGAAGAGGAAGTCGAAAGGTCGGTGGTTGGGGGTCAAGAGGCGGAGGGGAGTGAGTGCGGGAGGAGCGGGATTTCGATGAAGACGCTGGTTCCGCTTTGGGGGGCGGATTCGATGGTGAGTGTGCCACCTAATAGTTCGGCGCGTTCGCGCATACCGAGCAGACCCAGATGACGTTCGCCGAGCTGGGCGGAGGGGTCGAAGCCGACGCCGTCGTCCTCCACGATGGCGCGGACGGAGCCGCCGCGCTTTTCGACAAGGATGCTGGCGGATTTTGCCTGCGCGTGGCGGGCGATGTTGGTGAGCGCTTCCTGCACGATGCGGTAGAGGGCGGTCTCGATTTCGCCCGGCAGACGCTCGTCCAGTTGAATGACAACATCCACAGGGATTTTATACCGCGCCTGCCATTCGTGCGCCAGCCTTTCGAGCGCGGCGGCGAGACCGAGGTCGTCGAGGACGCGCGGGCGCAGACGCATGGAGAGGTCGTGGACTTCTTCGAGGGTGTGCGAGGCGAGTTGACGCAAGTCGGCGGCTTTGGTGGGCGAGGGGCAGTGGACGCATTGCGCTTCCATCATCCGCAAGCCGACAATGAGCGAGGTGAGGTTTTGGGAGGTGGAGTCGTGCAGTTCGCGGGCGATGCGGCGGCGCTCATCCTCCTGCGTGGCGATGACCTTTTCCATCAGTTGCCGTCGCAATGTCTCACGCTCGCGGCGCAGTTCTTCGGTGTGCGCCAGTTCTTCGGTCATGGCGTTGAAGGCATCGGCGAGGTCGCCGATTTCATCATCCGCCCAGCGTGGGACGCGGGGAGTGAAATCGCCCTTGGCGACGGCTTTGGTCGCGGTGACGAGCGCAAGGATAGGACGGGTGAGAATCCATGTCAGGAAGGCAGCGACGAGGACGCCTATGGCGGAGACGAAGACGATGGTGAGGAGCAGTTGCGTCGTCAGCGTGGATAATGCCGCTCGCATGGAAGCGTCCGAAAGTCCGATGCGAGCCGTGCCGATTTTTCCGTCGAGGATGGGGACAGCGGTATCCCAGACGAGTCCTTCATTCGTTTGAATCAAAACTGTATGATGATGTTCACTAGGATTGGCAGAGTTCAGCGTTAACAGTTTGAGGGGAAAGCCGCCTTCGAATGAGTGCGCAATTACCTGCCCTTTGGAATCGACAATAAACGCATAACGAACATTGGAATTGTTGAGGAGTGTTTCATCTAGCAAGTCATGAAGACCAAGCAGATCATTCAGCAAAATGGGATCGGCGGCACGCGCCGCGAGGTCGCGCGAAACCGAAATGCTTTGCTCCTCCAATTGTGCCGCCATCGTAGCAGTAAGCGCGGAGCGCGCTTGCAGTGTGACGCCCACACCAAGCAGGAGGATGAATCCCAGCACGATACCAAGTATCTTGGTGCGAACACTAACTGCACCAGCGACCGACCAAAAGCGCTGATAGAGTTTTTGCAGGTTCATGGCGAACTGGAAAGAGGAATGCTGCCAATCAATTCACGAACATCGTCGTAGGCACTATCTTCGATCATAACAAATTTTTCTACACCAATGGAGGCAAGCGCCGCTTGCGCATTCGGATCGTTGGACATCTCAAGGAACAGGGTTTGCAAATCCGCCTTGACCTGTGGACGGGTAAACGGACTGACTACAACAGGCGGGATGGCAAAATCGGGCGAGACGTGAATGACGCGGACTTTCTCTGCCAGCGATGGGTCGCGCGCGAGGGCATACTCATACACGAGCGAGTCCACGGCGGCTCCATCCGCCACGTCGCTTGCTACTGCCCGAATGGCTTCGTCGTGGCTGTAGGTGAAAAACGTGCGGGCGAAGAATTCTTCGGGCGTGAAGCCGAGTTGATGAACAAGGTAGGTGGGATAGACGCGCCCGCTCAGCGAGATGGGGTCGGTGAAGGCGAAGACTTTGCCGCGCAGGTCTCGCAGGCTTTGGGCTTCGCTATCAGCGGGAACGATAAGGTAGGAGTTGTAGGTAGTCTTCCCCTCCACTTGCGGGGCGACGAGCAGTTCCATGCCGAAGGTGTCATGCCCTTGAATGTAGGCGCTGGTGCAGACGAAGGCGAGGTCCACTTCGCCGTGTTCGATGAGGTCGTTGACTTCGAGGTACGTCCGCCGCTGGACGAGTTCGACGGGGCGGTTGAGTTTGGCTTCGAGGTAGGAGAGGAAGGGCGAGTAGGATTCCAGCGTCCCTTTGGGGGAGATGACCGCGGCAATGGCGACTCGCAGCGGGACCGCTTCGCTGTTCGCGGGGGTGGGGAGGGGCTGGAGGTCGTTGAGGTCCACCGTACCAGCGATGGGAGGCTGAGGGAGGGGAGAGCAGGAGGCGAGGAGGATGAGGAGAAAGAGGATTTTTTTCATTTTTTGCATCGAAGAACACGAAGGGCGCGAGATTCTTTTAGAGCATCGAAGGACGCGAAGGGCGCGAATTTCTTTTTTTTAGGGCATCGAAGGACACGAAGAGCACGAATTTCTTTTTTTAGGGCATCGAAGGACACGAAGGGCACGAATTTCTTTTTTTTTAGGGCATCGAAGGACACGAAGAACTCGAATTCTGTTTAGCATTGAATGGCGCAAAAATTTTGGCATTGAATAACACGAATGACACGAAGTTGATGATATCTTAGGATTTTTGGTAATCTTTGTGGCGGACGAGACGTTCTTGCTGGAGACGGGATCCGCCGAAGTTCAAGAGGATGGCGAGTTCATAACCTGTGGCGGCAAGGTAATTGATGGCTTGTGCCTTGTGGACGTCTGTGATTGCGGGAACAGATTTGATTTCAAGGATGATTTTGCCGTCAATGACAAAATCAGCAATGTAGTCGCCGACCAGCACACCTTTGTACATGACCGGCAAACGAACTTGCTCCTCAAATGAAATATTTCGCAGGCGCAGTTCATGAGCCAGCGCTTTTTGATAAACTGCCTCCAGAAATCCCGCTCCTAGCAGGCGATGCACTTCCATCGCCGCGCCGATCACGGCAAAGGATAGTTCCTTGTATAGGAGTTCCGCCATCCTTCCTCTTTTTTTGATTCGTGTCATTCAATGACAGGCTGGATTGAATGTAGCAAATCGGACAATTCTTGTCCAGTGATGAATATCACCTTACGGAGGAAGAAACCGCCTCAAACCGTTGTGAGAGTGGGGTCTGCGCCCAAATCGCCTTGCTTTGCCAATGGTTTATCCGAAGAATGAAACCCAAAACGTTCCAACAGCAATGCTGAGGATGACACCCAGCACGCGGCGGACGCCTGCGCCCGAAAACCTGACCGCGCCGAGTTGACCACCGATCAGCGCGCCAACCAGCCCGACGACCAGCAGGGGAATGCCAAATTCGCCGAGCGAGAAGGTGCCGCTGGTGAGACGTCCAATCAGCCCGCTGACTGAGTTGATGGCGATGAACGCGCCCGCCGAAGCCGCGGCTTGTTTGGAATTTCCCCAGCCCGCAAGGATGATGAGCGGCGAGAGGAAGATTCCGCCGCCGATGCCAACCATGCCCGAAAGCAGACCGATGAGCGCGCCGCTGGTCAATGCCGCCCAAAGCGGGACGGGGCGCGGAGTCCAATCCGATTTGTCGGAGAGGACGGGGAAGAGGATCATCCGCAAGGCGAGATAGGTGAGAACGGCATAAAGGAGGGTAAAGTAGGTTTGCTCGGTCAGTTTGAAGGTCCCGCCAAGAAACGCCGCAGGGATAGATGTGATCAAAAAGGGGAGGAGCAGTTTCGGGCGAAAGTGTCCTGCGCGGAAGTAACTGACGAAGGAAATGGTTGAAACGAAGATGTTCAATAACAAAGCCGCGCTTGCCATGACGTTGGCAGGGATGTCGAAGAAACTCATCGAGAGCAGGTAGCCCGACGCGCCGCCAAAGCCCGCGCTGGAGTAGAGGACAGCAACGAGGAAGACGATGAGTAAGAGAATGGGGTGGGTCATGAGGAGTGGGAAGTAGGCAGTGAGCAGTAGTCAGTGAGCAGCAATCAGTAATCAGTGAGTGGTAATTGGTTGACGGGCGAGTGGAAGGTGAGAAACGGCGGGGAGAAGAGGCACGTAGTAGGCTTGTCCCGCGCAGGCGCGGCAGAGGGTGAGATCACCGCGTTTGACCTCGCGCTCGTTGATGATTTCTTCGCCGCAAGCGTCGCAATTGACGCGCACGCCCGGACGCGAGACGATGGCCTCGATGGATGTGTTCAGCGCAACAGGCGCGACGGTGAACATCTCCTCATCAGGCATGACCTGATAGGCTTGCAATTGGGCGAAGTAGTGACGCGGCTCGTCGGGGGCGTAGGCGTATGCCTTTTGGCGGATGTCCGGCGCGGGGGCGACGCGCACCGCCTGCCCCGTGACCGTATCCACGAAGACGGCGGCGGTCTTTCCGTAATCCTCTACGCGCAGGGTGCGGTGTCCAACGGTGCAGTCGGTGGCGGCAATCACTCCATCCGCGAAACAGCCGTCGGTCTCGACGATGACGAGCAGGCGCTTTTTGGGCGGCGGAGAGTCGAAGCCGAGGGCTTTCAGGCCGAGCAGTCCCATGCGCACGCCGAGGATTTGACGCGGGCAGAGGTGGGAGTGGTTTTGGGCAGATTTTTGGAGGTAGTCTGATAGTCTCATAGTTTGATAGTCTTATAGTCTGATGGTCGAACGGTGAAAGAAAACCGCCGTCTCGGAAAAGAGACGGCGCAATGAGAGCAGGCGGCGGGGTCTCCTTTCCAAGTTCTCCCTCACCCAGCCTCTCTCAAAGGGAGAGGGGATGAACAGAAGCGGGGGGCAAAAGCGTTTCCGCTTTTACCTGGTATCGCAAAACGAATTTTGCGGTACTGTCCTGCCACCATAGCAGCGCAATTGAAATTGCGGTACGTTAGGCGGTCAGGCTTCGGAGAGATGCGGATAGTGTAGCAAAAAATGGGCGATTGATAGAGTGACGGATGTCACACGATCTGTCACACGGGTTGTCGGGATTTTCCTGACGGAGAGGGCATCACCGAAGGGACTGGAGATAGGCAAGGATTGCCCCAATCTCGCTATCGGAGAGATGAAAGTTGGGCATGGCGGTGTTCGCTTTCATGCTGCGCGGGTTTGCCAGCCAGCCGTAGAGCGTCTCTTCGCTTTCGCGCTTGACCGCTTCATCCAGGTTGGGGGCTTTGAGCGCGCCGCTCCCGCCGATGACGTGGCAACTGCGGCAGTCGTATTTTTCCACCAGCGCCGCGCCGACCTGCGGGGAGACCTCGACTTGCTTCGTCAGGTTCAAGTACCAGCGCGGGCGCAGGAGGGGAATGAGCAGGAGCAGGGCGAGGAGGATGAGGAGAGGGAGTTTGCGGGGCATGGAAACATGCAATCAAGACAGCGTTGCATTCAAACTCTCGCGGAACGCGTTTTCGTCTTCGTTGTTGTAGAACGGCACACCAAGCAAACGGTATTTCTTGTCTTCAAACACTAGCGATTTGCCATCAAATAGGGAAGTGATTTCTTTCAAAAAGGTTTCTTTCCAGCGATCATGTTCTTTGAGATGTTTGCCCTTCGGTTCGACGAATAGTTGATAGATGAGCGTTTCGCCGTCCTTTTGGCGCAGGAATAAGACAAAATCGGGCTGGAAGGCTTGACCGTCACTGAAGTTGTAGATGGCAAAATGCCCCTCGTTGCGGAGCAAGTAGATTTGCTCGTATTGTTCTTGGAGTTTTTGCATTTGCCTGTCGAGCATGCGCACAAAGGCTTTTTCTTCGCTTGTGCCGTAAACGGTGTTGAAGGCAAACCAATCTTTGGCAGAGACGAAATTCTCAAACTGCGGGTCGTCTGCCGCGCGGGGGTTTTTGGCGTCGAATTTCAACACCTTGTCTTTGAACTCGAGTTTAGACAACAGACTTTACCCTGACCGTTACGTCAGGGTGAGAAAAGCACCTTATCAATCCAATTTCAAGCGGTTTTGGCAGTGGAGACGCCCTTTTTGACCACTTTGTGACGTTCTTTGGGCGTTCTTGAC
>DATLZK010000041.1:0-44053 GCA_035574015.1 Anaerolineales bacterium
TCCTCGTGGGACCTTTCCTCGTCCCCGTCCCGCCGCTGGAAAACACCGTCCCTGTGGAGGAACTCACCGACCCCGACAGCCGTTTCATCGAAGTCAACGGCATTGACGTTCATTACAAACTCTACGGGCAGGGTGAAACGACCTTCATCCTCCTGCACGGCTTTGGTGCCAGCCTGTTCTCATGGCGCGAAGTGACTGAACCGCTCTCGCAATACGGCACGGTCATTGCCTATGACCGTCCCGCCTTTGGTCTCACCGAACGCCCGCTCACATGGGAGGGCGAAAACCCCTACAGTCAGGAGGCGCAGGTCGAACTGGTGATCGGGCTGATGGATGCGCTCGGCGTCGAACGGGCGATTCTCGTCGGCAACTCGGCGGGCGGGACCGTCGCCATGCTCACCGCGCTGAAATACCCTCAGCGTGTGCAAAGCCTGATTTTGGTTGACCCCGCCGTCTATGCAGGAGGCGGCGCACCCGCGTGGATTCGTCCCCTGCTCCGCACGCCGCAAATGCGTCATCTCGGTCCGCTGTTCGCGCGTCAAATCCAAACGCGCGGACCCGAACTCATCGAACTTGCCTGGCACGACCCCTCGAAGGTTACGCCCGAAATCCTGGATGGATACCAGAAGCCGCTCCGCATTGCGGACTGGGACAAGGCGCTCTGGGAACTCACCCTCGCCAGCCGCGAAAGCGGACTTGCCGAACGCCTCGACGAATTCGACCTGCCCATCCTCGTCATCACAGGCGACGACGACCGCATCGTCCCGACGGAGCAATCGGTTCGCCTTGCGGACGAATTGCCAAACGCCCAACTCGCCGTCATCCCCCAATGCGGACACGTCCCGCAAGAGGAATGTCCCGCCGAGTTCATGCAGGCGGTGACAGAATTTATTTCAACATCAAACGGAGAACAATAAATGCATAACCACGAAGACACGGAGACACGGAGACACGGAGTATAAATTCTCCGTGATTCCGTGTCTCAGTGGTTCGATTTTTCCTATGAAACCCATCCCCCCTTCCCTCGGACGCGCCGCGCTGCTTGCCCTGCTCAAGGAACGTTCCCCGCTCGGACCGCTCAAGGTCATGGCAAAACACATCGGGCGCTTCTTCCAAATTCCCCTGCCTGGCTTCCGCCCGTATGTGGTCTTCGGTCCCGAAGCGAACCGCAAAGTCCTCGTCACCGAGCGCGATAAAGTCCTGTGGCGCAACACCGATCCCGTCACGGATTTGCTCCGCCGCGGCGTCCTCATCGTGGACGGCGAAGAACACGACCGCTATCGCAAACTCATGGAGCCGCCGCTTCATCCTTCGCGCCTGCCCGCCTACACCGACATGATGATTCGTCAGACCGAGCGCGTCGCCTCCACATGGCGGAACGGTCAAATCGTGGACATGCTGGTCGAGAGTCGCAAGATTGCCCTGCTCATCATCATGCAGGCGCTCTTCAGCAAAGACGTTTGGGACGACCTGCCGCGCATCTGGACGCCCATCCTCAAAGCCATCGAATACATCTCGCCTGGCGCGTGGATTCTCTGGCGGAAGATTCCGCGCCCTGGCTATAAAAAACATCTGCGGGCGCTCGACGACTACCTCCACCAAATCATCGCCTCCCGCCGCGTCAACGTTGAACGTTCAACGTTAAACGTTCAACCCGATCTCCTCCAACACCTGATTGATGCGGGACTCACCGACGACCTCATCCGCGACCAGATGCTGACCATGCTCATCGCGGGACACGACACCTCCACTGCGCTTCTCGCCTGGACCTTCGCCCTGCTCGGTGAACACCCGAACATTCACCAACGCCTGATCGAAGAGCTCGACACGCTGGACAAATCGCCTCTGCTCGATCAGGTCATCAAGGAGAGCCTGCGGTTGTATCCGCCCATTCACATTGGCAACCGCCGCGTCGCCGAGGAAATGGACTTCGGCGAGGGCAAAGTCCCTGCGGGCGAGCGCCTGTTCTACTCCATCTACCTCACCCACCGCGACCCCGAAATCTGGGAGAACCCCGATTCCTTCTGCCCCGAACGTTTCGCCCACGGACGGAAGACCCCGCCGTTTTCCTACATCCCCTTCGGCGGCGGACCGCGGGCGTGCATCGGCGGCGCGTTCGGTCAGGCAGAGGCGCGGATTGTCCTTTCGCACCTCCTGCGCAATTACCAATTTCAATTTACCCATCACCCCATCCATCCCCACATGGGCGCCACCCTCGAACCGCGCCCCGGGGTGATGATGAAAGTGGAGCGCAGGCAAAAACCATGAAACTATCAGACTACAAGACTAGGGACTATCAGACTAAATGACCTACTTCGGCTTCCTCCTTCGCTTCCTCGTCCTCCCCATCCTCCTCTTCCTCGCCATCACATGGTGGGACAACAGGCAGGGGAAACAAATCAATGGCTTTGCAAACGGTCGCGCCGTGTGGATGGCAATTGCCGTCCACGTCTTTCTCGCCGTCGCCTACACCACCCCCTGGGACAACTACCTCGTCGCCACGGGCGTCTGGTACTACAACCCCGACCTCGTGACGGGCATCGTCATTGGATACGTGCCGATTGAAGAATACACCTTCTTCGTCCTCGAAACGATTCTTTCGGGTTTGTGGTGGTGGTTTCTGGCGCGCCGCATCTCCCCTCTCCCACAGGGAGAGGGGTCAGGGGTGAGGGCAACTTTTACCCCCAACAAACTACTTGTGTACCTGTCTGCCTGTGTACTTATCCTCCTCTGGCTCCTCTTCACCGCCCTCTTCTTCAGCGACAACCAGCCCATCACCTACCTCTCCATCACCCTCTTCTGGGCGCTGCCTGCGATTCTCCCGCAAATGCTGTTCGGTGCGGACATTCTCTGGCATCACCGCAAACTGGTGTTTTGGAGCATCTTTGTCCCTGGGACGTACCTCTCGCTGATGGACATCCTCGCGCTCAAAGAGACCACATGGTCCATCTCCCCGTCTCAGACCACGGGCATCCTCTTCTTCGGCATCCTGCCGCTGGAGGAGGTGGTGTTCTTTTTCATCACCAACATCCTCATCGTCTTCGGCATGACGCTGCTGCTTTCGGCTGAGGGACGCGCGCGCTTCGCGAAATGGAAGGCGCTCCTCCGTCCCGCCGCTGATCACTGATTACTGACAGGACTTACGCAGATAGGAGTAATAGCATAGAGATTTTACCCTTGAGCATAGGTGGCTTGCGGTAGTAATCTGGGATGAAGGTTTCCCGCTGCAAACGTTCCTTGGCTTCGCCCAGCGTTTCTGTTGGGCGCAAGCGGAGCATCTGCAAAACAAGGAAGGCGATCAAGACAAAAGCCACATGCCGCACCATCGCCACATCCAGACGGCATTGACAAGCCATCAGGCCGCAAAACTGTTTGGCGTCGCGGAATAGGGTTTCGACCGACCAGCGTTGCCGTTTACGCCGCACAATCTGGGATAAGTCACTGTCCAAGGCATTGGTCACCAGGATTTCAAAGTTGCCATGACGATTTTTGGTCACGACCAAACGCAAGGTGCCATAGGTGGGCAGATAAGCCACGATGCTGCGGGCGTGGACGTTCAAGGCTTGACGCCACTTGAGCTTCAACCAGCACGCCAGTTCGGAAGCGCGCCAGCGGCGATGGCGAAAACAAATCGTGGTTTTGGCTTCGAGCACGCCGACCCACATCAGACCCATGCGGGTCAGCGCTTTGGTCAGCCAACCAGCGGTATACATCTTGTCAAAGGTCACAAACTCAACCGACAAGCCGCTTTGCACCAGTTCCACCAGCATCTCGTAGGCCAATTGCGGGCGGGTGCGATAGGCTTCCAGCCCACAATGGGCTTTCGGACGCCACAAACGAAACGCGACAGGAATGCGCCAATGACGGATACACAACATTACGACGATCACATGCAGGCCGCGTACTTTCCTCTTCTCACTGGTGGAATAGGTCCAACCGACCCACGAACAGAGCGCCGAAAACGGCTTGGCGATGACCACATCATCCACTACCAGATACCCTGTGCCTAAATGCTGCGCCCATTGCACAATGCACCCAAACAGACGACGGGTCGAGATGGCGTGTTGGGTCAGCAGCCGATTGAAGGCATCATGGGCGCGTCCAGGCAGCCAATCCGCCAGATGAGTAGCATTCTGTCGCCGCTCCAACAACAGCAAACCGCAAATGTACGACGCCAGCAAACTGAAACTCAGCGGCGTCAGCGCTGTCCACAAACCAAGCACTTTCAATTTGCCAAATACTTGCCGAAACAGGCGTCTGGTTGTAGCATAGAGGCGGGACGTCATGGTGTTTCACCGTTCAGAGGTGTGATTTTTTGCAAACTCAATTATCTCTGAGACGTCCCTTTTTGTGTTGTTATTGTTCTGTTTTCTCAACTGCGTAAGTACTGTTACTGATCACTGCTTACTGCGCCTCCTCACTTCTCCTCCGGCGCTTCGCGGACGATGTAGAGCGGTCTGCCCTTGGCTTCATCATACAGACGACCGATGTATTCGCCGAGGATGCCCAGCGAAATCAACTGCACGCCGCCGAGGAACAGCACGGCGATCAACGTGGTTGCCTGCCCGAAAAATGCCTGCGACCCGCTGGCGCGCAGATAGATGACCACCGGAATGGCGAGAATGGCAATCCCCGCGGAGAAGAAGCCGAAGAACGTGGCGACCTGCAGGGGAAAGTAGGAAAAACTCGTGATGGCGTTGAGCGCCAGACGGAACATTTTACGGAACGGATATTTCGTCTCGCCGGCTTTGCGTGCGGCGCGCTTGTATTCGATGCCGATTTGCTTGAAGCCCACCCATGCCGACATGCCGCGCAAAAAGCGGTGCCGTTCACGCATGGTGTTCATCACACTCACCACTTTGCGATCCATCAGACGGAAGTCGCCGGCGTCGAGCGGGATTTTCACGTCGGTGATGCGATAAATGATGCGGTAGAACAACGAGGCAGTCCACAACTTGAACCACGATTCACCCTCGCGTTCGGCGCGGACGGCGTACACCACCTCGTACCCTTCCTTCCATTTTTCCGCCATTTGCGGGATAAGTTCGGGCGGGTCCTGCAGGTCCGCGTCAATGATGACCACGGCGTCGCCGCGCGAATAGTCGAGCCCGGCTGTCACAGCCAGTTGATGCCCGAAGTTGCGCGCGAAGATGACCGGACGGACGTGTTCATCTTGTTTGGCGAGTTCACGGATGAGTTCGGTCGAGCCGTCGGTGGAACCGTCGTCCACAAGCAGGAGTTCCCACGGCTCGCCTGTAGAGGTCATCACTTCTTTCACGCGGCGATAGAGTTCCGGAATGTTTTCGTATTCGTTATAAATAGGAGCGACAATTGAATAGGTGATTTTCATGTACGGTTACCTTCGAGCAGAAAACAGTTCGGGATGAGATCGGGCTTATGAGGAGAAGCAGGTTTGGGGTGAGTCCGAAGCGGCTTCTCTATCCCTTGTTTTTCGATTTCTTGAGTTTGAGGCGCGCACGTTTCGGCGGGGTGATCTTTTCGGGAGGGACAACAAATTGTGTGTTCCCGTCATCTTCAAATGGAGGCAAACCGAGCACCTTGCGCTGGATATATGCGCCGATCACAACAAGCGAAGCCAGCACCGGCACAATCAGCAGCGCGCCTAGAATGCCCCATAGAATGGTTGCAATGAGGATAACGATGAACACCAGCGCTTCGTTCATGTGCACGCTGCGACCCATGATGATCGGGCGAAGAAAAAAATTCTTCAGGTTAATCAAGACAAGATACACCGCTACAACGATACCTGCCACCCAAAAGTTCGAAAGCGGAATCCAATTGGATCCCTCGAGCAGCGCCACACCTACTGCCAACGCCATAGCCAAGAAGGGACCAACATCCGGTACCAGTGTGAACAATCCCGCCAGCACACCTAACACCAGCGCGCCAGGGATGCCCAGAATGAGCCAGGCAACCGTAAATACCACACCTACGATAACCATCAAAACGATCTGCCCGCGCAGATAAGCCATCCACACCCGGCGCACGCGTTTATATAACTCTTCCACCTCAGAACGATAGGGCGGCGGAGCGAGATTGATCATCCAGTCGCGAATGCGCGGCCACTCAGATAAAAACAAGTACACGCTGACCAGGATGATGAGGAACCACAATATTCCCACCGAGGTGGTTTCGAGGAGTTTCAGCGCTTCTTCGGGCAGCGGCGTGAGCACTGCATTCTGCACCGATGAAAGACTGCGCCCCCACTCCTCCAAATGAAAGATCAAATTGCCGACTCGCACAGGCTGCGAGAGCATGATGCTCGTCTGCGTCGTCAGGTCCAGCAAATCTTGAATCACGATTTGCGCTTCATCATAGAAGATGGGCGCGAGCGTAGCAGGAACTGCCACCAACAAGATCACGGCTGAAAAGTAAACGATATTCACGGCAGCCGTGCGCGAGAGGCGCGTGCGTTCCATCAGATAAATGACAGCAGGATTAATGAGATAGGCGACGAACGCGGCAATGGTCAGGTTGACCACCGCTTCGCGCGCGTAAATCAGAAACGCCACGATCGCAAGAAAACAAATGATGGCGACCGTGTAGCGAAAAGTGGGACTCCATTGTGTATCCTGATTCATAACAACTTCTTAACTGCCTCCAAAGTTGGTTTGATGATGGGCGCTTCGCCGACAGCCTGCATAGCAGCGTGGATGTCTTTGAGGCCACTACCCGTGTTCAAAATCAAAACTGAATCTTCGCTTCCGACCACGCCCGAGGCGACTCCCTTTATGAGACCGGCGTACGCGGCCGCCCCAGCCGGTTCTGCAAAGATTCCGATGCGGCCGAGTTCTGCCATCGCTTTGAGAATCTCGTCATCGGACACAGTGATATACGTACCGTTTGTTTCCCTAGCCGCGCGCAGCGCACGAACCCCATCACGCGGCAAATCTACTGAGATCGAGTCGGCAATTGTCCTGGCTGAGACGGGCGTAATTGTTTCTGTGTTCCTGCGAAAGGCATTGGCAATTGCCGCCGATCCTTCTGCCTGCACGCCGATCAGGCGCGGGAGACGCGCGATCCAACCAAGTTGAAGCAAGTCCTTGAAACCTTTATAAAGCCCGGAGATGATATTTCCATCTCCAACGGAGACGAAAATGGTCAGTGGATTATGGTCGGCATCCTCACCAATTCGTTTGTGGAGTTCGCGGTGAGTATCCAGCCACCATTCCCAAATCTCGAAGGCGGCGGTTTTCTTGCCCTCCGCGGTGAACGGATTGTATCCCGTGTTCCGGCAATACCACCCAAACTCATTGGAGGCTTGGATGGTTAAGTCGAAGGCATCATCGTATGTACCGTCCACCAAAAGAACTTTCGCGCCGAAGATCAATAACTGCGCCACCTTTGCCGGAGGAGCAGATTTGGGTGCAAAGATAACTGCCTTTTGCCCAATGGACGCGCACATTCCTGCCAGCGCCGCGCCTGCGTTGCCGGTCGAGGCGGTGACAATCACCTCCGCACCAATCTCCCGCGCGCGCGCGACGACGATAGCAGAGGCGCGGTCTTTGAAGGATGCTGTGGGGTTACGTGATTCGTCCTTCAGCCAGAGGTTTTGCAGGCCGAGTTTTTCGGCAAGAGAGGTCAGCCTGAAAACCGGGGTTCCCCCCGCGGCGTGAAGCGGAGTCGCATCGCCATCCGGTTCGGAAACAGGCAACAGCGGCAGATACCGCCAAAGCGAGGGATCGCTGCGCGACAAAACATCTTCAGGCTGATAATTCGCCTTGATAGCATCATAATCCAGCACCACGTCCAGATTGCCGTTATCCTTCGGACAGGTATAAATGGCATCGGCAGGATCGTATTCAGTTTTGCACAAGGTACAGCGATAGCCAAGGAATTTGGTCATTGGGTTTCCTTATTATCTTTCAATTGTACCCTGCTCATAGGAAAACGAGACAAAAAGGCTTTCAAGCCCTTCACTTCCATCCCTTGCCTTCCACTTTGCCCCCTCTACAAAACAGATCTCCCGCATTGCTCAGCGAGATGTGGCTCATATCACTTTGAAGAGATGAGGCGATTGAAGATTTTCTTCGCGCCTCAACAAGCCAAGAACAACGACTTTGCGCCTATACCCTTCAGTCCCGCTCAAAGGGCACACCCAGCGCGGCGGGAGGTGAAGCGCGCATGGCGCGCAGCAGCTTGGCAAAGACCTTACGCGTGGATTCAGGCATGGCGGCGAGCGTCCGTTCCACCCACTCTGCATTGCCAATATTGACCAGCAAAAGCGTGAGGATCATCAGCGGGAACGGAGCCACCTGCAAGACTTGCGAAGGGACCTGCGTTAGCACAGGTTGAAGCACAAGGCCCAACCACTGCAGGAAAGCAAAGAGATACGCGCCGAACGCGCCGCGCAAGGGACTCCACCCACCGAAGATCGTAATGGACAAAGCAATCCATCCGATGCCGTCCAGACCTGAAATCGTCCCCATCCACCCTGCACGAATGGCGAGGGAATAGGCGGGTCCTGCGAGACCGATCAGCGCGCCGCCGATCACTGTGTAAATGTAGCGCATGAGATTAACGTTCGCACCACGAATGTATGCCGCGGCGGGTTTCTCACCGATCCCCTGCAGCATCAAACCGGGGCGCGTGCGGAAAATCCAAACCCATGTGAGAAAGATGAGAATAAAACTGAGATAGGTGATCAAATCCTGGCGGAAAAAGAGTTGCCCCAAAATGGGAATGTCGCTCAGCACAGGGATCGGAATGGCTTGCAAACGCGGACCGGGAAGCCCCATGTAAGGATTTCCAAGAAAATAGGAGAGGTCGCGACAAGTCAAGGCGAGGACAAACCCAACCGCTACTTGAGATTGCTTCAAGGTGATACTGGAGAACGCTACGATCAATGCAACAAGCGCTCCGATCAACATTCCACTCAAAAAGCCCAGGAGAAGGTTATCGGTATGATACGCCACCGCGAAACTGCCCATCGCCGCGAGCAGGATTGTGCCGTTCATCGAGAGGTTGATGACGCCCGCGCGTTCGGTGAGCGTTTCGCCAAGCACGGCAAAGATGACAGGAGCCGCTGAGGCAAGGACACCGGCAAGACCAATAAGGAACGTTTCTTGAGTCATGTCATGCCCTCCTTGCCAACTTCTGTCGCACCCCATCCATTAGCAGGACGAACAGTACAAGTGCGCCCTGCAACACGCCGGAGAGGGACGAGTCGAGTTTCATGAGAATGGGCAATTGAATGCTGCCGATGTTCAGCGCGGCAAAAAACAAAGCAACAGGCACAGCCCAAACAGCCTGGTAGTTAATCAGCATTGCCACCATAAGACCGAGATACCCATATCCGCTCGAGATAGCGGGAATGAGACGATGATATACCGCCGCGACCTGCATAGCACCCGCTGCGCCTGCCAGCGCGCCGCAAATGAGAAACGCATACATCGCATACTGCCAGGTGGGAATGCCAAGCAGATAGGCGGCACGGAAATTCTTGCCCACCGCTTTGAGGCGCAAACCGAAATACGTGCCTTGTAAAAGAAAATACACGATCACAATGCCAGCCAGCGCAATACCCAGCGCCCACGGGCTGATGCGCAAATCTCCCCACTGAGGCAGAGAAAATTCATCTGGAAAGGGAACCGTTCCACTCATGGAGGCAACACCCGGACGCTTCCACGGCCCGAAGATCAGATAGATCGTCAGCGCGGTGGCGACGAAGTTCAAGCCAAGCCCACCAAAGATTTCATTCACACCACCGAACACCTTCAATAAACCTGCCAAGGCAGCCCATAGCGCACCGCCGATCATACCGCCCAGGATAGCCAATGTGATGATCAGAGCCGGAGGCAAATCAGTGTCCAAAAAGAAGCGATACACCCACGTCGTCACAATCGCCCCCATCACCACCTGCCCCTCCACGCCAATGTTCCACAATCCGGCAGAGAACGTCACCAGCAATCCTGCCGTGACGAGCAGCAGCGGCACAAACGCCACAAGCACTTCGGCAAATTTTCTCAGCGAGCCAAACGATCCCAGGAATATATTTTTGAATGCCTCCCACGGCGAGGCATCTACCGAAATCAAAATCAATGAAACGACACCAAAAGAGAGCAAAAGCGCCGCCAATTGATAGACAAAGTTTCCAAGACGATCTTTAAGCATATGCCTCTCCCAATTCCGTCCAACCTTTTCCGCCAATCAATTGACCGAGTTGCTCGACGCTGGTCCTGCTCGCATCGAGCGGAGGGGAAACCTTGCCGCTGAAGAAGACCAACACACGATCGCTATATTGTAAAATCTCTTCCAGATCAGAGGAAATGAACATGATAGCGGCATTGAGGCTACACCGCTCCTTCAATTTGCTCCAGATATAAATCACCGATTCGATATCCAACCCGCGCGTGGGATGCTCGAGCAAAATCAGTGAAAGCGGATTTTGCAGGAGCGCCAGTTCAGCACGCTGTTGATTCCCACCCGAAAGCGCCTCTACAGGGGTAAACGGTGTGCCGCGAATATTGAAAGACCGGATACGCTCCTCCGCCAATCGTTGACCTGCCTCACGATCAATGAACAAGCCCTTTGGCTCCTCCGCCAGGATGAAATGATCGGTCAGACTCAAGCCGGGGATCAAGCCCTCCTCGAGGCGCGCCGCAGGGAGAAAGTTCACCCCTGCACGTTTGAAGGCATGATAGGATTTTCCGGTCAAATCGCGACCGTTGAGTACGATCCTGCCTCCAACGGGTCTCACCAACCCCGCGCAAGCACGGAGGAACAAACTCTGACCGGAGCCTTCCATGCCCGCCAGCCCGATCACTTCACCGGCATACACATCCAGGTTTACGTTCCGAATCTTCAGGCGTACATCTTCGAGCGAAACATTTTTCAGGGATAAGACCACCTCACCACTCGGCGCGCTTTGGCGCTCGCCAAGTGTAATTTCTCTGCCAAACATCATTTCAACAAGTTTCGAGGTGACATAAGGAGGCTTTACCGTTCCCACCAATTCACCCGCGCGCAGGACGGCAACTTGATCGCAAAGGTGCTCCACATCTTCCAGTTTGTGCGAAACGAAGATGATCGTCATGCCTTGCCCTGCCAGTTTCTTCAATGTGGCAAACAGTTTCTCTTTCTGCGAAGCGCTGATGCCTGTCGTCGGCTCATCGAGGATGAGCACGCGTGCGCCAAGCCACAACAAGCGAATGATTTCGAGTTGCTGTCGCTCGCCAACGGTGAGCGAATCCACGTAACTGTAGGGGTCGAGGGAAAAGTCGAATTGTTCTGCAAGCCGCCGGAAGTCCCGCGCGACCGCATTGCGATTTGGGAAGAGGCCGCCCGGTTTGCCCAGCAAAAAATTGTCGAGAGCGCGCATGGGAGGAAAGTCCAGCGGATCCTGATGCAACATGCCAATACCAAAACGAATGGCATCGGCCGGTGAATGAATGACAACGGGTTTTCCATCCAAAATGATTTCACCGCCCGGATCGGCTTGAATAAATCCGGAGAGAATCTTCATCAGGGTGCTCTTACCAGCGCCATTTTCCCCCAAAATGCCTTGAATGGAACCGGCCGGAATGAACAGATTGATGCTCTTGTTGGCGTATATCGTACCAAAGTGCTTATGGATGTTTTTCAATTCGACGTTCATGGGCGTCTTGGGTTCTCCGCGATGCGCACAGGTGAAAGAAAGGGGCGCAGATGTGACTGCGCCCCTCGAGATGTTGCTTCGGCGTTATTCGGAGGCGCTCAAGCCTTCCATGCCTTCGAGCAACTGCGGCAGATACCAAATCTGCTGATCGGTGGCCACTTCACCCTCGGCAAGATAGGGAGTGCCATCCTGCAGGTTGAGGGGACCCGTCCACAGGTTCAGTCCGCCGGCGAGTTCCGCAATGAACTCATCTACCTTGGCGGAGGCTTCGGCGCTCAGCGCTTTGCCTTTCACAAAGCCAACAGCGGAGGTATCGTGGTTGTTGATGTCAGACCAATCGGGACCAGACCAGATGAACTGAGACTGCCACGTGCCATCCCGGGCAGATTGAATGGTCTTGAGATAATCGGGACCCCAGTTGAAGTATGGCACGCCGAGACAGACATCAGGTGCCGTGTCACATGCGGCGACGTAATCATAAGCAATGCCGAAAGACGGTTTTCCTTCCGCAGTTTGCTTCTGGGCTTCAGCGAGATTGACAGGATTGTCAATGCCCGAAATCACAACGTCATAACCGGTTGTGTAAAACTCATTCGAGACTTGCACTGGATCGGTCGTCACGCCGGGGATGTGGAACCAGAAACCGATCCATGTGACTTTGAACTGCAAGGCGGCAGGATCGTTGCCTTCCTTTTCCCAGCAGTATTTCGCGCCGAGATAGGCAGAGGCAGCAAGGCGGCGGGTTTCATCATTGATCAAGGGACCTAGGTAACCGATCTTGCCGGTCTTTGTGCTTAATGCGGCGGCACAGCCGGCGATCATCTTGCCGTATTCCATCCGCCCCATAATGTTCGTCAGATTGGGAACTTCCTGATAGGCTTTTCCATCTTTCCAGACCTGATCGCCCGAAGCCATGATGACAAAAATATCAGGATGGTTCTTGGCAAAGGTCGTGGAAGCATCCTTCATATCATCAGAGTTGAAGATGATCGTTTTCGCACCCTGGGCAACCAACTCTTCGGCGAGTTGATCCGGCGTGGTACCGGGGCGATCGGCAGGATTGACCTTGTCGAGGTAGATCATCTTGGCACCGAGTTTTTCCTCCACATACAAACCGGCTTCGTAATGTGCCTGACTCCAGCCGTTATCGTTGTAAGGACCGACAAGGAGCATCCCAAACACATACGGTTCCTCAGCGGCTGGCGTAGGCGTGGCTTGGGGACCACAGGCCGCGAGCACAAGCGAGAAAATCGTCAGCACCATCGCAACTTGCAAAAGTGATTTACGCATATCGGCTCCTCTTTTCGTGTGATTTGGATGGGATTGGACAAACGAAAAGGTGATTTCTATTCTCGCCGAAAGAACCTCCTTTCTTTGGAAGCGTCAACTTGTCTTGTCTAAACAATGAAATTGTATCATGGTCAATCTTTTTCCGGCTATTGTAGAAAAAGATTCGACTTAATGCAAGTGCGAATTCATGGCAAACAATCAAACGCTTTTACCACTTCAGACAACGCCTCACGGCGCTTCGCTTCGTTTCTCAAGCCTTGGCTTGTTTCCGTTTCGATGCGGTCCCACAGCCGACAAAGCAACGGACCCACATACTCCTTCGAGACACGGTAAGAGGTTTTCGACAATTCTACCGCGCGTTCCCACTCACCCACATGGGCATATCCTTCGATGAACACAAAGAGTTCGATGGGGTTATTCGGCGAATCGTTCTCCAAACGAAAGGCTTGATCGCCCAAACGAACCACCTCTGACCAGTCACCAAATTGACGCGCCAGGTCGGCTTTTTCAAAGTAATAACACCATCCATGCACAGGTTCAGGTCCATAGATATCCGGCATCAGGGCGAGGGGTTCACGCAGAATCCGCGTGGGGTCCGATAAGGCTGAGGCTTCGCGCATCAGGCTGTCGTCGGGAATGAAGCGGTTTTCCGAATCGAAATCAGGATCGAGCAAACGTAAACAGGCGGGTGGGTCATAATAAAAAGCCACCGCGTCGGACGTATTCCCCTTGAATTCGCCAGCAATGTAACTAAAGTGGATAGGCAGATCCGCCTTTATTTCAGGCAAGGAGGCACCGATGCGATTCGTGGGATAAAAGAGAACATATGGGATTTCGTCCCCTTGTGGAAAGGGATCATAAATCCAATTGAGCGCGGCGCTGAGCGAGTTGTCGGCATAAAAAGACAGTTCTTCGTTCATCAAGACCAATGTGTTCGGTTGCAGGGCAGGAGCGCGCCAGGTCATTTGCCAGAAGAGATTCTTTTGCGCCTCCCAATCGCGACGAAAATCGTTGGACCATAAAAATTGACGTCCGGCTCCAAGCGCCACCGCGGCGATCAATAAAGCCGATTTGACGCGCCAAGGCAGGAGTTCAAGCAAACCCGCCAGGACAAAACTTGCTCCAAGCATAAAGGAGAGTGTAGCGCGGTTGGCTGGAAAGCCGAGGGAAACCGGCACATCCGTCAACCAGAACGGTGGACCGGCAAGTATGAGCATGACCAGACCAAGACCGATCACGTTTCGCACCGTGCGTCCATCCAAAGTTTGAGAGGACTTCTGCCAAAGCAAGAAGGTCAGCAATCCCATCGTTACGACAACGAAACTATACAGCACGGTTGTACGGGGTCCATCGCTGATGAGATTTGGAAACTGAAAAATGCGCGCCCATGCTGCGCCGGTGACCGTCCACAGGCTTATCAGGATATTCTGCAAAAGGGAAAACATAGCCTCCAGCGGCGTTCGGGTCAACTCATCTCGAACAGTAAACTCATAAACCTGATTGTTGAAGATGAACAAGCGCGAAAAAACCGCGAGGGCGAAGATTGTCAAATAAGGCGCCCACAGGCTGAAGGTCCGCTTGAAGCGCTCGCGCGCGGCAAGGGCTTCGGTGCGCAGTGAAGTCCAAATCACAAAGGGACGCGCCAGTTCAAGAACAAAGAAATACTCCATCATCCACAAGTTGAGGGCGGAGAGAAGTAGAGCAGGAATCGTCCGGCGATTCAACATCAGATAAAAGGAGGAGAGGAAGAAAAACAGAACGATAAAGAAATGGCTATAGAGGAAACTGCCCCATTGTTGATTGAAACCGGGATAGAGCAAAAAAAGCAAACCGAGGCTGAGAGCGAAATGTTGCTGATCGGGAAATAATTTTCGAGCAATGCCCCAGACCACGACCGCGTCGAGCCAACGCCAGAGCAAAGCGAAAATCTGCCAATAGATGGGGATTTGGGGTAAAAGGCGCGTGGTCAGTTGATAAAGCAGTCCCCACACAGGGCGATTGGTGGAAAAATATTTTGTCAAAGATTCGCTGCCTAGGGTGTAGCGAATCCATGAAATGGGCAGATCATCCCAGTAAAAGCCCAACCAGGGAATGAGCAGACCGTAGGCAAGGATGGTGGTTATCAGAAGAAACAAAACAGGGTGGAGGCGTTTCATTACCTTGATGGAAATTGGAATTAAATTCATGCAGGTCATGGATGAACATGACCTGCATGTGAGATTAGGGGACAATCCACGTACCGGTTTCGCCTTTCAAGGCACGCCCGATGTTTTCGGGGTTGGTGATGATGGCCTGTTTGCCACCATTCTCGAGGAACCAGATGATCGCCTGAATTTTCGGGGCCATGGAGCCTTTGGCGAAGTGTACGCCTTCTGCCAGATACTGCTTTGCTTCGGCGAGCGTCATTCGATCCAGCCATTTTTGATTGGGCTTACCAAAGTTGAGAGCAACCTTTTCGACAGCAGTCGAGATGAGGAACAGGTCTGCTTTGATCAAACGTGCCAGGAGGGAGGAGGCATAATCCTTGTCAATGACCGCCGCGATGCCTCGGAGGCTACCATCGGCTTCACGCACAACCGGAATGCCCCCGCCGCCAACGGTGATAACCACCGTACCTGCTTTGAGAAGCGTGAGAACCGAATCGAGTTCCACCACCTCTCTGGGCAACGGGGAAGGGACAACACGTCGCCAGCCCCGGCCGGCATCCTCCACAACTGTCCAGCCCAGTTCTTTTTCGCGTCTCTTTGCCTCGGCTTCATCCATAAAACTGCCGATGGGTTTGGTGGGATTCTTGAAAGCGGGATCGTTTGGATCCACCGCCACTTGTGTTACCAGTGTGACAGCGTTCTTCCGGATCCCTCGGCGACGCAACTCGTTTTGCAGGTTTTGCTGCAAAGCATAACCGATGGCGCCCTGGGTATCCGCACCACACACTTCGAGAGGGACCTCGTGCATTCCCTCCACTTTCGCGGCGATCTCCGAGCGCCTCAAGATGAACCCGACCTGGGGTCCGTTACCGTGGCCAATCGCCACATCCCAGCCGGCTTCAATCATATCCACGATGTGATAAGCGGTTTCTTTGGCAGCTTGGTACTGGTCTTCGACTGTTTTGTGTGCTTCATCTTTGATAAGAGAATTACCACCAATGGCAACAACTGCAAGTTTATTTGTCATAGGGTCTCCCAGTCGGATAATCGGTTAGTCCAAGAAGTCTTCGGTCGGTGGGTGTGACTCTGTAGCACAACCCAGGAGGCGGGCTACAACTTTTACGTGGACACCCACCGAATTAACTCATTGTCAGCGCCATGACTGCCTTCTGGACATGGAGGCGGTTTTCGGCTTCATCGTAAACGACCGACTGCGGGCCATCAATTACGGCATCGGTGACCTCGATGTTCCGGTCAGCAGGCAGGGGGTGCATGAAGATGGCATCCGGTTTTGCCAGTTTCATTTTGGCTTCGTCGGTGATCCAATCTTTGTAGGAATCCTGAAGTTTTTTGCCCTCGGTCTTGTCATCGGTGGTGAGAAGCGGTCCCCAGGATTTGGCATACACAACATCGGCATCCTTGAAAGCTTTTGCCATGCCGTCTTTGTCCTCTATAATTTCAAAGCCGGTGCCGTAAATCCTGGCCTGCTCTTTCGCCTGCTCCACGATCTCGGGCATCAATTGGAAGCCCGGCGGATAAGCCAGTGTGACATCCATGCCGAAGCGCGGCATTTGCAAAATCAGAGATTGTGGCACAGAGATAGGCTTGAGGTAGGACGCCGCATACGCCCAGGAGACGACGATCTTCTTTCGACGCAGGTCGCGCCCCTTTTTCTCCATGATGGTCATCAAATCGGCAAGGCATTGGAAGGGATGATAAATATCGCACTGCATGTTCAAGACGGGAGCACGTGAATATTTAGCCACTTCATTGATATAGGCATTGCCGAATTTCCAATCGCATTGACGGATGGCAATGCCATCGAAGTAGCGCCCGAAGATTTCACCGATTTCCTTGGCAGTATCACCGTGTGAAATCTGTGTCGTATCGCTATCAATGAATGCGGCATGACCGCCCAGTTGTGCCATGCCCGCCTCGAACGATCCACGCGTGCGCGTGGAGGAGAAGAAGAACAACATGGCCAGGGTTTTATCGCGCAGTAGCGCATGAGGTTCACCTAAGGCGCGTTTGCGCTTCAGGTCCCAAGCCACATCCAAAACAGTTTCGACTTCCTCTTTCGAGAAGTCCAGGTCGCCAATAAAATCGCGGCCTCGAAAATTCGTTTGCATGATTTGTATCTCCTTGTTTTAGTCGTTTTATCGGTCGGTCACACCTGACCAACCGTAACTCGCTTTTGTAAGAAGGGGTTCACCGAAAGACGATTTTTTACCACGAAACTTGCCAAGCACGCAAAGAAAATTCCGTTTTGCGGATTCTATTCCCAGCAAGGTGAGGGGAAAATTTCTATCACACCCATTTCAGGCTTTTCAAAACGCTCCCTTATTGGGCAACTTTACTCAGAATGTGTGGGAAGAGCGCGTAGAATTCGGCAGCAGAGACTACATCGTTCAACGAGACTTGATCCAATGTCGTGTGAGCGTAGATCTCATCGCCAGGACCAAAGCCGATGGAGGGAATGCCCGCTTTACCTGCCCAATAGGTTCCGTTCGTGGAAAAATTCCATTTGCCGGTCGGGCGTGTTTCGTTCCACAAGTGACGGATCGTTTCCTGCCCCGCCTGGACAATGGGATGGGATTCGTCCAACGCCCAGGCCGGGTAGTATTTGTCCACGGGAAAGACAAAGCCGGTATAGGATGGCTCGTCGTAATAGAGTTCTTCGACTTTGATCTGATCGCGCAAAAAGCCGGGGATCAAGTCTCTGATTTGTTGAATCGCCTCTTCCCTGGTTTCACCAAAGGTGAGGCGACGATCAATGAAGATGGTAAAGCCATCCGGCACGGCATTGATAGAGGCAGTGCTGATGCGCGCATCCGTGACCATGATTGTTCCTTTGCCGAGGAAATCGTGATTCTTGAGGTGTGCATCGAGATCGCGAATGTTTGCAATGACGCCAAGCATTTTATAGAGCGCGCTATCGCCAAGATGATGCGAGGCGGCATGAGCCGATTTGCCTATGGCGGTGACTTTCAATTCGACGCGTCCCTTATGCCCACGATAGACCTGCATCTTCGTCGGTTCGCCGATGACAACGAAATCGGGTTTGATCTTCGGATCCACCTCCACGAACGTGTTGGGGGCAATGCCATCACACCATTCTTCCATGTTTCCAAAGTAATAGGCTGTCCAGCCATCAAGCAGACCCAAATCCCGCGCAATGGCAAGACCGTACACCATGCCAGGCGTGGAGCCTTTTTCGTCACATGCGCCGCGCGCGTACAGGATGCCGTTTTCGATCTTGCCTTTGAAGGGATCCCATTCCCAGGAGGCAGGGTCGCCAATGCCAACGGTATCAATGTGTGAGTCGTAAACCAGCACGCGCTCACCATTTCCGATACGCCCAAGGGTGTTGCCCATTTTGTCGAAGCGCACTTCATCATAACCGAGCCGCTTCATTTCAGCCTGAATACGCTCACCCACAGGTCCAATTTTCGAATCCATGCTTGGGATGGCACAAATATCGAGCATGAATCGAACGATGTCCTCCCGCAAACGGTTGACTCGTGTTTGAATTTCCTGCACTGTATTGGTCACAGATACTCCTTGCCTCATGTGTATTTATCTGCTTTTTTCCACGCGGCGATTGACATGGAAGCGGAAATAGCCAGGGATGAAATAGCTCTCCGAGTAATCCAGCGCGTTGCCATTGGAATCGAACAATTGGGAGACAAATTTCAGGAGGACGTCATCGCGTTGGATCTCGAGAGGCTTAGCGACTTCCGCCGGGGCATTCGTAGCACTGATGGAGGCGCGCGAAATGTGCAAGTCATCGCCGCGCGCGATCAAAAAGTCCAGCACTGAGCCGGAAAAGTCCTGTGGCAGTTCATCGGCGGCGAGAATCTTTTCCGGCAGAATATCCACCAGGTAGGCGGCAGGTCGTCCGTTGACGCGCATCACGCGTCGGATGCGCGTGAGGCGTGTGCCTCTTGGAATCCCAAGCCCCTTTGCCACCTCACCAGCCGCTTCGATTTGCTCCACCTGCAAATCGCTGACCGTCAACTTCAAATTCATGCGGCGCGCCATTGTCTCGAGGCTTTCCAGCACCTCCAAGCCCGCTTCAAATACAGGCACTTTGCCAACCACATACGTCCCGGAACCCTGACGCCGGCGGATCAGTCCCTGGGTTTCGAAGGTGCGCATTGCCTCGCGCAAGGTGGCGCGTGAAACGCCTAATTGTTTTGCCAGTTCAGGCTCGGATGTTAAACGTGTGCCCGGCGGCGTGCGTGCAATCAATGCCGCCAAATCAGCCTGCAATCGTTGAAAAGGGAAGTGTGCCATTTTAGACCTCCACAACCGGAACAAAATCGAATTTCGTCACATCCACAAGACCTTTGTCCGAGATACGCAATTCAGGAATAACGACCAACGCCAGGAGCGACAACTGCATATTCGGATTATTGAGTTTGCATCCGCAGGCTTTGAAGCCCTTCAGAACCGACTCCGCCTTTTTGGCTACCACCTCGGCTCGCTCATCCGACATCAAACCGGCGATCTTCAACTCGACCTGACCGATAACTTTTCCGTTTTTGACGACGACCTGTCCCCCTCCGCTTCGCGCGAGACTGTTGCCGGCTACCGCCATAGATTCCTCATCCGTGCCGACGATGATCATGTGATGGCAGTCGTGGGCTACCGTAGAGGCAACCGCGCATTTTTCGGTAAAACCAAAACCGCTGACGAGTCCCATCGTGATGCCACCTGTCCCCTTATGACGTTCAACGAGCGCCACTTTGGCAAGGTCTCGGGAAAGATCTGCTTTGATCTCGCCAGCATTCGGTTGAATCTCGAAAGTCAAATGCCGGGTTGGGGCTTGATTTTCAATGACGCCGATCACATTTGCCCTGACTTTCTGCCTTGCCCCATCCACTTTCAAGGCAAAATCTTCTGCCTTCAATTTTCTCTTCAACTTTACCGAGTCCTTCACCCAGGAGGGGTAATTGAACTTCGGTAAATTGACTTTCCATTTTCCACCTTCCGCAATGATTTGCCCTTTGGCAATCACCAGGTCTGCCTTGAAGTTTCGCAAATCCTTCACCAGCACCACATCTGCCCAACGTCCTGGGGCAATCATGCCCATTTCCTTCGAGACGCCGAAATGCTCCGCGGTGTTGATCGTCATCATTTGAATGGCGGTCATCGGATCAAGCCCCTGTTCGATGGCATGGCGCAGAACGCGATCCATGTGGCCTTCCTGCGAGATGGTCTGCGCGTGCGAGTCATCGGTGACGAGGATGAAATGCCGGGGATCGAGTCCTAGTTTTGTAATCGCCCCAACCTGTGAGGCAACATCGAACCAGGCAGAGCCGTAACGCAGCATGGCTTTCATCCCCTGTCGCACACGTTCCACTGCGTCTTCGAGTTGAGTGCCCTCATGGTCATCCTCCGCGCCGCCCGCGACGTATCCGTGAAAAGGGATACCCAAATCGGGCGAAGCATAATGCCCACCGATAGTCTTACCGTGCGCGTGGGTAAGGGCCATTTCTTCAAGCATTTTTTGATCCCCCATGAACACACCGGGGAAGTTCATCATCTCGCCCAAGCCGATGATACCCTTCCATTTCATCGCCTGAGCCACTTCCTTTGGACCGATGAAAGCACCGGGCGTTTCCAAACCGGGCGCGGAAGGCACACAAGATGGCATTTGTACCCACACATGAATGGGCTGTTTCTGCGCCTCCTCCACCATCAATTTCACGCCTTTCAAACCAAATACATTGGCGATCTCATGGGGGTCAATGAACATACCGGTCGTGCCGCGCACCGCTACGGCGCGCACGAATTCGGTAATGGTCACCATGCCCGATTCGACGTGCATATGCCCATCGAGCAAACCGGGGACGAGGTAGCGTCCCTTTGCATCAATCACTTTGGTCTTTTTCCCAAGGGTATGGCGCGCGTCCTCGCCCACATAGGCAATGTGTCCATCTTTAATGGCGATGTCCGAGCCGGGGATGATCTCGCCGGATTGCACACAGACCCATTTGCCGTTGAGAATCACCAGATCGGCGGGAACGCGCCCCATGGCAACATCTACAAGAGCACGTGTGAGTTTGGTGGATGAGGGCATAATTTCAGCCTCCTTTGTTATTTGTATCTAAATACACCTTCAGCCAATGATCGTATTGACCGGTGTTGAACTTCCAGATTTTTACAAGTCGCTCGCCGCTCCATAAAGGTCCCTGAACGATGGCGCGCAGTTCTTCGTAATACAAAGCCAGATTGGGGTCTTCGATCTGGTTGACGCCTGTTGCGAGGGTTTCAAGATAACCAGCGGGCACCTCGCGTCCGAAGTGACCAATGCGCCATTTCTTCTGATGGGTGGGCAACCGCGCCAGAAGGGGATCACTCAAAGCATAATAATCAATCACGTGGACGTTCGGGCCCTCGGCATAACCGCGTCTGCCAAGCGTCCATTCTACAATGGCTTTTTTCGTTGTCTTGTATTGCCATTCGCTTCCCGCGAACCTCGAGCCCGCTTCCGGATTTCTAAAGCCCTCCACCACGAATCCCAGGTAAACGCCCTCTGTGTTGTTCGCAAAATAGACAGCCCGCTCATCGGCGATGCCATTTCGATCAAGAAGGAGCAGGTTCTCCGTCCAATTCAAGCCAGGCGAGGTGATCAGGGGCAACTCAGGATCCCATAAGGTGGAGCGCGCCGAAAACACTCCCAACAATGAAACTATACCGAATACAAGGAACAAAACGCGACGCGAAAGCGCGCTGCGGACAAGGATTACAACAGCCATCAAGAAAAGGGCGGTTAGAAATCTGCCGCTCATGAAATCACCGCCGATCTTGACAATATACAAGAGATATAAACCGATCCCGATCAGGAGCGCCTTCAACGCGGCGCCCTCTTTGCCGGAAACGTTCAAAGCTGCGACCGCCGCGCAGGCAACGAGAAACAGGCTAAGGGGGTCCCAATGAAGCGAGTTGAGGAGGTAATCTAGCCCTTGCTGAATGAGTACTCCCTCCTCCACACCGGTATTCAGTTTGGCATAGGCTGTGTTGGGGAACGGAAATCCGTAATAAAAAATGGAGAAAAGTTCCCAAGCCAATACAGGTATGAAACCGAGAGCAAGGGCTTTCACACTCTGCCGCGAAACACCACGATTCCAAAACGCCCACAGCAGAGCCGGTAAAACCAACAGGATGACATCCTGCCTGTTTAGTGTCAACAGCGACGCCATCAGGGTCAACAGAAATAAATTTCCCGGCTTTGCAAAATAGACCCATAGGAAAATCGTGAGCAACAGGTGAGTCAGCGGATTTTCCAAGCCGGAGGTCGAATAATCCACGAACGCTCGCGAGAGGCTGAACGCGCTCGCGGTAAAGATCTGAAGCCACAAATCGTTCTCCACGATCTTCGTCAGCAGGAGGTACAACGTGAGCGTCGAAACGGCGAGGGAGACCAAGACGGTAATCAGATAGAGGGCATTTGGCGAGTGAGGGATAAAGATGCGCTCGAGAAAATACAAGCCGGATAGCAGGAACATCCAGACAGGATGAGTGTAGGCCTGCACGCGGGTATAGGGGTTATACCCAAGCCCATACCCTGCCAGGAAATTCTCGATGGTACGAAATGTGATATAGGCATCATCCGAAACCCAGGCATTGCGGGTGATGATGACCAGAAAGAGAATCAAAAGTATGGGTTTGATCAGCCGGTCGTCACGGTTTTGCATTGATGTCTTTCTCACCGTTTGCGAGGGAAGTACGGGCTTACACTATCTGGGTAGCATGAGCGGGAACAAAACTACGTCAATGAAGCGCAAGACATCGCTGCCTGTATTGCGGAACTGATGGCTCTCGTTCGATGCAATGTAGATCACCGAACCTTCTGAGATGGAAAATGTCTCTGCCGCGGTTCGCACTTCGCCTTTGCCTGCGAGTACGAAAATTTCATGTTCGTTATCATGCTGATGAAGAGGTGATTCCTTGCCAGCCTCCAGTTCGAAAATGCGCATGCCGAAATTGTTTGCACCTTGAGAGGCATTGATCGCCCAACGCACACTAAGCCCCTCCACACCGCCCGGCTCAACAGGCAGGTCGCGGTAATCTCGGACATACATTGGGTCCTCCTTTCACGGGTTATCTATCCATTTGCCGCTTCGAGAGGCCATTCCGTTAGAGCATCAGCAACCTTTTTGCGGCTTTATTATGCCTTTCGATCAACTTCTGCTCATCCACAGGAATCAACTGTCCTTCTTTTACTACAAATTTGCCGCCGACGACAGTGTAATCCACACGGACAGGCTGACCAAAAACTACCGCAGAAACAGGATCGTGCATTCCTGCAAACTCAATACGATTGAGGTTCACGGCAAAGAAATCGGCGCATTTGCCAACTTCCAGGCTTCCAATATCGCTTCTTCCCAGAACTGCCGCGCCGCCGCGCGTGCCCAGATATAAAGCCTCTCTTGCTGTCATGAGTTTGCGATTCGGATCGTTCGATAAGGAAAATCCTGTGAGGCCCTCTTTCACACGCGAAAGCAACATCGCGTTGCGAACCTCTGCCAAGAGATGTGAGCCATCGTTGGAGGCGGATCCATCCACGCCGAGGCCCACGTTTACACCCGCTGCGCGGTACTCCTTGACTGGCGCAATCCCCGAAGCGAGCCGCATATTGGAGGTGGGACAGTGTGCCACGCCACACTTGTGTTTGGCAAAAACTTTGATTTCCTCATCATTCACCCACACAGCATGAGCAAACCACACATCCTCACCAACCCAATCCAGTTCCTGCATATATCCAACCGGGCGATGACCAAACTTCTGCAGACAAAATTGCTCCTCGTCTTCGGTCTCCGCGAGATGCGTGTGGAGATGCACCCCGTACTCACGCGCCAGTTTGACAGATTGTTTCATCAAGTCGCCTGTCACACTGAACGGCGAACAGGGTGCAAGAACAATCTGCAGCATTGAGCCGGGTTGGGGGTCATGATATTGCTGGATGAGCCGCTGAGAATCTCTCAGAATGGAGTCTTCATCTTCTACAACGGAATCGGGGGGGAGTCCACCTTTCGATTCGCCGAGGGACATCGAGCCGCGCGAGGCGTGGAGGCGGAGTCCGATCTCTTTCGCGGCAGCAATTTCGTCGTCCAGTTTCGATCCGTTGGGAAAAAGGTAGAGATGATCCGATGCGGTGGTGCAACCCGAAAGGGCGAGTTCGGCAAGTGCGGTAGAAGTCGAAATGAAAATATCTTCAGGGGTCATGCGCGCCCAGATCGGGTAGAGGGTTTTAAGCCAGTTGAAGAGGTTGGCATTCTGTGCGGTCGGGACAGCGCGCGTGAGGGTTTGATAGAAATGATGATGCGTATTGATCAGTCCCGGCAGAACAACATGGTCCTTGAGATCGAGTACTTCATCGGCTGTGGAGGGGAGTTCACGCGTCGCACCGACCTGACGGATGATTCCATCTTCGATGAAAAGGCCACCGTCCGACAGTTCAGTTTGGTGGTCATCAAGGGTAAAGAGGTAGGCGTTTTTGATAAGGAGGGTGGACATCAGGGAAGAGGGGGAATTGGGAGATTGAGGATTGGGAGATTGGAGAATTGGAAAATTTGAGAATTGGAGGATGGTCAAGTTGTCTGACAAATCTAGTTTAGCAAAAAAAGGGAGGGGTGTCAACGATCGTTCATGAAGTACGGATATGAGTTCGGACAACCGTTTGAAGGAAAACCTTTACAGTGGATTTTCGCAGATGTGGCAGATGGATTCTGCACCTTTTCTGCCGGGAAATCTGCCTTATTTGGAGCGAAAATCAAGGATGTCCCAACTTATGTCCGAACCACCAGGATTTGTCTTGACACATTGATAGATTGTGATAAAATACACTTGAACAATTGTTCTGAGTACCCCATCATGAACAAAGACGATCTCTTACATTTTGTCATAACCCCAACGCGTTGGCAAAAAGAGGTGCGCAGATTCCCGGCTGGTCTCTGCTTTATCTCGAACTGTCCCCATTAAACCCTAACAACACCCTGCCCTCATCAAGGCCGGCTGGGAGCGACTGTCGCCCCGCCGGTTTTTTGCTTGGCAGTGTTGGGGCGGAGTAAAGAGGTGAAGCTATGAACGATGTACATGCGCAAACATCAGACCAGAATGCTACATCTTCGACTTCCGGCAGAACGCTGCTGTTCATGGAAGTTGCCCGGCTGCTCATCCGACTCCATGAGGCAGGCATGCTGGATGCGGAATTTGCCTTTCCAGAGGAGTGGCGTCACAAGCGGGAATTTTCTGCAGAGGAACTAACCAGCCTGATTCGCCGCCACCTCTCACGCGAAGGGTGGCAGCACCTCCTGGAAGCCTTCCGATACCACAACCGCCAGCCTGACATTCTGCTTTGGGACCTTTCCACCCCATCGGACTTTCTGGCGGCGTTGGAGTTTACCATCTCCTCGGATGAGATGCACATTTGGGAAGGCAGACGAAAAAGCCATTCCCGGCCCATGCTCAAACAGATCTTCGATGTCCGCCGCATCGGTCAATTGTTCCGGGGGCTTGGTCGGCGGCTGCTCAATCAGTCCGCAGGGTCATCACCGGCATCGGATGGCTCATCGCCATTTCTGACATTTATGGATGGATTGAATTCCGCGTTCGACAAGGCGCGCGCCCGCGCCCGAACGAATCGCGCCCTCAACCAGGTGGCATCCTATGTGGCGCGAGCACTGCGCGATGACATGGAGCGCGAAATCTTTCTCCAGCGCGTCAACCGCTTGCGAAGCCAAATGCAGGAATATCTGGATGTATTCTGCGAGGAAGAGGGCATTCCCAAGCCAAAGCCCTACTCTCGCGATGAAGCCATTTACCTGCATTTGCTTTCGACGTATTTCGTTGCCATCGCGGAGGCGGAGGAGCAGTTAAAACAGCGCGCCAATCAACTTGCCCAACGAAAAATTTCTCTGGAAGAACAGCGCGTCAGAGCGCGGCTCAACAGTGAAATGCTACCCGAATTGCTGGAAGTACTTCAGGAAACCGATCCACTGCGGGAAGGATTGCTGCGCGAACGGATTCGCCACAAGATTGCGCTGACAATTGGCAGCGTCGTTACGGCAATAGCCAGCGGATTCTGGGAAGCCATCGAGGCTACTTTTGAGGCATCCATCATAGGCATTGCACGCTTCGCTCCAATCGTAGCCCCGGCAATGTTTGTAGGGCTTATCACGCTAGCGGCGCAGACGGTAAAGCGCGGTATTCCATTGACGCTAGAGGAAGCACTTCTATTCTTCGGCAGTGCGCTTTGGAACTCAATGCTGGCATTAGGCGCCACACTCCTCGCCTTCGGATGCTGGCAATACTTCACTAAACGCGGCAAGAGCATGGGATCTGCTCAACCCTCGCCTCAAACTCAGGTGGAAAACAATGGTTCTCAAGCCACAGCCCACATGGCATAAGGAGAGTCTGCTCTGGCTCATCTGTCTCACGAGCGCCTTCCTCATCGGCGCACCAGTGATTGTGTCGAGCATTCAAGAAAACGAGGGACTGCAAACTACTACTTTGGATATTGCGCTCAACACAAAGCCCTATCAAAACAGCAGCGACCTGAAATTAATTTACGGACAAGCCAGCCTAGACTTGAATCTTCTGGCCCAGGTCCATTCGATAGACGAAGCGGATAATCTACGCTGGTCATTGATCCGCCGCTCGGTCCTGGCAAACGAGGTTTTCGATCCTGCCTCAGGAGTGGACTGGATCGCTCTGCGTCGAATTCATCAGCAGGATACCATTTTGCTCCCGGATGGATTCATCTGGAGTTTCAACGAGACCTTTCAGGGAGGTCCTGGTTATAAAAATGCAGGTGGAATCCTTGCCGGCGGACATTGCGCGCTAGCGACCGTTTTTCGCGCTGCTGCCGCGCAAGCCGGTCTGGCAACACAATTTCAAATGCATGCCAGCCCCATCCCGGGGTTTACGCGTGAAGAGTCTGTAAATATCTATTGGGGGCGGGATGATCTGCTCGTATACAATACCAGTGGTCAGGATCTTTACTTTATTTGGAGACTGACACCGGATCAGTTGGAGATTTCGCTCATACCGGTCTGGGCTTACAACCCTCTGCCTCCACTACCCAATATTGAGGCGACAACTGTTGCCATGGTCTATGGACACCGCGGACCGCGTGGCTGGGGCACCTTGGGGCAAACCCAAACCGTAGATGAGGCGCTGGCATCTGCGCGCTCGTTCGCTTCGCGCGTGGACGAGTGGAATGGTCGCCGGCCCACAGTCATTGCCATCAACCCCAACATTGTGACGGCAGGGCGCATCACCGAGAACGACCCATACATCCACACCTTGATCGCTGAAGCACGACGACAGGGTATGTATGTGATGCTCGACGTTCAAACGGGTGATCAGGATGCACTACCTTTGTTCACAACTCTGATGGACAGACACCTTCAGGAAAATGTATGGTTCGATTGGGATTTGGAACATACGGCAGCGGGAAGTGTAAATGCAAAAGAAATCAACGAAATGGCCAAAGCGTATTTCCAGCGCCGCGTGGAGCGCGGTTTTCAGACTCCAGGGATTTTTGCCTTTTATGTGTTTTCCGTTGATCAGGTCATTGACGCTGCCTCTGTCCAGCGCATATACAATCGCGGCATGGTCGTACCGATCTTCGACGGCTATGGCCCGGGAAAAATCAACAAGACGCGAACGATCATTGCCCAATTTGCGCCGGGACCTTTTGGGGTCATGGAGTTCGAGACGCGCTGGGGAAACCGCTACGATTCAATTAGCGCCCGTGAGTACTTCGATGCCTTTTCAGATGCTCTTATCCTGGCAAGCCAATAACAAATATCCCTTCCCATCTTGAATCGCCCCCATGCTCACAAGGCTCGAGAAGTCAAATCCCTGAAGTTTTTCCTAACGGCATATGCCCGCCTCCCCATTACGATCAACCTTCCCCCGCCGGGCAAACATCACATCCTCGTTCTGCGCATTGACACGCCCGGTGTGCCCATGTGCATCTTATGGGGCGACCCTCACAGCCGCATCCTGCCGAATAGCGTCTATGGCAAGTTGGTGGGTGTCAATGTCCTGCCAGAAACGTGAGAAATAAGACAAATGTAACGACAGCCATTCACGCCCTTACGTTATAATGGGGACATGCCCGGACGAGAAGACATTTTCCAAAAAGCCATGAACGAGGGGCATTCCTACGCCTGGGACCAAGAGTGGAGCAAAGCTGCTGCCGCTTACCGAAAGGCATTGCAGGAATTCCCCGATCACCCCAAAGCACTCAACAGTCTGGGACTGGCTTTGTTTCAGCAAGGAAATTACGAGGAAGCCTTGCAAATCTATAAACGTGTGGCGTTCGTTTCCCCACAGGATCCTGTCGCCATGGAAAAACTGGCACAGTTATTCGAACGCACTGGACACCTCAAAGAAGCCATCGAAGCCGCCCTCAAAGCTGCCGACCTCTTCCTCAATCAGCGCGATGTGGACAAAGCCATTGAAAACTGGGTACGCGTCACCACACTCGACCCCGAACACATCCTCGCCCACTCGCGTCTCGCCCTCGCCCACGAACGCCTCAATCACAAACAACAAGCTGTGACCGAATACCTGGCCGTTGCCAGCCTCCTTCAGCGCGCGGGCAACCTCCAAAAAGCAGCTGAGTTAGTCAACAAGGCTGCGCAAATCATGCCCGAAAGCGCTGAAGCAAAACAGGCACAGGCGCTTTTGCGATCTGGACAATTACTTCCCAAACCCCTGCGCCCAAAGGGAGGCACGGGTCCTATTGCCATGGCGCAAATCAAACAACTGGATCAGCCCAAAAAACAGACCGATTCGGGGCTGGATCCGGTGGCAGAAGCGCGTCAAAAAGCTCTCACGCGCCTAGCAGAGATTCTCTTCGATTATTCCAGCAACGATAGCCCTGTTGCCCAAGCGCGGCGCGGACTTCAAGCCCTCATGCGTGGCACAGGACAACTCTCCCTCCAGCAGAACGAACAGGCAAAAGTCGTCCTGCATCTTGGCCAGGCAATTGACGCGCAAAGCAAGGGGAACGACGCCCAGGCCGCAGAAGAACTCGAACATGCACTCGAAGCCGGCTTCAATCATCCTGCCCTATACTTCGACTTGGGCTTACTCCGCTCAAACGGAGACCGGCTCGAGTCCGCTTTGCGTCATCTCGCCCATGCCGTCAAACACAATGACTTCAATCTCGCCGCACGCCTGCTCATGGGACAAATCAATCAGCGGCTTGGACGATTGCAAGCCGCCTCCATCGAATATCTGGAAGCGCTCAAACTCGCTGATTCGGCTGTTGTTCCACCAGAACATGCAGACGAACTTCGTCAAATGTACGAACCGCTAATCGAAGCGCAATCCTCCCAAAAAGACGAAGTCACCCTCAAACGCATCTGCGACAGCATTCATGATTTACTCATGCGTAAGAACTGGCGCGATCACCTCCATAAGGCGCGCGAACAATTACCCAAACAACAGGATGGCGGTCTCCCCATTCCTCTTGCCGAAATCATCCTGCAAGCCCAATCCAGCCAGATTCTCGAATCCATAAACCTCATCCACCAACTGGCGCGGGCTGGTAAACTGCGCTCTGCCATGGATGAAGCCTTCCAGGCGCTCAACCATGCTCCCACCTATTTGCCCCTCCATACGTTGATCGGTGATCTGCTCGTACGCGAAAACCACATCCCCGAAGCCATTGCAAAATTCACCGTCGTGGCAAATGCCTACAGCGTACGCGGTGAAGCCGCACAAGCCGCCAAAACCCTGCGCCGCGTCGTTCAACTTTCTCCAATGGATTTGAACGCCCGCACCCGCTTGATTGATCAACTCGTTGCACTTGGACAGGTAAACGACGCCATCAATGAGTATCTCGAACTGGCGGACATCTACTACCGCCTCGCTGAGCTCGATATGGCGCGCAAGACCTACACTACCGCCCTCCGTTTCGTCCAGCAAGTCAACGCCGATCGCTCATGGAATGTGCATATCCTTCAACGTATGGCAGATATTGACATGCAAAGGCTGGATTGGAAGCAGGCACTCCGTGTCTATGAACAAATTCGTACCCTGCGCCCAGATGACGAAAACGCACGCAAGAATCTGGTCGAACTCTGCCTCAAACTTGGGCAGCCCGCGCAAGCAGGCGCCGAACTCGAGAATTACATCACCTATTTGCAAGCCAATAATCGCAGTGCGCAAGCCATTCCCTTCATCAAAGACCTTCTCAAGGAGCGCCCCGATGAGCCGATCTTGCGGCGCGCCCTTGCTCAAGCATATCAACAAGCAGGACAAATTGAAGAAGCCGTCAACGAACTCGATGCACTAGCAGAATCCTTACTCGATACAGGCAAAAAAGAGGAAGCCATTGAGATTGTCAACCAAATCCTTCTCATGAATCCTCCTAATGCAAATCAATATCGTCAATTGTTGATACAACTACAAGGGCAATAAAACAAACTCCCGTCGTCTCGAGGCGACGGGGATTTTTTTCGCTTCATTCCAACCCGTAGCCTGATCCTGCCTAATGAACTTCTCATCCCCTCTGAGTATCATGCGGCATACAATATCACACCTTTGGGAGGGCAACATGCCTCAAACACAAAACAATGCTGTGATGAGATGGTTGTTTATCTTTTCCTGTGTCGTGGCGTTCCTTGTCGTTTTTGGAGGATTCGTCCGTCTCACGCGTTCGGGCTTATCCATCGTCGAATGGAATCCGATCAGCGGGGTAATTCCACCCATGAGTCAACAAGCATGGGAGGAAGAATTTGCCAAATATCAGCAAACCCCTGAATATCAGCAAATCAACTTCAACATGACATTGGAAGAATACAAATACATCTTCTACGTCGAATGGATACACCGACTCCTGGCGCGGCTGGCTGGCCTGCTTTATGCCATTCCTGTTTTCTATTTCCTCTTCACGCGAGCGATTCCCTTCAAGGAATTCGGTATGTACTTTGTTATGGGGATGCTTTTCATCGCCCAGGCAGTTGCAGGCTGGATTATGGTCGCCAGCGGGCTCGTGGATCGTCCGGCTGTCAGTCATTTCAATCTGACCATCCATCTGCTCCTTGCGCTCACCCTCCTCGGTCTCGCATTCTGGACAGCCCTTGGACATAAATTCGGCTTCCCGCTCTCAGGCAGGAAAGCCAAATGGTCGCTCCCATCGAAGCTTGCGTTGGTTTCCTTTGTCATCCTCATCATTCAGATCGCCTATGGCGGCATGACCGCCGGACTCAAAGCCGGGCACGTTTCGGATACGTGGCCCCTTATGTTTGGTAAATGGATTCCTCCGAATCTGTTCAGTTCGTGGATCAATCTCTTCGAGACGCCTCAAACAATCGTCTTCATCCACAGATGGTTTGCCTGGCTGGGTGTCCTTGCAGTTCCGGCTGTATACTGGGCTGCCAAAAAGCAAGATTATCCGCGCGAGATCCAAAGGGGACTGCTATGGCTTGCCGGCGCGGTTGCTTTACAAATCACGCTGGGTGTTTTGACGATCCTGTCTTACGTGAATATCGTTATTGCCCTTCTTCATCAGGCAAACGCCATTCTCCTCTTTACATTCGCCATTTATTTCATCCACCGTTTCAGAGCACTGGACGCGCGTAGCGCAATTCTACGGCGTGAAGGATAACCAAACGTCAGTGTGGGATATTACACACTTCTGGAAAATTCACTTGCCCCTCACTACTCCAAAGACTCAGCGCGGCGCCCAATCCCTTCCCGCTGGGAGAGGGGTTGAGGTGAGGGGAAAGCAAGCAGGAAACGCCGCATACTAGTGCACAGAGAAAATCAATAAAGAACTTGCTCTGTTGCAAACATGTCCAAAGGATTGTCGTCGGCATCACTTTTTACCACACCCCTGCCCCTCTCCCACTGGGAGAAGGGTTGGGGTGAGGGAAAGTGGGGATGAGTACCCCGGTCTATTATCTTCTGAACAAAGCAAGGAAATCTCGTTTTTCCAAACTGTGGAAAATCACCAAAAACTCATAAGAGCAGCCGCTCCTTGTCCTCCTCAGTTGAAAATGATGCGAAATGAATCAGGTATAATCTCCGTGTAAGAGTTGGTCCCAATCCCTTTTCTGGAGGTGTCTAGTGGATCTCTCGAAGCATGCTTTCTTTGAGGGAAAGATTGTTCCGCTTTCGGAGGCAAAAATTAGCATTGCCACACACGGCTTCTTATATGGTACAGCCGTATTCGGTGGTATGAGGGCTTACTGGAACGAAGAGAAGAAATGTCTCTTCGTTTTTCGTCCTTATGACCATTTTCGCCGTTTACTGCATTCGGCGCGCATGATGGCCATGCAAACCCACTATGACGAAGAAAGTCTGATTCAATTGACGCTCGATTTGCTCAGGATGGATAACTGGACACAGGATGTGTATCTGCGCCCCACATTCTATAAAGCAGATTTAGGCATTGGCGTCAAATTGCATGATCTGAGAGATGAATTTTGTATGTTCGTGATGGCTTTTGAAAAGTATGTTAAAAACGATACGAATGCGCATGTCACCATCTCTTCATGGCGGCGCATTGACGACAATGTCATTCCGGCACGTGGCAAGGTAGCAGGTGCGTATGCGAACTCGGCGCTTATCAAAACCGATGCCGTGCGCGCTGGCTTCGACGAAGCGCTTGTACTGGACAACCACGGTCACATCTCAGAAGGATCAGCGATGAATGTGTTCATGGTGCGCGATGGGGTATTGATCACACCCCCTGTGACCGATAACATCCTCGAGGGCATCACGCGAAAAACCATCATCGAAATCGCTCGCAAGGAACTGGGTTTGGACGTGGTGGAGCGTTCGATTGATCGGACGGAGGTCTTCATTGCCGAAGAGGTGTTCCTGACCGGAACAGCGGCTCAGGTGACCGCTGTCACACGTATTGACCATCGTCCCGTTGGTGCAGGCGTGATGGGACCGGTGACGACAAAATTACGCGCCCTATACGAGGATATCGTGCGCGGCAAGAACAGCAAGTACGCACACTGGAATGTGCCGGTGTGAAAACAAAAAGGTGACTGTCGCTTTTGCAGGTGACAGTCACCTTTTTGATAACTTCATGCTTTTATCGGTTCTTCTTGAAACGCACAATCACCAGATTTCTCGTACATTCAGCGTAAGTTCTGATCTTGATCGTATCCGAAAGCGGAACATTCGCCTGATCGAGCAATTGAACGTAGAGCGTGTTGTTCGAAGCAACCGGCGCGTTCCCTAAAACGAACTCAAAGCCGGATGGACCATATTCTTTATTGATGCCGCTCACGGTCGTTAGATCAACGGTGCTGCCGTTCAGCGTGCCGCGTAAGACAACCACGATGCCGATGAGGGGACTATTGTTCGCGTCCACAACTGTTCCACCAACGCCTGCCCAGTTGCAACCCAGTTCGGGATGAATGAGGGTGCTCTCTACAGCCTGGATCGAGATGGCACTGAAAGGCGCTCTAGGCGTGCTGGTCGGTCTTGGAGTACGTGTTGGAGGACCGAGAAAGACCGGTGTGTTCGTAGGAAATGGAGTAAAAGTAGGGCGCGGCGTGTCGGTGGGGGTCATCTCCAGCGTGGGGCTGGCTGTCCAGGTCGGTTCCAATTGAAACGGTGTGGGCGTAAAAGTGGGTGTACGAGGAGCGAAAGGTCCCCTGCCCGGCGCGAAGGGATTGATCGAAACATTTGGGTTGAAGAAAATCAAAAGGAAATATCCTCCTAGACAGGCTGTGAGGATCAACATCAGAATCGAGAGGATGTCCCAAATTTGCAGGGATGATCTCGAGCGGCTTTCTTCGTAATCATATGGGCTATTCATCTATGTCACTCCATTTAGAACTATGGCGGAGGAGCAAGCACCACATCTGCCAGTTCTCTTTGTTCCTTCAACCAGTTTTTCAATGCCAGTTCTTGCAGCGTCAACAGCGCATCGGGTGAAAGTGGGCGGTTTGGGTCGCGCGCAAGCACGCGTACAATGTGAAAGCCTACGTTGGTGGCAATGACATCGCTATATTGACCGACCTCCAGGCGGAATGCCGCCTCCTCGATGCGGGCGTCGAGCAGATAGCCACGCGGCACCCATCCCAGGTCGCCGCGTGTGAGTGGATCAGCCCGTAAAGCCAATTCATCGAAATCGGCTCCATTGTTCAACTGAGCAAGAAAGTTCTGAGCCGTGTCTTGATTATAGAGCAGAATTTGCTGGATGTGCACCTGTTCTGCAGTAGGGGGGACATTTGAAATTATCTTGTCACGCATCCAGGCGGCTTCGGCGGCCCGCTTCAACGCGAACCGAAAGGTCTGCTCTGTGTACCCCTGAGTCGTCATCCACGCCGATAGTGCCTGCGCTCCGCCGATTTGCGCGGCGAGCGCGTCTATGCGCGCTTGCAGGGCGGCCTCGTCTAGAGTGAATCCGTTTTTGCGCGCTGCTTGAGCAAGAAGCAGTTGAGCAATCAGGTCTTCGATCACGGCGCGGGATGCGTCTTCAGAGGAAACCTCTTTGCCCAGTTCCTTTTGCGCGGCGAGGTAGCGTGCTACTTCTGCATCAAATTCGGCAAAGGTAATCCCTTCTCCGTTAACGGTCAGCGCCATCGGTTCGGGGGTGGCGGTGGGGGGCTCGGGCGTAGAAGAGGCTGTGGCTGTGAGAGCAGGCGTGGGCGTCGCGAGCGAAGCGCACGCGGCGAGTCCCCAAATTCCCCAAAGCGTTAAAAATATCCAGATAATTCTTCTACGGGAAAACATCGGCAGGATTATACAATGAAAAACCCCTCTCCCATTTGAGGAGAGGGGCGCATGTTTTTTAGTATTCGGGAACCGGTGCCGGAGCGGGCTTTTCTTTTTCAGGAATTTCCGTGATCAGCACGTCGGTGGTCAGGATCATCGAAGCGATGGAGGCAGCGTTTTCGATTGCGCCGCGTACGACTTTGACCGGGTCAATGATGCCCGCTTCGATCATGTCCACGTATTCGCCCGTCAGCACGTTGTAGCCGATATTCTTGTTCTTCTTCTCGGCGGCAATGCGGCGGACGGTATCAATAATAACGGAACCATCCTGACCGGCGTTTGCAGCAAGTTTGCGAATGGGAGCTTCGAGCGCCTTCTTGACGATGCTGATGCCGACGCGAGTCTCTTCGATTTCGTTGCTATCGGCGCTCTTGAGCAGTTTATCCAGTTTGGCGGCCGCGTTGAGGAGAGAAATCTCACCACCAGGCACAATGCCTTCTTCGACAGCCGCGCGGGCGGCGGAGAGAGCATCTTCAACGCGATGTTTCTTTTCCTTCAATTCGGTTTCGGTCGCGGCGCCCACGCGAATGATAGCCACGCCGCCACTGAGTTTGGCAAGGCGCTCTTGCAACTTCTCGCGGTCATAATCGCTG
The DNA here is from genome assembly GCA_035574015.1 of Anaerolineales bacterium. Taxonomy (GTDB): domain Bacteria; phylum Chloroflexota; class Anaerolineae; order Anaerolineales; family Villigracilaceae; genus Defluviilinea. The sequence goes on from DATLZK010000041.1 coordinate 35,421, forward strand.
GTGCTCTTTTCGATCTCCGCGCGGATTTCTTTGATGCGCCCTTCGATGTCGCTCTTCTTGCCCTTGCCGCCAACGATGGTAGTGTTCTCTTTATCCGCAACAACTTTCTCGGCGCGGCCCAGGTCTTGCAGGGTAGCAGTTTCGAGTTTGCGACCCGTCTCTTCAGAGATCACGGTACCGCCGGTGAGAATGGCAATATCCTGAAGCATGGCTTTGCGGCGATCACCGAAGCCAGGAGCCTTGACCGCCAACACATTCAACATGCCGCGCAGTTTGTTGAGGACGAGGGTAGCCAGCGCCTCGCCGTCCACATCTTCGGCAATGACCACCAGATCGCGTTTGCCAACCTGCACGAGTTTTTCGAGCAGGGGGACAATATCCGCGGCGGCAGAGATCTTCTTTTCGTGGATCAGGATGTACGGTTCATTGATCACGGCTTCCATCTGTTCGGTGTTGGTGATGAAGTAGGGTGAAATGTAGCCGCGATCGAATTGCATACCCTCCACATAATCCTCTTCAAACTGGAGGGACTTGGATTCTTCGACGGTGATGACGCCATCCTTACCGACCTTGTCCATCACGCGGGCAATGAGTTCGCCGATTTCCTTGTCCGCGGCGGAGTTTGTCGCAACCGAGGCGATTTCCTCTTTCGTGTCAATTTTGACCGCCATCTTGCGCAGTTCTTCTACCACGGCATCGGTGGCCATCTCAATGCCACGCTTGAGCAACATCGGGTTGTAACCGGCTTCGAGCGCTTTGAGACCTTCGTTTACAATAGCATGGGCAAGCACAGTGGAGGTAGTTGTACCGTCACCGGCGATGTCATTGGTCTTGGTCGCCGCTTCTTTGAGTAACTGCGCGCCCATGTTCTCGAAGGGGTCTTCGAGTTCGATTTCTTTTGCAACAGAAACGCCATCATGAGTGATTGTAGGGGAGCCGAACTTGCGGTCCACAGCCACATTGCGTCCCTTAGGACCGAGGGTCGCCGCCACTGCATTGGCGACAACATTCATGCCGTTTTTGAGTTTACGGCGTGCATCTTCTGCAAAGACAAGTTGTTTAGCAGCCATTTTTGTCACCTCCAGGATTAACTTTCAACGATAGCCAATATGTCAGATTCGCGCAGGATGAGCAACTTCTTGCCATCCACTTTTACTTCGGTGCCGGAATATTTTGCAAACAGCACTCGATCTCCAACCTTCACGTCCATGGGGATGCGGTCGCCGTCTTCATCGCGTTCACCCGGACCTACCGCCAGAACTTTGCCCTCCTGGGGCTTTTCTTTGGCGGTTTCAGGAAGGAGAATGCCGCCGGCGGTCACCTCTTCCTGTTCGATCGGTTCCACGATCACGCGTCCGCCAAGGGGCTTCAATTTCAATTTGCTTGCCATCTTTGGACCTCCTGATTGGATTGGATTTTTTGAATAATCACGAAATTAGCACTCCAACTTTTAGAGTGCTAACCTATATTACCTATTTCAGGAGGTCAAGTCAAGGGAATTATAGAAACTCTTACAATTTTCTGATACAAACCCCGTTCACGGAGCTGGGGTTGGTGTCCCTCCCGCTTCGCCCCCTACCGAGGAAGCTGGCGCGCCTCCTTCTGCCAGCGACCGGCAGATGGCTTCTCCTGCTTGAACGATGCTCAAGATCGTTTCTCTGCCATCTGCATAGAGTTCCGGCTTCGAGTTGACCTCGGCTTTTACTTCGGATAGCACCTTCATCGCCTCGCCACATTTGTTATCGCGCGGACGGCTCAACGCGGCAAGCACGGAACCATAGGTGTAGTAGTAAACGATAGTGTTCGGAGAAATCGCTTGTCCTTTCACCTCAACGGGGTTTTCGCCGAGATCGGGGTAGCATCTATCCAGCCCCCGTCCAAGACACGACTCTTCTCCCGAACAACCGTACGTGCCGCATTTCAGGGAGAAGATCGAGCCTTCGTAATTTCTAGACTTGAAATAGATAATGCCCAATTCCCCATAGATATTCGCATTGGTCGGGTCAAATGAAAGCGCTTTTTGCACGTTGCGCGCCGCGGCGAAGAACTCGCCCAGTTGCGAATAGGTGCGCGAAATCGAAAGGTACGGAGTGGGATCCTTGACCCCTATCGCTTCATTGATGCGCGCGGCTTTATCGAAGTATTCCAGAGACTTTTCATAAACAGGACGTGCCGCTTCTGGATTAGGAATATCAAAAGCAAGACGACGATAGTTTGCGCCAGCGCGCAGGTAAAGGAAGGTAAAGTTCGGCTCGATAGCAATCGCCTTATCGTATTCAGTGATCGCCAGGTTATACTGACCGAGGGTCTCGAGCAAATAGGCGTAGATGCGATGAACATCCATCAATTCGTCTGCGCCCTCGCGCTGGAGCGCCTGGTTGATATATTGTTCAGCCTGGGTCCACTTCTGTTGATCCAAAAGGACTTCGGCATAGAAAGCCAGTGCCAGGGTGTTCGAGTTGTCTAACTGCAAAGCGCGCAACGCCGCCTGCTCGGCTTCTGTCAAATAAGCCTGCACCTGACGCGGATTATCGGTATATAAATCGGTGTCGGCATTCCAATCCAGAGTGAAAGCAAGGATGGCGTGCGCCATACTCTCATCCGGCGCGAGTTCCACAGCCTTGCGCGCCGATTCGAGTGCTTCGAGCAGGCGTGCTTTTCTCTCGGCATCCGTGATCAAAAAGGCGGAAGAATACGTCTGAATGCGCGCCAGTTTCCACCAGATTTCCGCGTTGTTCGGGTCCACGCGCACCGCCTCACGGTAGGCTTGAATCGCCGCATCCAGTTTTCCCGCGCTAAAGTTCGAATCTCCCTCCAGCGCATAGGATTCTGCGGTGCGTGTCGGAGTAGGCGTCGGCACGAACAAAGGCTGGATGTTGCCCTTGTCCATCTGCTGCAGCATCCAGACAAAGAAAAGAATCAACAAGATCCACAGGAACATGCGATAGATGTTCGACTGCGGCTTGCGATTGAAAAGCGAACGACGTGGAGCAACGTTCATGGTGTAGGAGTTATATCTAAGGTTGGCGTCGGTGTGTTTACCACCGGACTGTTCAATCTCTCTTCACAAATGCGAATGATCTCACTCGCGGCAAAGACCGCGTTTTCATCCGAGGGGACCTTGGTTTGCAACATTTGCGCGATCTGCAGCGCTTCGCCGCATTGATTGGTACGCGCCAACGCCAGCCCATATGTGTAATAATATTCTGCAACGAACACATCGTTGACCAATGGAATACCCGTCACCTCTACCCCCTCTTCCGTCTTACCGCCATAAATCGTCAGCCGTAGTTGCTCTACGGCTTCGGGCCAGAGCAGGTTACGATAATACATCACGCCGAGGTTGCCGCGCAGAGCGGCATCGCCAGGGTTGTCCTTCAAAGCCGTTTCCGCATATTGCAACGCTTTTTCATATTGACCGATAGTGGCGTACGTGCGCGAGATCGCCAGATCAGGACGCGGGTCACTCGGGTTGAGCGTGTTGGCAACTGTAAATTCCTCAATTGCCTTATCGTACGCCTCGAGCCGACGATACGTTCGCCCCAATTCGAAATGCAAGATCGGAATATTCTTGTTGATTTCGATTGCCGCCTGATACTGAGCGATGGCTTCCTCATAATTTGCAGTAACCTCCAGAATCAAAGCGCGAGCACGCCGCACCTCCAACAGGTTCGGATCGAGCGCGAGCGCCACGCGCGATTCCTCTGCGGCTTTGGCAAAACTGTCGAAGCCGGAATCAATCAGGATTTCCACATAATACGCATGAGCCAGCGCGTTATTGGGGTCTAACCTCAGCGCCTCCTGAATCGAAGCCTGTGCCTCAGCGTTTTTATCCTGAAAGTTCAACGCCCAAGCACGTACCGCATGCGCCAGTGCATTGTTCGGATTCAACAGCAGCGCGTTTTCTGCATTTTTCTGCGCCTCTTCATACTGACCTGCAAACACCTGCACACGCGCCAGGGCAACATACAACGTCGAATCCTGCGGTGAAATGCTGATCGCCTGTTGATACGCCTCAATCGCCTGGAATAACTTGCCCGCGTCAAAGAGCGCCTGCGCCTCCGACACGTACGATTCCGGTGGGCGCGTCGGCGTCGGCGTGGCTTCGAACGGATTGGGCTGCGAAGGCAGATACACTTGATTCAGATAATATCCAAAGGTCAAGACCAGCCCCAAAATCATCAAACCAAAATAATTCGGCCGCCTCCTGCGGCGCGTCATACTCCATTTTGTACTTCGTGGCAAATACATATTTTCATATTACCATCCGTGCCAAGCAAACGCAAGCCGCTTCTCATTTACATCTTATCTGACCTCGTCTTATGTTAAAATCCACTCATGCAGTTCGAGGTCTTTACCCTCCTGCCCGAAGTCTTTGCACCCTATCTTGAAACCAGCATCCTCAAACGCGCTCGCGAGCGGGGCTTGATCGAAGTACGCGTACACAATATCCGCGAGTACACACACGACAAACATCACACCACCGATGATACGCCGTACGGAGGCGGAGGCGGGATGGTGATGAAGCCGGAGCCGGTCTTTGAAGCAGTCGAATCAGTATTGGGACTCTCTGCGCCTCTGACTCAGCCGACGCCTGTCCCCGTTATCTTATTAACTCCTCAGGGACGCGTCTTCACGCAGCGCGTGGCAGAGGAATTATCGCGCTACGAACGTATTGCATTGATTTGTGGCCGCTACGAAGGCGTGGACGAACGGATTCGCGAACATCTTGCCACCGATGAAATTTCCATCGGCGATTATGTGTTGACGGGCGGCGAACTCCCAGCCTTGATTTTGATTGATGCTGTGGCACGCCTCATCCCCGGCGTGTTGGGCGACCCCACCGGCGCGATGGATGACTCACACGCCATGGGCTTGCTCGAATACCCCCACTACACGCGCCCAGCGGAGTTTCGCGGCTGGAAAGTGCCAGAGGTTCTGCTTTCCGGCGATCACGGCAAAATCGAAAAATGGCGAAGGGAACAAGCCCTGCGCAGAACCTTCAAGAGGAGACCCGATTTGCTGGAGAAGGCAGAATTAAGCCAGGAAGATCGAGAATACATCGAACACCTCAAGGCGAAGGTTGGGGAAAAAGAACGTTGATTCTTCAACCCCCGTTATTCAACTCTCAAATTTTGGAGGCAAATCATGAAATTCAGTTACGGCAAGGTCTTTCTGCTTGGCTTTGGCTTTTTGGGAATCAGCATCATCTGGCCCATATTCAATCAGTACATTCCCCTCTTCTTACAGGCCGGCAACCCGGAGTTCGAAAAGCAACTATTGGCGGAAGGGCGCTCCATCCCAGAGATCGCCGGTTTTGGATTGGCACCTAGCCTGGCGCTGTTCATCATGACATGGGACAATATCATCAACATGTTTGTCCAGCCGTGGGTGGGAGCAAAAAGCGACCAGACGTGGAATCGCTTCGGCAGGCGCAAACCGTGGATCCTGATCGGCGCGCCCATCGCGTTACTGGGTTTTGTATTCATTCCCGTTGCGCAATCGGTCCTAGCCATTGCTGTTTTCATCCTGATTACGAACATTGGCATGGCATTGTTTCGCTCACCGACGGTTGCGTGGCTTGGCGATCTCTTTGAGCCTAATGACCGCAGCAAGGCAAACGGCGTGATCAATCTCATGGGAGGTGTTGGAGGTTTGCTCGCATACTTTGGCGGAGGGATGCTCTTCAACGCATTCGGGCGCGTGGCGCCCTTTGTTGCTGGCGCACTGGCAACGCTCGTCGCGCTGGCCATTGCTTTGATCTTCGTGCGAGAACCCAAACAGATCGAGAACGAAGTAAGAGACACGCGCAGTGTGCTGGATAACCTGAAAGTTGTTTTCGACAACCCCGATAAAGGCGGACTTTTCGTGTTGCTTGGAATCCTTTTCTGGTTTATGGCATTCAACGCGCTGGAAACAGGTTTATCTTCTTTTGCTGTTTTCACGCTTGGCATGAGGGCGGGCACCGCATCCATCTATACGGGGCTTGTGACCATTACTTTTATCCTGTTTGCCGTGCCTGCCGGTCTGCTTGGTACTCGTTATGGGCGCGCTCCTGTCATACGCGTTGGGTTGATGGGTCTCGTGGTGCTGACTTTGGTCGGTTATTTCCTCATCCAAAACACATTGACCTTTGCAATTGTTTTGGTTTTGACGGGCATTTTTTGGGCAATGATCAATGTGAACAGTCTGCCTCTGGTTTATGATCATGGCGACGAGAAACGGATCGGGGCGTTTACGGGTCTGTATTATTTCTCTTCGCAATTGGCGGCTGTGTTGGGACCAACGCTAGGGGGAATGATGGTGGATGCGTTGGGTGATCAATATCGCTGGCTCTGGTTGTTTGCGACGGTTTTCATGACTCTCGCGTTGGGCATGATGCTTAGAGTCCGACACGGGGAGGCAAAGGCTTGATAACGGAAGCCGGCACAGGCGGCGCGTGAAGCGGTGCATCTTCAAGAATGAGTTAATGTGCGGCTTGTCGAATGTGTGAAGAAAATGTATACTTGCGCGCGAAATGGGTTCTTTGAGCCCAGTTTTTCCCAAACCTTTGTAGAAGAGGAGAAGAAAAGATATGAAAAAACTGTACGGTTTGATTGCGGCGCTTTTGATCGCCGCGATGCTCCTGCCGGCTTGCGCCCCGGCAGAGGCGGATTGTTCCAGCGAGGAAGTGTTCTGCGTGGGCCTGGTGACGGATGTCGGCAAGATCAATGACAAGTCCTTCAACCAGTCCGCATGGGAAGGCGTCCAATTGGCTGAGAAGGAACTGGGCGCAAAGATCCAATACATCGAGACCGTGGATGCCAAGGATTACGCCAAAAATATTGCGACCTTTGGTGATGCGGGATACGATGTTATTGTCACGGTTGGCTTTGCGCTGGGTGAAGCGACACGCGCCGCGGCAGCCACCTATCCCGATGTTGACTTCATCGGCGTGGATCAGTTCCAGGAAGATACAGTAGAAGGTGTTGCTGGTTTGAACTTCCCTGAAGATCAGGCTGGTTTCCTGGTCGGTGCGCTGGCGGCCGCGATGAGCAAGACGCATAAGATTGGCGCAGTATGCGGCACTGATGCAGTTCCGCCTGTATGGCGCTTCGGTGAAGGGTACAAAGCCGGCGCGGCGTACGCGGACCAGTTGAGGGGAACGACCACCGAAGTGTTCGTCGTCTATCACAGCGACGTTGGCTTCGACAAGACTTTCACTGATCCCGAATGGGGCGCGGCAACCGCCAAGTCCATGATGGATCAGGGCGTAGATGTGGTCTTCGGTTGTGGTGGTATTACGGGCAATGGCGCCATCACGGCAGCCGCACAGGCTGGTGCGTATGCCATCGGCGTTGATACCGATCAGTACTACACTCTGCCGGAAGCCGCTCCGCGCATGCTCTCCAGCGCGATGAAGTTGATCACGCCGGGCGTCTTTGATCTGATCAAACTCTCCAAGGAAGGCAACTTCCCAAGCGGCAATTACTTCGGCAAGGCCGGTTATGCTCCGTTCCATGATCTCGAGAACGAGGTTCCTGCCGATGTGAAAGCCATGATGGAAGAGATCAACGCTGGCTTGCTTGACGGTTCGATTCAAACCAACGTTCCGCCTGTAAAGCCGTAAACTCAGCCTCATATTCTAAAAGGGAAAGAGGTTATCCTCTTTCCCTTTTTGATTCATGAGGCATCCACGCAAAAGTAGCACAACTCCTAGGGGTTGTGCTACAGAGCCACGCCGCCGGCAACTCTCGAGTGCGCACTCATGAGACAGCCTTCACGAAATGGAGACGGCAAATGATATAATTCAGCGAACCTCAATCGCCCACCGGGAGATTCCATGAAATTTAAGACGCAGGCAGGTTTATTCAAAGACATAATTCGCTCTGTTCTGGATGCCATACGCATTCCTTTTTTAGCGATCCTGACGGCAATTGTTTTGGGTGGAATCATTATAGCCTTCGTAGGCGGAAATCCATTTCTGGCATATTACGGTTTGCTTCAGGGGGCATTTGGCTCAACAAGAGCATTGAGTGAAACAGCGGTTTGGGCAACGCCTTATATTTTTGCGGGTCTTGGCGTTGCACTGGCTTTCAAGGGCGGTTTGTTCAATATTGGCGCTGAAGGTCAGTTGGCACTCGGCGCGACATGTTCTGCCTTGATCGGTTATGCACTGCCTGGATGGCTGGGCGTTGACATTCCCGCCATCATTCATTTGCCGTTGACAATCCTTGTGGGCATGGCTATGGGGGCACTTTGGGCGGCGATCGTTGGGTTTCTCAAGGCATATACGGGTGGACATGAGGTCATCAATACGATCATGATGAACTACATTGCGTTAAACACCATCTCGTTCCTGCTCAACGGTCCCATGAAGGACCCAGACCCCAACAATGTCATTGCCCGCACCCCCTTGATCGCAGACAGCGCGCGCATTCCTCCCCTCTTTGAAGGGCTCCGTGTGCATTGGGGGTTTGTGCTTGCCCTGCTCACAGCGTTCCTGGTGTGGTGGATGCTGAGCAAAACCACCCTCGGCTTTGAGATTCGCACCGTGGGGGCGAATCCGGACGCGGCCAAGTACGCAGGCATCAATGTCAAACGCACGATTATTCTTACCATGACTCTTTCAGGCATGCTGGCTGGACTGGCGG
>DATLZK010000042.1:0-52891 GCA_035574015.1 Anaerolineales bacterium
TGGTTGAATATCGCGTAGTGCGCGGCGATTCGATCTTTGCTATCGCAAAAGCCTTCAACCTAAAGCCCGAAACCGTTCTGTGGGCAAACTACGATGTCCTACAAGATGACCCCCACAGCCTCAAACCCGGCCAGGTGCTGAAGATTCCTCCAACAGATGGCATTTACTACCAATGGAAAGAGAACGACACCCTCGAATCGGTGGCAAAGGAATTCAAAGCAAACGTAGAGGACATTTTGAATTTCCCCGGCAATGACATTGATCTGGCAAATCCAAAGATTGCCTCGGGTTCATGGGTGATGATACCGGGCGGCGAGCGCGAATATGTGCAATGGCTGGTCCCCACCGTGGCCAGAGGCGCCTCGGGAACTTCGCCCACGAATCAGAGCAGTTGTCCCAATGGCGCGGTGGGAAGCGGCGCGTTCGTTTGGCCCGCCGATAATCATTACCTTTCGGGAAACGATTACTGGTCGGGACATCTCGGCATTGACATCGCGGCGGGCGAGGGGGCGCCGGTCTATGCTGCAGATAGTGGTGTGGTAACCATGGCGCAGGGTGGTTACAACTACGGTTACGGAAACGTCATCCAGATTGACCACGGCAACGGTTACTCAACCATATACGCCCACTTAAGCGTAATCGGTGTAAGTGTGTGCCAAAGCGTCAGCGCGGGACAATGGATTGGCGCTGCCGGCAACACTGGAAATTCACAAGGAGCGCACTTGCACTTTGAAGTCCGTCAGGGTGGCGGCTTCATCAATCCCTGGTTTGTGCTACCATAGCGAGCCCCCATGGATCAGAACGAACTCCGAAAAAAACTCTCGCAACTTCCTCTCGGCGAGATTCGCTATTTTGCTTCCGTCGGCTCTACAAACGATGAAGCGCTGGCATGGGCGGCTAACAACGCGAAAGATATGTCGCTTGTCATCGCCGATGAGCAGACCATGGGGCGCGGCAGACTCGACCGAAAATGGTACACCCCGCGTGACACCGCCATCGCCCTCAGCCTGATCCTCCGCCCCACCCTAAAGGAGCGCGCCTACCTCTCTCGCATTGTGGGTCTGGCTGCGCTTGCCATGGTGGATACCTTTCGAGCGCTAGGACTTTCCCCTCAAATCAAATGGCCAAACGACATCTTGCTCAACGGGCGCAAAGTGGCAGGCATTCTCATCGAATTGGTATGGTCAGGAGACGAAGTGGATTGTCTCGTCATTGGCATTGGCATTAACGTCGAAAAGGGAGCCGTACCCTCCACCGACATCTTGGGATTTCCAGCGACCAGCCTCGAACACGCTTTAGGTTACGCGCCAGACCGAATCGTCATCCTGCACAGCCTACTCACAAACATTATCTCGCTCCGGCCCCATCTTGGCTCCAACTCTTTCATGGAAGCATGGGAAAGATCACTGGCATATTACGGCAGGCAGGTCCGAGTGGAGATGAGCGGCGAACAAAATGTCACTGGGCGCATCATTGGGCTGGATTCAGACGGAAGTCTACGCTTGAGAGATGAACATGGCAAAACCATGTCAGTACGGTTTGGGGATGTGCGCCTGCGCTTGTCCACATGATATACTGTTTTCTGAGGTGAACATGTTCGACAACTTGCGCGAATCAGCCGAGATGCCTTTCTATGAAGAGGAGCCAAACGAACTCTATCGCGAGCCTGCTTCGCGACCCATCACCCCCAGCCGTAGGTCCAACAGACGTTTCCTCGGCATGACAGCACCTCAGCGCTTCATCATCTCTCTTATGCTCTTCTTCACCGTTTGCATCCTCGGCACGCTGGTCATGTTCGTGCTCGGTAAAATGTCGCTGTTCTGAAGTATAGCGACCTCCCCCACAGCCCCAAAGCACTCGTTTGGGGCTGTTTGCTTTTGGAGCAGATTTGATCATCTGCCATGTTTTCTAAAAATCACGATTGAGCACTCAGCATGGATTCAAACCAACTGAAGTTGCGGTTCTGATTTTTCCTCATCGTTCAATTCCGCGCCCGCCTTTTTCAAATCTCTTGCAGAAATGCGCGCCACCGAAGCGACACTGTCGCCCGGTTGCGGCTTGATAAGATGCACCCCCTTTGTCGCGCGCCCAGCCTGCTTTACATCTTTATTCTTAATGCGGATCGCAATGCCATTGGCAGTGATAATCGTGAGATCATCGTCCTCCTGCACCACACGCGCGGCGACGATCTTCCCAATCTCCTTCAAAGCCTTCTGATCAATCGTAGCAACACCGCCCGTAGCGCGTCCCTTTGCAGGATATTGCTTCAGAGGCGTCTGTTTGCCATAACCGCCGCTCGTCACGACAAGTAGCGAACCATCCTTTTCAACAACATCCATACTGGTCACAGCGTCGCCCTCCTGCAAGCGGATTGCTTGTACACCGGCTGCTTGACGCCCCATGGCACGAACCTTGGACTCGCTGAATCGTAACGCCTGTCCCATCTCTGTCACGAAGATAAGTTCGTCATTGCCGCTCGTCAAGCGTGCCCAGCCCAATTCATCACCCTCCTCCAAGGTCATGGCAATCAAGCCCGAGGGCCGCACCGAAGCGAATTCCTCCATGGCCACGCGTTTGACCTTGCCCTTCACCGTAGCCAGCACACAATATCCATGCGCCGAGAAATCTGAGACGGCAATGGCCGCCGTGATACGTTCATTGGGATCCAACGAAAGAACATTGACGAGGGGGATACCTTTCGCCGTGCGATCGGCATCCGGAATCTGATAGACCTTTTCTGAATACACCTTGCCCTTATCCGAGAAAAACAGCATCGTATCCAGTGTCCGCGCCGGGATGAGCGCTACGACCTCATCCTCCTCTTTGGTGACATGCCCTGTGACACCGCGTCCACCGCGACTCTGTGAACGGAATGCAGAAGCGGCAATGCGCTTGACATAACCGCGTTCCGTGAGACTGATCAAAACTGCCTCATCCGGCACCAGGTCCTCATCGCTGAACTCCTCCTTGGCGTCCGCCGCGATGCGTGTGCGCCGGTCATCGCCATATTTTTCAACCAGATCGCGCATATCGTCCTGAATGAGCGCAAGGATCTTCTTCGGATGAGCAAGCAGATCCTCAAGATAAGCAATTTGCTCCGTTACCTGTTTGTGTTCCTCTTCGATCTTCCAACGCTCCAACGCCGCAAGACGACGCAGCTGCATATCGAGAATCGCCTGCGCCTGCAATTCGGTCAACTTGAAGCGCGTCATCAGGTTTGTTTTAGCAACATCAACATCCTGCGATTCGCGGATGGTTTTGATGACGGCATCCAAATTCGCCAGAGCAATCAAATAACCGTCCAGAATATGCAGGCGCGCCCGTGCCTTCGCCAGTTCGAAATTCGTACGGCGCACAATGACTGTCTGACGATGTTCGATGAAAATCTGCAGAGCACGTTTGAGCGTCAGCAAGCGCGGCTCACCATCCACAAGAGCAAGCAACTGCACGCCAAAAGTGGTCTGAAGGGACGTGTACTTATAGAGTTGATTGAGCACCTTCTTCGGCTGCGCGCCGCGCTTGAGTTCGATGACAATGCTCATGCCACGCTGATCGGACTCATCGCGCAGGTCCGAGATCTGATCAATCTTCCCCTCGCGCACCAGTTCAGCAATCCGCTCGATCAAACTCGCCTTGTTGACCTGGTAGGGAATCTCCGTAATCACAATGTCATATCTGCCGCCCTTGTTCTCCTCAATATGAGCCAATCCACGCACCACTAATCTCCCCTTGCCGGTAGCGTAAGCAGATTCGATGCCCGCGCGTCCCACGATCACCCCACCCGTGGGAAAATCCGGCCCCTGAATGTGCTTCATCAGCTCATCCAGCGCGATGTCATCCATCCTGTCATAATTGTCAATCAGAAAAATGATGGCATTTGCCACTTCACGCAGATTATGGGGTGGAATATTGGTCGCCATGCCGACAGCAATGCCGGATGTGCCGTTGAGCAGCAAGTTCGGCACGCGAGAAGGGAGAACCAGCGGCTCCTCCAGCGTATCATCGAAATTCGGACCAAAATCAACGGTATCTTTATCCAGGTCTGCCAGCATTTCCTCAGCCAGCCGCTGCAGGCGGGCTTCGGTATAGCGCATCGCCGCGGGCGCGTCCCCATCCACCGACCCAAAATTCCCCTGACCGTCCACCAGCGTATAGCGCATGGAAAAATCCTGCGCCATGCGCGCCATGGTCTCATAAACCGCCGAATCGCCATGTGGATGAAACTTACCCAACACCTCACCCACAATACGAGCGGACTTTTTATAAGGAGCATTCGAACGAAGCCCCAATTCCTGCATGGCATACAAAATGCGACGGTGGACGGGCTTCAAACCATCACGCGCATCGGGAAGCGCGCGCGCCACAATCACGCTCATTGCGTAATCAAGATAGGCTTCCCGCATCTGCGCGTCAATATCAACCTGCTGAATGTTTCCTACTCGAAAGTTGTCGTCTGTCATGCTACTCTCTCGAAAGGGAAATAGGCATAAAAAAGACACGAAGACGAGATTCTGTGACTCCGCGTCTTAACTAATGAAGGATACGCTTCATTTTTCCTAATTATACCGCGTGATTGTCGCTTTCGCAGACCGGCTTGACGACCGAATAGAGCCGGCAGGAGGGCAAATCCCCTACGCCTCTCGCGCAGCCGAAGCCTGATCTTCCACCCTGAGCCTTATCTACCCTCCTTAGTTCACCACCCTTGGCATGGAAAACCGGGTTCTCTCGGGTTGGGGGGAGGGAAAGCATGGATGAGTAACCAGATCTATTATCTTCGCAACAGAGCAAAGAAAGATATTTTTAACGTGAGTTCGGGTTAGGCAACCAAAGCAGGCAGAGTGCCCAAGTCAAGGGAAGGTTTCTTGGGCTGACGACAATAGGCAATCAGGCCGCAAAGCAGATTGGTCAGGAAGTTGATTGGACTTCGATGGCGCGAATGCTCGATCTGGGAAATGTTCTTGAGTTGGTCAATAATAGTCTCTACGATTGCCCGTTTGCGAAGCAGGATTTTGTCCATCAACGGCATCAGGGCGTTCTTCATGTTGGAGCGAACACTGGTGACCAGTTCCACGCTGAAGGTGCGGAAGAGTTCCTCACGTAACGCTTTGGAGAGATAGCCCTTATCGTCGAACAACTTGCCAAAGAGTTTGCGCACTAACTTAGGAACGGGCTGACGGTCATCCACATTGCCGGGCGTGAACATCAGATTGAGCAATTCGCCGCGATCATTGAAAATCAGATGGAGTTTGAAGCCAAAAAACCAACCGGTGGAGGTTTTGCCGCGCTCCGCTAGACCCGCAAAGACTTTGTGGGAGTGGATTCTGGGGTTTTTGCACACCACCAAAGCGGTCGAATCGATAAACGAAATGCCGGTACAGGTTCCCAGACAGCGGGTGCGCAGGTATACGCACAGAGGCACCAAGACCGAAGGAATAAACTCGACAAAGCGGTTGTAACTGACCAAACCCGGAAATTCCGAGCGCAGGCGCTCCAGGACATATTCGGTATAGTAGGCCTTGAAATTGCGATAGTGTGACTGATGAAAATGGATCAAAATGGTCATCATCTCACTTACCGTCAAGCTTCTTTCACGTTGCCGTTGAATTTCGCCTGCGCTCAACAGCTGTTTCTGCCAGACGGGCAGAAAAGACTGGCAAAAATCATCGATATCACAAAACAATTCGATTAGACTATCCATCGGGGGCTCCTTGGAATGCTTGTTTTCACAAATCCAAGTTTATCCCAAGGAGCCCCTTATCCCGAACTCACGTTATTTTATAAAGGTATCGTGCATATCTCAAATAGCATACCAATGAGGTTACTTCAGATACACTGGTAAGTATGACTACCAAATATATGAGTTCTCATTTTGCCCCAATACGCCTATATCGTCAGCGTAGCGGGCTGCCATGTTTCCATCGAAAAGTCTGGTAAAATATGCGCCTGCAATTCAGCCCGCATGCGTCCTTTCACGCCCCTCTATGCCTGTCTGAATTGCAAGACATCCTAAGGAGAAAAGAATGGTTCGTATTCGTTTACGTCGTATTGGCTTGAAGGGCCAACCCACGTATCGCATTGTAGCGGCAGACAAAGAAGCGCCGCGCGATGGGCGCTTTCTCGAGATCCTGGGTTACTACAACCCGCGTACACAGCCCGCAACAATTCACATCAAGGAGGATCGCGTCTTCCATTGGATGAAGAACGGCGCTCTGCCCACCGAATCAGTGGCGCAAGTTTTCAAAACTGCTGGAACGCTCCAGCGCTGGGAACGCTTCAAGAAAGGTGAACCGCTGGAAGTCCTCCTCAAGGAAGCGGAAGAAGCCGAAGCAAAGCGTAGCGCCCCGGGCAAAACCGCAAAGTAATGTAATAAATGTAGAACGCAGTACACCTCGTGGCAAGCGGAGTGCGTACTGCGTTCTTCCTCAGAACTCACTATGAAAGAACTGATCGAATACATCGCCAAGTCGCTGGTGGACCATCCCGAAGAGGTGCGGGTGCGTGAACGGGAGAGCGGCTCACGCCTTCGCCTCGAATTGAGCGTTGCAAAAGATGACATGGGACGCGTCATCGGCAAAAGCGGGCGCGTCGCCAACGCCATTCGCACGCTCCTGCGGGTGGCGGCGGAACGTCGGGGCAAGCAAGTTACTCTCGACGTGGTCGAGCCGGAATAATGGCTGAAAAGAGAAAATCCCCAGGCTCGCCAGGCGGCGAGCCTGTCTATTTAGTCGTTGGGTTTTTACGGCGTCCGCATGGGGTGCATGGTGAAATCATCATGGACCTGTACACCGATTTCCCCGAACGGATGAAAAGCGGACGAAGGCTTTTTATTGGCGAAGACCATCAACCGGTCACGCTTGCCAGCGCACGCCCTCATCAATCTGGCATGCTTGTCAAATTCAAAGGTATCGAAACGCCTGAAGAGGCGGGGCGGTACCGCAACCAATGGGTCTATGTGAGATCCTCCGACTTGCCGCCCCTACCTGAGGGACAGATTTACCAATATCAATTGATCGGCTTACGCGTTATAGACGAAAACGACAACCTGCTGGGTGAACTTGTGGAAATTCTCGAAACCGGCGCAAACGATGTGTACGTGGTAAGAAATATGGCCGGCAAAGAGATACTCCTTCCTGCGATTCCTTCGGTCATTCTGGACCTCGACCTGGAGGCGCGTTCCATGCGCGTTCACCTGCTCGAGGGGTTAACTTAACCCGCTTCCATTGGGAGAAGGTTCGGGCGAGGGCAGGGAATTGGACAATACGGTCATACGGCCAATTCGCGGCGAGCCTTGCACATCGTATGGATGACAAGAAATACTGGGTCGGTTTCAATTTAATCAAAGGCATTGGCGCGGTGCGCATGCAGGGATTGATCGCGCACTTCGGCGATCTGGAATCCGCCTGGAAAGCAGACCCGGCGGATTTGGCGGAAGCAGGCATCGGGTCGAAAGTGATCGAACGTATCCTTCAGGCGCGTCAATCGGTTGATCTGGATAAAATCTGGGAGAAAATCGAAAAGCAGGGGATCAAAATCCTGACCTGGCAGGATGAGGCTTATCCCTCGCGTTTAAAAGAAATTGACCAGCCGCCGCCTGTGCTGTATCTGCGCGGCGAATATCTGCCAGATGATTTATTTGCAGTTGCAGTGGTGGGAACACGTCGCATTACCCCATATGGCAGACAGGTAACGGAGGAAATCTCTGCTTTCCTGGCAGCAAATGGGATGACGGTGATCAGTGGCCTTGCGCGCGGCGTGGATGCAGTTGCCCATCAAACTGCCTTGAAGGCGGGTGGAAGAACCATTGCCGTTTTGGGTTCCGGCGTAGATAAAATTTATCCACCGGAACATCGTCAACTGGCAAATCAAATCATCGAACGTGGTGCGCTCATCAGCGACTATGCGCCTGGCACACCACCAGATGCATCCAATTTCCCCCCGCGCAACCGCATCATTTCCGGGTTATCATTAGCGGTCGTTGTGGTGGAGGCTGGCGAGACAAGCGGCGCGCTGATCACTGCCGAATTTGCCGCCGAACAGGGACGGGAGGTTTTTGCCGTACCCGGCAGCATCCTTGCCCCTCAAAGCAAAGGAACAAATAAATTGATTCAAAGGGGCGCTTTGCCTCTATTGAGCGCCCATGATTTGATGCAGGCTTTGGATATTAACCGCGTTGGCGAACAAAAGGCAGCGCGCAAGATCATCCCTGCCGATGAAACCGAAGCGCGCGTACTGAACGTCCTGGGCAGTGAGCCTTTGCACGTGGATGAAATACGCCATCAAACCAATCTACCGATTGAAAAGGTCTCCGCCGCTTTGGCATTGATGGAATTGAAGGGATTGGTTCGGCAGGTTGGTGGCATGAATTACGTTGCTGTGCGCGAGGAACAATCCAACTATTCGGTGTAGAACTATGGAACACACATATGCTGTCATCATGGCGGGTGGAGGTGGAACTCGCTTGTGGCCCATCTCCAGAAAAGAAAGACCGAAACAATTATTGCCTTTATTGGGAAAGGAAACACTGTTTCAAAGCACGGTTGCGCGTCTTGAAAAACTTTTCCCACCCGAGAGGATACTTGTTGTTACGGTTGCCGAGCAGGCGCGTGAAATGCAAAAACAGGCGCCATCTATCCCTACGGAGAACTATTTGATCGAACCAGCCCCGCGCGGTACCGCTTCTGTGGTAGGATTGGCGGCTGCCGTACTCAAAAAACGCGATCCGCAGGCAATCATGGCAGTTCAGACCTCGGATCATTACATTCGCAATAACGACGTCTTCCAGTATTTGATGAAAACAGCGTTCGAGGTCGCTGAAAAAGGCTATCTGGTGACATTGGGCATTACACCCACCTTTCCCTCCACAGGCTACGGTTACATCCAACAAGGCGAAGCGCTCGATGGAGAATACAGGTATCCTGTGTACAAGGTCAAGCGCTTCAAGGAAAAGCCCGATGAAGCGACCGCCCAGCAATTTCTGCGAAGCGGCGATCATTCATGGAACAGCGGCATGTTCGTCTGGCGCGTGGATGTAATTCTCGCCGAAATCGAAAGGCAAATGCCCGAACTGTTCGACGCCGTGATGAAAATCTCCGCCGCCTGGGATACACCGCAACAGAACAAGGTCATGGAGCAAGTCTGGTACGATTTGAAAACCGAGACCATTGATTACGGCATTATGGAAAAGGCAGAGCGGGTAGCAGTGCTGCCCGCAGGCGGCCTAGGTTGGAGCGACGTGGGTTCGTGGCAATCGCTGTTCGAGGTCCTTCTGCCAGACATGAACGGCAATGTGACGACCCATGCTAACCATCTGAGCCTAGACACGCACAACACCTTGATTTACTCCACCAACAATCAAAGACTCGTTGTAACCATTGGCTTAGACGACATGGTCATCGTAGATGCAGACGATGTGCTGATGATTTGCAAGACCGATCAAGCTCAAAAGGTGCGCGAGATCGTTGAACATCTGAAAAAACATCATCAGGAGAAATATTTATAACAACCGTCTTTGCATGGGTGAGGCTATCTCCTGCGAGGGATACGCCTCATTGTGCAAACGTGTCGCAAAAAGGGAATTTTATGGAAGCCTATTGCATGAAATGTAAAGCCAAACGTGAGATGAAAGACCCACAAGCCAGCTTTAACGCCAAAGGATCTCCCATCACGAGTGGCGTTTGCCCGGTTTGTGGAACGAAACTTTATAAAATGGGTCGAACCGAAGCGCACGAGGGGCTTACCCCGCCCCCCAAGCCCGAAAAGGTAGAAAAGCGCAACGGAAAACTCGTTATCGTCGAATCGCCAGCCAAGGCAAAGACAGTCGGGCGGTATCTCGGCAAAGATTACATCGTGCGCGCCTCGATTGGTCATGTGCGCGACTTGCTCAAATCGCAACTATCGGTGGACGTGGAAAACAACTTCAAGCCAAAATACCGCGTGCCGAACGAAAAAAAGGAAGTGGTCAAAGAGATCAAGAAACTTGCCCAACAAGCAGAGGAAATCTACCTGGCGACCGACCCTGACCGCGAAGGCGAATCCATCTCATGGCATTTGATGGAAGCGGCAGAAATAGATCCGCAACGTGCAAAGCGCGTGGTCTTCCATGAGATTACCGAGCCGGCCATCAAAGAAGCCTTCGCACATCCGCGCGCGATCAACATGGACTTAGTGGATGCCCAACAGGCGCGCCGCATCCTGGATCGTCTGGTCGGCTACAGCATCAGCCCGATTCTGTGGGAAAAGGTGCGCAGCCGCCTCTCGGCCGGACGCGTTCAATCGGTGGCACTCAGACTCATCGTCGAGAGAGAACGGGAAATCGAGAAATTTGTCCCGGTGGAATATTGGTCCATTCACGGTGAATTCAAACCCGAAGGATCAAAATCCACCTTCACGGCAAAACTCGCCAAGATAGACGACAAAGAACCCGAACTCCCAAACGAAGAGACAGTCAAACCCATCCTTGTTGACATGGAAAGCGCCGCGTATACGATCACAAAGATCAAGCGCGGCGAACGCCGACGCAAACCGCTGGCTCCGTTTACCACCTCCACGCTCCAACAAGAGGCTTCGCGCAAACTCGGCTTTACCGCCAAGCGCACCATGGCACTGGCACAGGCTTTATATGAAGGGCAAGATGTGGGCAACGGCGGCGCAACCGGTTTGATTACCTACATGCGCACCGATTCGACCAACGTCTCCCCACTGGCACAGCAGGAAGCGCGTCAATATATTGGTGAAAAATACGGCGCGGATTTTCTACCCGCTGAACCGCCACAATATCGCACCCGGTCCGCAAACGCACAGGAGGCGCACGAAGCCATTCGCCCCACTTCCGTGCTGCGCGAACCCGAACAGGTCAAACCCTACCTCGAACCAGCCATGTACAAGTTATACCGCCTGATCTGGCAGCGTTTCGTTGCCTCGCAAATGGAAGCGGCAGTGTACGACACTTTGCAAGTCGAAGTGACAGGCAAATCCGCGACACATGAATACCTGCTGCGCGCCTCCGGTTCGACAATTAAGTTCCCAGGCTTTCTCGTGGTCTATGAAGAAGCCAAAAACGAAGATGCACCAAGCGAGGAAGAAGAGGAAAACGTCCGCATTCCGGCAGAAATTGCCGAGGGGCAACCCCAGGAGTTGGTGCGCTTGATCCCTGAACAGCATTTTACCCAGCCGCCTCCACGCTACACGGAAGCCTCGCTGGTTCAAGCGCTCGAAGAATACGGCATCGGGCGACCATCCACGTATGCACCCACCCTCTCGACCATTCAGCAGCGCGGTTATGTCGTGCGCGAAGATAAACGCCTCGTTCCCACCGAGATGGGGATTCAGGTAAATGACCTCATGGTCAAATATTTTCCCGACATCGTGGATTACAAATTCACCGCCCGCATGGAAGAAGACCTCGACATGATTGCTAAAGGTCAGGCGGAATGGACCGAAGTGATACACGAGTTCTATCATCCATTTGTGGAAGACTTGAAAAGGGCACAGGCTGAAATCCCGGTCACCAAAGGCGAACCGGAACGAATCGGACGCAAATGCCCTGAAGACGGCGGCGAACTGGTTATCCGCTATGGACGCTTTGGCAAATTTATCTCATGCTCCAACTTCCCGACCTGCCGCTATACTGAACCCTGGCTCGAAAAGATCGGCGTGCGGTGTCCCAAGGATGGCGGAGAACTCGTTGAACGCAAGACACGCAAAGGGCGCACATTCTATGGTTGCGAAAATTACCCGACCTGCGATTTCACCTCGTGGAAACGCCCGCTCAAACAACCCTGCCCAAAGTGCAACGGCTTGCTCGTCCATGCAAACAAACGAGAAGCACAATGCACCAACTGTCAGGAAACCTTTTTGCTTGAAATGATCACTCCAGAAACAATCGAATAGGAGAGAACATGCACTTCAAACCGCTTTCATATCTCGATCCCGGCTCCGGCAGCGTTTTGCTTCAACTCGCCCTGGCCGCGCTGCTTGGAATAGGGGTGGCTCTGCGCGCCTCCTGGGGAAGAATTAAGGGATGGTTTGGAATTAAACCGAAGCCCGAAGAGGACAATGACCAAGCCGAAGACAAATGAGGGACAAATCGCCGCTTCTTTCCGGGACCCAAGCGGATTCCTGTTTTCTCGCGGCGGTGTCCTCTACCGACAGGTTAACCGCGTCTACGAACGCGAGTACGCACGATTGATGGAATCGGGCTTATACGAGAGGCTGGTCAAAGCCGGGGTGTTGATTCCGCATCGTGAGGTGGATCAGGCGGCGGCTGAGTCCGAAGCGTTCTTCAAAATCATCCAGCCCGAACGTGTACCGTTCATCTCCTATCCCTATGAGTGGTCGTTCGGTCAATTGAAAGAGGCCGCGCTCACCACACTTTGGATTCAACGACAGGCTTTGAAGGCCGGCATGTCGTTGAAAGACGCCAGCGCGTATAACATCCAATTCGTGCGCGGCAAGGCAGTGCTGATTGATACACTTTCTTTTGAAATCTATCAGGAGGGACAGCCATGGGTGGCGTATCGGCAATTTTGCCAGCACTTTTTGGCTCCGCTGGCTTTGATGGCTGTGAAAGATGTGCGCTTGAATCAATTGCTGCGCGTGTACATTGATGGCATCCCGCTCGATCTTGCAGCGCGGCTGCTGCCACAGAGAACGCGTTTGAACTTTGGGTTACTCGTGCATATTCACCTGCACGCGAGCGCGCAGAGGAAATATGCCGGGACGGAGGTGAAAAAGAATCGCCCATCCACCATGAGCAAACAAGCCATGGTCGGTTTGATTGATAGCCTCGAAGCAACCGTGAAAAAACTGGAATGGCACCCCAGCGGAACAGCCTGGGGAAATTATTACGAGATCACAAATTACTCCGACGCGGCTTTCGAACATAAAAAACAGTTGGTGAGGGAATGGAGCAGGAAAATCCAGGCAGATATTGTTTGGGATTTGGGGGCGAATAGGGGCATCTTCAGCCGCGTGGTGGCTGAGACGGGCGCACTGGTTATATCATTCGATATAGATCCTGCGGCAGTGGAACAAAACTACCAACAAAATAAAAGCGCGAAAGAGCAAAACATTCTGCCTCTTCTATTGGATTTGACCAACCCCTCCCCTGCCATCGGCTGGGCAAACCGTGAGCGCGAATCGCTGTTGGGGCGCGGCCCCGCCGATTTGATTCTGGCATTGGCGCTCGTTCATCACCTGGCGATTTCGAACAACGTGCCCCTCCCCAAACTGGCAGACTTTTTTGCAGAAGCAGGGAAATGGCTGATCATCGAATTCGTTCCAAAATCCGACAGCCAAACGAGGAAGTTGCTTGCCGCGCGGGAGGACATTTTCAGCGATTACACACGTGAAGGGTTCGAAGCGGCATTCGGTCAGAAGTTCCTCATCCACCATGCGACGGAGATTCGTGACTCGGAACGGATTCTGTACCTGATGGAGCGGAAGTAGGGCGCTACCTGGTACTTGTGTCCATGCCATAGGACAACTCCTGGGAGTTGTCCTACAGAGTCGCGTTGCCGATAACTCTTGAGTACAACATGGTACTTTCGACGGTTGTTTTTGTTTCGGGATGGTATATAATGGAGACACATCCCGCACAAAAGGAATAATGCCATGGAAGCAGTGACCGCGATCCTAAAAAATCTTCTCAAAAGTCCCAGGGTGGTTCTCGTGTTGGGTGTTGTGCTGGGACTGAGCCTGGGGTTGATCATTGGATGGGTGATTTGGCCCGTTGAATGGACGGATGGCACGCCCGAAGTTCTGCGAAGCGATTTACAAGAAGATTATCTGCGCATGGCAATCGAATCGTTCAGCGTGACGAAAGACCCCAACGACGCAGTCCGCCGCTGGGAGGATTTGGGGAGCGCGGCAGGTCCCACGTACCTTCGAATTCAAAGTGCGCCGGGGAATCTCGACCCGGCTGCCATTCAAGAATTTGGGCGCGTGATTCAAGCGATCAAAGGCCCCATCACTGCCGCGCCCACTGCGGAAGAACCCGCGTCACCGATGGGATCAGTAGTGCTATACGCTTCGATTGGTGTGGTGGTCATTCTGGTTGCCGCGGGGGGCATTTACATTTACCGCTTGCTACGCAAACGTTCCGGTCCCATGACGCCCGTGATGCAGGCGGCACAAGCCAGCCGTCAGGCTGAACGCACAAACTTCGAAGAAATGGGGCTTGCCCCGCCGATCACACAAACCATGACCACCTATGTCCTGGGAGATGATCTCTACGACGAGTCCTTCAGCATTGATACGCAAGGCGGCGAGTTCCTGGGCGAATATGGTGTGGGCATTTCCGAGACTGTCGGCGTGGGCGAACCTAAAAAGGTCACTGCGCTGGAGATCTGGCTCTTCGATAAAAATGACATCAAGACTGCCACAAAAGTATTGATGTCGGAATATGCTTATAACGATCCAAACATCCGCGCGCGGCTCGAACCGAAAGGCGAGTTGGTGATGGTGAAGCCCCATGAGCAAATTCTGCTCGAGACAGAAACCCTTCAACTGCTGGCAACGGTTGTGGATATGGAATATGGAACGGGTCCATTGCCCCCCAAAAGTTACTTCGAGCGCATCACTCTTGAACTCGCGGTTTGGCCCCGCGGTGGATAGCGAATCCACGCTGAAGCAAAAAAGACCGGCTGTTCGCCGGTCTTTTTTAGCGCTTGTTCATTCGACTTTGAGGATCTTAAGCCTTACTTTGCCAGCCGGTGTTTCGGCTTCCACCACATCGCCGACCTTGTGTCCCATCAGCGCGCTGCCGAAGGGGGACTCATTTGAAATCTTCCCGTTGCGCGGATCTGCCTCTTTGGCGCCGACGACGATGAATGTTTCCGGGTCGAGGCCCTCCTCCTGAACGGTCACGCGCGAACCGATGCTCACCACATCGCCTGCTTTTTTCTCAACGATAATGGCGGCGCGCAAAATGGCTTCAATTTCCTGAATCCTGCCCTCCAGAAATGCCTGGTCTTCTTTGGCTTTGTGATAGTCGGCGTTCTCCGAAAGATCGCCCATTTGAATGGCAGAGCGCAAACGCTTTGCCAGTTCCTCGCGGCGGGGACCGGTCAGCTCGGCGAGTTCAGCCTTGAGTTTATCTCTTCCTTCAGGGGTGAGATAAAGGGGTTGTTGAGTCATGGGCTTCTCCTACGTTCTTTCCAGAGGATTGAACAACTTCTGATGTTCTTCGATAGCATAGCGATCCGTCATACCGGCGATGTAATCGCAAATCGTCCGTTCGAGGCCACGCTGTTCAATGAACGCTTGGACGGGAAGAGGCAGCATTTGTGGTTCGGCACGATAGGCGTTAAAGAGATCGGAGATGATGCGCTCGGCTTTGACTTGCATGCGCACGACGCGGGGATGACGATACAGGTGGAGGTAAAGGAAATCTTTGAGTTCTCGGTTGCGGCGCTGCATTTCTTCGCTGTAGCCAACTACATTGTATTTGAGTTTTTGGATATCGAGCGGAGATTTTACCTTGCTTTCCTTCAGGCGCTGGTCCGTCGCTTCGACAAGATCGGTTACCATGATGCCAACGAGGTGGCGAATCATCCGGTGACGTTCCAGATCACTCAGGATGGGGCCGCGCCAATGGAACGTCTCGCGCAGGATTTCCCAGATGGCAATGCCATCCAGCATCTGTGGGGTGATCATGCCAGAGCGTAGCCCATCATCCAAATCATGTGTGGTGTATGCCAGTTCATCGGCTACATTTGCGATTTGGGTTTCGAGATTGCCGCGCAGTTCGGGGTTGTAGTCACGTGCGTCGGCAATGTCGTATTCCGATTCGTGCTTTACCATCCCTTCGCGCACCTCCCAGGTGAGATTCAAGCCGGGGAATTCAGGGTAGCGTTGCTCGAGTTCCGTGACGATGCGAAGGGATTGTTTGTTGTGGTCGAATCCACCATAGTCTTTCATCAGACGCGCCAGCGCCGCTTCGCCGGAGTGACCAAAGGGCGAGTGGCCCAGGTCATGAGCAAGGCAAATGCTTTCGACAAGGTCTTCATTGGCACCCAAGGCGCGCGCCAGCGTCCGCCCGATCTGCGCCACTTCCAGCGTGTGGGTAAGGCGGGTGCGATAGTGATCGCCCTCAAAGTTGATGAAGACTTGCGTCTTGTATTCGAGTCTGCGAAAGGCAGTGGTGTGGAGGATGCGATCACGGTCGCGCTGGAAGGCAGTGCGATATGCTGGTTCGGTATCCAGATAGGCACGCCCTTTTGTATCTTTGCTGCGCATGCCGTAAGGCGCAAGCGTTTTGTCCTCGATCTCTTCGAGTTGTTGACGATTGAAGTACATGATTTGCCTTTCTGAACAAGATGTCATTGCGAGCCCAAGGGGTGAAGCGATCTTCTCAGCAGAAGATGCCTCGACGGACAAACGCCGCCTCGCAATGACATTTCTAATGGGGCGAGAGGGGGTCGAACCCTCACGGTGTTGCCACCGACAGATTTTAAGTCTGTTGCGTCTGCCGATTCCGCCATCGCCCCGATAGGCTTATATTCTACCTTATTTTGAAATGCTCTCCAATCGCGCCGCTTCTTCGCGCTTCATGCGATGCTGTTCCCGCAAGTCTTTGATGGCAAACGGTAGATAGAGCAAGAAGAATGTAACCACGCCAACAGCCTCCATGTACAAAATGTAGAGAGGCCATTCGGGAAACAAGTCAAGTAAGCTGGGCAGATCGGGTTTGTGATTGATCATCAGGTAATTGCTGCCGATGGCTGTATTGATGAAATAAACCGGAATCATGTAGAGATTCAGCCACATCGCCACGCGCAGAAGGGACTTCCACGTCGGGCGCAATCCCTCTACGACCGTCATATAAATGGCAGAGGTCACAATCAAGCCATGCGAAGTAAAAGTTTGAAAAAATCGGAAATGGGGAAAACCATAGATACCCAGATCGGGGGTCGCCAACGCTTGAATTCCGCCCCCAATTCCTGCTAGATACATGAATTCATAAATGCGATAGTTTTTCGTGACAAGCATGAGCGCGCCTACCCACACCAGCAAACTGCACAGGTGCAGAGGAAGCATCGTCTGAATAGTCCATCGGCCTACGGCGTAATTCCAAACATGCCAGGCAATTTCGTTGCCCCACAGAATTAATGCTAAAGTCCAGCGAATGGTTTTCTTGGTAGACTCATTTGCTTGTCTGAAGCGTATCAGGAAAAGATTGAGCAATACCAGAAAAGTCAGCGCCCCCAGATGCGCCGCGCCAAGATGCTCGAATGGGGGACCTTGATAGTCGGCGGAAAAAAACTGGTCCATATTTCCTCTCTTGCGGCATAGTTGATTTTACACTGAAACAGCCCTATCCTTCTACAGCCTCGGCAGGGACTCAAGTCCCGCCTCAGAGCATGGAAGTCGGCGGAAGCCAACCCCGAGTCCGCTTGAATGGGCTTTCAGGCACTGAGCAGGTGACTTTGCCCCGCGATTCGAGATATGGGCAATCTCCCATAATTTCCTTACTTAACGTGAGTTCAGGTTAGTCAATCACAGCATTTTGGTACGTTGCATTTTCTACTTGCTTTCCCTTCATCCCAATCTCTCTCGGCGAGAGAGGGGTTGGAGGTGATGGCGGTCAGGCAATTTTTCGGAAGTGTGTAATATCCCGAACTGAGGTTACTTAATTTTGAATTGGAGTCGTATAATAAGTCTACAGGTTGGAAATTCTCATTGCGTGGGTGATCACACCGCATTGGACGAACAAAGCAGGAGAGGAAAATCCATGAAAGCAAATGTCACTGTCAAGGGATATACAAACGTCGTGCTGGTGCTGAACATGAAACGCTTCGTCGCCGATGAGGATCAAGAAAGATTCGAAAAACTGCGAGGCACACAGGAATTTGCCAACATCTTGCGCGAGGCGTGGAACGTGCGGGCCTTGGCAAGTGGGCGATTTGAAACAGTGGCTCAGGAGAAACAACACCGCGATATCCATGATGAGTTGTCAACAGAAGAGATCGGTTTTGCCACCGGAATCTTCCGTTCCCCCATGCTAGAGGAGTTTACCTTTCCAACTTATGCGCTCAAAAAGGAAAGCGTGGAATTTCCTGACCATCTCATGGGAAATTACCAGTTCAAAAATTTGTTCCTGACAGCATGGAAAAGCTGGCGCATCTTCATTCGACCGTCATTCACGGGTCTCTTCATCCTCAGGCTGACGCGTCCTTACGAAAAAGCTACCCCTCTGATGGACATTACACATGATGTTATCAAATTGCAAGAGTCGCTTGATGTGCAAAGCGCACGCAGACGCCTTATCGAAATTCAAAGTCTTTATGCGGATCAACCCGACGAGATGGAGAACAACAGAAATTCGGTTCTGCGATTTCTCGCCTGGCTGGGTGCAGATGAAAGTTCGGCTTCGCGATTGCTCTATGCACCCGTTCAATGGAAATTGGCGATGGAGGTGTGCAAGATTTTTGTGGAAGCCATTGGGTTTTCCATTCCGCTGAAAGACGCACCACTCGCCTTGATTCATCCCGAACCGAAACTTTCCAATCCGCTACATGATTCATATGTGATCTATCATTTTGACGAAATGTGGGCAAACCGCCGCTTTGTCTCAAGGGAAGAAAAATCAGCGTCGGATGAGGACGAAGCGGAAGTAGCGATACGGCTTGATCCCGGAGATATGCAACCTGTTCACCCTCGCCATATTCGCAGTTCGCTCGATTTACAGCAACAACTTGCCAGCCTGATCGAAGGGGCACTATTGAAAAAGAAAGGATCCACTTCCAGTAACAAAGAACAGATATCAGACGAACCCGGAGATCGCAAATACGCTCCGCGCTACGAACCCGACCTGGCACGAAAGATCATCGAAACTGATGTGGCAACATGGGAGGACGAATTTTGCCTGCTGACCCCGCGCGCAACTGTCATTATTCCTTCGCGGCGATCAAGACACCACGAACTATTGATTACCACACTGCCGAGTTCAACCACTCGTTTCGAGTATGTTCGATATTGGGGGGCGGTGGAGCGTATGATTGAATTCATCATCGAAATTCACGTTCTTGCCCGCCTGTTAGAACGCCGCAGTTTCTCATTGGTCGAAGAGCTTGCAGAAACTATGAACGAGATTCGCGGACATCTGTTTTTGGGAGATATTCGCCTCCATGAGCGCCTGCCGCGCCTGATCACTCACGCGGCTCACCTACGAAGGCTAACAGCTCTCTGTCAAGCATTCAGTGATCCACACTTTTGGAGCCGTGCCGAATACGCCACCAGCAAAGCAAGTCAGCTCATGGAACAATTGGGGCTCCCGGCCATATTGGACCAAATCGATAGAAACATCGGCAGCATCAATAGCGTAGTAGATCATGTGGATGAATGGTACATGGCGGATTTGGCTGAGCAAAGCAACGATATGTCCACCTTGCTTTCTCTCGGCCTCGCTGCCGCTTCATTCACCCTGACCCTTCTCGTGCTCCCCTCATTTTGGACAGATCTCTACACTGAAAATATCAACCTGCCTGGCTGGGCAAAATTTATCATCAGCACTCTAGGTACACTCCTGGCTATTGTACTTATGAGCGCGGGCGCTTATTTCACCTTTATCGCCGTCCGATATGGAAAACAGATTATCGCCATCATGAGACGTTCACTTGCACGTTTGAAGAAAACTTTTGAGAAATAAAGATACACACTCAAAAACAAGCGGGTACTCCTCGCGCTGAGTGATGTGCCGCTTTGTTCATAGAGGCGTAATTCTGTTAGGCGTACCGACGATCCCTGCTTAGCCACAGGTTAGGCACTCCACAGGGAAGGAAAAATGTGATTTCACCAGCGAGATGATAACCGAATTACGGCAGATTAAATGTCCGTACCAGGAATACTGCCATCTCGGCACGCGTCACAAGGCCAGCAGGACAGTACCTTCCAGCATCACAGCCACTGGTGATCCCTTCAGCATACAACTGCTCGATCCATGCCGCACCTGGCGTACTAGTGGTCACATCACTGAACACCATTCCCGTCGCAGGCGGAGGAGTGTACGAGGCTCCATGTCTCGCACGCAACAGGAAGATGGCCATTTGCGCCCGCGTCACCGAACTGTTCGGACAGTAATTCCCTCCTCCACAGCCACTGGTGATCCCTTCAGCGTATAACTGTTCGATCCAATCTGCACCTGGCGTGCTGGTGGTCACATCGTTGAAAATGGTTCCACTAGCAGAAGGCGGCGTATAGGAAGCACCATGGATGCCACGCAACAAGAAGATAGCCATCTGGGCACGAGTAACTGTGTTGCTTGGGCAGTAGCGCAGTGGATTCGTTGCACAGCCACTTGTAATGCCTGAATCGTACAGACGTTCGATGTACTGCCATGCCCAATGACTCGCCGGAACATCACTAAATGTTGTTACCTCATCATAACCTATCTTATAGATCCCACCCCCATAGTAATCGGCAAAATACAACTCTCCACCTTCGTCCTCACCAAAAGTGGACACCCCATAAGAGGTATCTACCAACTGACTGGAAATCCAACCGTTCGTCTGTGAATAACGCAAGTCAAAGAATCTTCCAGAACAAAAATCCGCATAAATGTAGTGACCTTGGAGGCTAGGATATGCACTACCGCGATAGACGTATCCGCCGGTAACCGAACAGCCTAATGAATGATCATATTCCGCGACAGGCAGTACCTTGTTGCTCTGATCACAGCCACTGGAAGGGTTATAACAATGATTACCTTCCATGATGCGCCATCCATAGTTTTCTCCACCAGCGCTGGTGGCAGGCTGAAAGTCAATCTCTTCCCAACTTCCTTGCCCCACATCGCCAATATACAAATCGTTCGTCAGGCGATCAAAGGACATCCGCCAAGGATTGCGTAAACCATATGCCCAGATTTCTTTTCGAATATTTGGGTCTTGTGAATAATAAAAAGGATTGGTTTGTGGTATAGCATAAGGAAATGTATTCACATCCAGTCGCAAAATCTTGCCCAGGAGTGAATTCAGATTCTGAGCATTATTGTCTGGATCGCCACTTCCGCCCCCATCGCCGGTTGACCAATACAAATACCCATCTGCACCAAACGCCAAAGTACCACCATTATGATTGAGATGAAAGGGATGTGGGATGACCAGCAATTCGTTACGGCTGCTGAGAGTCGCTTGATTGGAATTGGGAGGAGAAACTGTGAATCGGGAGAGCACCAACGATCCCTGCGAATTCGTGTGAACAGTATAGAAGTAACCATTCGTTTCGTACTGTGGATGGAATGCCAGAGCCAACAAGCCTTGTTCTCCAGATGCCGAATTGACGATAGAGCGCATGTCCAAGAAAGGCGTGGCATTCAAACTTCCATTGTTGAAAATACGGATGATTCCTGCCCTTTCAACAATGAAGAGGCGAGCCGATCCATCGCCCGCATGAGTGATAAAAACAGGCTGCGTTAATCCACTCACCACAAGATTGATTTGGAATTTGGATGGATCGAGATTCAACACGTTAGGCTGATTCAAGCTCCAAAACGGCGTATCTGCCGAATAAACGGGACCGCCGGGCGCGCTGCCACCAAAATTACAAGTCCCGTTCGCGCCGTTCCCAGAAGAATCCAAAACGATACCTGTACACGGTTGCGAGACAGCCTCATCGAAATGATACAGCCCTACCGTTGAGCTATCGCTATTGAAGGGGCTGCGAAGTGGCGTGAAGGCAGCAGAATATCGTTCCACATTCGAGATTCGCAATTCATCAAGCCAACCACTAAAAGAAGGATAGGAGGAACCGGCATCGTGTTTTTCAGCTCCTAAAACAAGAAACGGATCACTGTTTGGATATGAGGTGGAACGCCCATCACGATAAGAAATATCGCCCACAGGCCCCGTTCCTTGCCTTTCCAATTGCCCATCTACAAAAATCCTTAGCGTTCCCGATGTGGCATTGCGAGTCAATGCAACGTGATGCCAATTGCCATCTGCCAGATCGGTCGTTCCACAGATCGTGTTCGCCGTAGCACCTTGTGCCACGCCGAATGCAATTCGCCCCCCTGCCAGTGAAATGCCATAGTCCCCATAATCTCCATCTCCATACACATCACGGTCAATGATTGTGTTGCCGTTAATCCAATTATTGCCACCCTCCGTGCAAGTCGGAGAGGTATTGGCACCAGCCTCAGCCTTCATCCAGAATTCAATGGTGAAATTATTCGCTACATCCACCGAAGCGGGGGGCGCGTCGATACGAATTTTCACCCGATCAATATCTCCTGTCCCGTGCCCAAAAAATCTCAGCGAGGCACTGACGGCTTGCGCGCCGATTGATGGAAACGAGCGAGCCCCCATTGTAAAAAGAAGAACGAAGATACCCAAAACAACGCGAAACTTTTTCATGTATCAACTCCAAACTCAAGTCAGGGGATTCAACATTTTGTTTTATTCAGTGTCAAAATTCTGACCTTCGACCAATATAGACTGCATGTTTATTATAACGTTTGAAGAGAATCCATCCACATTCCTTGTGGGCAAGAGAGACTAACGGGGGATATGCAAGTTGAATACACGCAACACCAACGTTTGCAAACCTCTTCTTTATCAATAGCCATTTCGATCCTCCATTGACCTTTCGCCATTCCTCCCGTAAAATCCCCTAAAATTATATATAATTTTGGAAGGATATACGCAATGGCAAAATATCGCATCACTTACTGGAAACACATTCCCCAATCCTTCGTCGTTGAAGGTGATGGGCGCGTTATCAAAAAGCAACTTTCCCAAAAGGTTCAAAACAAGATTGACGCGTATGCCATGGCAGAAGGACTGACCTCCACGACAGATTACGCCGCGCAATACAAACGTGGAGAATGGATCGAGCGTGAAGGCACACCCGAAGAGATTGCCGAAGCGCTTCTCGCGGAACTCGAGGCGGCATCCGCCAAAATAGAGGTTCCCCGCCGAGAAGCCCTTTCCGTTAACCCTACATAGAGAGAATACCCTTTTAGACGTTTTCGCAAAATATGACCAAAAAACACACGATCATCCTGCAACCCTCCGGACGCCGCGGACAAGTGGACGAGGGCATATCCATCCGCGCTGCCGCGCGCGAACTTGGCGTGGAAATCGAATCCATTTGCGCCGAGAACGCTACGTGTGGCAAATGCATGGTCCTGATCGAAGAGGGTCGCTTCGAGAAATACAACATCAATTCAAGGCGCGACCATGTCTCCCCTGTCAGCAAAGAGGAAGCAGCATACTTTGCTCGCCGACCCAACTTACTGAAAAGCCGAGGCTGGGAGGTCGGATACGTGCGCCTTTCCTGTCAGTGCAAGGTGCAAGGTGATGTGCTGATCTATGTCCCCGAAGAAAGCCGCGGGAACAAACAAATCGTCCGCAAAAGCGCAAGGGAGCGGGCAATCGAGATCAAGCCTTCCATCCGCAAATACTATGTCTCGATGTCACCACCCAATCTCGAACGACCCATTGCAGACTGGGAACGTCTCGCCAAAGGTCTCGAAACTTCAATGGGATTGGTGCGCCGCGGCGAGGAAAATCTGCCGCGCTGGTTTGACTTAACCATTGACTATCAATGCTTGCGCACGTTATCCTCCACCCTGCGCGAAGCAAAATGGAACGTGACCGTCTCGGTTTGGCAGGATAAGGAAGTGATCGCCGTTCAACCCGGCTATGTGGAAGACAGTTATGGCGCAGCGGTGGATATCGGCTCAACGACGGTTGCGCTCTATCTTTGCAATTTGAGGACAGGGGAAATCCTGGCAGCCGAATCGGAGATGAATCCGCAGATCGTGTATGGTGAGGATGTGATGTCGCGCATTCAATACACGATCGAGCATAAAGATGGTCTGGAAAAATTGCACAAGGCCATCATTGCCACGCTAAATCAATTACTGAAACGAGCCGCAAAAAATGCCAATATCAAAACGGATGAAATCCTCGAGATGGTCTTGGTTGGAAATTCCACCATGCACCATCTTGCCCTCAACCTCCACCCAAAAGATTTAGGGCTCGCGCCGTTCGTACCGACGATTCACAAGTCAATGGACATCAAAGCGCGAGAATTAGGCTTGCAAATCAATCCATCGGGCAATATCCACCTCCTGCCCACGATTGCTTCGTTTATCGGTGCAGACACCAGCGCAATGATCCTGGCTGAGGAGCCACACAAACAGGA
Source organism: Anaerolineales bacterium (assembly GCA_035574015.1). Lineage (GTDB taxonomy): Bacteria > Chloroflexota > Anaerolineae > Anaerolineales > Villigracilaceae > Defluviilinea. Next base: position 24,148 of record DATLZK010000042.1, read on the forward strand.
CGAAAACTGGCTCTTGATTGACGTCGGCACGAACGCGGAACTTGTGCTTGGGAATCGCAAACGATTGGTTTGCACTTCTACACCCACAGGACCCGCGCTAGAAGGCGCCCACGTGGAATACGGGATGCGCGCCGCGCCGGGCGCCATTGAGCGCGTGCAGATTGACGAAACGACCTTCGAACCGAAGTATAAGGTCATCGGCATCGAGGGCTGGAATACCGATCATGCCGAATTCAAAGGTCACGTCAAAGGGATTTGTGGGTCCGCTATTATTGATGCGGTGGCAGAATTGTTCCGGGTGGGGATTGTGGACGCTCGGGGCAAGTTCAGAAAAGGGTTAAGTACGAAGCGTGTACGAGAGGGAGAAAATGGTTGGGAGTATGTCATCGCCTGGGCAGAGGAAACCTCCATCGGTCGTGATATCCCCATCACCCAACAGGATGTGAGGCAAATCCAATTGGCCAAGGCGGCACTCTATACCGCTGCACGAACCTTATTGAAGCGAAGCGGATTACAAGCGCCTGATAAGATCATTCTCGCAGGCGGCTTCGGCAGTTACATTGACAAAGAGAAGGCTATGCTCATCGGCTTGATCCCTGATTGCGATTTGAATCGCGTCTATGCTGTGGGCAATGCCGCAGGCGACGGAGCGAGGATTGCATTGTTGAACGTCGAAAAGAGAAAAGAAATCGAATCGGTAGCGCGTCGAGTGGAGCGATTCGAATTACCGACTGACCCTGAATTTCAAAATCAGTTCATGCTTGCCACCAGCTTTCCACACATGAGCGAACCCTTTGAACATATCGCACATTTGATCCCACATCGCACGCCGGATCCAATGGCGAAGAATTTCATAAAATAACCTCAATTCGGGATAAACAGCGCGGGTCCAAAAATTTCTCGCTGGACTCACAGAGATTTTTAGTTTTGCGTTCTAGCAGAAAGTAGTGCGGCGTACCGCTTAGCATTTGGACGAAAGAGATCGTCGCAGCATGGCGGTAGCCGCACCTCCTTATAGTGATATGGGCAACCCACTGCCGATGAAGTTGGACAGTTACAAGTAAAAAGCACGATTTTGAGAACTACAGCAGAGTTTATTCGCGTCTCTACATCGTAACATTTTTGTGTTCAGGCTTTCGCAGTGAAACATTTCTACTCATAATACTATTCGCACGGTCAATCTCTGCCCAGCCATAAGTCTGCTTCACCGGGAAGCAAAAATGTGATTGCACTGGCGAGAGGAAAACCGAACTACGGCAAATTGAACGTGCGTACCAGGAATACTGCCATCTCGACACGCGTTACCGCAGCCGACGGACAGTACTTCCCTCCTCCACAGCCACTGGTGATCCCTTCAGCATACAACTGCTCGATCCATGCCGCACCTGGCGTGCTGGTGGTCACATCGTTGAAAATGGTTCCACTAGCGGAAGGCGGCGTATAGGAAGCACCATGGATGCCACGCAGCAAGAAGATAGCCGTCTGTGCTCGCGTCACCACATTGTTTGGACAGTAATTGCTAGTGGTACAGCCACCGGTAATCCCCATATAGAAGAGCCGCTCAATATACGTCCACGCCCAATGGGAAGTGGCAACATCCGAGAAGGTTTGCTCCTGGACGATGGAGTAGACTTGTCCGCCGGTGAACGGCAGGCCAGAGAGGGCATTGCTGGCAAGGTCGGTGATGGAGGCAGAGGCCGAAACATCCAGGCGAAGAGCGCCATCGAGTTTGTTCTTGCTGTTGCGCAGTCCGCTGATGTCCACTGTCACATCATAGACGCTGGCGCTGAGCGGGGTGACACCGGAAATGCTAGCGTTGGTACCCGGCACGCTGAGCAGGGTGAGGGTAAAGTCGCTCGTGTCCACACCGCTCACGCCTTCGGAGAAGGTGACGCGGAAGGTGACGCTCGAGCCGCTCGTCACGACTTGATCTGCTGGCAACTGACGCACGATGGAGGAAACGGTGGGCGCGGTGGTATCCGCAGCCTCGTACGAGCCAATGTCGCAGTGCGCTCCCTGCGGGCGCGTCACGCCGTTTTGCGATTGGTTGTTCACCGGCGCGGCGGCGCAGGCGGCGTCATCGCCAGCGTCAATCGCCAGGCTGCCGGGGTTGAGCGGGAAGTAGCCGGGGGAGCCGGTCAGCGAGCCGAGGTTGGGGTCGGAGCCGATGATGTTGCCGTTCACGCCGTCCGTCAGGCCGCAGGCGTGACCATTCCCTTCAATAAGGTTGTTGTTTGCACTGGTCAATGTGCCATAGCAGTCGCCGTTTGTGCTGTTGGCGATGATGGTGTTTTTGATCGTCGCTACGCCAGCGTTGAACACGCCGCCACCGGTGTTGAGGACGTAGTTGTTGTTGAAGGTGCTGTTGGTGATAGTCAGCGTGCCGAAGGAGTGGTTGTACACGCCGCCGCCGTCGCTGCCGCCGCTGGTGTTGCCGACCTGGTTGCTATTGAAGGTGCTATTGATGATGGTCAGCGTACCCACATTGTACACGCCGCCGCCGCCACCACCGTTGGAGAAGTTACCGGAGAAGGTGCTGTTGATGATGGTCAGCGTACCGCCCCCCTCATTTAACACGCCGCCGCCGCTGCTGTACGCCCAGTTCTCGGAGAAGGTGCTGTTGATGATGGTCAGCGTGCCGAGGTTGTCCACGCCGCCTCCGTAGCCGGCGTTGTTCATCCCTCTTGTGATGGTCAGGTTTTGCAGGGTGAAGTCGGCGCCGGCATTGACAACCATTACCCGCACGTTACCAAAGCCGCTGTTATCGCTATCGCCGCTGATGGTGATGTTCCCGCCGCCGTCAATCGTCAGCGTGCCTGCAGTGGCGGCGGTCACGATGTTGGGCAGGGTCGAGCCGAGATAAATCGTCCCGCTCACGCTGAAGGTGATGGTGTCGTTGTCGAGAGTACTGTTGGCGGCATTGATGGCTTCGCGCAAGGAACAGTGGCTGGCATTGCAAGAACCATCATTCACATCATTGAGACTGTTGACCGTGTATCCCGCCGCATACGCGGGCCGGATGGGACCGAGCGCGGCCAGTATGAGGGCGATGAGCAGCACTGCATACAAAGAACGGATAAGAGTGTGTTTCATGGATACCTCCAATTTTGATTAGGATTTTGTACGTTTTGTAGGTAGGACAACTGCTAGCAGTTGTCCTACAACGTATTCACCGAAATGATGGGCGGTGAACGCGCGACGCCGTCCACACCGATTCGATGACGTTCCACCCCGCCACTTGCAGGATGGCGAGCGCCGTCAGCCAGAGCGCCTCCTGCTCGGAAATATCCGGCGCGGGGACGACGGCAAGCGGCGGCGTTGCCCGCTGCAGTTGGATGAAGTTGAACCGCTGCACGGGCGGGTTGGCGATTTGACCAACGCGCCGACCGTTCAGAATCAGCGGATAATCGGGCGCGCGTTCATCGTGTACAACGGACACCGGCCCGATCTGAAAGAGCACAGGCATCCCGCCGGGACGTTTCGCCTCGCCGATGACGCGCCTTTCCGCATCGAGCAGTTGACCGTCGGGCTGGAGGCGGCCCAAAAGAGCTTTGTCCACGCTGATTTCGACACCCGCGCGCGACAGGCGGTATTCAAAGACATGCCGGCTGGTGCGCGCGTAGAGAATGCCTTCGGGCTGGGACGCACCACGTGTCCACAAGGCAAATGTCACATACGCCGCCTCTTTGGGACGACTGTGGCTGGGGATGACGCCCCGCGCGTTCAGGGTACTTCCAAAGCGCGACCAGGTCGCATCCCAATCGGTGGAGAGGTCGTCAAGTGCATCGGGCCTCCAGGCGCTCAGCCGCCCAACCATTCCGTTCACGCGCGCTTCAAGTTCGTTCGCCTTCGCCTGCATCTGTTCCGCTGTGGGCGGAGTCCACTGCGAAGAGATGACGCGAAAGAACAGGAATGCCATCCCCACAAAAGCGAGCATGAACAAACAGAACGGCGCCGAGCAAAGCAGGATGGAAACGAGGTTGTAGAGGGTCTCAATCATTTTTCGTCCTCCAAGGAGGTTTGCGCGGGCGCTTCCTGCCACCCGCCGACTTCGCGCATCAGGCGGTTGAGGCCGGTCAGAGTGTCGAAGTAGAAACGCTCACCGCTGCTCGTTTCCAGCGCGCCGCGCCAGCGAGGCAGGGCTTCGGTCTGCGAGACAAGCCAGATGACGATCACAAAGGATTTTCGCAGGGTCGGCGTCCGTTCCATACTTGAACTCCACCCGCAAGATAACATGGCGGTATCACACGCCTGTCACATGAAAATAAAAATGTCGGACTATTCCGACATTTTTCAGGCAAATTAAAACGCAAAATAACCCCAAAATCGCACGGTACTTTCAAAAAACGCGCGACTATTCCGACATTTTTAGAGCGAATTATGGGAATTGGAGACTTGAGAGGATTATTTCCGCCTGCGGGTTTTTGCCCCGTCCCCTGCGGACCGCATGGCGGCAATATCGCGCTCGATGGTGCGGATGTTGACGCCGAGGGCGCGGGCTAAGTCGCCGTCGGTGGGGGCGGCGTTCTGTTCGCGCGCCTCGCGCATCAGGCGCGCCAGACGATGCCGCCTGAGCGCGACCTTGCCTTCGCGCTGCAGGAGGGCGGCGTCCTCCTCCCCCGCGTCCACCGTCCACTGCACAGTGACGAAGTCCGCCTCGGTCAGCGCGCGGCCGAGGGGAACATCGGCGCGCGCGAGGCGGACGCTCATTCGAGGCGGCGCGGGGTGAAGCGCCTGCCACTTCGCTTCGACCTCGCGGTGGAGGGCAACGTTATTCAAAAAAGCGGCGCGCAAGGCTTCGTCGGTGAAGAGCGCGGCCTGGCGGCGGATCTCGGCGCGGGCGGCTTCCAAATCGGCGGGAGCGCCGGAGACGACGTAACTGGCATAATGGCGCAGCACATTATGGCGCGCCGCGTCGCTCCCACTCATTATTTCCTCGGCGCGTGCCAGACTCGTTCGCGCGGCGGCGTGATCGCCCGTCTGCTGCGCGGCGATGGCGTGCAGCAAAAGGGCGGCGGCGTCGTCGTTCTTCAAGATGTTCACGCTAATCTCTATCGCCCGCCGCAGCGGTGCGAGCGCGTCCTGTGGCCGCCCCTGCGCCAGCCGCAGCCGCCCCAATACGGTGAACGCATCCTGCAAAGGTTCCAGTTCGTCCGCCGTCTCCATCCAGGCGCGCAGTCCGCCCATCACGCGCTCCGCCGCCGTCAGATCGCCAGCCCAGAGATACAGCCGCGCCGACATGGTGCTGCCCCACATCCGCACCGACGAATGAGGGTCGAATTTGGATTGCTCCTCCATGTCGAGGAGCGAGTCCAACAGTTGACGCGCCTCGGCGTGCTGTCCCATCGAACTGGCGACAATCGCTAAATCGAAAGTGACATCTCCCCAAATACGCCAATTCTCCGCTTCGCGGCACAACTCGCGGGCGGCGTGGAGCGCGGCGCGCGCCTCCTGCCATTCGGCAAGATACCATTTGGCCGCGCCCAAGGCATAGAAAGCATAGGCACGCTCCAAAGTGTATTCCCGACCCGCCGCGAGTTGAAGCGCCTCCTGAGCATACGCCAGGCCTTGCCGGCATTTTTCGGCGCGCACGCAGGCATAGGACAACCAGGCCAGCGTCTGAACCGTGAAAGCGGTATCCGCCTGCTGGCGCGCTAGAGTTGCCGCGCGCTCAAGATGCGCGATGGCCCGCTTGGGCTGACCTGGCGCGCTGACGAGGAACATGCCGAGGTTCTTGTGGATGCGCGCTTCGGCGGCGTGGTCTTGGATGCGGCGCGCCCATTCAATCGCCTGCGCGCCGATTGTCAGCGCCTCGTCCACATCCTCTTTCAGGCCGGCAAGCCTCAACCGCGCCTCCAGAATCTCAAAACGTGTACTGTCGTCCTCCCAGCGCGCCGCAATTTTCTCGATCTCATCGAGGTCCGAGCGCAGTTCCGGCACGCGCACGAGAATTTCCAGAACGCGGCTACGGCCCGAAAGGAACGGCAGGCGTTCGGCATCGGGGTTCGGCAGGCGCGCCGCCAGCGTCAAGCCGCGCGTAAACAACTCATAAGCCGCTCGATAAGCATAACGATTTGCGGCGCGTTCCCCCGCCTGGCGGTAATAGCGCGCCGCCTTTTCCCAATCTTCGCCCTGCTCGAAATGCCAGGCCAACTCACTCGGTTCGGCATGTTCTTGCGCCAACACCGCGCCGGCGCGGCGATGCAGCACGCGCCGGCGTTCGCCATTGATTGCGTGATAAACGAACTCGCGGGTCAAATCGTGTTCGAAGCGGTAGCCGTTCTCGCTTTCCTGAAGGAATCGTTCGGCGAAGAGGACAGGAATGGCCTCCAGCGCCGAAGGGCCGGCGATGGACTGCCAGGCACCATGCGTAAATTCGCTCCCCAGCACAGCGCCGGCTTCGAGTGCTCCGCGGGCAGTTTCGTCCAACCGCGAGAGGCGGCGTTCGAGCAATTCGGCATAGGAGGCCTGACCAGACTCTCCCGCCTGCAGCAGCGTCCGCAGAAACAACGGATTGCCGTTGGCGCGGCGGTGCAGGGCGCGGCCCGACGCTTCGTCCAGCGGCTGTCCCAGGGCGCGCGTCAGTTCGAGGGATTCGGCCTCGCTCAGGCCGGCAAGCACAAGGCGCAGTGGAGCAAACTCCCGGTCTAGTTGGCGCAGAGCGCGCCAGGCGGTTTCGTTGGCGCGCAACTCATCGGCGCGATAGGCGAGAAGAAGGCATAAGCGTTGGGTTTCGACACGGGGGACAAGTTTTTCGAGCGCATCCCAAAACGAGGCTTCCGCCCATTGCACATCATCGAAAATGAAAAGATGCGGTGCGAGACCGGCGAGAGCACATACGCCTTCGGCGAGGGCGTCGGCAATATCGGGCGGATTGGCGATGGGAGTGGAGGTTCGCAAGCGCGGCTCGATGCCGGCGAGGGCGTGACAAAGGGCCGGTGAGAGCCGCGTCCGCAACTGGTCGGCGCGCGGACCGGCGCAGGCGGCGCGCAGGGCCTCGTCGAGCGGCGCGAACGGCGCGAGGCCGGTTAGTTCGCGCCCGCGGCCCCACACGACGGTCATGCCGCGCCAGGCCGCGCCCTCGGCTACATTTTCCAGCAAGCGCGTTTTGCCGATGCCCGCCTCGCCCTCGACAAACGCAAGGCCCCCCCGTCCGCTCTGCGCGCGTTCGATGAGCGCGAGCAAGCGCGCGCGTTCGCGTTGGCGGCCGACAAAGGGCCGTTCTTCAACAACGTGCGCAGCGCCGCTCTCATGCTCGATGCGGATGGCCTCGACCAGCGCGCGCGTCTCGGCTTGCGGTTCGACGCCCAGTTCATCGGCAAGCGTCCGCTCGAGGCGGGCGTATTGCTGCAAAGCGGCGGCATGACGTCCCGTCCGCGCATAGACGCGCATCAGGCCGCGCTGAGCGTCCTCGTTCAACGGCTCGGCAAAGGCAAGGCGGTGATAATACTCGAAAGCCCGCGCGTTGTCCTGCGCCTGCTCGGCGCCTTCCGCCAGTCTCACTAGTGTTTGCAGAAATTTCTCGCGCAGGGCGACGCGTAGGGGGAGAATCCAATCGTCGTAGATTTCGGGGAGCAGGTCGTCGTGATACAGGGCGACAGCCTGCCGCTGCGCTTCGGGGTCACTCGAGGCGGCGAGGCGCTCGAATTCCCACGCGTCCACCCACAGGTCGGGCGCGGCGCACAAGGCGATTTGCTCCTCATTCACATCCAACCAGTCCGCCCCCAGCGTTTGCCGCAGACGGTAGAGAAGCGCGGTGAAGTTGCGCGCGGCGCGATCGGGAAAGGTATCGGGCGATAAGACGTCAGCCAGTTTTTCGCGTGAATGAAGGCGATGAGGATGGAGGAGGAGATAGGCAAACAGGCTGACAAGTTTGCCGCCGACGAGTTTGACCGGCTGTCCATTCTGTTCAACGCGCAGCGCGCCGAATACATGCACGCGGCGAGACATGGTCGCTTTGGCTCTCCTTGCGGACATTGTAGCATATTGTGCCAAAAAATCCCCCTTGAACGTTCAGAGCCCACATTAGAAAGTGTTTTGAAATTGTTTTGCCGTAGCGCGTGCAGCAACGTTAGAGCGTCTCTTCTACACCCCTCAACGATCCTCAAAACGCTCTCTTATGGTTTGAGTCGCTTTCTCGATAATCTCTCTCTCCAGACCTCCGGCGGCCTCGCGCCAACGACCAGATAGCGATTCCCGATGACCAGCGCGGGGACGCCGGTGATGCCTATATTTATTTATGTGAAGAGCCGGGAACCTTCCTTCACACAGTGCTAGCCACCTAACAAGGTAGCGTAATCATCCCGCTTACATTGAAGGCGATTGTTCGCGGTTTGTCTGCGGAAATTGCTCACCGTTCCGAATGCTATCATTCAGTCCCTCTCTCATCGGAATATTGCTTTTCCGCTTGATATATACAGTTATTCACAGTGAAAAAGTCCCAATCCAAAATTGAAGTTAAAATAGTCCTGGAGGTTATGGATGAACCATGAACAAATTTCTTGAACGACTCAACTCGGGCGAGATTCTCGTTGCCGATGGCGCAACAGGATCCAATTTGCAAAAGATGGGTCTCAAGCCCGGCAAGCCGCCGGAGGATCTCGTCATTGATGACCCCGATACGATCTTCAAACTTGCAAGTCTGTTCGTCGAAGCGGGCGCGGATATTATCCTCACCTGCACCTTCGGCGGGACGCGTCTTAGAATGAAAGACTCGAAATATCAGGATCGGGCACCCGAAGTAAACAAGCGCGCGGCAGAGATCGCACGGAAAGCCGCCTCCAAACGGACCGATGTGCTGGTGGCCGGTTCGATGGGACCCGTCGGTGCTTTGATCAAACCATACGGTCCGCTCGATGCGGAGGAGGTCAAAGCGACCTTTGCCGAACAAGCCAAAGCCCTGGCAGAGGGTGGTGTAGATTTGCTATTGATCGAGACCATGTTCAGCATGGAGGAAACAACTGCCGCGTTCGAGGGGGCGCGTTCCGTCACCGACCTGCCTATCGTTGTATCATTCAGTTACGATCGCGGCACGCGCACGATGATGGGCGTCAGGCCCAGGGATGTCATCAAGAAGTATTCCGAAATGGGCGCTGCGTTGGTCGGCGCAAACTGCGGGACAACGCTTGAAAACATGGAAGCCGTAGTCATCGAATATGCGACAACAGCGCCGAATGTTCCATTGTGGGTGAAACCCAATGCTGGCGTTCCCCATATGGACATCGAAACCGAACAAGGGGTGTATGACATGGGTCCTGAAGACATGGCAAAGTTTGCAAGGAGATATATTGAATTGGGCGCAAAAGTGGTCGGTGGCTGCTGCGGGAATACGCCCGAACATGTTGCGGCGATTGTAAGGGCTGTGAAGCAATGAGCCATAGGCATTTTTTCAGTGAACAATAATGGGTACCTGGATGCGTGAAAACATTCTCTCGCTGTTGTCAGGTCAAAAGATCGAGAAGGCACCTGCCTTCAGCGGATTGATTCATGTCACGGTGGAGGGATTGGAACGCGAGGGATTGATATGGCATGAGGTCCATCGCGATGCAAGAAAGATGGCGCGCGCCGCGGCGAGCACATTCAAACTGAGCGGGATGCCATCTGCAACACTGCCGCTGGATTTGTGCGCACCTGCCGAAGCACTGGGAGCAGAATTGAACTTCTACGAGGATGGCAGACTACAATTTCCACAAGTTAGGAAAGTAGTGTTCGAGAGTACGAGAGAGATCGAAAAAGCGACAAGTGGAAAATGGAAGAGTGGAAGAATTGGGATGATTTGTGAGGCGATAGGGCTGGTGAAGGAAGAGATTGGCAGGGATGTTGTAATTTCAGGATTGATCCCCGGTCCCTATACATTGCTGTTGTACTTATGCAATCTGCCAAACATGGTGAGAGAGATGAAGAAAGAGCCGCAAACGGTTCTAGACGCCCTCTTTCAGATTTCCTCCTTCCTCGCAGAGATCGGCAAAGCCTATCGCGAAGCAGGAGCAGACTTTATTACTATCCACGATATGGGCGGATCGGCGGGGTTTGTAGGACCTTCGGTATATGAGCAGTTCGTATTTCCGGCAGAGAAAGATTTGATCGAGAAACTCCCCAAGCCGCGCGTGCTCTCGGTGTGTGGGAGGATGGATAAAGCCCTGCCCTGGCTGGCACAGGTGAGCGCGGAGGCGATTTCGTTGGATCAATTGACCGATCTCAAATCAGCGCGTGAGGGGTTGAAGCATATGCATCTGTTCGGGAATCTCGATCCTGTAACGGTTCTCTATCGGGGAGATGAGGCTCAGATAACGGAAGCCGTTCGCGGGGCGCGAGAGGCGGGCGTAGATGCAGTGTGGCCCGGCTGCGATTTGGTCATCCAGACGCCGATTGAAAACATCCGCCGTCTCTTATAATTCAGATCATGTCATCCCCGCCCTCCTTCAAGCACATCCTCATTCTATTTGCCGCTGTCACTCTTCTCGCTTACGGATTGCTTCTGCCCTTTACCGGCTTTTATTGGGATGACTGGCCCTTCGCCTGGATTGCTAAATTTCTCGGACCTGCAGAATTCATCCCTGCGTTTTCGGGTGTGCGCCCATTTTTGGGACCGATTTTCTTCGTCACGACGAGTCTGATTCCGCCGGTTCCCATTTACTGGCAAGCCTTCGCGCTGGTCGTTCGCTTCCTCGCCGGACTTTCAGCCTGGTTCGCGTTAAAGCAAAGTTTTCCCCGCCATCCCAGGCAGGCTCTGATCACTTCGCTCCTGTTCCTGGTCTTTCCGGGTTACAGCCAGCATTGGGTAGCATTCACACATATCAATCAGGAGTGGATTCCGTTCATTTTTTATTTGTTATCGTTTGGGTTCAGTGCGCGAGCGATACGCCGCTCTTTTGCTCATCCCACAGCCGCGCGCATGGATATGTTCTACGCTCTGCTCCTCCTTGTGGCCGGGGTTTTCCCTACCGAATATTTCATCGGGTTGGAGCCGATGCGCTTTCTGTTCATCTGGGCAATCCTTTCCGATGAAATGCCTGATCTGAAACAAAGGTTTGTTCAATCCCTCAAGCGCTGGTTTCCTTATTTACTCATCTGGCTGGTGAACGCGCTTTGGCTGGCTTATTTCTACACGCTGGGGTCATATGAATCCTATGAAGTCGCAGTGGTGCATGATCCGTTGACCCTTGCACAGATTCTTTCCGTCATGGGTGATGCCTTGTGGAAAACTGGGTTTTACATTTGGGGGCAGGTCATCGTGCTAATCGTTCAAACTCTGACCGCGCCAACGTCACTGCTCACACTTGTCCTCATCCTGCTTTCTTTTTTCCCTCTTTTTTATTTTCTCAACAGGTCATTTTCACCAACATCAGCCTCAGGGTTTGCGCGGCAGGCAATTTTTATTGGTTTCATTGGTATTTTACTTGGACGCGTACCTTCCTGGGTGGCGGGGCTTCCGCTCACCCTTCAATCCAGTTTTGACCGCCTCATGATCTCAATGATGTTGGGAGGAAGTCTGTTTATCGTCGGATTGGTAGAAATCCTCGTCAAGGATATTCGGGCAAGGAATCTACTGTTCGCCATGCTGACGGCATTGGGGATAGGACAGCAGTTTTTCAACGGAAACATCTTTCGCAGAGACTGGCAAAAGCAAGGGGAAATTTACTGGCAGATGGCCTGGCGTATGCCCGCGCTGAAGCCGAACACCGTTCTGCTCACTCATCAAATGCCAATTGATTATGAGACCGATCTGTCCTTCACCGCGCCCCTCAACTGGATGTACGCGCCCGATTACACGCGCGCCAGCGTCCCATATGCGCTACTCTATACGGAAAAACGGCTTGGCACTGCGACACTGCCTTTGCTGGAAAAGGATACGGAGATCAAACTTGGCATCCGCACAGTAGGCTTCTCCGGTTCTACCTCGCAAGCAGTCGTAATTTACATGCCGCCGCATGGATGTTTGCGCGTGCTCGATCCACAGCGCGGCGATGCGGAGATTCAGGCGCGATGGCCCGAGACATTCATCAAAGCCATTTCGTTATCGGATCCTTCGCGCATCCTCACGGAAACCGATCGGCCGGCTGTTCCCATGTTCTTTCCCGAACCGGAACATGATTGGTGTTATTACTTCACGAAAGCGGAACTCGCTCGACAAAATGGGGACTACGAACTTGTGGCGCGCCTCGGAAATGAAGCCATGCAACGGGGATTTAAACCCGAAGACCCAACCGAATGGCTGGTTTTCATTGAAGCCTATCTCGTGACAGGCGATCTTGAGAGGGCAAAAGAACGATCCTATGCCATGCTCCAGGAGGAGGCGCGAACGCGCCGGAGTGTGTGTGCGCTTTGGCAGCGAGTGCAGGCTCAGGGTCTCGCGCGAAGCGAAGCAGAAGAACAGTTCGCGGATGTGATGGAGGAATTGGGCTGTGCGCGTTGAAATCCCTCCAATATCCCATTTCACAACTTGACGCGCTAACTCTGATGTGCTACCATCACTCAAACTTTTGTTCTACGTAGGAGAAGAAACTATGGCAGGTATGAAACGAGGCACGCGCATTGCCTCCCTATTGTTGCTGATCATGGTGCTGGCTTCTGCCTGTAATCAGCAATCTTCACAAGCGCCTAGTGTAACCAATACGCCGATTGATCCAAACAGTTTGTTTGCTACCGCGCTCGTAGAACCCACGACCATGAGCGATGTAGAAAGGTTTGCAACTGAGACTGCTATGGCAGCTATCACCCCTACGCCCACATTGGATGCGACTGCCCTCGCAACGGAAACAGGCGCCACACCCTCGGGCGATGCAACGCACACACCCACACCTCTCATTTCGATTAATCCAACCAACACGCCCACGGCAACGTTAGCAGTCGCCGGTACGACAACCACCCCAGGGGCAAGCGGTGTTCGTCCAACAACGTATGCTTTACAAAAAGGTGAGTTTCCTTATTGCATTGCGCGGCGCTTCAATGTTAACCCAGATGAGTTGCTAGCATTGAACAACCTCTCCAGTGGCACGATTTATTATCCAGGATTGACGCTGAAAATCCCGCAGACGGGCAATCCTTTCCCCGGCAACCGCGCCTTGAGAAACCATCCCACCACTTACACAGTTGCTTCGTCGGATGAGACGATTTCGGGAATTGCCTGTCTCTTTGGCGATGTGGACCCTGCGGCAATCGCCCAAGCAAACGGACTCTCGGTCAATGCTCCTTTGACCGTCGGGCAGCAATTGAATATCCCCTGATTGCATGAGCAAGTGATAAGCCCGGGCAATTGCCTGGGCTTTTTATCTTATAATCCCCCTAACGAACCTTCGGAATGTTGCTTGAAAACTGATATTTTTGCGTAAGCAGACTTCAATTCGGGATAAACACTCATGTCTAAAAATCTACCGCTGAATTCGTAGCGATTTTTTGTAGTGTTCTCAACATTCTCTGAGTTTTTGCAGCAAGAAGTCTTATCCCAAACTGACGTTAAGCAGTGTTCGCTAATGCCGCCAAGCACGCATGCGAGCGAACATTACAAGGACGCAGACATTTTCTCACATGGAAAGGAAAAAAGGAAAACAAGATGCCTTTCGAGTTACTCAAATCCGAAATTCTCATGCAGGGACGAGCCTTCAAAATCCGGCGCGATCATCTCAAGACGCCGGATGGACGGGAGACCAGATTCGAGATCATTGAACATGGCGGATCAGTGATTCTCGTGCCTGTGGATGCGCAAGGAAATCTGCTCTTCGTCCGTCAATATCGTCACGCCGCGGGCACAGACTTGCTCGAACTCCCCGCTGGCACGCGCGACGGAGACGAACCTTACGAAGCGTGTGCGGCGCGCGAGATTCGCGAAGAAACGGGCATGGAAGCAGGCACACTGGAAAAGATGGGTGAATTCTATCTTGCCCCCGGCTACTCTACCGAATTTATGGTCGTGTACCTTGCCACTGATCTGAAATACAACCCGCTCGAAGCGGACGATGATGAATTTCTACAAGTCGAGAAAATTCCAATCCCAAAGGCGCTCGAAATGGCAGAGCGCGGCGAAGTGCCAGACGCCAAATCACTGGCGGCGCTGTGGCTGGCAAGAAAACGCCTGGCAACTTTATCGCCGTCATAGTTCTGAAAGGCGACCCAGAGCGGGTCGCCTTTTATTTCTCACAATTCTTGTCTGAAATATGACAACAGGCATGATGATTTAAGCCATTCATAACTAACAGGTTTTCTCTGCGGGGGATAGACTTGTTTGATGGAAAAACTCAGGCACTTCAGTCCCTCTCACAAGGAGCAAACATGAAAAGACCTGTAGTCATGATTGACGGTAACGAAGCTACAGCCTCGGTTGCATATCGGTTGAATGAAGTCATTGCGATCTATCCGATCACTCCTTCCTCTGCGATGGGCGAATTCGCAGACGAGTGGTCTGCCAAAGGCAAAAAGAATCTCTGGGGCACGGTTCCCCACGTCATCGAGATGCAATCCGAAGGTGGCGCGGCAGGCGCGGTACACGGTGCGCTGCAAACCGGCGCGCTCGCCACCACCTTCACTGCCTCACAGGGCTTGCTCTTGATGATTCCCAACATGTACAAGATCGCAGGTGAACTCACCAGCACGGTCTTTCATGTTGCAGCGCGCGCCATTGCCACACATGCCCTTTCGATCTACGGCGATCATCAGGATGTGATGGCTGTACGTCAAACAGGCTGGGCTCTGCTCTCGTCGGGCTCTGTTCAAGAGGCACAGGATTTCGCCGCCATCGCACAAATGGCAACGCTCAAAGCACGTGTCCCTTTCCTGCATTTCTTCGATGGATTTCGCACCTCGCACGAAGTCAATAAAATCTATCAACTTACCGATGACGAACTCCGCCTCCTACTGGACCCGGACCTGATTCGCGCACACCGCGCGCGCGCCCTCTCTCCGGAGCGACCCGTCCTGCGCGGCTCAGCGCAGAATCCCGATGTGTACTTCCAGATGCGCGAAGCCGCGAATCCCTACTACCTCGCTACACCGAACATCACACAGGAAGCCATGGACAAATTTGCCGAAGTAACGGGCAGACCATACCACCTGTTCGATTACTTCGGTCATCCCGAAGCGGAGCGCGTGGCCGTCATCATGGGTTCCGGCGGCGAAACAGCCGAGGAGACCGTGAAGTATTTAATCGAACGAGGCGAAAAGGTCGGTGTGATACGTGTGCGACTGTATCGCCCCTTCTCGGTGGAACATTTCATCAAAGTTCTGCCAGAAAGCGTGAAATCCATTGCCGTTTTCGATCGCACGAAAGAACCAGGGGCTTCCGGCGAGCCGCTCTATTTGGACGTGATCAACGCGCTGGTTGAGGGCAATCGCGCCCACATCACTGTCATCGGTGGACGATATGGACTGTCCTCGAAGGAATTCACGCCTGCCATGGTCAAAGCCGCACTGGATGAATTGAAGAAGCCTCAGCCGAAGAATCACTTCACCGTTGGCATTCAGGATGATGTCACCCACACCAGCCTCGAAGTGGATCCTTCCTTCATGATCGAGCCGGAAGATACAATCCGCTGTGTATTCTTTGGGCTTGGTTCGGACGGAACGGTGGGCGCAAACAAAAACTCGATCAAGATCATTGGCGAGGAAACGGATTACTTTGCGCAGGGCTATTTCTACTACGACTCGAAGAAGTCCGGCACGGTGACGATGTCACATCTGCGCTTTGGACCCCACCCCATCCGCGCGCCCTATCTGATCGAAACAGGTCAGGCAAATTTTGTGGCTTGTCATCAATTCTCCTTCCTCGAGCGCGTGGACATGCTCAAATATGCCAAGCCCGGCGGCACGTTCCTGCTCAACAGCCTGTACGGTCCCGATGAGGTATGGGACAAACTTCCCGTCGAAGTGCAAAAGGACATCATCGAAAAGAAACTCAAGTTTTATGTGATCAACGGTTATGAGGTGGCCGAAAAGAGCGGTATGGGTGGGCGCGTGAATACGATTATGCAAACTGCCTTCTTTGCCATTTCCGGTGTGTTGCCACGCGAAGCCGCAATCGCCGAAATCAAAAAAGCGATTGAGAAGACCTATGGCAAACGCGGCGAGGCGATTGTGAAGAAAAACTTCGAAGCGGTAGACCGCACGCTCGAGAATCTTTATGAGGTGAAAGTTCCGGCGGAGATCACGTCGAAGATCACGCGCCGGCCTCCGGTCCCGCAGGAAGCGCCGGCCTTCGTACGCGAGGTGCTCGGACCCATCATCGGCTCAAACGGCGATCATCTCCCTGTTTCAGCATTCCCGGTTGACGGCACATTCCCAACCGCCACTGCCCAATGGGAGAAGCGAAACATCGCGCTGGAAATTCCCGTCTGGGAACCCGATTTATGTATTCAGTGTGGAAAGTGTGTAATTGTCTGTCCACACGCCGCGATACGTCACAAGGTATATGACGAGAAGATTTTGTCCAGCGCGCCCGAAGCGTTCAAACACATGCCCTCGAAGTTCAAGGAATTTTCGCAGGGATATGCCTACACCGTGCAGGTCGCGCCGGAAGACTGTACGGGTTGTACGTTATGCGTGGAGGCTTGCCCGGTGAAGGATAAATCGCAGCCGGAGCGCAAGGCGCTCAATATGGCACCCCAGCCGCCTCGGCGCGAACAGGAAGCAAAGAATTGGGACTTCTTCATGAAGATTCCCGACCTGGATAGAAAATTGATCAATCCCTCGACGATCAAGAACTCGCAATTGCTACGTCCCCTGTTCGAATTCAGTGGTGCCTGTGCAGGATGTGGAGAAACTCCTTATTTGAAATTGCTCTCACAACTATTCGGCGACCGCGCCATCATCGCCAATGCGACAGGTTGCTCTTCCATTTATGGAGGAAACCTGCCCACCACTCCCTGGGCTGTGGATTCGAGAGGGCGCGGTCCCGCCTGGTCGAATTCCTTATTCGAGGACAACGCGGAATTTGGTCTGGGCATGAGGCTAACGCTCGACAAACAAAATGAGTATGCGCGCGAGTTACTGCCATCTTTCGAGAAAGAACTCGGAAAGGAACTGGTAGACGCGCTGTTGAACGCCGACCAGAGCACCGAAGCAGGAATCGAAGCACAGCGAGAACGCGTGAATGAATTGAAGAGAAAACTGGCCAATTTGGACGACCCGCGCGCAAAGGATCTGATCAGCGTGGCAGATAGCCTCGTCAAAAAGTCCGTGTGGATCGTTGGAGGCGACGGTTGGGCATATGACATCGGTTACGGTGGGCTCGATCATGTGCTGGCCAGCGGGCGCAACGTCAACATTCTCGTACTGGATACCGAGGTTTACTCGAACACAGGTGGGCAGGCAAGCAAAGCCACACCGCGCGCTGCGGTGGCCAAGTTTGCCATGGCTGGCAAAAACACTCCCAAGAAGGATCTCGGCTTAATCGCCATGTCATATGGATATGTCTACGTGGCACGCGTCGCCTTGGGCGCCAACGACCAGCAAACGCTCAAAGCATTCCTGGAAGCGGATGCATACGATGGTCCTTCACTCATCATCGCTTACAGTCATTGCATCGCGCATGGCTACGATATGGCAAAGGGTTTGGAACAGCAAAAACTGGCCGTGCAGGCTGGTCACTGGTTCCTCTATCGGTATGATCCGCGCCTTGCCGCGCGAGGACAGAATCCCCTCATCGTGGAGTCCAAGGAGCCGAGCATCCCATTCACACAATACGCCTATAACGAGACACGTTATCGCATGCTTACTCAAGTGGATGAGGCACGTGCCGAGGAATTGATCCATGAGGCACAGCAGGACGCAAGGTCAAGATGGATGCTATATCAGCAGATGGCGACGATGCACTACGGCAACGGCAAAAATGGAGGTTGATAAACGCATCTTTCTCAGACGAATGTCGGCTCCGTTTAAAGGGATCTTCCGCCGCCTCAGCCTGTTCCCGTTAAAGTTAACGCGGATAAACGGTTCGAGGTAGAAGTGCTCTGTCACAAACTCGCCTTACGCAGTTTTGCTCCCTCACCCCTCCACCCTCTCCCAAGTGGGAGAACAGAGCGAGACAGAAAATCTACCTACTTCGTAGTGAAAAGCCCTTATCCCAAACTGAAATAAAAGAACAAGGCTCCGCAAAGCGGAGCCTTGTTGATAATTCACATTACGCACCTTCTTTCCAGCGCCTCTACTAACGGAGAGGGAAAGGGTGCGCAACTTCTTTGATAAATGAGTGCAAATGGCGATTATTCCTGAACAGACGCGGAGGAGGTCTTGCGCTGGCGGAAAGTGATACGGGCGCGTGTCAGATCGTAAGGAGACATTTCCAATGCGACCCGATCTCCCAAGAGAATACGGATGTAGTGCTTGCGCATTTTGCCCGAGAGATACGCCAGCACTTCGTGTCCGTTATCGAGGCGGACGCGGAACTGCGTTCCCGGCAGAGCCTCAACCACAACGCCTTCTGCGCGAATTTTATCTTCTTCTTTTGCCATATTGCCTCTCAATCAATTATTCGCCTTCCTTGGTCAACGCACGCCGCTTGAGGCGACGGATTGCCTTTTTCCTTTCCATGCGACGCTGCTCGCTCTTGGAGACGAACCAGCGTTTACGGCGAACTGTGCTCAACACACCGCTCTTGACGACCTTCTTGCGGAAGCGCTTGAGCAGAGAATCCTGAGATTCACCGTTACGTAAAACTACAGTAGTCAAAGATTTCACCTCCTTTCCGCGCGAAAATAAAAAATCGGCCTACGTCCACAGTCGGCCGAGGATATACCTGCCATGCCAAGAAACGATAAAATGATCTCCAGATCAAGTACGCTTCACACTCCTCATTTGTAATTGGGGGTCAAACAATCCCTCAACCGAACTGCAATGTAGATTATACACAAAATAAGCACAGAGGGAAGGTTTGTAGGTCTCGAAAACGCTGACCAAAATCACTGTTCGTCGCGTCGTTGGCTTTTGCATTGGTGCGAATTTGAATATCGGTAGTAGTAACCCCAGCCGGCAACTGCATGTCAAAGGCGCCCGTAATTACCTACCCTCACACTCACCCTCTAGGGAATCAACAGCCGAAATAAGATTTTGTGGCGGAAAACGGCAAAATTGTTCGCATTTTGCTCCTCTTCTCCCATTAAGAAGAAGGGCTGGGGTGAGGGTAGGTAAGCAGTTACAGGTATCCTTTCGTTACCTGAAGCCTTTGCGACCTGGGAGGTATCGGTCGCCGACGCTGGCGCATCTGTATCGGCGGATGGGAGGAATCGGGGTATCATATTGAAAACACCCTCGCCATGCCCCACTCCATAAGTGACCTATGCAGGGCTCCGTTGCATCCGCAAGCCGAGGAGGGATTGCGTCTCTTCAACGCGGGCGCATACTTCGAAGCGCATGAAGCGCTCGAAGAGGCTTGGAGGGAGGAAAAGAGCGCGGTACGAAACCTGTATCGCGGCGTTCTTCAGATTGCCGTCGTCTATCTCCATATCACACGTGGGAATTTCGAGGGTGCGCTCAAGGTTTACGAAAGAAGCCAGCGATGGCTTAAAGACTGGCCTGCTGTGTGCCGGGGGATGAATGTGGAAGAATTGCGCAGGGATGCGAAGAGGGTGATCGAAGAAGTGCAAAGATTGGGAGCAAAGCGTCTCCATGAATTCGATATATCTCTCTTGAAACCGATCAAATGGGAAAAAATATACGCGAGAGAAAACCAACACTATCTTTGCGACCGCTGCGGACATGAAATGTATGAGCAGAACTGTAAAGTGATCTGTCCAAACTGCGGCAATCGCTTCGATTGTTCGGACCTGAACCTGTATTTCGACTAGAGTTGGCTTTATTGCAAAGATGAGTTACGGGGAAGGTATTACCCTGTTTTTTTCTCGCCCCGTTTCCCCTTCCACTGGGAGAGGGAATGGGGTGAAATGGCATCACAACAAGAAGAGCGATTAATTATTTGTAACAGAGCATTTCTCCACAGACTCTTTTCACCTTACAATCCGAAATGTTTGGATACTCGTCTCGAAAGTAGGAAGCATCTCATAAAACTCGTTGATCTGCGCACCATAATAAACATTCCAGATCGTCCCTCCATCGAGGAAGACATACACGAGAAAATTTAGATCAAGACTACCTTGCCGTGTTTCAAGTATAAGTCTTACTGCCTCGTGCGAATTGATCGAAACCTTCCTTCGATCCGTCAAAGTGAGGTTCGAAGAAAGGGTGGAAAGTGTAAGATTGAGAAATTCATCGAGTGTATTCGTCGTGAGCGGTTCGTATGTAATCCCAACCACCACTTTATACAAATCCAATTTGGACGAAAGGCTCGTTAGCACTAGTTCAGGGACGGCAGCGGTGGTTTTGAACTGTGCAATCTCGTCCGATTTGGCATTTTTGAAGCCCGGCGGAAGCCAGATTTCGACAAGCGTTGTCCGATGTTGTTCCCATCCATCGGGAATCAGCAGTTCATAGGGTAGAGGTGTGAGTGTTTCGGTGGGAGGCGGGGTAGAGGTGAGAAAGAGCGTTGGCGTAAATTGTGGGACAGGCGTTTCCATTGAGGATTGTGAAACGAAAAGCTGGGGAAGATTCTCAAAAACAAGCCAACCGCTAATCCCCAAAAGCAGACATGCTACAACTGCCAAGCCGGCCAGGATGGCAATCTGTGTGCTGGTCATGCCAAAGAAAGTTCGCTTTGTACCCATGGGAATCCTCCATTCCCGATATTACCTCCCTTGCCCTGGAATGTTTTCCCCCTTTATGTCATGGGTATACGGAAGTTCTATACGCGGCATCAAGACTCGATCAGGATAGCGCGGGCTGGCGCGCCATCTGCGCCGGCAATTTTCAGCGGCAGGCAATAGAGATGATAAAAGCCGCGCGGCACCTGTGAGAGATTCAATCCTTCCACCACCACCACCCCAGCCTTGAGCAGGATCGTATGCGTAGGCACAGAATCCCCATAGGGCGCCACAGATAAATAATCCACGCCGACGAGTTGAATACCACGTTGGACTAGCCATTCCGCACCATCTTCAGTAATGGCGACGAAATCCGTTTGGAATTTTGATTCACCTTTTGCCCACAGGTGCGAATTACGCGTGCCGAACAAGACCCGCTTCATTTCGGGTTTGATCTCCGAGCGATCCAGCACTTCGGAAGTAATCGCTTCGATCCCATCCGGCAATTGTGCCACATAACAAGGACCGGTCAGCACATCAAGCGGAAGCCCTTCGACGGTACGCCCATCGTTGAGAAAGTGATGCGGCGCGTCCACATGAGTGCCCAGGTGTACGCTCGCGCTGATACGTGTCACGTTGGCGTGCGCGCCTTTGTCCATGGATTCGTATTGCACGAGTTCGAGTGCAGGGTCGCCGGGCCAGATAGGAAGTGAAGGAGAAATCGTGAGGGAAATATCATAAATCATGGGGGCTCCTTAGGTATATGTATTAACTGCAAAAAGCATGATTCCACATCTTGCAAAATGTCAAATAGCCTGTCTCCGAGTAGCCATGCAAGCCGCGGTGGATTGATCCATAATAAGCACTCTCCTGCTCGGAAGATGATTAATCCATCAACACCAGGGCAGAGGTATTATAACGTCAGTTTGGGATAAGAACTTTTCACCGCCCTGCTGCAAACACAGACAAGGGATTGTCGCTGGCATTGCTTTTCCCCTCAGCCTCTCTCGCTGAGAGAGTTAGAGCGAGAGTAGCGAACCCTGACAATGGATTGGTGAGCCCACCGCTTGAGCTACTCTCCGAAAATGTTGCAATTGGGCATTCTTTGTCGTAAAATCCAATCATCTCACCCAAAGGAGGCTGAATGGCTACAACTGTCCCCAAAACCGAGTCCCGCCCCATGACCGAGGAGGCGGACTTCCTGCAAATCAAATCTATTGATCATGTTCATTTCTACGTTGGCAATGCCAAGCATGCCATGTATTACTGGTGGAAAGCCTTTGGCTTCAAGCCAGTTGCCTATTCCGGGCTAGAGACCGGAAACCGCGCTTTTGCTTCGTATGTTCTCGAATCGGGGCAGGCGCGGTTTGTTATTTCTGCCGCCTACTCGCCGTCTCACGAAATCGCCTCCCACCACATGGTGCACGGAGATGGCGTCAAGGTCATTGCGCTGGAAGTGGATGATGTCGAAAAGGCGTGGAAGGAAACAACCGCGCGCGGCGGAAAATCCGCGTGGGCGCCGCGCGAGGAAAAGGATGAATTCGGCATCTACCGCACTTCGGCGATTCACACCTACGGCGAAACCCTGCATGTCTTTGTAGATCGCGCCGACTACAAGGGACCCTTCGCTCCTACCTACAAACCCATTCAATACGAAGCAGAACCGGTCGGGCTCGCCGCCATTGACCACATTGTTGGCAATGTGCAACTTGGCAAGATGAATCACTGGGTCAACTTCTATCATCAGGTGATGGGCTTCCGTCAACTCCTGCACTTCGACGACAAGGATATTTCCACCGAATACTCCGCGCTCATGTCCAAGGTGATGCAGAACGGCAATGGACGCGTCAAATTCCCCATCAATGAACCTGCTGAGGGCAAACGCAAGAGTCAGATTGAAGAGTACCTCGATTATTACCTCACACCCGGCGTACAACACATCGCCCTCCTTACAGGCGACATTATCAAAACCGTTGGCGAACTCCGCAAACGCGGCGTGGAATTTTTACGCGTGCCGGACACCTATTACGAACTGCTCCCCGGGCGCGTGGGAAAAATCAAGGAAAGCCTGGATGCCATCCACGAACTCGGTATCCTTGTGGATCGCGACGACGAAGGCTACCTCTTGCAAATCTTCACGCGTCCTATTCAGGATCGTCCGACGATGTTCATCGAAGTCATCCAGCGTCATGGTTCGCAAGGCTTCGGAAAGGGCAACTTCAAAGCCTTGTTCGAGTCCATTGAATTGGAACAGCAGCGGCGCGGAAATCTGTGAGAAGCCTCTGCGAGACGACAGAGCGAAGCAATCTCCTCATCAAAAGTGGAGATTGCTTCGCAAGGATATGAGATAACAACCATGAAATTCGCAACTGTCTCAACGCTTCGCGCCACGTCCCAGCCTGCTCTCGTTATCGAGGACCGGGTCTACACCCTGCCCTTCCCCGACATGTACGCCGTCATGGAGGTCGGCGCACAGGAAGCGGCAAAAAGAGCCTCGAAGGATTCGTTCTCGATTGATGAGGTCAAATTTCTCCCGCCGCTCAAGCCCCACACCTTGCGCGATGGCTATGCTTTCGAGCAACACGTCAAGACGGCAAACAAAAACCGCGGTCGCGATGTTCCGCAGGAGTGGTATGAGTTCCCCGTCTTCTATTTCACGAACCCGAACGCTATCTTCGGCCATGAAGACACGATCCCATACCCCTCTTATACCAATGCCCTGGATTATGAACTTGAGATCGCGGCGATCATCGGGAAAGCAGGCATGAATATTAAACCTGAAGAAGCAGAAGAATACATCTTTGGATACACCATCTTCAATGACTGGTCTGCCCGCGATGTTCAGCGCAAAGAGATGGTAGTAGGGCTGGGTCCTGCCAAGGGCAAGGACTTTGCCTCGTCGCTGGGTCCGCTCATCGTCACGCGTGAGGCGCTTGCCAATCGAGCGACGGGGCGGCCGGGCGTGTACGATCTCGAAATGATCGCGCGCGTCAACGGGAAGGAATTCTCCAGAGGTAACTGGAAAGACATGCATTGGTCGTTTGGTGAGATCATTGCGCGCGCCTCCGATTCGGTTATGCTCTATCCCGGCGACGTGATCGGCTCCGGCACTGTCGGTACCGGCTGTCTGCTCGAACTGACCAGGTTTCAGGGTCCCTGGCTGAATGAGGGCGACGTCATCGAGTTGGAGATCGAAGAAATTGGAATTCTTAGGAACACGGTCGGAAGGAAGAAATGAAAAAGGTTTTTGGGTTCAATGGCGGGGATACTGCTGGCTTGCAGAACGATTTTTCCCGCGACCGCGCCGGCACAGGGCAGGCAGGACTATACAGACGATGCCAGGAAATCTCATGAAAAACGTATTTTCCGAGCGAGACGAGTTATGCACGGAAGATGTCTTTTGGATGCTATTCGACCATGAAGTTACACACTGCCATCTTATTCCGAATTTAGCCAAAGGAGATTAACATGCCCTTTTATCATAAACTTGGCGAAATCCCTCATAAGCGTCATACACAATTTCGCAAACCGGATGGTGGGCTTTATCGCGAAGAACTGATGGGGCTGGAGGGATTCTCGTCCCTACAGTCCATTCTGTATCATTACTTCCTTCCACCACGCGTCAAACATGTGGAAGACCTCGGTCCGCGTCTGCCCGAAACGGTGGATTTTGGACCGATCCGCCACCGCGCCTTTGCCACCGCCGACGCGCCGCTCGGCACCGATCCGGTTTCTGCGCGCATCCCGCTTTTGGTCAACAAGGATGTCATTATTGGAGTGGCGCGCGCCAGTCGGAGCATGGATTATTTCTACCGCAACGCGCAAGCCTACGAAACGTGGTGGGTGCATGAGGGAAGCGGGGTATTGAAATCGCAGTTTGGCAACCTTAAGTTTCGCAAGGGCGATTATATTGTCATCCCCTTCGGTACGACCTGGAAAATGGAACTCGATGGCGAAGCGCGCTTCTTTACGATTGAAAATCCATCGCAAATCGAACCACCCAAACGCTATCGCAATGCGTATGGGCAATTGCTCGAACATGCACCTTATTGCGAGCGCGATATTCGCGTGCCGGAGGAACTCGAAACACACACCGAACGCGGTGAATTTGAAGTGCGCATCAAAGTGCGCGATCGTTTGACGCGGCATATCCTCGACCATCACCCATTCGACGTGGTCGGCTGGGATGGCTATCTCTATCCCTGGATCTTCAACATCGAAGATTTCGAACCGATCACCGGTCGAATCCACCAGCCGCCTCCCGTTCATCAAACCTTTGAGGGGCGCAACTTTGTGGTTTGCTCATTCGTGCCGCGCCTGTTCGATTACCATCCGCTTGCTATCCCCGCGCCGTATAACCATTCGAATGTGAACTCCGACGAGGTAATTTACTATGCGGAGGGAAATTTCATGTCCCGCAAAGGTATTGACCGCTGTGATATTACTCTGCATCCATATGGACTGCCGCATGGTCCTCAACCCGGCATGACCGAAGCCAGCATCGGTAAGAAAGAAACACAGGAACTTGCGGTTATGGTGGATACATTCTATCCACTGCATCTTACAAAGGATGCATTGGAGTTCGAGAAGCCCGAGTACCAATCCACATGGCTGGAGGGAAGCGGAGAGTAAACCATCTCATCGCCATATCACATCCTACTCAATAAGCGGACGCGATGTCCGCTTTTTTGTTGCACAGTACGAATACAGACGTGCCCATGCAACATCGCCTAACTCCTGAGGAGTTGTGCTAGAGATTTGAGTGCACATAGCACAAACGTTTATAACGTGAATTCGGGATAAACGTTTTGAGGTGGCAGCGCTCTCCCTCACCCCTTCACCCCTCGACTAAAGAGCCAAAATCGAGATAGCAAGAAACAATGATGATACAATCAATTCACAAAGATCTATGCGAAAATTCTGGGCATCCCTTATCTTGATCGCGACTATCCTCACGTGCAACTTGCCGCCTCGTGAACAAGTTCCGCCGCCGGAGGATGTGCAAACCGCCGCCGCATTGACTGTGGAGGCTTTGCTGATCGCATCCTTCACACCCACCGTCCAGCAGGGTATTCTCGCCACGTCGCCTTCTCCCATCAGCACAGTCGCACACACGATGATCCCTACCATCACTCCCACTTACTCAACACCCATGCTGATCGTACGTGCCCCAACCAACTGCCGCACAGGACCCGGTGAAGCCTATGAGATTGTATACACCTACCTGGCCGGTAAAAGGCTGGAGATTATTGGGCGCTATGACTCCGATAACTATTGGCTTGTGAAATCTACGGAAAGTCCGAGTGGTGAATGCTGGTTGTGGGGTGAATACGTGGAGGTGAGCGGAAGTTACTGGGTCGTTTCCTCCGTAACTCCACCTCCCACTGCAACGCTGGCACCTCCGCAGGCGCCCTCCATAAAAAAATGGGAGTTCTTTTGTAGCGCCGGGCAAATGACCATCACCATCAACTGGACAGATCGGGCAACCAATGAGGAGGGTTATCGCATTCTCCGCAACGGTGAGGCGATTGCTGAACTTCCTCCGAATTCCACCACTTTTACAGAAACCATCGCATTGCTTTCGGGTGAGCAAGCAACATACATCGTACAGGTTTACAATGTTACCGATGCCGTGAACAGTGTGCCTATGAGTCTTACCTGCTAAAGAGTTAGCCTCGCAAATCGCGTCCTTGGCAAAGATTTTTTGGATTTTCTCAGCGCTCTCCGCGTTCCTGCGGTGAAAAAGTCCTTATCCCGAACTGACGTTTCGCCAGAAAGCACGAACCTCCGCAATTGCTCCATTGCGGAGGTTTTGTTATTTCACGTATTGTGCAAAGACTTCCTCGAATTCCTGCTCGTCAGTGTATCCCACCCACTTTTTCAGCACATTGCCCTCTCCATCCAACAGGTAGAATTCGGGTTGGTAATAGAACCCAAGCGCGCGCTGGAATTCGAGAGTACGAGGATCGTCAGCATCCAGATAGGTGAACTTGATCTTGCCGAAGTATTTCGCTTCGAGCCCATGGACCATGGGCGCCATGGCGCGGCAGGTTGCTCAAGTAAAACGGAAGAACTCCACAAGCTGGAGTTGCCCGGAGGCAAGGCTCACAGTGGCCGGATCAGTGGCGTGGAGTTCAGGTCCGCGCGAGGTGGCAAGGGGCATTGCCGTCGGTTCGGGGGCTTGGGTGAGAGCAAATTCCGATGTTGGGGATGGGAGGGAGGTCGGCGCGAGGGTGAGGGGGGATGCGCTCGGCGCAGGAGGCGGGGAGGCAGGATTCGGGGCGCAGGCCGCCAAGATAACGGCGAGCAAGCCGAGGGTCGGAAAGAGGCGAGTCTTCATATCCGTATAGAAATATCCGAGCAGAATATTCTTACGTGCGAGGTATATAGGCGGGCACCTTCCGGTGTAAATGATTTTCGTCACTTTGACGACTGCTCCATCCTAGACTATACTTTGCGCGCGTGTTCGTTTCATCGTCGAGATTTGTTTCGTTCCAATTTCCAATTCCCTTAAGGAGGAAGCATGGCTTTCAAACTTACGTATGCCACGATGTTCAACCCACCCGAGGAACTTCACACAGGCTTCGAGAAGGCAGTTGCCAAGGTGAAGTCAAATCTTGGCAAGGAATATGGGATGTTCATTGACGGCAAAGATGTGTTCGCCGATGAAAAGTTCGAAGACCGCTCCCCCATCAACACCGATTTGACGCTTGCCGTGATGCAAAAGGGCAATGCAACGCATGCTCAGATGGCAGTGGCCGCGGCACGCAAGGCCTTCCCGATGTGGAGTCATACCCCCTGGCAAGACCGCGTGCGGCTGGTGCGCAAAGCGGCTTCGCTGATCGAGCAACGAATCTTCGAACTCGGCGCGGCGATGGCGCTGGAGGTGGGCAAGAATCGAATGGAATCGCTGGGTGATGTGCAGGAGACTGCCGACCTGATGTACTGGTCTGCGAAGATGATGGAGGAGAACGATGGCTTTGTCAGACCGATGGGTAAGGACCCGCTCATCGGTTATGAGTCGACGAATACCTCCGTACTGCGTCCCTATGGAGTCTGGCTCATTATCAGCCCGTTCAATTTTCCCTTTGCGCTGACAGGCGGCCCCGCCGGCGCGGCGCTCGTCGCCGGAAACACAGTGGTCATCAAGCCAGCAACGGATACGCCGTGGATTGTCCGCCTCTATGTGGA
Organism: Anaerolineales bacterium; assembly: GCA_035574015.1. Lineage (GTDB taxonomy): Bacteria > Chloroflexota > Anaerolineae > Anaerolineales > Villigracilaceae > Defluviilinea. The sequence goes on from DATLZK010000042.1 coordinate 51,960, forward strand.
ATGTCTGCGCGATGCGGGCTTCCCGGATGGCGTCGTGAACTTCGTCACGGGACCCGGTTCGACGCTTGGGCAAGCGCTCGTAGATAGCCCCGAAGTGGACGGCGCGACTTTCACCGGCTCGTTCGATGTGGGCATGAAGATGTTCCGCGATTTTGCACAGCGCAACTATGTTCGCCCGGTCATTCTCGAACTGGGTGGAAAGAATCCTGCTATCGTTTCGCGTCATGCCAATCTGGAAGATGCCTCCACCGGCATTGTCCGCTCGGCATTTGGCTTGCAGGGGCAAAAATGCTCCGCCGCTTCACGCGTGCTCGTGGAAGAGCCAGTGTATGATGAACTGATTGCCCTGCTCAAGGAAAAGACAGAAAAACTCGTCATTGGCGACCCAACCGAGCGCGCCACCTATCTTGGGCCGGTCATCAATCAAAAAGCATACAACGACTTCAAGAACTTCACCGAAGAGATCCATCAGGGGGGCGGCAAATTCCTCACCGGCGGTCATGTGAAAACCGGTGGACTCTACGACAAAGGTTACTTCTGTGAACCGACCTTCGTTACCGATCTACCTTACGATCATCGCCTCTGGCAATACGAAATGTTCCTCCCCATCAGCACAATCGGCAAAGTCAGCAGTCTCGATGAAGCCATGAAAATTGCCAACAGCGTGAACTACGGCCTCACCGCCGGTTTCTACGGCACGGAGGAGGAAGTCGAATGGTTCTTCGATAAGATCGAAGCCGGTGTGACCTATGCCAACCGCCCACAAGGTGCGACGACCGGCGCGTGGCCTGGCTTCCAACCCTTCGGAGGTTGGAAAGGCTCCGGTGCGACCGGCAAGAACGGCGGTGGGTATTACTACGTCCAACTCTACATGCATGAACAGATCCGCACGCTCGTTCGACCGGCACCCAATAAAAAAACCAAGTCGGATG